>CAZDLM010000005.1:63090-91437 GCA_964506465.1 uncultured Syntrophaceae bacterium
GGAAGGTTTCTTCTCTGTTTTCTGGTTCATCAATTCATCCCATCTGGACATTCGAGTCCTGCCCGCCGTTGCCTCGCCGCCGGGCCTTCGGCCTTACAGCGCTCCGAGCCGATGAAGCGTGTCCAGAATGGCCGGAACGATGGTTTCCGGTTCACCAGTCAGCCTGGCCCCCGACCGCCGTTTCTCTCGAACAAAGAGATCGGCCATGGCGGTCGGCGAACCGGCGAGTCCGATTTGTGATTCATCCATCGCCAGTTCGGCGTTCGTCCAGACCGCAATCTCCTTCTGCTCCGCCTTCAGCAATTCCAGGAACGAGCAGAATCTGGGCTTGTTGACATGCTTCGTCACGGACAGCAGGATCGGGGGCGCCCCTTCCAGATACACCTTGCCGCGCTCGATGGCCTGCACAAGCCGGAGCGGTCCCGCGGGGACGTATTCCAGGTTCTCCACGTGCATCACATTCGGAACGCCCAGAAGCTGCGCCAGTTGCGAGGGCACCTGGGCTGTCGATCCGTCCAGCGTCGAATTGCCGCACAGGATGACATCGAATAGACCGATACGCCGCACGCCCGCCGCGAGGATCCTCGCCGTTGCCAGCGAGTCCGATCCGGCAAAGGCGCGATCGGAAAGAAGGCAGGCCCGGTCCGCCCCCATGGCGAGGCCCTCCAGCAACAGCGCCCGCGCGTTGGGGGGCGCCATCGAAACGAGCACCACTTCCGCGCCGGTGGCGTCCTTCAGCACCAGGGCCGCCTCCAGGGCATGCTTATCCAGCGGATTGATGACGCTGGAAATGCCCTCCCGGACAAGGGTCTTGGTGACCGGATTGAGTGAAAGCTTGTGCCATTCCTTCGGGTCCGGCACGGGCTTGAGGCATACAACGATCCGCTTCATATCTGCTGAGGCCTCTCTCTTTGTTCGGCGTTTCCCGGAACGCTATTTCTTGTACGGCGCCAGGACGGCCCGCGCGATGCCGGCCTTTGCCACTTCCGCCGTCCCGCCCGCGGGGATCGTTACCATGGCGTCCCGCAGCAGGCGCTGAACCTTGTATTCCTTCATGATGCCATAGGAGCCGTGGATCTCGATCGCCTTCTTGGCACAGTAGAGCGCCCGGTCGCAGGTGTAGTATTTGGCCATCGCCGTCTCGGTATCGCACTTCATCCCCTGATCCTTCATCCAGCTCACCCGGTAGCAGAGCAGCTTGCAGATATCCAGGTCGGTATAGATTTCCGCGAGATAGAACTGGATCGCCTGGAGCGCGCTGATCGGCTTGCCGTAAAGGACGCGCTCGGAGGCGAATTTCGCCGCTTCCTCCAGGCAGGCATTCAGAATCCCGAGCGACACCGCGGCCATGCCCGGCCGCCCCGTCTCGCTGATGGTCTTCAGGCCGACCAGGAAGCCGGCCCCGGCGGCGCCCAGCAGGTGGTTGTTCGGAACCTCGCAGTCATCGAAGATCAGTTCCCCCGTGTTCGCCCCGCGCAGGCCCATCTTGTGCTCCTTCCGCCCCACCTTCGCCCCCGGAAAATCCTTGCGGACGATGAACGCACTGAGCCCCTTCGACCCTTCGCCGGTCTTGGCGATGACGATCCAGAAATCCGAGGTGTGTGAATTGGTGATGAAGCATTTGCGCCCGTTCAGAATCCACTTGTCTCCCTTGAGTTCGGCATGCGTCTGCATGCCGATCAGATCCGATCCTCCCGAAGGGTCGGTCACCGCCACGCAGCCCATCGTCTCGCCCTGCGCCAGGGGAACAAGGTATTTCTTCTTCTGCTCATCCGTCCCAAAATCATCGATCGCCGCACAGGCCATGTGATGGACCTGCATGCCCATCGGAATCGCGGCGCAGACCCGGCCCAGTTCCTCCAGAACGATCATCCTCGCCAGGTAGCCCATCCCCACGCCGCCGTACGCTTCCGGCGTGATGATCCCCGTGATACCGATCCGGGCCATCGTCTTGAGAAGCTCGACGGGAAATTCTCCCGTCTGTTCCATCGCATCCACCTTCGGCTCGATCTCGCTTTCCGCGAACTCCCTCGCCACCTTGCGCATCAAATTCTCTCGATCTGAAAATTTGAAATCCATAAAAATGCCTCCCTGATCCTACCGGCCCATCACCAAACCGACCGGTCGCCCTGTTTGCTGCCGTAAAATATCCGACGCGACGTCCCGACTTCTCACCTTGCCTGGCGCCCAGCCAGGCCGTCACGCCCTGCTTTCGATGCTTTCCAAATAGCTGATGAGTGCCTTGATGCTCCTGCCCAGTTGACGGTCCGATTTGTCCATGCCGTAGACAACCGACGCCCCCAGGATGCCGGAAAAGAGGATCTCAGAAACGTCGCTCGTAGAGACGTCTGCTCGAATTTCCCCTTTTTCCCTGGCCCGGTCCAGGTATCCCCTGAGCAGGGCCTTCGTCCTTTGAAAGCCGTCGCTCAACTGGGAACTCAGATGGGGCATCTGATCGTCCAGCTCAACGGACAGAGTAATAAATACGCAACCTCCTGGAAAGTGCACGGCATCCTTGAGGTAGCGGTCCCGAAAATTTACGAGAATCTTCTTGAGCCTGTCGATTTGCCGATCCGCCTTGTCCACGCCGGCCAGATTCTGCATCCGCCAGACCCTCCGGGCTTCGCTCAACACGGCGGTAAAGAGTTCTTCCTTGCTCTTGAAGTGATTGTAGAACCCTCCCTTGGACATATTCGTCGCCTTCAGGATGTCACTGATCGAGGTGTTGTTGAATCCCTTGAGGGAAAAGAGCTTCAGCGATTCGCTGACGATCTTCTCGCGGGAATTGTTCTTTCTTGTTTCGTTGTTCATGAATGTTTTCCTGCTCGGTGATAAATATAGACAGACCGGTCGGTCTGTAAATAGTAAAACATCGCCCCGATGTCAAGAAGAATTCCCGAGCCGCATGGCCGGTCGCGCGATTCGCCGGCAGGCGGACCAGGAATGCTTCTTCTGCCGCCGCATCTGCCGTCTGGACACTTGCGGCAAAACGGAAAAGAATTCCCACGCACAGCAGGCATGGCTCTCGACACGCCTGCATCCCTCCGGAGCGGGGAAAAAGGTGTTGACAATCGTTCGGAACATGATAGTTTACCGGCCGATACGTTGGCAAGGATTCCCTTGCCGGGGCTATGGATCGGCTACGACGGCGGGACCGGACGAGGACCATAGACCGCGCTTCGTCCGACGGCGTCCGCCGGGGACAATTTCACGTCAAAAATACGATCAAGGGGGGATATTCATGACGAGCAGGCAAGAAATCATCGACATGATGGAAAAATTTCAAAAAGGAGACCTTCTGACATTCAAAACGCCCAAGACCTTCGGGGAAGACTATGTCGTTGTCGAACTGAACCCCGAGGCCGGCAAGAAGTTCGTCTTGAGGCTGGGCAAGGATATCGATTCAGCCAAGAAGGCTCCCCCCTACTACAGCCACGAGCATGCCAAGCCGATCGCCAAGTGGATCTCCGATCGCTGCGGCGAACCGCTTGCATAGGATTCCTTCGGGAATCCTGCGTTTTCCCATGTCATTCTGTACGGCCCGGGACCTAAGCGTCCCGGGCTTTTCTGTTCCTGCAGGGTCGCTTTTTTCTTGGACGACACCCGCCCGATCTGATACCTTTCGCTTCTGGAAAACTCCTGGAAATGAGATGATCAGACAGATGGAAAACTGGATTCGTATCCGCAGGCCGCCGGTCGTCATCGGCGTGATGGGCAGCCATGAAGAAGGGCATCGCCTCGCCGAAGAGGCCCGCCGGCTGGGGAGGGAGATCGCCCGCCGCGGCTACGTCCTCCTGACCGGCGGCGGAACAGGCTTAATGAAGGCGGCCTCGGAGGGGGCATGGCGGGAGGGAGGGCTCGTGATGGGCATCCTCCCCAACGACCGCAGAACGCTCGTGCCGGGTTATCCCAACGAGTTCGTCGACATCCCGGTCTTCACGGGCATGAGGGAAGCCCGCAACGTCATCAACGCCAAAACGCCCCACGTCCTGGTCGCGCTCTCGGGAGGACTGGGGACCCTTTCGGAAATCGCCATCGCCGTCCGGACCGGAACTCCGGTGATCGGCCTGCATTGCCCGCCCTTTGCAAGCGAGGGCCCCATCGATTTTACGGCGGCGGAAACCGTCGACGAGGTTCTGGCTCTCATCGAACGAAAACTCGATGCCCTGCGGAAGCAGGCATAATCCGGGGAAGCGGGTCTTCCTGATCGTCTTCCCCGTCCACTTCATCGCCCCCAAGCCCTTCGCAACGCTGCTCTCGGGACTCGACGTCCGGCATCTGCGCCGCGGTCGCCAGATACCCCGGTCTTCGCCCGTGAACTCGAAGGGGAAACCCTGGAGAAGATGAGTCGCTAAGGGCCGATCCCGGACGACCTCAGATCCTCGGCAGGATCCGGGGTGACGCGGCAGCGAGGCCGCTCCGCCTCTTGATTTTCATGGAGACATGACTAAACTAGGGCTGACTTTTTTGTCCCTCCGCGCAATGGCCGTCCGCTCATCCGGTGAAGGCCCAACCTCGGAAGGGACCGTACGCAAAATGTCCGTCCGGGAGAAAGACCATGCCGATCTACGAATTCTACTGCCACCGCTGCAACACCGTCTTCAGCTTCTTTTCCAAGACGGTCAACACCTCCAGGATCCCCAAATGTCCGCGCTGCAAGAAGGTGGATCTCGAGCGCCGGATGTCGATCTTCGCCCGGGTCAAGGGGGGGAAAGCGGACGCGGAGGCGGCTGCGGGAGACGGCCTCCCGCCTTTCGACGAAGCCCGAATGGAAAGGGCCATGTCCATGCTGGCCTCCGAAGCGGAACACATGGACGAGGAGAATCCCCGCCAGGCGGCTGGTCTCATGCGCAAACTCACCGACATGACGGGCATGAAACTGGGCCCGGGGATGGAAGAGGCGCTGCACCGCATGGAGAAGGGCGAAGACCCCGAAAAGATCGAGGCCGAGATGGGAGATCTGCTGGAGGGGGAAGAGCCCTTTATGCTGGAAGGGAAGGGGAAGGGCGCCCGCCGCAGGCACGCCAAGCCCCGCATCGACGAAACCCTCTACGACCTGTGAACGACCGGAGGGTGAAGCCGGCGGCATCGCCGTCCGGAAGTACGTGCCCGCCATCGGATTTTACAGCGCGAGGAGCTTCTCCGGAACATCGATCAACCGGTCGGGATGCGCCGCGGCGAGGCGTTCGCGGGAGTGCCATCCCCAAGTGACGGCGACGGTGCGGATGCCGGCGTCCCGGGCCTCGCGGATGTCGCCGACCGTATCGCACACGTAATACACCTCTTCCGGCTTCACTTCGTAGAGCGCCAGCGCCCGCCCGAATTTCTCAGTCTTGCTGAAGCCCGCCTCGGACCCGAGGACCCGATCGAAACACCCGTCCCAGCCGAAACGCGCCAGCGCCTTCTCAATCGTCCGGGCGGCGTTGGAAGACAGAACGGCCAGCTCGCGCCTTTCGTGCAGCGCCTGCAGCACCGGCGTCATCGCCGCGTGCGCACGGATCTGCGCGTGGTCTTCGGGCGTCATTCGGATCGCCCGCGCCAGGACCTGCACATCAACGCCCTTTTGCGCCAGGGACTCGTAGAAATTCCCGTCGAAGAGGGCAAGAAAGTCTTCGCGGCTCTCCACGATCGGGCTTCCGATCCGCGCGAGTGCCTTCTTCACGACGCGCTCGTAGACGTCGAGCGATTCGACGAGGACGCCGTCGAAATCGAAGAGAAGAAGGCCGCCCGGGGCCTTCCCGGGTCGCAGGCGCCCTGCCTCAGCGGACATGACAGGCCACCCGGGAGCCGTTTGGCCGCTCCGAAAGCGGCGGCTCCTCCTTGTCGCAAATGTCGATCCGCAGCGGGCAGCGCGTGTGGAACCGGCACCCGGAGGGCGGGTCGATCGGGCTCGGCACGTCGCCCTTGAGCAGGATGCGCTGACGTTTCGACTGAGGATCCAGGCTCGGCAGTGCGGAAAGAAGGGCCTCCGAATAGGGATGCACGGGCTGGCGGCAGAGGACCTCGCTCCGGGCGATTTCCATGATCTTCCCCAGGTACATCACGGCCACGCGATCGGATATGTGCTCGATGAGATTCAGATCGTGCGAGATGAAGAGATAGGTCAGCCCCATCTGCGCCTGGAGATCCTGGAGGAGATTCACGATCTGCGCCTGGATGGACACGTCGAGGCTCGATACCGGCTCATCGGCGACGACAAGACGAGGATTCAGGGCCAGGGCGCGGGCGATCCCGATCCGCTGGCGTTGTCCGCCGCTGAACTGGTGCGGATACAGGAAGCGCTGTTCGGGACGAAGCCCGACGGTTTCCAGCAGCTCGACGACCCGTTCCTCCCTCTCTTTCCCGGAAACGATTTCATGGATGGCCAGCGGCTCGCCGACGATCGAATCCACGCGTTTGCGGGGATTCAGGGAAGAATAGGGATCCTGGAAGATGATCTGGATATTCCGCCGCAGCTTCTGCAATTCGCCGGCCTTCAATGCGGAGATGTCCGTCCCCTCGACGCGGATGCTCCCCTCGTTGGGTTCTTCGAGTCGCAGGAGAAGCCTTCCCAGGGTGGACTTGCCGCAGCCGGATTCGCCGACGAGGCCGAGGGTTTCCCCCCGGCCGATGGAAAGATCCACGCCGTCGACGGCCTTTACCGCTGCCGTCCTGCGACGAAAAAACCCCCGCCGGACGGGGTAGTGTTTCTTCAAGCCGCGGATGGAAACGAACTCGTCACTCATCATACACCTTCACACTGCGACAGCCTGACACGGCTTCCGAAATGCACATGCCCGTTCCCGTGCTTCGACAGGCTCGACATGACGCCGCTCCCCGTGACGGGGACCGCGCCTGCCGCGAACCGACCAGGGGAGGGCGAAACGCAGAGAGGCACACGGGCCTTTTCGCGTCCGTCACGCGTAGAGCCAGCACCTCACCCAGTGCCCCGCCTCGACTTCCACCAAATCCGGCATCTGTTCGCGGCACTTCGCAAAGACCTCCGGGCAGCGGTCCGCGAAGCTGCATCCCTGCGGCAGGGCCAGAAGATCCGGCACAACACCCCGGATCGTCTGCAGCCGTCCCTTCGTCCCGTCGACGCACGCCCGCGGGAGAGAGGCGAAGAGACCGGCCGTGTAGGGATGCCTGTGGTTGTTGAACAGCCTGACGACGTCGGCATACTCGACGATGCGCCCGGCGTACATGACCGCGACGGACTGGCCCACTTCTGCGACGACGCCCAGGTTGTGCGTGATGAGCAGGACCGCCGACCCGATCTGCTCCTTGAGACGGCTGATGAGGTCCAGGATCTGGGCCTGGATGGTGACATCCAGCGCCGTCGTCGGCTCATCGGCGATCAGGAGCCTCGGGCGGCACGACAGGGCCATCGCGATCATCACGCGCTGGCGCATCCCGCCGCTCATCTGGTGGGGATACTCGTTCACGCGGGTTTCCGGCGCCGGGATGCCGACCAGCCGGAGCATCTCGCCGGCCAGCTTCCAGGCCTCCGAGCCCCGCAGGCCCTGGTGCAGTTCCACCGCTTCGGCAATCTGCTCGCCGATCTTCAGCACCGGGTTGAGCGACGTCATCGGCTCCTGAAAGACCATGGAGATCCGGTTCCCCCGTATCTCCCGCATCTCCGCCTCCGTCGCCGCAACGAGGTCCTTTCCTTCAAATAGAATCGAGCCCTCGACGATGCGCCCCTGGGGCTCGGGCACGAGCCGCATGATCGACAGGGCCGTCATCGATTTGCCGCATCCGGATTCTCCGACCAGGCACATCGTTTCGCCTTCGCGGACGGCGATATCGACGCCGTCCACCGCCTTGACGACGCCCTTGTTCGTGAAGAAGTGCGTCTTCAATCCCCTGATGTCGAGGATCGCCTGAGTCATCGGGAAAGCCCTCGGCTGCAGAGCTCGCGCAGAGCGGAATCGAGGGGCGGCCGAGCAACCCCCGCCTCCGTGATGAAAGCCGTTACCAGCGAGGCCGGAGTGACATCGAAGGCGGGGTTGTAGACGTCGATGCCCTCCTCGGCGATGCGCGCGCCGCGGAGGGAAAGGATCTCTTCCGGATTGCGTTCTTCGATGGGGATTTCGTCGCCCGAACCGAGGGAAAGGTCGATCGTAGAACGGGGGGCGGCGACGTAGAACGGAATGCCGTGGGCGCGGGCCAGGACGGCGAGCGGATAGGTGCCAATCTTGTTCGCGGTATCTCCATTGGCCGCAATCCTGTCGGCCCCCACGATCACGAGCTGAATCCTGCCCTGCTTCATCAGGGTTCCGGCCATGTTGTCGGCGATGAGCGTAAAGGGGATGCCCTCCTTGCGGAGCTCCCAGGCGGTGAGACGAGCACCCTGCAGGACCGGCCGCGTCTCGTCGACAAAGACGGAAATCCGTTTCCCCTCTTCGTGCGCGGCGCGGATCACCCCGAGCGCCGTTCCGTAGCCCCCGGTGGCAAGCGCCCCCGCATTGCAGTGGGTGAGGATCGCATCGCCGTCCCGCAGGAAGGGGCTGCCGAACCGCCCCAAGCGCCGGTTCGCCGCCACATCTTCTTCCAGGATCGCCCGGGCCTCGGCCAGCAGCGCATCGCCGACGCCGGCCGTCCCCTCCGCGCAGGCGGCGTCGAAGCGGCGGCCCATCCGCTCGATGGCCCAGAAGAGGTTCCGCGCCGTGGGGCGGCTCCGCGCAAAATCCCCGCAGATCTCCTGAAACTCGATGCGGGCCCTCCCCGGCCGCAGGGCGCCGAGCCGACGCATCCCCAGGGCGATGCCGAAAGCCGCCGCGATGCCGATCGCCGGCGCCCCCCGGACCGTCAGATCCTTGATGGCGGCGACGACCTCGCCGTATTCCCGGCAGAGGAACTCCCGTTCCTGAAGCGGCAAGGCATTCTGATCCAGCAGAACGACTGCGCCGTCACGCCAGATAATGGGACGGATCTCCATTCGCTCATCCTATCCTTGTTTGAAAAAGATCGCTTTCTGCATGAAACTTGACCCGCTCACGGCGGGTCTCGGCCGTGCCGTTAGTGTCCACCACCTCCGCCGCCGCCACCACCACCGGAATCCGCTGCCGATGAGGCGGATGTGTCGGCAGCCGCCGCGACGCTTGCGGCGACCCCCATGGCGGCGGCATCGACCGACGCCTCGGCGTCGCCGCTGGAGGGCGCTTCCTGCAGGGCGGCGACGCAGGGCCCGGTCGGATCTTCCTTCAGGCACTTCTGAAAGATTGCGACCGCCTTGTCCCATTCACCGCGGTCCTGCGCATCGAGGCCTTCCCCGTAGTACAGAAGTCCCGGATAGGACTGCGTCGCGTAGCGTCCGATCGTCGCCTCTTCTTCCTTGGAGAGCTGAACCCCCATATCCTTCAGGATTCCAAAAGCGATCGCCTTTTCGATCTTGAAGAATTCGTTGACCAAGCCGCTGGCATCCTGCCTGCCGACTTCCCCTCCCGTCGGCACGTTGGTCAGCAGGCCCTTGACGTCCAGCCTGTCTCCGCCGGAACCGATCATATTGCCCGTCACGATCTTGCCTGCGCCCAGAAGGCGGCCCAGCCGCGGCGCCGTCTTGTCTTCCAAGAGTCCGCTCGTGCCGAGTTGGAGTTCCTCCAGAAGCTTCTGCAGCCTGATGCGCTCCACGACCTTCAGGGATTTCGCCTTGCTCAGGTCCGTGATGAGCATCGCCGCCATGGCCTTCTGCAGCGGCCTGGACTGCGCGGCCAACCCCTTGTCGCCGAAATAGGTCACGGCAAGGGCATGAGGTTCGCCGGGGGCGGCCTGCAGAGCGGCCTCTTGCTTCACCGCCGCCTTCGCCTTCTTGGCCGCATCCTTGTACAGAGCCAGCGTCATCTGCTTGCGGATCACAACGGAGAGATTGCTGTCCGGTTCTTTTTCCACATAAGGGCGCCAAACCTGCAGGGCCTTGTCGTATTCCTCACTCAGGCTGTAGGCCAGTCCGAGATTGATGCCCGCCACCTTGTCCTCCGGATCAAGACGGTGGGCCTTCTCCAGCGTCGCCGCGGCCTCTGGCCCCTTTTTCATGCGCAGGTAGGTCTCGCCGAGTCCCTTCAGGGCCTCCGCGTTGTTCTCGTTCTTCTTCAACACCTCCTTGTAGAGGGAGATGGATTCGTCATAGCGGCCCTCGTGCATGGCCTTCGTCGCCTTCACGTGGGTCAACATCGTCTGGCAACCGGCAAGAAACGCGACGGCCAGAAATACCAACCCGATATACCATAGGACTTTCCTTGTCATACTTCTTCCTCCTCTGCAGATCCCCTATTTCAAGCTCGCGCTGAGCATCTTTTCCCCCAAACGCTCCGTCAGCTTTGATCTCTCGCCGACCTTGCCTCCTGTACGGACGGCTGCAATGACCTCGCCGGTTTCCGTTTTCACCAAACGGCCATGGATCTTGATCCGGCCGTCAAACACAAGAAAAGATCCCAAAACCAGGATGTCCGCTCCGACGATGCCCCCGGCCTTCAGATACGCCCCTTCGTCAGGGCGGCCCACCGCTCCCGACGCGAATCCGCCGAGAATCGTCCGGAGGCGTTTCCGGTCGACGACCTCAATTTCTCTGTTCCCGGACAGTCTCCCCTCCAGACCGGCAGCAATCTCCTCGCCCCATTTCCCAGGCCCCGAAGGCGCGCCCAAGTCCTCGAAGGGAAAGATCGCGAGTCGATCCGGCTGCCTCTTGCCGACCGGCCCGGCCATCCCCGCACGGGCGCCGCGCGCACCCTCCTTGCCCGGTCTTTCTTCGCGCCCGGGAAATCGCGTTCGGAAGCCGTCGACGATCTTGACGGCAAGCGCCTGTTCGAGTTCAAAAAAATCCGCCGTCTGTCCCGAAACTTCCTCCGCCCCCAAAATACGTCCCGTTTCCACTTCGGCGAAACGGGCGTCGATCCTCACCATCTGGCCGACCGCGGAAAAGCTTCCCAGGACCAGCGCCTGCACGCCGAGCATCCTGCCGAGACGCTGCGCGGAGGCCGTATCGACAAGGCCCGATGTACTCAGATTCAGTTCGGAAAGGAGCGCCTCGATGCGCGTGCGCTCGGCCAGAATAAACCTCTTCTCCCGGCTCAGTTCCGTGGCGAGGGCATCGGCGATGCCCCTTCGGAAGGGTTCCAACCGCTCACGGTCGGTGACGGATTCGTTATCGAAAGCAAGGACGGCAATCCGGATGTTCGGACGGTCTTCGCCCCGCAACAGCGGCGGCATGCACAGGACCGCCGCAAGGACAACCGGCACGAAAAAACGGATCCACAGCGTCATGGAAGTCTGGAGTGGATGGGAATTGCCTGCTCGGCCGAAGCCCTGCATGGGAAGGTACATGACCCTTATGGAATGTTCGTTTCTTTCCAGGCGACCATGCGATCCCCTCATCGATCGTTCCGTTTCATCGTCACGCCCGACTGGGATCCTATCCTCTTCGCCCGCCAGCGGCAAGCGATATTCCGGGAGGCGCCGGGGACGTCCTGCCCTCCGCAGGGCCGGGTGCTTCCGGGGAATTCTCAGCCGGCCAGCATCTTCTTGAGCAGGTCGTTGACCAACTGGGGGTTCGCCTTGCCCTGAGTGGCCTTCATGACCTGGCCGACGAAGAAGCCGAACACCTTGTCCTTCCCGGAGCGGTACTGGGCGAGTTGGGCCGGGTTGGCGGCGATGGCCTTCCGGATCGCTTCGGCGACCGCGCCCTCGTCGGTGATCTGGACGAGGCCTTTTTCCTCGATGATGGCCTTCGGCTTTTTCCCGGTCTTGTACATCTCTTCGACGACGTCCTTGGCCATCTTGCCGCTGATCGTCCCGTCCTCGATGAGGCGGATCATCTCCGCCAGGGATTCAGGATTTACCGGACAATCGCGGATGTCGCGCTTCTCTTCGTTGAGGAGCCGCAGGATGTCGCCCATCACCCAGTTGGCGGCGACCTTGGGCCGGTCGGACAGCCGGACCACCTCTTCAAAATAATCGGCGAGTGCACGGCTGGCGGTCAAAACCCCCGCATCATAGGGCGGAATCGCGTAGTTGCGTACGAAACGTTCGCGTTTCTCCAGGGGAAGCTCCGGGAGGTCCCGGCGGATCTCCTCCACCCATGCTCCGTCCACGGCGACGGGAACAAGGTCCGGATCCGGGAAATACCGGTAATCGTGGGCTTCTTCCTTGCTGCGCATGGAGAAGGTCGCACCCTGGCTGTCGTCCCACAATCGCGTCTCCTGGACGATCGTGCCGCCGCTCTCCAGGATATACTGCTGACGCTTGATCTCGTATTCCAGCGCCCGCTGGACGTTGCGGAAGGAGTTCATGTTCTTGAGTTCGGCCCGCGTCCCGAAGGCCTCCTGACCGCGCGGCCGCAGTGAGACGTTGGCGTCGCAGCGGAAACTTCCCTCTTCCATGTTGCCGTCGCAGATTTCGAGGTAGACCAGGATCTCGTGCAGGCGTTTGAGATAGGCGGACGCCTCCTCGGCGCCGCGGATGTCGGGGGCGCTCACTATCTCGATCAGGGGAACGCCGGTCCGGTTGAGGTCGACGTAGCTCCACGGATTATGCTCGTCATGCAAGAGTTTCCCCGCGTCTTCCTCCATGTGGATGCGGATGATGCCGATCCTCTTCTTCCCGCCGTTGAGCTCGACGTCGATATGGCCGTTTTCCGCGAGAGGCGATGTGTACTGGGAAATCTGATAACCTTTCGGAAGATCGGGATAGAAATAATTCTTGCGCGCAAAGACGTTCTCCGCGTTGACGCGGCAATTCGTGGCGATGGCCATCCGGATCGCAAATTCGACGACCTTCCTGTTGAGGACCGGCAGGACGCCGGGCATACCCAGGCAGACAGGACAAGCGGCGCTGTTGGGGGGAGCCCCGAATTTCGTCGAACAGCCGCAGAAGATCTTGGTCTTCGTAAGCAGCTGTGCGTGCACTTCGAGGCCGATGACGGGTTCGAATTCCATTACAGCTTCGGTTTCCTCCTGGGGATATCGGCGCCCTTCTCGAAAGCGGCTGCGATCTGCAGCAGTTTCCCTTCCTCAAAATGCCCCGCCAGGAACTGGACGCCGATGGGCAGGCCCGCGGACGAATATCCGCAGGGAACGGAAATGCCCGGAATCCCCGCCATGTTCGCGGAGATCGTGCAGATATCCGACAGGTACATCTGCATCGGGTCGGCCGTCTTCTCGCCGATCCGGAATGCCGGCGTCGGCGTGGTCGGGGTGAGAAGCGCATCGCAGGATTGGAAGACTTCATCAAAGTCTCTGCGGATGAGCGCCCGAACCTGTGAGGCCTTTTTGTAGTAGGCGTCGTAATAGCCGGACGACAGCGCGTAGGTGCCCAGCATGATCCGGCGCTTCACCTCCGGTCCGAAGCCCTCGGAGCGGCTCTTCTTGTACATCTCCAGAAGATCCGCGGCGCCCTCGGCACGGTAGCCGTATTTCACGCCGTCGTAACGGGCGAGGTTTGAGCTCGCCTCCGCCGGCGCGATGATATAGTACACGGCCAGACAATATTCGGTGTGGGGCAGCGACACTTCAACGCACTTGGCCCCGAGCGACTCGACGACGCGGATCGCCCCCCGGACGGCCTCCAGGACCTCGGGATCGATGCCCGCAACGAAGTATTCCCGCGGAATTCCCACGGTCCACCCTTCGATCCCTCGGCCGAGAAAGCTCCGGTAATCCGGCACCTCTCCGGGTACCGACGTTGATTCCCGGGGATCGTAGCCGGCGATCTCGCGCATCAGGATCGCACAGTCCTCGACATCCTTTGTAAACGGGCCGATCTGGTCGAGCGAAGAGGCAAAGGCAACAAGCCCGAACCGCGACACGCGCCCGTACGTCGGCTTCATTCCTACAACTCCGCACAGGGAGGCCGGCTGACGGATGGAACCGCCCGTATCGGAGCCCAGGGAGGCGATGCACATGTCCGCGGCGACGGCGGCGGCAGATCCGCCGCTGGAGCCTCCCGGGATCCGGTCCAGATCCCAGGGGTTGCGGGTGGCGCCGAAGGCCGAATTCTCCGTGGACGACCCCATGGCGAATTCGTCCATGTTCGCTTTGCCGGTGAAGACCGCGCCCGCGGCGCGGAGTTTCTCCACGACCGTGGCATCGTAGGGGGGGACAAAGTTCTTCAGGATGCGCGACCCGCAGGTGGTCGGGAAACCTTTCGTGCAATAGATGTCCTTGAGCGCAATGGGGATCCCGGTCAGCGGGCGGGGATCGCCACGCCGGATCGTCTCGTCCGCGGCCGCCGCCTCGGCCAGGGCCGTTTCCCGCATCAGCGAGATATAGGCATGGACTCGCGGTTCAACGGCGTCGATCCGTGCGAAGACGGAACGGCAGATCTCCGCGGCCGTCGTCTCGCCGTCGCGCAGCATCTGCTGCAGTTCGTGAATGGTCCGTTCGTGAAGTTCCATGTCCGCGTCCACCTATTCGATCACTTTCGGGACACGGAAGAAATCCCCGCGCCGGTCCGGGGCGTTGGCGAGAGCGGCGTCCGCGGAAAGCGACTCCCGAACGGCGTCGTCACGGAAGGCGTTTTCCCGGAGCATGGCATGGGTCATGGCCGCGACGCCGGCCGTATCGACCGCACTGAGTTTTTCCATGTACAGCAGGATATCGTTGAGCTGCGACGTAAAGGTTTCGATTTCCTTTTCGCCGAAAGAAAGTCTCGCGAGATGGGCGACGTAGGCCACCTCATCCTTGGTGATCTTCACAAAAAACTCCTCTTTCAGGAACGGCCGAATACCGGCCAGTAGGGTTTGATCCCGTCGATCACGCGTCGGATCAACGGGTCGATCACGGGATCGGCGGACGCTTCCAGTTCCCGAAGGTCCTCTTCGGAGACTTCGGTATCTCCCCGCATTTCCTGCAGAACGGCCTTGACGGAATCGGTCAGTCCCGAGACGTGATAGCCTCCCTCCAGGGTGGCGACCAGTTTTCCGCCGCAGCATTCGTCGGCGATGGAAAGAAGGATCCTCGTCAGCTTCGCAAAACCTTCCGGCGTCACGCGCATATTCCCCAGCGGGTCTCGAAAGTAAATGTCGAATCCTGCCGACAGGAGCACCAGTTGGGGCTGGAACGAACGCGCCAGCGGTACGAGGATCCGGCGGTACATCTTTACATACTGGGCGTCGTCGGCGCCGGAACGAATGGGAACGTTGACCGTGTACCCGCTCCCCTCCCCGCGGCCGATCTCCTCCAGTGCACCCGTGCCCGGATAGGCCGGATACTGATGGGTGGAAAAATACAGCACACGGGGGTCCTCGTAAAAGGTCTGCTGTGTGCCGTTGCCGTGGTGGAGGTCCCAGTCCACGATGAGCACGCGGTCCAGCCCGTATTTCTGCATGACGTACAGGGCGCCGACCGCCACGTTGTTGAGCAGGCAGAAGCCCGCCGCTTCTCTTGCCCCGGCATGGTGCCCCGGGGGCCTCACCAGCGCGAAGGCGTTGTCCACCTCCCCGGTCATGACCGCGTCGATGGCCCGCAGCAGACCTCCCACGGCCAGACGGGCCACTTCGTAGGACTCTTCCGTTGCGACCGTGTCCGGGTCCAGGGAAACGAATTTTTGGCCCGCCGTTGCCTGCAGCCGCCGGATGTAGGCGGGGCAATGGTTCAGGGCCAGTTCCTCGTCCGTCGCCGGTCGCGGCTCGATTTCGACGAATTTCCAGGACTGCTGCGGGTTATCGAGCATCTCATAGATGGACGATAACCGCTGCGGCGTTTCCGGATGCGAAAATCCGCTCCCGTGACGCAGATAGCGCTTGTCTTTGATGATCCCCGTCTTGCGAGTCATCGAGAGCCCTCTGCCGAACCCGTTACCGTGAACGAACCGGAGGCCGCTTCTACCACAAAAAAAGTCAAAAAGCAAAGGAGGATGGGATGATCCGCGTTCCGAAAAAACATTGACAAACCTTTTGCTCTGCGACTATAGACGCCACAAATCTATTGTCGCACACAATGGGGTGTTTCCATGTTCGGCATCGGTATGCCGGAGTTGATCGTGATCGCCGTCGTCGCGCTTCTCGTCGTCGGCCCCAAGAAGCTTCCGGATCTTGCGAAATCGCTCGGCAAGGGATTTACGGAATTTCGCAAAGCTGTGGACGGCGTTTCCAACTCCGTGAAAGACACGATCAAGGCGGACGAATTGAAAGAAGATGTGGACAGCGTGAAGGACTCCCTGCTGTACGGAAAAACCGGAGAAAACGGCGGGGAACCGCAAGCCCCTCCCGCCGAAAAGGGTCCGCCGGACAGCCAACCCAAGTAGACATCCTGCATACCTCCGTAGCCCTTGTTCGAACAAGCGTTGCCGGGGAACACGCTCGGAGGAGACAGGCATAGCTGACAGAAACATGGATCCTATCGAAGAGAAATCACCCTTTACCGCCCACCTGGAGGAACTCAAACAGCGGCTGATCCGTTGCCTGATCGCCATCGGCATCGGCTTTCTGGGCTGCTATTATTTCAAAGATCCGCTGTTCCGGATCATCACGAAACCGCTGGCGGACGTCCTGCCGGCCGGGAGCCACATGATCTTCACGGGGCTGCCGGAGGCTTTTTTCATCTACATGAAGATCGCCTTCTTCGCTTCGCTGTTCCTGACCGCCCCCTACACTTTTTTCGAGATCTGGCGTTTTGTTTCCCCGGGACTCTACTCCACGGAAAAGAAATACGTTCTTCCCTTCGTGCTGTCCTCCACAATTCTGTTCGTCGGCGGCGTGCTCTTCGGTTATTACCTCGCCCTGCCCCCCGCTTTCGGATTCTTCGTAGAATTCTCCACGGACTTTCTGAAACCCATGATCTCCTTCCGGGAGTATTTGAATTTCACGCTCAAGTTCCTACTGGCCTTCGGGGTCTGTTTCGAACTGCCCGTCTTCATCTTCTTCCTGACGAAAGTGGGCGTCGTCACCCCTGTGATCCTGTCGAAGAAGCGCCGCTACGCCATCCTGATCATCTTCGTTACGGCCGCCGTGCTCACGCCTTCTCCGGACGCCTTCAGCCAGATCATCCTGGCCCTCCCCTTGATGTTCCTGTACGAAGTCAGTATATTCGTATCCAAGTTCGCCTTGCGGACGCGGCGTGAACAGGACCATTCGGGGGACAAAGGGGAGCAAGAGGCCGCATGAGGATCAAGCGTCGCGCCGTCCGGAATACCAGCCGGCGCTCCGGCTGGTATTCCGTTTTCAAGAACGTCCTCATCGGGGCAGGAGTGTTCGCCGCCGTCCTGGCATTGGCCGGGTCCAGCTTCCTGTACTATGTCCTGCTCAAAGAACTGCCGAGCATCGCCGCACTGAAGGACTACCGCCCGTCGCTCGCGACCCGGGTCTATTCCGACAACAACGAACTCGTCGACGAATTCTTCGCCGAGGACCGCAAAATCATCCCGTATGCGGACGTGCCGAAGATCGTGATCCAGGCATTCGTCGCCGCGGAAGATGCGCGTTTCTTCTACCACAAGGGCTTCGATCTGCAGAGCATAACCCGCGCCTTCTACAAGAACCTGGAGGCGGGGAAGATCGTACAGGGGGGCAGCACGATCACGCAGCAGGTGGCCAAGCTGTTGTATCTGTCCCCCGAAAAAAGCTACCTGCGCAAGATCAAGGAGGCGATTCTCGCCTACAAGATCGACACCTACCTGACCAAGGAGGAAATCCTCCACCTCTACCTGAACCATATCTACCTGGGTCACGGGACGTACGGCATCGAGGCGGCGGCGGAAGCTTACTTCGGAAAGAGTTCCCGGCACTTGACTCTGTCGGAAGCGGCGATCCTCGCCGGCCTTCCCAAGGCCCCGACGACTTACTCGCCGTACGTCAACTACGAGAAGGCGCGGCAGCGCCAGGCGTATGTGCTGGAGAGGATGGTCGAGGACCGTTACATCAGCAAGGAGGACCGCGAAAAGGCCCTCGCACAAGCGATCCATCTGCGGTCCATCCGCCCGAAAGACAAGATCGCCCCCTACTTCGTCGAGCACATACGCAAGTACATCCAGGAAAAATACGGCAGTGACGTCCTGTACAGGGAAGGGCTCGAAGTCTACACGACTTTGAACATCGAGATGCAGAAAGCGGCCCGGACGGCGGTGGAGAAGGGGCTCGTGGAACTCGAAGACCGCGAGGGCTACGACCGCGGCCTCGTCCAGGCAGCCCTGGTGTGCATGGAGGCCAAAACGGGGGCCGTGAAGGCGCTTGTGGGCGGGCGCAATTTCGCCAAGAGCGAATTCAACCGTGCGGTCCAGGCCAAGAGGCAGCCCGGATCGGCCTTTAAGGCGATTCTCTATACGGCCGCCTTCGACAAGGGCATGACGCCTTCGACAAGGGTCATGGACGCGCCGCTGGTCTTCGAAGACACCCTCGCCAACACCGTCTGGAAGCCCCAGAATTTCGACCGGAAATTTCACGGGCCGACGACCCTGCGGAATGCATTGACGCACTCCCGCAATATCGTCACGATCCGCGTCCTTCAGGAGATCGGCGTCGATTACGCCGCCGCCTATGCGGCCAACATGGGCATTTCCGGCCCGATCGCCAGAAACCTCTCCATGGCCCTCGGCACAACAGGCGTGAGCCTGCTCGATCTTGTGCGCGCCTACGGCGTTCTCGCCAATTCGGGAAAGAAGGTGCAGCCCTTCTTCATCCGGAAGATCGTTGACCGCACGGGACACGTCTTCGAGGAAGCCGCGGTGACGAGCGAACAGGTGATCGATCCCCGGATCGCCTTCATGAGTACCTATGTGCTGGAGGATGTCGTCGAAAGCGGCACGGGGCGGCGGGTGAAGGGCATCGGTCGGCCCGTGGCCGCCAAGACGGGGACGACCGATGAGAACCGCGACGCCTGGTTTATGGGCTATACCCCGTCGCTCGTCACGGGGGTCTGGGTAGGATGGGACCTGGAGCGATCCCTGGGATCCCAGGAGGTCGGAGGCCGCGCCGCCGCCCCCATCTGGCTTTATTTCATGGAAAAGGCGGTTCAGGGAACGCCCGTCGAGACCTTTGCCGTGCCGGAAGGAATCGTTTTCATCAAGGTGAATCCCCAGACCGGCGCCCCAGCCAAGCCCTCCGACGGCGGCGCGATTTTTGAGTGTTTTATCGAGGGAGCAACGCCGGAGGAAGGGAAGCCGATAGACCTCGAAGAGGAGGAAATCCCGTCCCGGAATGAACAGGATCGCCGTTTTTGAAATGATGCCGTTTTCTTCTTGCGCAGTCATCTGCAGTTTTTTTCTTGACAAACCCGCAGGTTTTCTATAGATCGCAACTTCAGGCGGTCAGGAAAGACTTATGAACCGGATTCTATTTCATCTTCATCGTGGAGTGGTGCTTTTGAGCGGCGTCGGTGTAGTCCTCGTACAACCGGGGGCTCCTGCTCGCTCGCTTTGATGATCTTTTGAAAGCTTGAGAGCCGCGGGTCCCCGAGCAACGGAGCCCGCGGCTTTTTCGTTCTTACGGGAAGGCCGCAGGGAAACGCTCTGCGGCCTTTTTCTTTGATGCAGGCCGGAAACGCGGAAAGAGAAAACGCCGCGTCCCGATAAGGGGCGCCAGAGGAAAGGAACAACGGTTATGGAAACCATCGGTGCAGACATTGTGCTTCAGGTCCTCAAGGAGGAAGGCGTCGATGTCATCTTCGGCTACCCGGGCGCGAGCATCCTGCCCTTGAACGACCGGCTGCGGAACAACACGGTCCGTCATTATCTCATGCGCCACGAACAGGCGGCGGCCCACGCCGCAGACGGGTATGCCCGCGCGACGGGCAAGGTCGGAGTCTGCCTGTCCACTTCGGGACCGGGCGCCACAAACCTCGTGACCGGGATCGCCACGGCCTTCATGGACTCCACCCCCATGGTCATCCTGACGGGACAGGTCACGACCTCCCTGTGGGGCCGCGACGCCTTCCAGGAAACCGACATCATCGGCATCACCATGCCCATCACCAAACACAGCTTCATGGTTCAGGATGTCCGGCAGCTCGGGCAGACGCTGCGGCGCGCCTTTGAACTGGCCTCGACCGGACGGACCGGTCCGGTTCTCGTGGATCTTCCCTCCGACGTCCTCGCGGCGGCCTGCGCGCCCGCGGAACTGAAAGAAGCGGCGAAAGGGGAGGGGAAGAAGGAGTCCCCCTCCGATCCGCTGGAAAAAATCGCCAAGGCCCTGAACCAGAGCGAACGCCCCGTGGTGCTCATCGGCGGAGGCGTCAAGCTCGGCAATGCCTGCGAAGTCTTGAGCGAGCTGCTGAAGAAGACGAAAATCCCCTTTGTCACGACGATGATGGGCGTCGGATCCGTGGATTCCGTCAACGGCGGCAACCTCGGATTCATCGGAACCCACGGGAACGAACTGGCCAACCGCGCCGTACACCACTCCGATTTCATCCTGGCCGTGGGAACGCGTTTCACCGAACGCAGCACCTCCGTAACGGAGGAATTCGCGCCGCTGGCGACGGTGGCCCAGATCGACATCGACCCCACTTCCATCGGCAAGAATGTCCGCGTCAGTCTCCCCTTTGTCGGGGAAATCCGGGAAGCGATTTCCGCGCTTCTGCCGCTTCTCCAGGAAAAGGACCGCTCCGCCTGGCGAAATCGCATTGCGGCCGGCCGTGAAAGGATCGAATCCGGCCTGCAGGATGCCGGCTGCGGACCCGCGGGCCGCTTTATCCGGCAGATTCAGGAGGCCCTGCCGCAGGAAACGACCGTCATCACGGATGTGGGGCTGAACCAGATCTGGACGTTGCGGACTTGGAAGACCCGCGCGCCGCGCAGCCTGATCACGAGCGGCGGCATGGGGACCATGGGCTTCAGCCTCCCTGCCTCGATCGGCGTCAAGGTGGGCCGGCCGGAACGTACGGTCGTGTCGATCTCCGGAGACGGCGGCTTCTACATGAACATGCAGGAACTCGCCACGATCAGCACCTATCGGATTCCGATCAAGATCGTCGTCATCAACAACGGCCACCTCGGCATGATCCGCCAGATGCAGGACCTCTTTTATGACGGGCGTTTTTCGACCGACAATCTCGGCAATGCGGTCGATCTGGTCGCCGTGGCCAAGGGCTTCGGGATTCCCGCCGGCCGCGTGGACGTCGAAAAAGGGCCGGAGGCGGGCATCGCCGCTCTGGCGCAAGAACCCGGGCCCTATCTGCTCGAGGCGATCGTGCACCCGGACAACTACGTCTATCCCATCATCCCGCCCGGATGTTCCAACGTGGAGATGTTCGACGGGCAGAAAGAATAGGAAAGGGATAAAACATGGATATTCGCGAACACATCATCTCCATCCTCGTCAACAACCAGCCCGGCGTCCTCTCCCGGGTGGCCGGGGTGTTCAGCGGCCGCGGCTACAATATCGCCAGCCTGTGCGTCGCCGAGACGACGAATCCGGAGGTGTCGCGCATCACGCTTACCAGTCGCGCCGACACCGACTTCACGGAAAAGATCAAGAAATACCTCGACCGCCTCGTGGACGTCATCGCCGTGGAGGACTTCACGGGAACCGACTGCGTTCAGCGCGAACTCATGCTGATCGGAGTAACGCTTCCACCGGAGCACCGGCCGGAGATCCTGCGCGCCGTCGAACTCTTCGGCTGTCGGATCGTCGCCCTGGCCACGGAATATGTCATTCTGGAAGTAACGGGGGACGCGGCTTTCACGTCGTCCGTGCTGAAATTCTTCTCCCCTTACGGAGTCGAGGAAATGAATCGGACGGGAACCGTCGCCGTCCTGCAGCGAAGGGACATCCGATGAGAAGCCCTTCGCGCAGGCCGCGCCAGAGGCGGGGCTCCGCCGCTCCGGGGGCAAAAAAACGCTTGACAGCGGGCGGCGGCGCTGTTATGAACTGCCCCCATAAGGAGCACGTCCATTTATGTCTGGGCAGCACATGGGTGTTTCCAAGACCATCGCCATAATTATCGGGATTATTATTATCCCCGTCATAGAGGGGGCTGGCTGATGGTCTGTGCCTGACATCGGAACCGACGGAAAAACCGTTACCAGCCTCTGGTAACGGTTTTTGTTTTTGGGTAAACAATAACCGTTCCTGCATCAGGGGGTGTTGAAGTGAAACTGACCGGATCGCAGGTCCTCTTTCGGACCCTGCACAAAGAAGACGCCAATACGATTTTCGGATATCCCGGCGGCAGCGTCATGGACATCTACGACGAGATGTTCCGCCAGAAAGATGTCCGCCATATTCTCGTACGACACGAGCAGGGGGCGA
The DNA here is from genome assembly GCA_964506465.1 of uncultured Syntrophaceae bacterium. GTDB lineage: Bacteria > Desulfobacterota > Syntrophia > Syntrophales > UBA6109 > UBA6109. The sequence continues at coordinate 85,247 of CAZDLM010000005.1, forward strand.
TTCACGCCGCCGACGGCTACGCGCGGGCTTCGGGCAAGGTCGGGGTCTGTCTGGTCACCTCCGGCCCCGGCGCGACGAACACCGTCACCGGCATCGCCAACGCGTACGGAGACTCGATCCCCGTCGTGGTTTTCACGGGGCAGGTGCCGACGCACCTGATCGGCAACGACGCCTTTCAGGAAGTCGACATCACGGGCATCACCCGGTCCTGCACCAAGCACAACTACCTGGTCCGCCAGATCGAGGATCTGGCCCGGACTGTCCGCGAGGCTTTCCACATCGCCCGTTCCGGCCGGCCCGGCCCCGTACTGGTCGATCTCCCCAAGGACGTGATGCAGGCTTCTATCGAGGAGACCCAGATTGAAGACGATGTCCATCTCAACGGGACCTCGGCGCGTCCGGACATCGAAGCGGACTGCGTACGGGCCTTCAAACTGTTGAGGGAGGCGCATCGTCCCCTTCTCTTCGTCGGCGGCGGCGTGATCCTCGGGAAGGCCTGTGATGACCTGCGGACCTTCGCCAAACGCCTCCACGTTCCGGTCATCTCGTCTCTGATGGGATTGGGGACCTTTCCGGGCACCGATCCTCTTTTCCTGGGCATGGTCGGCATGCACGGCACCTATTATGCGAACATGGCGATCAGCAACTGCGATCTCCTGTTCGCCGTCGGCGTTCGTTTTGACGACCGGGTCACCTCGAAACTCGACGCCTTCGCACCCCACGCCAAGATCGTTCATATCGACATCGACGCGGTATCGCTGGAAAGAACCGTCCGCACCGATATCCCCATCCTCTCCGATTCCAAGCGGGCGCTGCAGGTCTTGAACCGCCTGATGACCGACGAGTCCTTCTCCTATCCGGTCGAGCAGACGCGGGAGTGGCTGGAGAAGGTCGCGGCCTGGAAAAAGCGCGTCCCGCTCAGCTATTGCCGCAGCCAGAAGATCAAACCCCAATACGTGGTGGAGAAATTGTTCGAAATCACCGGCGGGGACGCCATCATCACAACCGAAGTGGGCCAGAACCAGATGTGGGCGGCCCAATTCTACAAGTTCGATCACCCCAATTCCTTCATTACCTCCGGGGGCCTGGGGGCGATGGGTTTCGGGTTTCCCGCCGCCATCGGCGCCCAGGTGGCCTGCCCGGACCGGACTGTGGTGGATATCGCCGGTGACGGCAGCATCCAGATGAACATCCAGGAACTGGCCACGGCGGTCACGCATCAGATCCCCGTGAAGATCGTGATCCTCAACAATCTCTATCTGGGCATGGTGCGCCAGTGGCAGGAACTCTATTACGGCAAACGCTACTCCCAGTCTCACATGAACGCCGGCCCCGACTTTGTGAAGCTGGCGGAAGCCTACGGCGCAGTCGGCCTGCGAACGGACAAACCCGAGGAGGTCAAGGCAGTCCTCACCAAAGGGCTGCACACGGAGGGCCCTGTCTTCATGGATATCCGCGTCGAACCCGAGGAGGGGGTTTATCCCATCGTGAAACCCGGCGCCCCGTTGACGGAGATGGATCTCGGAAAACAGGCCGTCCCACAACTATAACGGCAGAAAGGTTTCCTTCCCATGAGCAAAAGAGAAGCAGCTCTATCGATCGTCGTCAATAACAAACCGGACGTGCTGGCAAGAATCGCCGGCACCTTCAGCGGCCGAGGATTCAACATCGAGAGCATTTCGGCCAACGTCACCCGGGATCCCGCGATCACGAAGATCATCATCACGACGATCGGCAGCGAAGACACGATCACCAAGATCGAAAAACAGATCAACCGCCTCGTGGACGTCCTCGTCGCGCGCGATATCTCGGTCGACGACGCGGTGCAGAGGGAAATGCTCCTCATCCGCATGAAGCCCGCCGCGGCGGACCGGAACGACCTGTACAAAGCCATCATCACGAACGGCTGGAAAATCATCGGCCAGGATGATACGTATCTGTTCATTGAAGTGACGGGCGAACGGGAGGATATCGACCGGGCGCTGGCCGTGCTGGAACCCCTGGGAATGGAGGATTTCAGCCGCACGGGCACCGTCGTGATCGAGCGCAGCGGGACGTAGTCTTGTTCCGCCCGGTTCCGAAGTCACTGCGGATATAACCCCGCCGCCCTCGCGGCGGAATTTTCTTTTTTTCTGAAGCAATGCAAAAATCAAAGGAGGTTACTCATGGCAAAGATCCAGATCGGAAAAGTGTCCGAGGACGTCATCACCGCGGAGGAATTCACGCTGCAGAAGGCCCGCGAGGTCCTGAAGAAGGAAACGGTGGCGGTCATCGGCTACGGGGTTCAGGGGCAGGGCCAAGCCCTGAACATGCGGGACAACGGCATCCGCGTCATCGTCGGCGAGGGTGATTACTCCTGGAAAAAAGCCATTGCCGACGGCTTCGTGCCCGGTGAGACGCTCTTTCCGCCCGAGGAAGCCGCCGCCCGGGGCACGATCCTCCAGTATCTTCTGTCCGACGCCGGCCAGAAAGAGATGTGGCCCGAGTTGAAGCCCCATTTGACCAAAGGGAAAGCCCTGTATTTTTCCCACGGTTTTTCCATCGTCTACAAGGAGCAGACCGGTGTGATTCCTCCGGCGGACATCGACGTGATTCTGGTGGCCCCGAAGGGCGCAGGCCGCACCGTGCGCGCCAATTTCCTCGCCGGCAGCGGGATCAACTCGAGCTACGCCGTCTTTCAGGACGCGACCGGAAGGGCGAAGGAACGCACCCTGGCCGTCGGCATCGCGATCGGTTCGGGTTATCTGTTCCCCACCACGTTCGAGAAGGAAGTCTACAGCGATCTGACGGGAGAGCGCGGCGTTCTGATGGGCTGCTTGGCGGGCATCCTCGAGGCCCAGTACAACCTCCTGCGCAAGCACGGCCACAGCCCCTCGGAGGCCTTCAACGAAACGGTCGAGGAATTGACCCAGAGCCTGATGCCGCTGGTCGCGGAGAACGGCATGGACTGGATGTATGCGAACTGCAGCACGACCGCCCAGCGCGGGGCGCTCGACTGGAAGAACCGTTTTCGCGACGCCGTCGCCCCGGTATTCGACGAGCTCTACGAGCGCGTCGTCTCCGGAAAGGAAACGGCCGTCGTACTGGACGTGAACAGCCAGCCCGGCTATCGCGACCGGCTCCAGAAGGAGCTCGACGAGATCAAGAACAGCGAGATGTGGCAGGCCGGCGCGGCCGTGCGCTCGCTGCGTCCGGAACGGCGGAAGAAGAAGTAGGGCGGACCGTTTTCACCGCTGTATAAAAAAGATGCCCGGCATACAGGTGCGTGCCGGGCATCTTTTTGTTCTCGTGCCAGGTTCAAGACTGCTCGGACGACCAGCGGTACCGGTCATCGAGCATCTCGTTGATGCTTTCCATGACGATCCGCGTCACCGCCTCGAATTGCTCGCGATGCTTCATCTGGGATTCGCGCGACAGCAATTTGAAAGGCTCTTCAATCCGAAACGGTTTGAGTTTCCCATCCAGCGACAACGGTTCGCCGATGCGGTAGACGATCCGTCCGCTGCGGGCGAAGGGCAAGCTGTCGGGGTACACCTGCTCGGAGTTGTTGCAGCCGACGGGAACGACTTTCTTCCCGGTGAAGAGGGCAAGCTGGGCAAGGCCCGTCCTCCCCTGTCCGAGCTGAACCGACCGTGTGCCCTCGGGAAAGATGATCAGGTTCAGCCCCTTTTCGCAGAGGGCGTTGCAGCTGAGTTCCGCCACTTTTTCCATCACAGCGTCATAATAGCCGCGCAGCGTCTCCGTGCATCGATCCGCCATGGCCGAGAAGGCCTCGGCCGCCGCCGCCGGATAGGCCGACATCTGACCGTACCTGCCGCCGATCGTCTCCCGGAAATACTCTCCCATGGCCGAGAGGACCTCGGCCGCCGCCGCCGGATAGGCCGACACCTTTTCGTACTTGCCGTCGATCACGTCCTTGATCGCCCGGTAGAGGGATTTGTCGAGCCGCTGCTTGAACCGCTTCTGGTAGAACTCCTCGAGCAGGTATCCCATGGAGGGGACGGGAATACCGTTGCACAGATCCAGTCCCTTGCACAGGAGGGCGTTGCGGTAGTACTTCCCCTTCACCCAAACCGTCGTAAAGGGGAACTCCTTCATCTTCCACAGTTGGTACTGGAAAGGCCAGTAGTTGAAGCGATCCGTGTGGTTCATGGCGAAGATGACATTCTCTCCGCGCGGGATCCGTTCGGCGCCTTCGAGGCGGATATCCACCTTCTGGAACCAGTGATAATTCGGCGTGAGAAGCAGATTCGCCACGATCCGCTGGCCGATGGGTTTTTTCACCAGTCGAATTTTTTTCAGATATTCTAGATCGACCATCTCTTGTCTCTTCCTATCCTTTCTTTTTCGGATGGGCCGGCGACGTTCCCTTCTGCAAATCGACCAGAATGTCGCGCACTCTCGCGAGTTCCTGCGGCGTGTCCACTTCCACGGAATCGAATTCCGTCACGGCGACCTTGATGCGGTACCCGAACTCCAGCGCCCGTAACTGTTCCAGCGCCTCCAGTTTTTCCAGGGTCCCTCCGGGCAATCCGGCGAACGTGTCCAGGAAACTGCGCCGGTAGGCGTAGATTCCGTGATGCTTGAAGTAGTCGGCCTGAAGCCCTGCGTCGCGCACGTAGGGAATCGTCGCCCGCGAAAAATAGAGAGCGAATCCCTGCGCATCCACCGCCACCTTCACGGCGTTGGGATGGGAGATTTCTTCCTTCCGGACGATCCGGTAGATCAGGGTGGACATCGGGATCTCCGGATCTTTCCGGAGCGGTGCGACCACCTGATCCACTTGGATGGGCTCGAACAGCGGCTGATCGCCCTGGATGTTGACGACGATGTCTCCACCCGCCAGCCCCAGGCCGGCGACGGCCTCGGCGATCCGGTCCGTGCCGGAGCGGTGCCGCGGCGACGTCATGATCGCCCGGCCTCCGAAACGCTCGACGGCGGCGAAGATCCGTTCGTCGTCGGTCGCCACGGCGGCATACGTGACAACGGATGATTGCAGGACCCTCTCGTAGACATGCTGGATCATGGGCTTGCCGAGGAGGTCCGCCAGGGGCTTACCCTCGAACCGCGAAGAGGCATAACGGGACGGGATGATGCAGACGATCTTCTCTTGCTCGTTCATAAGTAGGCGTCCTGAACCAGGTGGCCCCGGACGTAGTCCGCAACGGCCTCTTCAAGAGACCGGAATTTCATGCGGCAGCCGGCAGAGCGCAATTTGCTCATCTGCGCCTGCGTGAGATACTGGTATTGACCCCGGATCTCCTCGGGCATCTCGATATAGTTGATCTGCGCCGGTCGCTCCATCGCGGCAAAAACGGCGTTGACGAGGTCGTTCCACGTCCGCGCCTTCCCGGTGCCCAGGTTGAAGATGCCGTTGGCCTCGGGGTGGTCGAGGAACCACTGCAGGACCCTGACGACGTCCTTCACGTAAACGAAATCCCGCAGTTGGCCGCCGTCCGGATACGGCTCACGGTACGACTTGAAGAGCCGTACGGATCCCGTATCCCGGATCTGCTGATAGGCCTTGTGGACGACGCTCCGCATGTCCCCCTTGTGGTACTCCTGGGGACCGAAGACATTGAAGAACTTGATCCCCGCGACCTTTCCTTCCCACCCCTGTCTCATGACCCAAAGATCGAAAACCTGCTTGGAGAAGCCGTAGGCGTTGATGGGAAGGAGCGTCCTCGTCACCGCGTCGTCATCGGAAAAACCCCGCGCACCGTCGCCGTAGGTCGCTGCGGAACTGGCATACACAAAGCGGATTCCCTGCGCCACCGCCCATTCGGCCAGAATGCGGGAATAGCGGTAATTGTTTTCCATGAGGAAGTCGGCATCGCGTTCCGTCGTCGCGGAACAGGCGCCCATGTGGACGATCGCCCGGACGGGGAAACGGACCCTGCCTTCGCGAACTCTAGTCAGGAAGGCATCCTTGTGGAGATAGTCGGCAAACCTGCGCTTGGCGATGTTCTTCCACTTCTCCGTATCGCCGAGTTCGTCGACGATGACGATATCCTCGATCCCCGCCGTGTTGAGCTGCCAGACAAGAGCGCTGCCGATGAACCCGGCGCCGCCGGTAACGACGATCATATCTCTTTCAGCCATTTCCTTGCCTTTTCAGATACCATGAAAACATCCAGCCCCGGGCCGCCTGGATCTTTTTCGACCCTGCAGCTTCTCGCTGCGCGGCCGAT
>CAZDLM010000006.1:0-59719 GCA_964506465.1 uncultured Syntrophaceae bacterium
CAGTTCGAGATATAATTGGTGTTGCTGATTGGAGTTTTGTAAGAGTTAATAATGCCGCAAGGCCGGCGTGCGCAACCTCGAACGTGAAATTGCCTCGATTTGCCGAAAGGTCGCGCGCGAGATCGTCAGCGACAACAAGACGAAGCGATTTCACATTGTCGCCAAGAGTATCTCCAAGTATCTCGGGGTTCCGAAGTACCGCCACGGTGAAGCGGAAAACAAGGACGAGGTGGGTTTGACGATCGGCTTGGCGTGGACGGAGTTTGGCGGAGAACTGCTGACCATCGAGACCTCCGTCATGCAGGGGACGGGCAAGGTGACACTGACGGGAAAACTGGGGGACGTCATGCAGGAATCCGCCCAGGCGGCATTGTCCTACGTCCGTTCCAGGGCGGAGCAGCTCGGAATCCCCGGGAATTTCTACAAGGAGATGGACGTGCACATCCACGTCCCGGAAGGTGCGATTCCCAAGGACGGCCCTTCGGCTGGCATCGCGATGGCGACATCCCTCGCATCGGCGTTTACGAAAAAGAAAGTGCGCTCGGATCTGGCCATGACGGGCGAAATTACGCTCCGCGGACGGGTCTTGCCGATCGGCGGTTTGAAGGAAAAGTTGTTGGCGGCTCATCGGGCCGAAATCAAGACGGTCATCATCCCCAAAGACAACGAGCGGGATCTGCCGGACGTCCCGCAGAATATCGTGAAGGGGCTCGAAGTCATCTTCGTGGAGAATGTCGATCAGGTCCTGAAGGTCGCATTCCGGGAGCAGGACGGCGAGAGGACTTCCCAGCCCGGGGACACCGGGGCGTGTGCCGGAACGGAGCGGAAGGAGACGAATGAAGAAATGCCTTCCATGCGCGTGAATTGAGTTTTATTCGGAAGGTCGTGGCCGTTCATCCCAGCGCCCGTCGGCCATTTCTTCCTTGACAATCCATCGGGTTGCTGTTAGGAACCTACTCGGTCGCAAGGAGGGTATTCCGGGCGGGTAGCTCAGCTGGGAGAGCGCCACGCTTACACCGTGGATGTCACAGGTTCGAGTCCTGTTCCGCCTACCAGGCAAGAAAGGCTGATCCAGCGGACCGAAGCTCTTTTGTTCCGGAAGCGGAGGTCATCAGCTGAGGAAATATTCGGGGCCGTAGTTAAGTTGGTTATAACGCCGGCCTGTCACGTCGGAGGACGAGGGTTCAAGTCCCTTCGGCCCCGCCAAAGCCAAGGGGGTTGACCACAACGGTTGACCCCCTTTTTTCATCGCGAAATCCGGGATTGCAGCATCCGCGGCCTTCGTGAAACATCAACGGGGCGCCCTGCGGAAGGGTTCCAGACGATCGATTTCTTTCCGAGGATTTCTGGGAAATGAAATATGAGGGGATGATCATCCGTCCTCCCAGCGAGGCGGAGAGCTTGCTTCTGCAGGTGACTGTCGGCTGTTCTCACAACCGTTGCACTTTTTGCGCGGCTTTCAAGGACAAGCGTTTCCGCATCAAGTCTCTTGCGGAGATCGAGGAAGACATCCGGGAAGCGGCGCGCTGTTCCTGGGTGAGACGCGTCTTTCTCTGCGATGGTGACGCGTTGATCATCCCACAGCAGAGACTTCTGAAGATTCTGGAGTCGATCCGGATCCACTTGCCCGCGGTGTCGCGGATCGGACTCTACGCCAACGCAAAGAGCATTCGGAAAAAATCCGTCGACGAATTGGCTCAATTGAGGGAACGGGGATTGGGTATTGTCTATCTCGGCGTTGAAACGGGCAATGAAGCGTTGTTGCGATGGATCAACAAGGGGGCGGGATACGCAGAAATGGTGGATGCCGGCCGCCGGATCAAGGACGCGGGGATTCGCCTGTCCGCCACGGTTCTGCTCGGGATCGGTGGACGGGATAGAAGCGTCGAACACGCGGAGGACACGGGGCGGATCCTGACGGACATCGATCCCGACTATGTCGGCGCTCTGACGGTCATGGTGGTGCCCGGTACGCCGTTGCACGGCATGATGGCTCGATGTGAATTTGCATTGCCGGATCGCTTCGGTCTCTTGCGGGAGCTCGAACGGATGATCTCGGCGTCAGACTTCACAGACTGCTTCTTTGCCTCGAACCATGCCTCCAACTACCTTCCGATCCGGGCGAGCCTGCCTCGGGAAAAAGACAGGACCCTGGCGTTCATTCATCAGATTATCGACACCCGGCAGGACAACATGCTCCGATCGGAATACCTGCGCGCGCTCTGAACTCGGTCATTGCAGGAATCGTATCTCTTTTCAGTACAGGTTAGATGATGCGGGCGGAAGTCGCACATATGCAAGAGGGGAAGAGGATGGGGATCGTCCAACGTTTCCGCCGGATCAGGCGGACGGACATCATTTACAGCATCTTGGGGGGACTCCTCTTTTTTATGTCTTTCCCCCACCATGGCATGGGCTTTGTTGCCTGGATCGCTCTTGTGCCGCTTTTTATGGCATTGCGGCGGAAGGATCCCTTCGATTCTTTCCTGCTGGGCTTTCTGTTTGGTCTTGTCGCGTACGCAGGCATCCTGTATTGGATCAGTTACGTGGTCGTCGTCTACGGGTCCCTTCCCATGGTTGCCGGCCTTGCAGCGACGTTCCTTCTCTCCGCCTACCTTGCCCTGTATGTGGGGATTTTTTCTCTTGTCCTGTCCTTCTTTCGCCGACGGGGAATGCCGCTTCTCTGGATTGCGCCTCCGCTGTGGATCGCGATGGAATGGATCAAGGGATGGCTGCTGACCGGGTTCCCGTGGGGAAATTTTGCATACTCGCAGTACCAGAACATCGGGATGATTCAAATAGCGGATCTCACGGGACTCTATGGAATACTTTTCATCCTGGTCATGGTCAACGCCCTGCTCTTCGAGGTGCTGGTTGCAAAAGGCGACCTTCGACATGTGGCCGGCGAGTGCGTCGGCTGCTGCATGATCGTAGTCTGCGTTTACGGTTACGGAATCTGGCGCATCGATCAAGTTCGGCAATCCATGCATTCGGCTTCTTCATTCGGCGTCACCCTGGTTCAGGGGAATATCGATCAGAACGTCAAATGGCATCCCGACAATCAAAGCGCGACGGTGGATGTTTACCGGAAGCTCTCTCTCGAGCATGCGCCCAAGGGCGAGGGGCTGACGGTATGGCCGGAAACCGCTGCGCCTTTCTATTTCCAGGACACATCGGACTTGCAGAAACGGGTTACCGAGACGGTCAGGGAAATCCGCTCATGGCTTCTTCTCGGAAGTCCGAGTTACCGTCGTGACGGCAATGAGGTGTCCTACCAGAATACCGCTTTTCTATTATCCCCGGATGGTCAGCAGGCGGGCCGCTATGACAAGGTTCATTTGGTTCCGTACGGGGAGTACGTTCCGTTGAGGAGGTTTTTTCCCTTCCTCAGCAAGATGGTGGTTGGAATCGGAGATTTTCGATCGGGAGAGGGATTTCATCCGCTTCGCCTCCTGGGGAACCATCGGGCGGGGATCTTGATCTGCTATGAAGCGATTTTTCCGGAATACAGCCGTCTCTACAAGCGTCGGGGAGCTGAACTTCTTGTAAATATGACGAATGACGCATGGTTCGGCGAGACATCGGCGCCTCATCAGCACTTGTCGATGACGATCTTTCGTGCCGTCGAGAACCGAGTGTATTTCGTCAGAGCCGCCAATACAGGTATCAGCGCCATCATCGATCCCACAGGTCGTATCGTCGCCAGGACAAGAACATTCGAACGCACGGCTCTCAGCGGCATGGTTCGATGGATGAACCTCAGGAGCTTCTATGCGCAGTACGGAGATATTTTTCTGTATTTGTGTTTGACGTGGGTCATGGCGCTCTCTATAATATCCGCCGCCAGAAAGGAGAGAATCGGGTATGAGTGAGGTATTGACAGAGTCCCTGTCGGAATTGAAGAAGAAGATCGAACGGCTTGGGGACTATCTTTGACGTCAGGCAGAAGGAAAAGGATCTCGAGGCCATGAATGCGTTGACGCTCCGCGATGACTTCTGGAATGACCCCGAGAAAGCCAGCGAGATTCTGAAGAAGAAGAATAAGATCACCCTTCAGTTTGAGAACTGGAAAAAGCAAAAAGAGGCCGTGGAGGATCTTGCCGCCCTCCATGAGCTCGCACTGCAGGACAACGATAATCAAACGCTCTCCGAAGTCGAGCGCGACCTGGAAAAACTCCAGGGCGCCGTCCGGGATGAAGAGCTTCGGATGATGCTGAGCACGGAAGAGGACGCCCTGAATGCCATCATGTCGATTCATGCGGGGGCAGGAGGCAAGGAAGCTCAGGACTGGGCGGAGATGCTGGTGCGGATGTACCTGCGATGGGCGGAAAGAAAAGGCTTCAAGACGACAATCATCGATTATCTGCCCGGCGACGAAGCCGGCGTGAAGAGCGTGTCCATGACCATCGAAGGCGAGTATGCCTATGGCTACGCGAAGGCCGAGGTGGGCATCCACCGCTTGGTAAGAATTTCGCCTTTTGATGCCGGGGCTCGACGCCACACGTCTTTCGCGTCCGTCTTTGTGTACCCCGAGGTGAGTGATGCGATCGTCGTCGATATCGACGAGAAGGATCTGCGCATCGACACCTTCCGCTCTTCCGGAAAGGGCGGACAGCATGTCAACAAGACGGAGTCCGCGATCCGAATCACCCACCTCCCCACCGGCATCGTGGTGCAATGCCAGAATGAGCGCTCCCAGCACAAGAATAAAGCGATGGCCATGAAATTTCTGAAGTCCCGAATTTATGATATGAAGCTTCGGGAACAACACGACAGGCGGGACGAGGTGAACAAGACGAAGAAGGAAATCGCCTGGGGGAGCCAGATCCGCTCCTATGTCCTTCATCCGTATAAAATGGTGAAGGATCACCGGACGAATCTGGAAGTGGGCAACGCGACGCGCGTTCTGGATGGAGATATCGACGACTTCATCGAAGCCTATCTTCTGCAATAGGAGCGCGAAGACAGAAAGCACGGCGTCCAAGAGGTTGATGGAGGTCGATGACGAAGGAGGGACGATGACAGAAGGGAACCAGTGGATAAGGAGTTTCATCGTTGCCGTTGTGTCTGTCACTCTTGCGTTGGCAGCGGCGGGATCGTCCGTCGCGGTGGACTCCAATCCATCGGGTCTGCCTCAAGAGGAAACGCCCCTCGCTTCGGAAGGACTTCCGGTTGAAAGACCCGCGGTGACGGCTGCGGATGATCCGGGCGCCAGCGTGCCGGCATCCGCTCAGGCAACGGCGGATTCCGCCACGGCCGCTTCAAGAGCCACGAACCTGGAGCCGGCGGATCCATCGGATTCCAACGGTCAGCGCGATAGAGACGACGAGCAGAAGACCATGGAGGACGCACTCGAACTTCTCGATCAGTCGCAGGTGTTCTGGAGCAAGGGGGATGTCGAAAATGCCCTGGATTTTCTGGATCGCGCCTACGCCCTCATTCTGGATACGGACGGCGACCCCAACATCGCCAGGCAGAAGGATGACTTGCGACTGCTGATCGCCAAGAAGATCCTCGCGATCTACACGTCCATGCAGACGGTGACGACCGGAAAGCGAGGGGAAATTCCCATCCCTATGAACGCGGACGTAGAGAAGGAGATTCGTTCGTTCCAGGGGATCGAGAGAGAATTCTTTATCAACGCCTATCAGAGATCCTTTCTGTACCGTCCGATTATTGTGAGGGAGTTGAAGAAGGCCGGCCTTCCTGAGGAGCTCTCCTGGCTCCCGCTCGTGGAAAGCGGATACAAGGTTCTGGCCCTTTCACGGGCGCGTGCTCTGGGGCTTTGGCAATTCATTCCTTCAACAGGTTACAAGTACGGATTGAATCGTGATGATTGGGTGGACGAGCGCATGGATGTGGAGAAGTCCACCCGCGCCGCGATCGGCTATCTGAAGGATCTTCACGAGATGTTCGGAGACTGGTTGTCCGTTCTGGCCGCTTACAATTGCGGGGAGGGGAGGGTGCTTCGCGTGATCTCCCGGCAGCATCTCAATTATCTGGATCGTTTTTGGGATCTCTACAGCCAGCTTCCCAATGAAACCGCGCGCTACGTGCCGCGTTTTCTCGCCACCCTCCACATCATCAAGGACCCCAAGAAATACGGCATGGATTTGGAGGATGGTTCATCGAAGCAGCAGGCTTACGCCTACGAAACTGTCGCAACGGACAAAACGATGCGCCTGGCGGACATAGCCCAAAGCCTGAATCTCACCGAGGATGCACTGTCTTTTCTCAATTCCGAACTTCGCCATCGCATGACACCGGACCGTACGTATCAACTCAAACTTCCGCCGGGTTCGGGGGAGAGGCTCGTGCAGGTGATGGATGATATCCCACGCTGGGAAAGACCGCGCTTTGCATCCGGAAAAGGAAGAACGGTTACCGTCCGTCACAAAGTCCGGAAAGGCGAGACGATCGACTCCATCGCGCGGAGATACAAGGTCTCCGTAAAGACACTTCGGTCCCGCAATCGTCTTCCCGCCGGCAAGGCCCTCATAGCTGGCCAGCGTTTGACGATTCCGGTGAAGACCTATGCGTACGCGGCGCCGCCGGAGAAGGGAAAGAAAGGGAAAGTAAAGACCTCCGAAGACGGTACGATGCGGCATGTCGTGCAAAAAGGCGATACGATCTCCTCCATTTCCCGTCAGTATGATATTCCGCAGTCGCAGATCAGGCAGATCAACGACATGGAGGGCGATCGGATCCACATCGGTCAGGCACTGCTAATCCCCTCCGGGGCGTCGGCACAGGAGCCGTCCGCAGGCCAGGCAAAAGAGGGCGCTGGCTCCGGCAAAACAAGAAACAAACAACTGGCGGCTTCCGAAGCGGCGCGGGATGAGTCGAGGACCTATGTGATTCAGAAAGGGGATACCCTCAGCGAGATCGCGCGATCCAACAAGTTGACTTTGGGGAAACTCCTTGAATTGAACGGCATGGCAACGGGGGATCAACAGATCCATCCGGGTCAGGTCCTGAACGTCCGATAGACGCGTGAACGGAACCTGCCCATGGAAGGAGCGGGGCTCATTTCTTCAACTGCGCGAATATTTCGTCCTGTCGCTTCTCCATCTCCCGGGCCGCTTCCTTGCCGGATCGCTCGTGATCGTAGCCCAGGAGATGGAGGATGCCGTGGATCAGCAGGTAATCCAGTTCATCCTCCAGGGAGATGCCTTCGCGCTCCGCGTCGCGAAGAGCCGTATCCACCGAAATGACGATATCTCCCAGCAGGGAAGGATTGACGTCGCTGAATTCGCCTTCCCTCATGGAAAATGAGATGACGTTCGTGGCGCTGTCGCGGGCCAGATACTTCCGGTTGAAATCCCTGATCTCCGCGTCGTTCACAAAGATTACACTGACGTCCGCCTGGGGACATGCCAGCTCTGCAAGGATTCTTTTTATCCTGCCTCGAAGGCGTCTCAAATCCAGTTTCTGCCGTTTCTGACGGTTTTCAACATCAATCGACATGATGGGATCACTCGGAGGAATCCTGCGGGCCGATTTCCAGCCGTTCTATGGAGAGTGCGAAGATCCGTTCTTTTTGATGCGCTCGAATTCGCCGTACGCCCGGATCACGTCCTGGACAAGAGGATGGCGCACGACATCGACTTCAGAAAAATAGACAAAATGGATGCCCGCCGTTTTTTTCAAAATACGTTCTGCCGCAAGGAGTCCCGAATCCCGCTCCGGGGGCAGGTCGATCTGCGTGACGTCGCCGGTGATGACGGCCTTGGATCCGAATCCAAGCCTCGTCAAGAACATCTTCATCTGTTCATGGGTCGTATTCTGAGCTTCGTCCAGGATGACAAAGGAGTCGTTGAGCGTCCGTCCCCTCATGAACGCGAGCGGGGCGACTTCGATGACGCCTTTGGAAATAAGGGAAGTCGCCCGGTCGAAATCAAGCATGTCGAACAGGGCGTCGTAGAGCGGGCGAAGATAAGGATTGACCTTCTCTGCAAGGTCTCCAGGCAGGAACCCCAGTTTTTCGCCGGCCTCCACGGCGGGCCTCGTCAGGACGATGCGGCTGATCTTTTTTTCCATAAGACACGAGACGGCCATCGCCATGGCGAGGTAGGTCTTCCCCGTCCCGGCGGGGCCGATGGCAAAGACCATATCGCTGGCGCGGATCGAATCGATGTACAGCTTCTGGGCGATGCTCTTGGGGGTAATGGTCCTTTTCTTGGAGGAAATGAAGACCTTGTCCAGAAAGATCTTTTCGATCTTGACGCCGGGGTCTTCTGCCAGGATACGGTGCGCGTAATCGATATCCGATGGATAGAGCGGATAGCCTTTTTCAATGATCGAAATGAGCTGAACGAGCAGGTTCTCGACGAGTTCCGCTGCAACCGGATTTCCGGAGACGAAGAGGCTGCCGCTTCGGGCACAGATTTTTACGGGCTGCAGTCTTTCGATGAGCTTTGCGTTCAAATCCTGTTCGCCGAGAAGGATGCGCAGGACGCTGTCGCGGGGACAAGGTATATTCTTGGTGCAGAGTGTTTCGGTCGTCTGTTTCAAGGAATTGTCGACATACCCCCATGTCTGAAATCGGCCGCAGGCTAACATGAAACCCGCAGCCGCGCAATCTTGTTTCACGGGCGCTTCTCGGTCTCCTGAAGAAAGAGATGTGCAAAGACCTTCGCATTGCCAAGCATATTCTCGATCAGACAATATTCATTCGGTTGATGGGCCGTCGTCGCCAACTTGGACCAGACGGCCGCCGGATAAGCCTCACGGCGGAAATAGGCGGCGACGGTCCCGCCGCCGACGCCGCCGACGCTGGTTCTTGTCCCGTATACATCTTCCACGGCGCGGCTGAGTGCTTTCACAACGGGCGCTTCCGGGGAGGTGGGTTCCGGCGCCTGCCCCATCTGCACCGGCAGGAGGTCGATGGATACCCCCCACTCGGTTTCGACCTCGGCCGCCGCTGCGCGAATGGCCGCCAGGACATCCTGCAGGGGATAGGTCGGCAGCACCCGGCAATCGAGAAAGAAGACATCGTCCCCGGGAATCGTGTTGATGTTGGGAACGTTGGCCTCCTTCTTCGTGGCCTCAAAGGTGCTTGCGGGCGGCTCGAAAAGGGGATCCCGGAGAGGGAAAAGTCCGGGAAGCCGGTCAAGCTTCACGATCAGGCGGGAGGCGGCGGCGAAGGCATTCCTGCCCTGGGACGGTCTGCTCGCATGACACTGTCTGCCGCGGGTGTGAACGCGAAGCCAAAGAATGCTCTTCTCTGCGATCTCGATCAACGAACCTTCTTCGTTGCCTCCATCGGGGACGACAATCAGATCGGTTTTGCGGAAAGGATTTCCGGGGTGTGCAAGCAGATAGGCAAGGCCCCAGCGACTCGATGTTTCTTCGTCCGCCACGAAGACAAGTCCGATATTCCGCGGAGTCTTCACGCCTTCGTCGAGAAAGGCCTTGGCGGCGAACAGCGAGGCGACGAGGTCCTGCTGGTTGTCCTCGACGCCTCTTCCGCAAATCCGGTCTTCTTTGAGATGGACTTGATAGGGATCGGTTTCCCAAAGGGCCAAGTCTCCGGGAGGCACGATGTCCGTGTGGGTGAGTATCCAGGTCGTATCCGTCGTGGGACCCGCGGTCGGCACAATCACGACGATATTGGGGCGCGTCCCGGAGGAGACGCGCTCGTCGGGGGCCGGGAACTGGCGAATATCCGCAAACCCGCTGCGTCCGAGATATTCCGTGAGAAAAGCGGCCTTGCGATGCTCCCCGTCACCCCCGTTTTCCGGTCCCAGCGCGGGAATGGCCGTGAGGGCGGTTTGCAGATCAATCATGGCCCGTCGATAGCCGTCAATGCGACGCCCAATACGTTCGAATAATTCTCCGTTCACGGAACGCCTCCATGGATCGGGAAAACCATTTCGATCTGACATCATCGGTCCATGCCGGAGCAGGGTCATTCTTCCGGCAAGGGCGCGAGGACTTCCATGCTCGGATGGATCTTCCGCAGCTCCTCCAACACGGATGCATTGCCAAGGATCAACGTCACCGAAGGCGACGCCGTCCCCAGGTAACGGGCTGCTGCATCCAGGAGATCCTTTTCCGTCACGGCTTCGATCCGTTTGCGATAGCTCTTCAGATAATCTCCGGGGAGACCGTCGTACTCAACGGACACGTACTGGGAAACAATCCTCTCGGCAGATGCAAAGGAAAAAATGAAGCTGTTGTCGATGGCCTTTTTTGCGGAGGACAGTTCTTCGACGCGAACCGGCCGCGTCGACAGATCACCCAGAATGGAATTCAGCACAGCAAGCGCCCGGACCGTCGACTCGGCTTTCGTGAGGACGTAAGTTCCGAAAAGGCCGTAGTCGGGTTTGGCGCGATAGAAGCTGCCCGTTGAGTATGCAAGGCCCTCGTCCGTCCGGATCTGCTGGAATATCCGGGAGCGAAAACCGCCGCTGCCGGCGATGAAATCAAGCAGTTCAAACGGGTAGAAGCGGGATTCCCGTTTGGACGGCGAAAAGCGCCCCGAGACAATCACGGACTGGGGAGTATCCTTGAGAAGAAAAAACATCCCTCCCGACAGCTCTTTCTCCGGCGGAGGAATTTGAGCAGAGGCAGCCGTGGAACGCCACGCGCCGAAATACCGCGTCGCAAGTTCTCTGGCTTCCGAAGCCGAGAGATCGCCGGTCATGGCGATCATGACGTTTGCCGGGTGAAAATACCGCTCGTGAAACCGGATGAGGTCGTCACGCGTGATCGATTGCACGGAGGAACGGGAAGGGTAAGACCCGCGGGGATCTCCTCGGAAGAACATGCGCTGGAACTCGCGGAAGGCGAGCTTCTGCGGATCATCGCGGAGCCTTCGCAGTTCTTCGAGTTTGAGATTCTTCGCCAGGGCCAGCTTCTTTTCCTCGAAGGAAGGCGCCATCAGGATGCGGGAAAAGAGGTCAAGCCCTTCCGTCAAGTCTTTCCGCAGCACGGACAGGGAGGCATTGCTGGACTCCCGATCCGCAGAGACGCGCACAATCGCGGCAAGGGATTCGATCCTGTCGTCCATGAGGTCACCGGACAGCGATGCCGCACCTCCGGTTCTCATGACCGTTGCGGTCAGATCGGCGAGCCCCTCCTTGCCCGCAGGATCGAAGATCGATCCCGTTCGTATGACAAGGGATACCGAAACGAGCGGCAGTTCGATATTCGGCAGGTGGTACAAAACGATTCCGTTGTCCATGACCCACCGGGACGGTTCCGGAATCTGCCATGTCAGCGGCGGGTATTTCAGCCGATCCGGTGCGGGGAGAGAAGGAGACGGCGGAGCCGCGCCCGCGGCGGAGGGGAGACAGAAGAGGAAGAAACAAAAAAGAAGAATCCGGAAAGATCGTCTCATGGTCCCTTTACAATGGTTGCGACGGTTCGGTTGTCGGGAACGAAATACTTTCCGGCCGCCTTCCGGACATCCGCCGAAGTGATCTGCTCGATCTTGTCGGGGTGACGGACTGCGTACCGGTAGTCTCCGAGAAGCGCTTCATAATACGAAAGCATTCCCGCCAGACCTGCATTGGAATTCAGGCCCCTGAGGTAATTCGCCTTCACCTGGTTCTTGATCTTCGTCAGTTCCCGCTCCTCAACCGGTTCCGCTTTGAGACGATCGATCTCAGCGTAGATCGCCTCCTCCAGCTCGCGAGCGGTATGGGGATGCCGTGGCGTGGCGAAAATCGCGAAGAGATTGGGGTAGCGGGATCCGGGAAGACCGTTGACCGCCTCGACACTCTCCGCCAATGCGCGCTCCTCAACCAGACGCTTGTGAAACCGCGACGTCCGTCCCCGCGAAAGGATCGATTCGATGACGTCCAGGACATAATCGTCGGCATCCGGCGGCGGCGGCTTGTGATATCCGATGAGGAGTTGCGGATTGGCCTCGAAACGGACCTCGATCCGGCGCTCGCCGCGCTGCGGCGGCTCTTCCGTTAGAGGAAGACCCGCGGAAGTCTGTCTGGGAATGCCGCCGAAATAACGGCGGATCATCTTCATGGCGGCGCCGGGATTGACATCTCCCACAACCGCAATGACCGTGTTGTTGGGCGCATGAGTCCTTCGATAGAACTCAGCCATAGTATCCATATCGAGATTCCGCATATCGGACGGCCAGCCGAGAATCGGTCTGCGGTACGGATGGGCCGTGAAGGCGGCGGCGATAAATTGTTCGTAGAGTTTTCCGCCCGGATCTGACTCGGATCGCTGCCGGCGCTCCTCCATTACGACATCGCGCTCCGCAAAGAATTCCCGGAAGATCGTGTTTCTCATGCGGTCCGATTCGATGCGGGCCCACAACTCGATCTTGTTGGCGGGCAAGCTCACATGATAGGTGATCAGATCCTGCCCCGTAGATGCGTTCAAGTCCGCCGCGCCGTTCTCCGTGTAGAGACGATCGATTTCGTTGGAGACCGTCCAGCGGCGATGCGACTGCTGCAGTTGCTCCAGTCGTTTGGTCAGGGTTTCAATCCTCGCTGCGTCGGCCCGTCCCTTCTTCCGACGTTCGGCGTCGAGAAGCCTACCGGTGTCGGCGATCTTGTCCAGAATCGGACGCTCGTGCGAAAAGCTTTTCGATCCGATCGTCTTCGTTCCCTTGAACATCATGTGTTCCAGCAGGTGCGCCATGCCCGTTTTTCCTTCCGGTTCATCGACGGCTCCCGCACGGTAACGGATGTAGAGCGAAACCGTGGGACTCTGGTGCCGTTCGAACAGAAGGACCGTGAGGCCGTTGGAGAGAACGTGCTTCTGCACCCGTTCTTCGAGATCAAATCCGGAAAGGGGCAGCGGCCTGAGGAGCAGCAGGAGAGAGGCTGCGGTGAAGAGAATCGCAAGGGCCGCTGCGCGGTGGAGGCGATGGCCAATCATGTGGAACAGGGGTCGTTCTTGCGCGCCTTGAGGCAGGCGAAAATGCGAACCGCCGGGTAGATGAGACCCACGGCGCTGATCAGGATCATGAGGGAGGCGGAAAAAAACAGCATGATAAACTCATGCGGGTTATGCATTTGATACGCGGACCACAGCGTATTGAGGCCTAGAAGGAGAAACAGCAGGGAAGCGCCGCCGACGAAAATCTGCTTTATCCACCACCCGAGGGATTTCACAGCTCACCAGTTCTTGAAAAAGTCTCTTGCAGAAAATTCTATAAGCGCGCCGGAGGAAATGCAAGACATTTCGGCAGGCTGAGACCTCCCGGCATTTGATGACAGGGGAAAGACATCCCCAAAACGCTTTGCGGGCATGCAGAATCCCTTGTCTCGACGATTGTAGCGTGATATGGG
The DNA here is from genome assembly GCA_964506465.1 of uncultured Syntrophaceae bacterium. Taxonomy (GTDB): domain Bacteria; phylum Desulfobacterota; class Syntrophia; order Syntrophales; family UBA6109; genus UBA6109. The sequence goes on from CAZDLM010000006.1 coordinate 13,269, forward strand.
ATGGCGCACGGATGCTGAGGAGGGGCACATGAGACTGCAGTGGGATGACTATTTCCTGAAGATGGCGGAAACCGCCTGTCTTCGATCGACCTGCCTGAAGGCTCAATACGGGGCGGTGCTGGCCAAGGACAACACCATCATCAGCACAGGATACAACGGAGCGGCAAGCGGCGTACGCAGCTGCATGGAGATTGGCGAATGCATCCAGGAGCGGCTGCAGACCGACAGCGGAAAGAAGGATGAAACCTGCCACTCCGTACATGCAGAGGCGAATGCGATCGTGAGGGCAAGTTATGACCGGATGAAGGATGCATCGCTGTATATCTTCGGGGTTCAGAACGGGACGCCCAAGAGTTCAGCGCCGTGCTTCTCATGCTGGAAGCTCATCTTCAATTCGGGAATCGGAAAGGTCATCTACCTGGACGAACACGGCCAGAAGCGAATCGTCAACGTCAAGGTTGTAGATCGAAGCCGGATTCTGTCCTATGTGCCGACAGAGACCTAAGGCATTTCCATACCCTCTTCCCCTCGACTGCGGGAAACAGACTTCTTGAAGGCACTGCCAGGGCCCACGTCCGCCGCATCTATTCTATGAGCGCCAGGAATATTCTCATCTGTCATCGGGGGGCGCTCGGCGATTTCATCCTCACATGGCCGGCGCTCAGCAGCCTCAGGGAACTGCTTCCGGACGCCTCATTTACGGGAGTGGGGCGCGCGGAGTTGATGAGGCTTGCCGTCAAAATGGGTCTTCTCGGATCCTTCCATGACGCGGAGCGGGCGGACATGCTGCCCTTTTTTGAGGGCGTGCGGCTGCCATTCGACATGCCGCCCCCCGCCGGCGCCGTCCTGTGGCTAAGGAATGCGGACAAACTGGCCTCGCTGCTGTCTTCTGCGGCCGCGCTTCCCGTGGCGGTGATCCCGCCTCTCCCCGCGCAGAGGATTCATGCAGCGGTTCATCACCTTCGCGCCCTTGCTTCCTGCTATCCGATTACGATCCCGCAGGACGTGAATTCGTGCTGCCGGCGACTGAACGTCGAGCGCGGCGGCGATGTGCTCATCCATCCGGGAAGCGGCGGTGCGGCAAAGATTTTTGCACCAACCCTCTATCGGGAGATCCGCCGCATGTTGAAAGAGTTCGGTGTTCGCCGGGTCAAGTTTGTCTTCGGCCCTGCCGAAATTGAACGGGGCCTGGCCGGACTCTATGACGGCGAAGAGAGCATCCGTCCGCCGGATCTCTGCGAACTGGCGGAGCATCTGTCAACGGCAAGGCTTTACATCGGAAATGATTCGGGTGTCAGTCATCTGGCCGGCATGCTGGGTGTCCCGACCGTAGCATTCTTCCGTTCCACGGATCCGGCAATCTGGGGAATCCTGGGTCCAAAGGCCTGCAACTATCGGGTCTGCAGCGAGGATGCGGCCCTCGAGGCGATCAAACGATATCTGAAACAACAGATCGAAAGAGGCGCTCTCTAGAAGAGCGACCTTCGGAATTCGGATCTTCCCCCCGATCTCCGCCGGTATTCCATAATCTGCAGCGCGGCGATCAGTCCCAGCGCCGATAAAATCAACGCAATCCCGCTCGACTCGAAGAAGGACAGACGTTCATCAAGCTGAATCGAAGATGCAATCAGGCCGATGACGGGCGTTGCAAGCGCTCCCATGCCGGCAACCCCGGCAGGAAGCATCTGCAGAACGTAGTACCATAAAAAGACCGCCAGACTGCCGGCCAGAAGAACATTGTAGAAAAGCGCAAAGACGAAATAGCCCGACCAGGAGATGGGCGGCGAAGGGATGACCACCGCCAGGAGACCCAGCGGGAGAGATCCGAGGAGCATCTGCCAGGCGGAGAAGGTCATGGCGTTGTATTCGCCGCGTCGCTGGACAATCTTCGTGATGATGGTGCTGAAGGCCCAAAGCATGCCGGCGGTAACGGCGAGGATCTTGCTGAGCAGGGTTCCCTGAAGGTTCCACGGCTCGAGAAGACCGATCATGCCTGCCAGCGCCATGAGAACGGCAATCCAATACGTCGCCCGGATGCGCTCTCCAAGGATCGGTCCGGCAAATAGCAGCGTCCAGAAGGGCATCGTGTACATCAGGATCGCCGTCTTTCCGGCGGCGCCCGTTGCCAAGGCCAGTGTGGAGAGGCCCATCGAACCGGTCGTGGAAAAAAGGCCGACCAAAAATGTCAGCGGCAATTCTTTCGGGCGCAGGCTCGCGCCGCTGACTCTTGCGAGCGCCAACAGGCACAGCGCTCCCGCAAAAGTCCGCAGGGCCGCGAAATCCAGAGGGTCGATAAAGCGAAAGGCCTCTTTTACGACGACCCAACTGTACCCCCAGATGAAAGACATCGCCAGCAGGGCGAACAGTGCCTGATTGGGGTGCTTGGCAGGGGAAGTCATGAAAATCGTCCCAGGTTGCTCAGCAGTTCAGGGCCCTCAGGGGAGCGGCTGCCTGGCCAGTCGCTTCAACTCGTTGAAACGCATGTCCGACAAGCGGACGTCACGGCAGGGGAGCAGCGTGTTGTTGTGAAAGAGCGGCTCCCTCTCGATCGGAAAAGTCGAGGAGCGCACGGATGCCTCCCACAACTCGGTGCCGGGAATGGGAGAGTATTCGGCGAGCAGCGGCCTTGCTCCCTTTTCCCGCACGTAGCGGATGCTTTCCGCTATCTCTTCCGGAGACTGACCGGGGAGACCGCAGAGAAGATAGACTCCAATCTCCTCCGATCGATAGCCGGCCCCTTTCAGATAACTGACCGCTCGGAGAAACTCATCGTTGGTCGTCTTGCCGCCCGTCAGTCTTTGCCGGGCTGCATCAGACGTTTCAAAACCGAAGCGTATCGTCTCGAATCCGGACCGCCTCATAAGACTCGCGCATTCAGCGGTTACTTCACGGAGGTGCAAGCCGTTGGGACAGTGAAACGAGCAGGCGATGCCGCGGCGGATCAGCTCGCGCAGCAGAGGGACAATCAGCGTGTCCGGCTTGATCAACAGCGCGTCGTCATAAAATGAGAAATGGCGGATTCCCAGCGTACGATACCAATGCTCAATCTCATCGGCGACCTTGAACGGATCGCGTCTTTCAAACTCCCTGTGAAGAAGATGTGCAGCACAATAGCTGCATCGGAATGGACAGCCCCTGGATGTAAGGATCGGCACCTGTCTGACGATCGGATAGAGATCGAAAGCAGGGTAGGGGAGCGAATCAAGATCGTCGGACGATGGGATGAAAGAAGGAGTGGTCGCAAAGATTTGCCGAAGCTTCTCGATGACGGGAAGAATTCCATCGCCGCTGATCAAGATGTCGGCCCCGCTGCCTTTGGCGTGATCGGGACACAAGGTGACGTAGTTTCCGCCCAGAACGACGGGCGTCCCGGGGAGTTCCTCGTGCAAGACCTTGATCGTCTCCCATACGCCCGGATACCAATACGTCATCATCGAAGTGACGAGGATGACATCCGGCCTTACCGGGGTTCTGAGAGCGGCCCTCAGAGCCTGCGGTGTTATGCCGTAACGGTTGTAACGACGCGGAACGAAAGCAAGACACTCCGGTTTGAGAAGAGTCTCCCGGGGAAGTTTTCCTCTTTCCGAAGAGTGCCTTGTCGGCGGCACTCGGAAGTCTGAAGCAATGGACGGGTGGTAGGGATCGAGACAATCGATGAGACTGACGTCGAATCCATTCGCCCGGAGTACAGACGCCAGGTAGAGCAGCCCCAGCGGCTTTATCCAGAAATCATACGCGGCAAGATCATGGATCCACGGTTGTACAAGCAGTATTCGCTTCATCGCTAAGCCTACTATCACATCGAAAAAAAAATAACAATCATCCAGAATACATTACATACATCATAGATAATACTGTCCAAATTATTAATATATGTGCTAGTTAATAAATACATGCTTAATATCAAACACGTGTGTATACAGCATGATATTACTTGACACCTATCATATATACAGTATAATTATACATCACAGAACCCGGTATACGTTGCGACTGAATAAAGATTTGAATGGCCCTTTCGCCACCCGGAGGACGCCTTGAACTGGATCGATAGTATCGAACTGATGAAGAGGACCGGTATTTCAAGAGCAACGCTGAACAACTATATTCGAATGGGCTTCTTGCCGAGACCATCGGTCAGGCGTCCTGAAGGCAGAAGCAACGTCCGAAGAGTCGGTTTTTTCCCCATTGAAGCCATGACGACGATCGAGAAAATCAGGAACTTGAAGAAAGAGGGGATGTCCATGCAGGAAGTAAAAGCGATTCTGGAGAAAGGCGACACTGCTGACGACAGGGAAAATGCGGAGCGAATTGAACGCGTCCCGGATATTTCTGCAACGGCCGATCTTCCTTTTGGAACCGCCGGTTCTGTCCACCTCCGAGTCGAATCATCCAAGAATACGTCATGCCCTCCTCCTCCGGAGGATCTCAGAAGTAGCGGGGATGAAATTCAACTGACACTTCAGGAATTGTCGGCACCTGCCTATTTGGTAAACAACAATTTCGAAGTTGATTGGATCAACAGACAGGCCGAGGAACTGACCTTCAGGGCGCCGGTCGCACAGATCCAGGAAGCGGAGGGGCGTAACGTCTTCCGTCTCTTGTTTGAGAATGCTCTTCCTGAAACAGGTGACCAGCTCAACGAAGGACTTCTCCCTCTGCATATGAAATTCTTCAAGGCGAGGCATCCGAAGAGTTCCTTGGACAAGGTTTGTGAGGGGATGGGGAGCGCAAGAATTTCCGCGCTCCAGTCTCAATATGAACGGGTCGATGCTGCGCAGGGTGGATTGCACGAGTCGTATATAAGCCTGCTTTCGCCCAGCGGAACGAAGCAGATCTTTCATGTTCATGCCATTGTCTACAGGGAGGGCGTCTTCTTCGTGTATGCGCCGCCCGAACAATCGATCGCAGGCATCGCGGAGCTTCTTTGCAGCCGCGGAAAGATCATCCAGGAATTGCTGAAGAGGCGGCTGCCGACATTGGCTTCTTTCTGCGTATTGGTCGCTGATCTTCAAGATTCGGTCAGAATATGCGCTGAACTTCCTCCGGACGAGTATTTTGAGCTGATCAACCAGATATGGAGGCGCATGGAGTGCGCTTTCAAGAAATACTATGGGACCTATGGAAAGCACGCGGGCGACGGCATGGTCTACTATTTTCTCAAAGAAAACGATGCGGATTACATCATGAACTCCATCCGTTGCGCGACGGAATTGCGCGAAAAAATGAGAGAATTGAGCGGCGTCTGGCGAGAAAAGAAGCATTGGTTCAATGACCTGCATCTGAACATCGGCATCAATGAAGGTCAGGAATTCTTTGGCAGGATTCCGGCGGCGCCGACGATCGAATTTACGGCCTTGGGCGATTCGGTGAACTATGCGGGACGGCTATCGGATTTCGCTCGCAACGGCTCAATCTGGGTGACAAAGAATCTGGTGAACAAGATATCCGTTGAACAGAGGGCCAGCATCCGCTTCGGCATCCGCAAGTCGAATCAGGGGTCGGAAATTTTCCTCGAAACCCTTTTTTCCCGCATCATGGACATGATCAAGCCGGATCATCCGAAGTATCCAAAATTTGCCGACATTGCTACATTGGCCGTCACAGAGGTGATGGATGTCCGCTGAGGAACATGCGGACCGTCCCGAAACGCAGTCGGCATGAAGAGACTTCCCTCTCGTCATGCCGATTCCCAGTGCGTCATTCTTTCCGTCGGCGTCTGAAATATCTCGCTCCGGGCACGGGACCAGACAAAAGACTTGAAGCGGATGCCTTTTGTTGCTAACATGCCGCCAACTCGAACGGGACCAGTTTCTTATGCGTGCTGTTGTTCAGCGTGTCGACAAAGCCATTGTTATTGTTAATGAAACGGTGATATCGCAAATCGGAAAAGGGCTCTTGGTCTTTCTCGGCGTTGAGAAGGGGGATCAAGAGGAAGACGCCGATTACCTGTTCGAAAAAATTATCACCCTGCGGATATTTGAAGACGGACAACAAAAGATGAATCTGGCCGTATCGGACATCGGCGGCCAGTTGATGGTGGTGTCTCAGTTCACTCTTCTGGCGGACTGCCGCAAGGGCCGGAGGCCTTCCTTTACGGAAGCGGAAGAACCCGTCCGCGCGAAGGCCCTTTACGAATATTTTCTGACGATTGCAGCGGCGCGCGTGAAAGACGTCGCCAGCGGAGAGTTTCAGGCATCGATGAAAGTGGACCTGGTGAACGCCGGTCCCGTGACGATGATTCTTGACAGTCGGAAACGATCTTGACGGAGCACCCACCAACGAGCGGCGCTCTTGAATCGAACCCGGGGAGCAGGATGTCTTCCCGGCTGCCGAAAATGAAAGAGAGGTTGGCAAAGACATGTTGGAGGACAAACCCCAAGAGGCGCTGACGTTTGAGGACTTGCTGCTGCTTCCGGCGGAGTCGAATATCCTGCCGAAGGATGTCGATACGTCGACGAGATTGACGAACAACATCGTCCTGAATATCCCCCTGATGAGTGCGGCAATGGATACCGTCACCGAATCCCGGACGGCGATTTGTATGGCGCAGGAAGGGGGAATCGGCATCATTCACCGGAACATGAGCATTGAGCAGCAGGCCATCGAGGTGGATCGCGTAAAGAAATCGGAGAGCGGGATGATCGTAGATCCCATCACGGTTGAACCGGAGCAAAAGGTGCACGAAGCCCTCGAAATCATGAACCGCTACCGCATATCCGGCGTCCCGGTCGTCAGGAAGGGGAAACTGGTCGGCATTCTCACCAACCGCGACCTTCGGTTTGAAACCAACCTCGATCAGACGGTGTCGGCGGTGATGACGAAGGATAATCTTGTCACCGTCTTTTCCACCATCACATTGGATGAATCGAAGAGGCTTTTTCACAAGCATCGAATAGAAAAACTCCTCGTCGTCGACGACAATTACAACCTGAAGGGATTGATCACGATCAAGGACATAGAAAAGATCCGCAAGTATCCGAATGCCTGCAAGGACTCCCTCGGCCGTCTGCGCGTCGGAGCAGGCGTCGGAATCCTGGACAGGGAAGCCCGCATCGAGGCCCTGATGTCTGCCGGGGTGGATGTGATCGTCATCGACACCTCGCACGGCCACTCGAAAGCGGTGCTGGAGGCCATTCGGGATACGAAGAGACAATTTCCCAAATGCGAACTGGTTGCCGGGAATGTCGCCACAGCCGAAGGCGCAAAGGCCCTGATCGATGCGGGCATAGACGCCATCAAGGTCGGCGTCGGTCCCGGTTCGATTTGCACGACAAGAATCGTCGCCGGAGTCGGCGTCCCGCAAATGACGGCGATCAGCGAAGCTTATCGCGTTGCGGGGCGGAACAATATACCGATTATCGCGGACGGGGGGATCAAGTACTCGGGGGATATCGTAAAAGCATTGGCTGCCGGGGCCCACTCCGTCATGATCGGGGGCCTTTTTGCCGGAACGGAGGAGAGCCCCGGTGAGACGGTCCTGTTCCAAGGCAGGAGCTATAAGGTATACCGCGGGATGGGCTCTCTGGAAGCGATGAAAATGGGAAGCAGGGATCGCTATTATCAGGATGATGTGGAGAGCAATGTGAAGCTTGTGCCCGAAGGGATCGAGGGGAGGGTTCCTTTCCGCGGTTCCCTGTCCGCAAGCATCCATCAACTCATCGGCGGCCTGAAGGCCGGCATGGGATACGTAGGCTGCAGAACGATCCAGGAGCTCAGAGAAAAAGCACGATTCGTCAGGATTACCGCAGCTGGATTGAGGGAAAGCCACGTCCACGACGTCATTATCACCAAGGAAGCGCCGAACTACTGGCTTGACTGAAATCGGACGGCGTTCTCCTCGGCAGACCGCCAACGCATCCTCCAAATCGCGATCGCCATCCTCTCGCCTGCCCTTGGCAGCTAGAAATGGTCGGTCTTCCTGATTAGCGAACCCGGTGGCAGGCATGAAACACACGGACTTTGTTCATCTGCACGTCCATACACAATTCAGTCTTCTTGACGGAACGATCCGGCTCGATGCACTGTTCAAGACGGCGAAGGAATATCAGATGCCGGCGATCGCCCTGACCGATCACGGGAACATGTTCGGCGCCGTCAGCTTCTATCAGACAGCCTATCGATACGGCATCAAGCCGATCATCGGATGCGAATCCTATGTTGCCCCCGCAAGCCGTTTTGACAAGAATACTCACGGAACGGGCGAGACCGCCCGCCATCTGATCCTGCTGGCGAAAAGCCTTCAAGGCTACCGAAACCTGATGAAGTTGACCACGGCGGCTTATCTGGAGGGTTTTTATTACCGCCCCAGGATCGATAAGACGCTCCTGGCCGAGCATCATGAAGGCCTGATTGCGTTGAGCGCGTGCCTGCACGGAGAGATTCCGGGTCTTCTACTTCGCGGTGAGAACGAAGCGGCTGAGCGCACCGCAGCGCAGTATCGGGAATTATTCGGCGAGGGCAACTTCTTCCTGGAAGTCATGGAAAACGGAATCCCTGAACAGAAGACCGTCAATCAGGGGCTCATGGAGATCGGACGGCGCCTGTCGCTGCCCCTGGTCGCGACGAACGACTGCCACTATCTCCGGTCGGCGGATGCCGAAGCCCATGAGATTCTTCTCTGTATCCAGACCGGGAAGACCGTGGAGAGCCCTGACCGCATGCGCTTCACAACCGACCAGTTCTATTTTCGTTCGCCGGAAGAAATGAAGGCCCTCTTCGCCTGGTGTCCTCAGGCGATCGAAAATACGCTGCGGATCGCCGAGCGCTGCAACCTGACGCTGGAATTCGGGAAATTCTATCTGCCGCGATTCGAAGTCAGCGCCGATAAGAGCCTCGATGAAGTCCTGCGGGAAGCGGCCCAAAAAGGCCTGGAACGTCTCCTTCCCATCCTCCTGAAGTGTTCCCCCGCGGGGGAGAGTGAACCCGCGATGAAAGAACGGTACGAGCGCCGGCTGCATGAGGAACTGGAGATGATCCGCTCGATGGGTTTTGCCGGCTATTTTCTGATCGTTGCGGATTTTGTCAATTACGCAAAGGGCAGAGAGATTCCGGTCGGTCCGGGACGAGGATCTGCGGCCGGAAGTCTTGTCGCATACGCTCTGGGCATTACCAATATCGATCCCATACGCTACGGGCTTTTTTTCGAACGCTTCCTCAATCCAAGCCGCATCAGCATGCCCGATATCGATATTGACTTCTGCCAGGAGGGCCGCGATGAAATCATCCGTTACGTGACGGAAAAGTACGGCTCCGATCATGTGGCCCAGATCATCACCTTCGGGAAAATGCAGGCCAAGGGCGTGGTCCGCGATGTCGGACGGGCGATGAACATTCCTTACGGTGAAGTCGACGCGATCGCCAAGATGATCCCCAACGTCCTCAATATTACGCTGGATGAGGCCGTCAAGGCCGAGCCGCGACTCGCAGAAGAGGAAAGAAAGAACCCCAAGGTCAAGAAGCTGCTGAACCTGTCCCGATCGCTGGAAGGTCTGAATCGACATGCCTCGACGCACGCGGCAGGCGTGGTCATCTCGGACGTTCCTCTTGTCGAGCGCGTTCCTCTATGTTCCCCCAAGGATGACGTCGTCACGCAATTTTCGATGAACGACATTTCCTCCGTCGGCTTGACGAAGTTCGACTTCCTCGGCCTGAAGACGCTCACCGTCATCAAGAATGCGCTCAAGTTCATCCGCGAAGGCCGCAAAGAGACGCTCAGCATGGATGCGTTGCCGCTGGATGACCGTCCGACCTATCAACTGCTCATGAGAGGCGACACGGACGGGGTGTTTCAGTTGGAAAGCTCCGGCATGAAGGACATCCTCGTCAGCATGAAACCGGACTGTATCGAGGATATCATTGCCCTCATTGCGCTGTATCGTCCGGGACCGATGAACATGGTGCCCGAATTCATCTCCCGCAAACAGGGAAAGACAAAGATCGTCTACGAATTGCCGGAACTGGAGGCCATCCTGAAAGAGACGTACGGCGTCATCGTCTATCAGGAGCAGGTCATGCAGATCGCAGTCGCCATCGGGAATTACACGATGTCCGAAGCCGATATGCTGCGAAAGGTCATGAGCAAGAAGAAAGCCTCCGAGATGGAGAAGGAAAAGCCGAAATTCCTTGAAGGGGCGGGCAAGAAAAAGATACAGGAAGGCAAGGCCAAGAAGATCTGGGAGCAGATGGAGACGTTTGCCGAATACGGGTTCAACAAATCCCACAGCACGGCCTATGCGATGATCTCCTACCAGACGGCGTACCTGAAGACTCACTATCCGGCCGAATTCATGGCTGCGCTTCTCACGAGCGAAAAGGACAACCGGGACAAGATCATCAAGCACATCAACAACTGCAAGGAAATGGACATCGGCGTCCTTCCGCCCGACATCAATGAATCCGAAAGCGATTTCAGCGTATCCGGCGGAAAGACCATTCGATTCGGCCTGGCGGCGGTGAAAAACGTCGGCGTCGGCGCGATCGAAGAGATCATCAACGCCCGGAAGCAGGGCGGCCGTTTCCGGTCTTTCGAGGATTTTTGTCGGCGCGTTGACCTCCGGAAAGTGAACAAGAGAGTCATCGAAAGTCTGATCAAGTGCGGCGCCTTCGACTCTCTGGGGCACAAACGCCGGCAGTTGCTCGACGCCCACGAAGAAATCATGGAGACGGCGCAGAAGCATCAACGGGACCAGTCGAACGGGCAGGCTAGTTTTTTTGACCGCGTGGAAGGGGAGGGGGGCCCTTCGGAGTCGGAATCCTTTGCGGGCAGCCCCCTGCGGGATCTTCCCGAATGGGATCACCGAGAGCTGCTTAGCTACGAAAAGGAAACCCTGGGTTTCTATATAACGGGCCACCCCTTGATCCCGTGGAAGGACAAGCTCGATTTGCTGACCAGCGCCGATACGGCAAGCATCGCGGATCGAAACGACAAGGATGAAGTGGTGATTGCCGGAATCATCAGCAATATCCGAGAGGTTACAACGAAAAGAAAAGATGTCATGGCCTATGTGACGGTTGAAGACCTCAAGGGCTCCATCACGGTGATCTTCTTCGCGGATATCTATCGCGCCGCTTTTGCGCTTCTTCACAGCGAAGAGCCGGTCCTGATTCGCGGAACAGTCGATATCGGCGAGGAAAGCGCAAAGGTCCTCGCGGTCGAGATCCAACCTCTTTCGGAGGCCCATGTCGCCCCGTTCAAGACGGCCCATTTCCGGATCGATGCGATGCAGGCCACCGAGAAGGAAATCATCGAATTGCATGACCTGCTGCGCAAGAAACCCGGCAAGCAGGACGGTTTTCTGCATCTCGTCAACGGAAGCAGCGAAACCGTGATTTACCTCGGGCGCGACATGCGCCTTGAATTGACCGGCGACTTGCTGAAGTCCGCCGATTCCATCCTCGGTGCGGGAGCAACAAGATTCTCCTGACAGGCTTTCTCCGATGGCACGATCCGAAAAAACGTACAGGCGGTCCGTATCCGGGGAAGACCTTCTATCCTACGAAGTGAATGTCCGGGAGACCGAGCTTCTCGTCCGTTCGAATGTCCTCCTGCGGGAAGAGGCCTTTGCGGCTGTTCACAATCTCCGCGGCTACATCGAGACCTACATCGATAAGCATCCGGATTTTCAAAGCTCTCTGGCTCCCTTGCCGGACGACGCTTTTGCCCCCGCGATCATCAGGGCGATGCTTGCGGCCGGCAGAGAGGCAGGCGTCGGCCCCATGGCGGCCGTTGCCGGCGCAATTGCCGAGTTCGTCGGGAACAGACTGCAGGTGCTGAGCGAAGAGCTCATCATCGAAAACGGTGGAGACATATTTCTCAAGAGCCGTCAGGAGCGCTGCGTCGCCGTATTTACGGGGGATTCGCCGTTGAGCGGGCGCGTGGCGTTAAAAATAGCTCCCTCGGATAGACCATCGGGCATTTGTACATCCTCGGGAACCGTGGGGCATTCTCTGAGCTTCGGCAGGTCGGACGCGGTCTGTATCTTGTCGGAGTCGGCCACATTATCGGACGCCGCGGCGACGGCGGTCGGCAATGTCATCAAGGCGAAGGCCGACATCGCTCGCGGTATCGAGAGGGCGCAGAGCATTCGCGGCGTTCAGGGTGTTTTAATCATTATCGGGGATCGTCTGGGCCTGTGGGGAAAGATGGAGATCGTTCGTCTTTAGACGACGTAACCGATACCGGGCATAAGTTTACATAACATATCTTATGAGATGACAGCTATAATCCTTCTTCGGCGAGCTTTTTCACCAGTTGCGCCTGCTTCTCGGTAAGTTTTTTCGGAACCGTAACCGTTATTCGAATATACAGATCACCCCTTCCCGTACCTTTCAAACGCGGCACGCCGTAACCCTTCATGCGGATCTTCATGTTGTTCTGGGTTCCAGGCGGAACCTTCACCTTCTTGGCAGCTCCGTCAATCGTCGGCACTTCGACGGATGTACCCAGCGCCGCCATCGAGAAGGAAATCGGCCGATCGATATACAGGTCGATTCCATCCCGCGCAAATATGGGATGAGGCAGGATGTTGATGTTGAGATAAAGATCGCCCGGAGGACCACCTTGAACGCCGGGTCTTCCCTTGGCCGCAAGTCTCAGCTTCTTTCCCGTATTGATGCCCGGGGGCACCTTAAAAGATATTTCCTCGGTCTTGCCGTTGCGTTGGATGGCAAGTTTCTTTTCAGCCCCTGATACAGATTCCTCCAGTGTAATTGAAAGGTTATATTCGATATCCTCGCCTTGTTCCGGCTCCGGTTCGAACCGTCGCCCTCCGCCGGAAAACAATCCGGAGAACGGGTCTCCGCCGGCTTCCTGATACGCGTAGCCACCGCGCCTCCTGCCGGCGCCACCGCCGTATCCCGTCGTTCTCCTTCCGGACTGACTGAACATTCCTCCGAAGCCCATCTCACGGCGAATCTCGTTGAGATCGAAATTCCGAAAGATGTCTTCCTGCGAATACTGTTGCCTGAAGCCTTCCGATCCAAAGCTATCGTACTGCTTGCGCTTTTCAGGATCACTGAGGACCGCGTAGGCTTCGCTGATCTTCTTGAATTTCTCCTCCGCCTGCTTGTTGTTTGGATTCTTGTCCGGGTGGTACTTGAGGGCAAGTTTGCGATAGGCCTTCTTGATGTCGTCGGCCGATGCGTTCTTTTCCACCCCCAGCAGCTTGTAATAATCTTCCGCAGCCATTTGCCCTCTTCCAAAGACTATGTATGGATAATCTCTAACAAACCGTCAAAAGACGCCTGGCTGTAAGTTACCTACTCGTTCCTTTTTGTCAAGGGTTTTCAAGGGGATAATCCCGCCTCCTATTGTGCGATTGCCCGGCGGGAAACCGATTGCAGGGCACAATTCGAGATGTGTTTCAGAATACTCATTCATATTCAAATAGATAAGGATATTTCCTTAGATGCACGATAAAGAAAACTCGTCATGGTACTGTTTTAATGGCACTATCAGATCTTCTGCGAAGATCAAGGACAAAGTCTTCCTTGGTTCGCCTGTTGAATTTGTGGGCGCTCGCGACCGCGCTGTAGATATTTCCGCCATACCAGCCGATCTCGAAGAAGAGAAAGATTCCCGCTGCGGCGTAATTTTCATTCCGGTACAACTGGACGGCGGCAAGGGCAAAAGAGGCGTTGAGCAGGAAGGCCACGAGCGCATCCTTAGGCCGCTCGGTGTACAAGTGACCGGAACCGGGAAGGACGGCGGCCAGGGTCCCTGCGAGCGCCGGCGATTTTTGAGGCAGGCGATCAATTTCTTCCAATCCCCCCCGCAGGATGGGTGCTGCCTCCGCGAACCGGCCGGTGGCGGACAGGGCATCAGCGGCGGCCGATGCCCTGGTCCACTTTCCCTGATCAAGGCAGATCATGGCCGCCTCGTACAATGCCCTGTCTCGCTCGGGAGGCGGAGCCGTCCTGATGATTTCCTCGAGGGTCTTCAGGGCCTGGTCGCTGGATTTCGACTCCCTTTCCGCCGACGCCTTCAGGAACAGGGCGTCGATTCTGAAGCCGCTCCGTGGAAATCGAAGGAGAAAGGCCTCCACGGAATCGACGGCTTCCTTCCATCGCTTCCCGCGAAGGAGACTTTCCGCTATTCGCAGGTGAGCTCTTTCAACTTGGGGGTGGTTGGGATGGTGGAAAAGGAATCGCTTATACTCCGTGATCGCCCGGTAATAATCCCCCTCGAGGAAGAGAAATTCGGCAAATTCATAGGAGGAGGAATCTTCTACTCTGTCTCCCGCAATCGCCGCGGCGCACGAGGGCGGCGGAAAGAGGAAGAGAAGCGGGAGAATCGCAAGAAGACATCTCTGTGCCATGCTTGGAGACCTTCCGGTTTTCGACTGGTCAGGATCGCCGCCACTGGGAGAAGCTGTCGAACATCACCTACGATCTGATCGAGCGGTCAGGCGGTCCTGCCAAGATGGAAGGCATCCAGGTTCACCTTCGTCAGTTTCGCAGGAAAAGAATTCTCCAGGACCCTTTCCCAGATCGAAATGTCGATCTCCGTCAGGAACGCCGAAAGAACGCCGAGCAGCACCGTATTGACCGTCCGGACGTTTCCCGCCTTGCGAGCCAGGTCCTCCGCACGAACGATCTTCGTTGCCGGAAACAACGTCTTTACGGTGCCGGCGATATCGGAAGGATAGGCAAGGTCGCCGAGGTTGACCGAGGGAGGAAGGATCTCCTGGTCATTGATGATGACGCTCCCGCCTGTTTTTAGATAATCGAGATAGCGAAGAGTCTCCACTTTTTCGAATGCGAGCAGGATATCGACGTCGGACTTGAGCGCCAGCGGCGAGAAGACCTTCCGGCCGTAGCGGACATGGCTGGTAACGCAGCCGCCGCGCTGCGCCATGCCGTGGACTTCGCTCTTTTTCACATCCAGTCCCGTCTCCATGAAGACATTTGCGAGGATATCGCTCGCCCTGAGAATCCCCTGCCCGCCCACGCCGGCAAGAAGAATGCTTCGCGTCGCGCCGTTGCCTGTAATCATCGGTTATTCCCCTTCCTGAATGGCACCGGCCTTGCACAGCTGACGGCAGACGGAACACCCGTTGCAGAGATCTCGATCGATTGAGGCGACGCCTTTCTTCCGTTTCTTGGAGACCGCCTGATTCCCCTCCTGAGGATGGTCCATCTTATGCCAGGCAATGGCGGGACATCCCAGACCAAGACACAGCCTGCAGCCGGTGCAGCGCCCGGCATCGATCAGGAGCGGCTTGCCTGCTTCCGTTCTTCCCCTCTTGAACAGCACGCACGCGCGGTCCGATATGACGACCGACGGTCCCTCGGCCGCCAGTTCCTGTTTGATGATTTCTTCGGTTGCCTTCAGGTCATAGGGATCCACCTTGTGAACGCTGTTGATCCCCAAGGCCCTGACCAGCGCGACGAGATCGAGGCGCTGTGTTTCCTTTCCCATCAGCGTAAACCCCGTTGCCGGGTGTTCCTGCATGCCGGTCATGGCCGTCGTTCGGTTGTCGCAGATCACGACAAGAACATCACTCCGGTTGTAGGCCGCATTGAGGAGCGGCGTAATTCCCGAGTGTACAAACGTGGAATCGCCGATGACGCCCACGATCTTTCCCCTCCCCTTCTCGCCGAGTGCCTTGCTCATGCCGTGGGCCATGCCGATGCTGGCGCCCATGCAGATGCAGGAATGCAGGCCCTCCAGGGGTTTCATAAAAGAAAGCGTGTAACAGCCGATGTCTCCGGCGACGAAGGCTTTCGACTTGCCCAGCACGTAGAAGAGTCCGCGATGGGGACAGCCGGGACAAAGGTTCGGCGGTCGGGGTGGAACCGTCGGCATTGCCGCGGCCTGCGGCGGCGCCTTTTTCGCTTTTCCCAGGGCCGCCGCGATCACTCCCGGATCGAACTCGTTCGTATAGGGGAAGCGTTCCTTGCCCTCGACGGGGATGCCCATCGCCCGGATCTGCTCTTCCAGAAAGGGGTCCAGCTCTTCGACCACGTAGATCCGCTTTACCCGGCGGGCGAATTCCCGGATCATCTTCTCCGGGAGTGGGTGGACCAGGCCGAGTTTGAGGAAGGAGTACCGGGGGAAGACGTCCTTGACGTAGTTGTAGGGCATTCCCGCCGTTATGATGCCGATCTCCGGATCGTCGATCTCGATACGGTTCTCCGGGAATTGTTCCGCAAAAGCCTTGAGCTTCTGCATCCGTTCTTCGACGATAACCCGTCGGACTCTGGCGTTTGCGGGAACCATGACATACTTGGCAGCGTCGAAACGAATGCCGGTAATATCTGCGAGAGCCCGCGGTTCCTCGGGATGAACGACCGACTTGGAATGGGAGACGCGCGTCGTCGAACGCAGGAACACCGGAGTGTCGAAGGTCTCGCTGATCTCTACGGCAAGCTTGACGAACCGCCGGGCTTCGTCGGAGTCCGATGGTTCCAGCATGGGAATCTTGGCGAATTTGGCGTAGTTCCTGTTGTCCTGCTCGTTCTGCGAGCTGTGGAGAGAGGGATCATCGGCGCTGACGATGACCAACGCTCCGTTCGTCCCAGTATAACTGACCGTAAACAAGGGGTCCGCCGCGACGTTGACGCCCACATGCTTCATGACGACGAGGGCCTTGGCGCCCGCCAGGGCGGCTCCGATTCCCACCTCCATGGCCACCTTTTCATTGGGTGACCACTCGGCGTATACGCCTTCGTATTTCGAAAATTCTTCGATGATCTCGGTGCTGGGGGTTCCCGGATAAGCAGAGGCGAAACGAACTCCGGATTCGTAGGCCCCCCTCGCGATCGCTTTATTTCCCGACATGAGAACGGTCATTCTTCAGTACTCCTTGCCATCGCATCGTCAACCGAGCATCGCGATTTTTCTCTTGAGAAGCATGACGACGGAAGGATCTTTCGTAGCGGACAGCGCCTTCCGGTAGTATTCCAGGGCGTTCTTCTTGTCGTTCATCTGCTCGTACATCCTCGCCATGTCCCGGAACAGGATCCCCTCGAAGAGGACACCCGATTTCATCTTTGTCGCCTTCTCCAACGAAGCCAGGGCTCCGGAATAATTCTTCTTTTCTTCCTGGGAGAGCGCGAGTCCGCTCAGTGCCAAGACGATCAGCTCGCCATCAGGAGAGGATTGTTCAATGAACTTTTCGTAGCACGAGATCGCGTCGTCGTAGCGCTGCGCCTGAAAGAAGAGATTTCCCAGTCGATAGAGTGCGATGCGCGCGGCCTTGCTCGCGGGGTAAGCCTTCACGAGTTCCTGGTATCCCTTGATGGCTTCCGCGTCGCGTGTCGCAGGCTGCGCCTTGAGATAACTGTCGTACGTTTTCAGGTAGAGGCTCTGCGCTTTGCTCTCAAGATTCATCCGGAAGAGAAACCATCCGGTGATGATCAGCGCCAGGCCGACCACGGAAATGGAGGAGATGTAAAGGGCTTTGCGATATTCTCGCGCAAATTGCATCACCCTCTCGAGCAGTCTCTGCAGAAAATCCGGTTCCTGCAATTCCTTTTTTGTCACCTTCTGTGTGGCCATATTGCTCCCCTTCCGGACGTCCCGCACTCCGTCACGATGGATCGGAGGAATTGAGCGGGTAGAATGGTGTCACCTTTTCCAGCAGAAAAGCCGGAAAACGCCGAACCCTGCCCTCGCGGTTCGTGCAGGCATGAACGGTATATCCCTCGACAAGACGGTTTTGCCTCGTCTCATCCCAAATGACGTACTCGAAACGAATGCTGGCGCGCCTCAGGTGGTCGATCCAGGTTTCGACCTCGAGGACTTGATCATAACGCGCCGACTGAAGATAGTGACAGAAAACCTTCGTCAGGGGGAGCTGATAACCCGCAGCTTCCATATCTGCATAAACCATCCCCATGTCGCGAAACAATTCATTCCGGCCGATCTCAAACCAGCGGATGTAATTCGTGTGATAAACGATGCCCATGGCATCCGTATCGGCATAGATCACGCGGATCTTAGTGAAGTTCTTTTTCAATCCGCCCTCTCCAATCGCCTAGGAACATCTCCAGAAGCCGATAACCCGGAGACACCAGGATCCCCGTTTCCTTCGCCTGATTTTCTCCAAAAGCGACGGCGTTCTCCAGGTTCTCATCCGGGTTCGATGAGAAAACGGCGAACGGAGACGGCTCTGATGAATGGGTCTTGATGGAAATCGGCGTGGGGTGGTCGCTCAGAACCAGAATTCGGTATTCCGGATAGGATTTGACGCCTTTCAAAATGGCCCCCACGATCTTTTCATCGAAATCTTCGATCGCCTTGATCTTCCCCTCGAGATTGCCCTCGTGGCCCATCTCGTCGGGGGCTTCAACGTGAAGAAATATGAAGCTCAGCCTGCCGAGAGATTCAAGCGCCTTCTGCGCCTTTCCGGCATAGTTGGTGTCGATATAACCCGTCGCGCCCTCTACACGGATGACCTCAAGCCCCGCATAGACACCGATGCCGTTCAAGAGATCCACCGCGGAAATGACGCCTCCTCCGCTGAGGTTGAAGCGGCTCGTCAAGCGTTCGAAGACCGGCGCCCTCCCCTGGCCCCACAGCCAGATGGAGTTGGCGGCCTTGTGGCCTGAAAGGTTCCGCTGCCGGTTGACGGGGTGACGCGCCAGAAAATCCCGGGAGATCTCCATCAGGCGCACGATCGGACCGGCCGCCTCTCCCTGCGGCAGATAGGGATCAATCATCTTTCCGCTGATGTCGTGCGGGGGAGTCGTGACGACGGCTTCCGAGCCGCCCCTCCACACGCAGAGATGGCGATACCCGACGCCCGGGTAGAACTGGAATTCCGCACTGCCGAACGCCTGATTGAACTCCTCGATGATGCGTCTGGATTCGCCGGAGGTGATATGTCCGGCAGTGAAATCGTCCATCACCGCTTGTCCTCCGGCGTCGCCGATCGTCACCAGATTGCAGCGGAATGCCACGTCCTGCGGGCCCAGACGCACACCCATATTCGCCGCTTCGAGCGGACCGCGCCCTGAGTAACTCTCGACCGGGTTGTAGCCCAGGACGCTCAAGGTGGCGACGTCGCTTCCCGGCGTGAAGCCTGAAGGAATCGTGTCGATTCTGCCGACGGTTCCTTCCGCCGCGATCCGGTCCATATTTGGAGTCCGGGCGTATTCCAGAGGCGTCTTGCCGCCCAGTTCCGCAAGTGGAAGGTCGGCCATGCCGTCGCCCAGCAGTATCAAGTATTTCATCACAGGTTCTCGTCCTCAATACGAATTACCGCGGTCTTTCCCTGGACGATGTCAAGACGGTCAATTTCGTTCAAAGCGTCCCGGACGTTCTTCTCCAGAGACCGGTAGGTCGTCATGACGACGGGCACCGGCCCCGTCTGCTTTCTGCCCTTCTGGATCACTGCGGCGATGCTGATATTGTGCTGCCCCAGGATGCCGGATATCTTGGACAGCACACCCGGGCGATCCACCGCCGCGAAGCGAAAATAGTAATTGGTGACGATGTTTTCAAAGGGCATCAGGACGATGTCGTCGATGGTATCTTCATGCTGGGAACGGGATGGCACGCGGCAACTGATGCCCTTCAGGATATCCCGGGCGGTATCCACCAGGTCGCTGACAACGGCGCTCGCCGTGGGCATCATCCCGGCCCCTTGCCCATAGAGGAACACCGAACCCGAGGCGTCCCCAATGACATGAAAGGCGTTGAAATTGGCATTCACACTGGCCAGAAGGTGATCGTTAGGGATCATGGTCGGATGGATTCTGGCCTCAATCGTTCCGTCCCGGTCAGCGGCAATGGCCAGCAGCTTTATCCGATAGCCCAGCTCTCCTGCAAATTCGATGTCCTGCGGCGTGATGCCCGTGATCCCTTCGCGATAGAGATCCTTCAGAAGCACCTTCTTGCCATAGGCAAGCGACAGGAGGATTGCCAGCTTATGGGCGGTGTCGATTCCTTCAACGTCAAACGTCGGATCGGCTTCGGCAAAACCGAGCGCCTGCGCCTCCTTCAGTACGACATCGAAGGGCTTGTGCTCATCCGTCATTTTCGAGAGGATGAAATTGGCCGTGCCATTGAGGATGCCGAAAATCGAGCATATCCGGTTGGCCGCGAGGCTTTCCTTCATCACCTTGATGATGGGGATTGTCCCTCCCACACTCGCCTCAAACCCGATGTTGCGGCCCTGTTTTTCCGCTTCGCCGAAGATCTCGTTGCCATGGACGGCGAGCAAGGCCTTGTTCGCCGTAACGACATGCTTCTTCTGATCAAGAGCGCGCAGGATGAAGGAACGGGCCGGTTCGTAGCCGCCGACCAACTCGATCACGATGTCGATTTCCGGATCGTCCAGAATCTCCGAAGCGTCCGTCGTCAGGAGCGAAGCGGGGACATCCACGGCCCGCGGCGTTTTCAGATCAAGGTCGGCGATTCTCTTCAGGTGAAGGTCAGCCCCCACCCTTCTAGCCAGCAAATCGGCATTCTGCCGGAGCAGTTTCACAACTCCCGTTCCAATAGTTCCGAATCCGATCAATCCGACGGAAATGCTTTTCATCTTGAGGTTCTCCGTTGTTCGCCCCGAGCGGCGTTGGGTTTCTATATCAGCTTCACGATGTTTGTCAAAGCAAAATCCACGCTTTCAGCCGGTTTTTGCCAGTTCAAGCCTTCCCTCCCACCGCTTCAGCACGACGGCGCGAAGCAGGCGATTCCCGGGTTTCGTCAAATCGGGGTCATCTTCGATGACGGAGAATGCATCTGTCCTTGCATCCCCCAGGAGCTTCATGTCGCGAATGACGTTGGCGACCCGGAAATCCGGAATCCCCGATTGCCGCGTGCCCATGAATTCTCCGGGGCCGCGGATGGCGAGATCTTCTTCGGCAATCCGGAATCCGTCGTTGGTCAATTCCATGATTCGCAGCCTTTTCCTGGAGTCCTCCGTCGTCGTTTTCTGAACCATCAGAATGCAACGTGACGGAATATCGCTTCGCCCGACCCTTCCCCTCAACTGATGGAGCTGAGACAGTCCAAAACGCTCCGCATGTTCGATGACCATGAGGGATGCCTGGGGAACGTCGATGCCGACTTCAATGACGGTGGTTGCAACCAGGAGCCGAATGTCCCCTTTGCCGAAAGCCGACATGACGGCGCTCTTGTCGCTTTCCTTCATCTTGCCGTGGATGAGTCCGATCGGATAGCCGGGAAAGACGTCCTTTGCGAGGTGCCCCGCCATGCGGGTCGCATCCTTCAAATCGAGCGCCTCCGACTCTTCAACCAGCGGATAGACGATGAAGACCTGCTGACCTTCATCGAGCACGCCGCGCACGATCTCGTAAAGGCGGTCCCGATGCCGCTCATAGAATACCTTGGTCGCCACGGGGAGTTTCCCCGGCGGCATCTCGTCAAGAACCGAGGCGTCAAGATCTCCGTAGAGGGTCATGGAGAGCGTCCTGGGGATCGGCGTCGCCGTCATGACCAGCACATGGGGGTTCCGCCCTTTTTCCCTCAGAGCCGCGCGCTGGACGACGCCGAAGCGGTGCTGCTCATCGATGACGGCCATGCCCAGATTGCGGAAATCCGTGTCCTGCTGGATCAGCGCGTGCGTACCGACAACGATGGAAATCCGGCCCCGGGCGATCTCCTCCTGGACCGCCTTTTTCACCGACGCGCCCATCCCGCCCGTGAGGATCGCGACCTTCAGGTTCAGCTCTGCGCACCAGTGCCGGATGTTCGAATAATGCTGCGCTGCAAGAATTTCCGTAGGCGCCATGATGGCCGCCTGATAACCGTTCGCGCATGCCATGATCAGGGCCGACATGGCAACGACGGTCTTGCCGGATCCCACATCCCCCTGGAGAAGTCTGCTCATCGGCCGGCCGCTGGAAACGTCGCGCTCGATTTCGTCAATGACGCGTTTCTGTGCCGACGTCAGTTCAAAAGGCAGGATCCGATGAAAGTCGCTCATCATCGACGTTCCTCCTTGCAGCAATGGACCGTTCTGGTCGAGGCTCCCCTTCTTCCTCAGCGCCATGCCCAATTGAAAGAAGAAGAATTCATCGTAGACGATCCTCCGGTGCGCGAGGGAGGCGGCATCGTTATAGACATTCACGTCGCTGTCTGCGGGCGGAAAATGGACATCCTCGAACGCTTTCTGGATCGATCGGAGTCCTCTCGACTTCGAAAGAGTTTCCGGAATCGGACTCAACACCAGCGGCGCGTAGCGCAGCACGGCTTCCTTCATGATCCGGCGGACGTTCTTCTGATGAAGTCCCTCCGTTTCGGAATAGATGGGAACGATTCTTCGGAAATTCAGCGATTCCTCTTCATCGTCGCCGATCAGCTCGAGATCCGGATGGACCATGTTCATGGCGGACTGAAAGCTGCTGATTTCTCCCGAGAGGACGAACCGGGCGTCCTTCTTGAGGAGTTTCTGCAGATACCCCGAAGAGCCGTGGAACCATTTGGCCGTCAGGGATCCGGAATCGTCCGCGAAAACGGCTTCCAGTACACCCTTCCTCGCGTAACGCCTCACTTCGGCATGGACGACCCTTGCCACGACGGTTTCTCTGCAGCCCACCCGGGCATCCGCGATCTTCTTGATCAACCTCCGGTCTTCGTAGCGCCTTGGCAGAAAATAGAGCAGATCTTCTATGATGCGAATGGCCTTCCTTTCGAATTGTGACGAGATGCGCGGCCCCACGCCCTTGATGAAACGAATTGGCCGGCTCAGTTCGCTGAAAGACTTGTCGACATCCGGGGAAGTCGAATCCTCCGGATAATCCAGTGGCGGCGGCGCCTGGAGGACCTTCGCCGCAGTTCCCGGCAGGTGTTTCCGCAGCATGCGAATGTCCTGAAGAACGTTTTCGAAATGCGCCTGTCTCGCAGCGGAAGACACCGTCTCCAGCGATAATACGGACGCTTCGAGACTCTTGAAGAAGGGCTCTGCCTCACCCCAACCCTCCGTGCTGAGGACCCGCCGCAGGCAATCCGTCATGGCCGTCAGGCCGGACGCCAACCCGATCACGTTGCGGTGCGGATTGCGCAGGGCGAAAAGGACGGGGCTTTCAATCCTGTCGAGGATGTCGGCTGATTCCACGACGGCTCCATGGGAATTTATCTAATGAATTCAGAGATAAACACGTGTCCCCGTTAGCAGATCTCATGCCGTTTGGCAAGGAAAGAATTGACAACACCTGTCGATTACGTTAGAAAAATCGTCCTCGAGACCTCTTCGACAGGGCACTCTCAAGACCGCAACGGACTCTATCTGACGGAGAAATCATGAAAGAAAAGACATCCTACAGAAGCGCCGGCGTCGATATCGACAGGGCGAACCGCTTTATCGACCTCATAAAGCCTATGATCAAGACTACTTCGCGCAAAGAGGTCATGGGATCCGTCGGCGGATTCGGAGGACTCTTCCACCTCGATGTCGCCCGCTACAAGGATCCGGTCCTGGTATCCTCCACAGATGGCGTCGGTACGAAGCTCAAGATTGCGCAGATGCTGGACAAGCACGACACGATCGGCATTGATCTGGTCGCGATGTCCGTCAACGATGTCGCCGTCCAAGGCGCCGAGCCGCTCTTTTTCCTGGACTACCTGGCGGCCGGCAAAGTTCACCTCGAGAAATCCATCGCCATTGTAGAGGGGATCGTCAAGGGATGCCGGGAGGCCGGTTGCGCGCTGCTCGGCGGCGAGACCGCAGAAATGCCCGGTTTCTATCCGGATGACGAATATGACCTGGCCGGCTTCTGCGTCGGAGTCGTAGACGCCGAGCGCATGATCGACGGCTCCGCCATCCGCGTCGGCGACAAGATAGTCGGCATTGCATCCAGCGGTCTTCACAGCAATGGTTTTTCCCTGGCCCGCAAAGCCCTGTTCGAAAAGGCCGGGTTGCACGTAGAGGACCGCATCGACGGGCTCGATCAATCGCTCGGACTCGAATTGCTCAAGCCGACGAAGATCTATGTGAAGCCCCTCCTGAACCTGTTCAAGAATTTTACCGTCAAAGGCCTTGTGCACATCACCGGCGGCGGATTTTTCGACAACATCCCGAGGATCGTTCCCTCTCCGTGCCGCGCGGTCATCGTCAGAGGCAGTTGGGACATTCCGCGGATCTTCTCCGTCATTCAGAAGGCGGGCAACGTGGAAGACCACGAAATGATGCGCGTATTCAATATGGGGGTCGGAATGATGATCGTCATTCCCGAAAGAGAGGCTTCCGAAGTCATCGAGCGGCTGCAAAAACTTGGTGAACACGCCTCGCTCATCGGTACGATTGAGAAACGCGAAAGCGGGCAGCCCCCGGTTATTGTGGTGTAGACGATGAACAGGGATCTTGCGATCGGGGTGCTGGTTTCCGGGAGCGGTTCGAATCTTCAATCCATCATCGATCACATCGCGGCCGGCAAATTGTCCGCACGCATTGAGGTCGTCATCAGCAACAATCCCGGCGCATTCGGCGTGGAGAGGGCGAGAAGGCATCACATCCCCTGCTTCGTCGTGGATCACCGGAAATTCAAAACCCGTGAGGAATTCGATTGCGAGATGATCAGAATTCTTCACGACAGGAAGGTGGAGTTGGTCGTCCTGGCCGGTTTCATGCGGATTCTGACGCCGCGCTTCCTGGAGGCATTTCCCCTGCGGATCATGAACATCCACCCGGCGCTGCTGCCTTCCTTCCCCGGAACGCACGCCCAGCGTCAGGCGTTCGAGTTCGGAGTGAAGATTTCCGGATGCACCGTGCACTTTGTGGATAACGGGGTGGACACGGGGCCCATCATCATTCAAGCCGCGGTTCCTGTTTTGGACGGAGATACGGAAGACAGCCTGGCCGCCAGAATCCTGAAGGAAGAGCACCGCGTCTATCCTCAAGCCATTCAGTGGTACGCCGAGGGCAGTTTATCGGTCGAAGGCCGCAAAGTTCACCGGAGAGGAACGCGTTTTTCATCCGACGTCATCCTGCACCAGCCGCCCCTGGAAAGAATCTGAAATTCAGGGGTTCCATGCGTTCTTTTTTTGTGATCCTATGAAGCGTATCTGCGACATAGCCGTCATCGGCAGAGACATGGCGTCATTGGTCGCTGCGATGATGTGTGCCCGATGGGGCAAGCGGACGATCCTCATCGCCGAACAAGGGCTTCCCTCCGATTACGAGCTTTCGGGATATCGATTCTCCGTCGACCCCACTCCGCTGAGCGGATTCGGCCCTTCTCAGACCTGCCTCAAATTACTGGCGGAGTTGGATCTCCCCCTGCCGGAAAGGTCCCGGCTGGAGAGACTGGATCCTGCCATGCAGGTGATTCTGCCAGGTTGCAGACTGGATCTTCCCGCCGACCGGGAAGCCCTCTGCGAAGAACTGCAGCGGGAATTTCCGCTGCTCGCGAATTCGTTTCGCCCATTCTTCTCCTCCATGCAGGATGCCGTCGATCTCTTCAATGACTGGACAAGATCCAACCCCCTGATCCGGCCGTCGTCGCTTCGTGAGGGCTTAAAACTCCTGAAACTGACCCCCAAATTGCTCAAGACAAGATTGGCCTTAATAAAAATGATGAGGCGTGTGGAAAGGAAAGCACCGTCCGTGAAACGGGTCCTGGAGGCCGAGCGCGTCATCTTCTCTCATATGCACGACGCGAGCCTGACAAACCTTTCCTCGGCGTACGCCTTCTGCATGCCTTGGCGGGGGCTGTACTACGCGGCCGGGGGACGCGGAAGCCTGATCGAATCGATGCAGAAGGCCTTTCAAGACATGGGAGGAGAAATCGTAAACGACTGTTCCATCGTGCGCATCCGCACGCTGGATGATAACGAGATTGACCTGAAGGCCGGTGACGACGTTGAAAAAATCCTGGCGGATCGGCTGATCGTCAGCACGAAATGGGAAAATCTTGCGATGATCCTTCTGACGGAGCGGAGATTTCAGCGTCTCGGGCGACGCCTGCGGAATGCCAGGATCGTCCGTTTTCCATTCACGATTCAAATGGGTGTGCGGGAGGCCGGCTTGCCGGAGAAACTGGCTCCACTGGCCGCATTCGTGAAGGACGAGAAAAAGAGCGTGATAGATCAAAACCTCATCTTTCTCCAGGTGAGCCGTCCGGGAGATCTGGAGCTTGCCCCTCCGGGAAAGCGTGCATTGAATGTGACTTTTTTTCTCCCGGAATCGCCCCTGCGTTTGACCAATGAGGAACTGCAGAGACAAATCCTCTCCGAACTCGATCAACTCGATTCTTTCTTGCCTTTCCTGCGCGAGAATATCGATTACCTGGATATCGAGAAATCCATCGAACTTGCTCGACGTCATCAAGAGGTGATCAACTCAAAGTACCAGATGAAGCCGAACCCCTTTCTCGGCATCAAGACGCTGACGAATAAGACGCCGTCGCCGCGCGTTTTTCTCACGGGCGGACTGTTGCTGGCCGGTCTCGGATACGAAGGGGAAATCATGGCCGGCGTCCACAGCGCCCATGCGGCATTGGCTGATCAAGGAGGAGCTCATGATGCTGCCCGGGCAGTATGATTTCACCATAGGAAATCTTGGAACGCGAAAGATCCGGTCGTCGGTGAGTGTCAGTTACTATACGCCGGATGACAAGCGAATGCTGTTCAATACCTATCTGAAGCATTTTGAAGATTTTCGGTCCAACGACGGTACGCCGCTTTGTCTGGAGGTGGCCGGGCCCAGGGAGTTCATTTTCTTCGAACCGTCGAAGACCAAGGCGGCCATTGTGACGTGCGGGGGGCTCTGCCCCGGGATCAACGATGTGATCCGGGCGATTGTGATGGAGTTGTATCATCGGTACCGCGTGGCCAATATCATCGGGATCCGTTATGGCTTTCGCGGGCTTGTTCCCAAGTGCGGGCATCCCGTTGTGGAATTGAGTCCGGAAGGGGTCAAGGACATCCATACGCTCGGAGGCAGCATCCTCTCCTCCTCCCGCGGAAACCAGGATCCGGAGGAAATGGTCGATGCCCTCAAGCGCATGAATGTCGATATCCTGTTCTGCATCGGCGGGGACGGAACGATGCGCTGCGCAGAAATTCTCACCGCCGAAGTGGCGCGGCGGGGCCTGAGCATCAGTATCATCGGGATTCCGAAGACGATTGACAACGATCTTCATCTCATCCAGAAGACTTTCGGGTTCGACACCGCCATCTCCGAATCTGTGCGGGTTCTGCAATGCGCCCACGCCGAAGCGAAAGGCGCCTATAACGGAATCGGACTCGTGAAAATCATGGGCAGACAGTCGGGGCATATTGCCTGCGGCGCCGCGCTGGCCCAGAATGACGTCAATTTCGTGCTCATCCCCGAAGTTCCGTTTGACCTGGATGGACCCAACGGCCTGCTGCAGTCGATACGGAAGCGGCTCGGCGAGCGGGGACATTCGGTCCTCCTCGTGGCCGAGGGCGCCGGTCAGGACCTCATGAGGAAGAAGGATCAGTCTGTGGAAAAGGATCCCTCGGGAAATGTCCGGCTCTTGGATATCGGCGTATTTCTGAAGGGCGCCATAGAGGCGTACTTCAAGTCCGTCGGGATGGATGTCAATCTGAAATACATCGATCCGAGCTATATGATTCGCAGCGTGCCGGCGAACGCGAGCGACAGCATATACTGCGGCGCCTTGGGACAATATGCCGTTCACGCCGGGATGGCGGGAAAGACCGGCATGCTCGTAGCGATGATGAAAGACG
Source organism: uncultured Syntrophaceae bacterium (assembly GCA_964506465.1). Taxonomy (GTDB): domain Bacteria; phylum Desulfobacterota; class Syntrophia; order Syntrophales; family UBA6109; genus UBA6109. The sequence goes on from CAZDLM010000006.1 coordinate 40,891, forward strand.
AGTATGTTCACGTCCCGCTCACCGTGGTCGGCTCCGGCATGAAAGTGGACCCCCATGGGAACATTTGGATGCGCGTCCTGGAATCCACGGGGCAACCGGCGTCTTTAACCAATCTCTAGGAAAAAGTGCTTGCAAATTCTATCTTTTTGGTTTATTCAGCCCTATTCTTTTTTCGAGGAGTGCGGAAATGGCAAGGACATGCGAGGTATGCGGAAAAAAACCCGTGGTCGGAAACCAGGTCAGCCACGCCAATAACAGGACCCGGCGGATATGGCATCCGAATCTTCAAAAAGTGCGCTGCGTGGATTCGGCGACCGGATCGACAAAGCGGATCAAGGTCTGCACCCGCTGCCTGAGATCCGGATTTGTCAAGAAGGCTTCTTAGCGCTTTTCGGCGCCATAAAAAAACTGGGAACGTAGCGTTCCCGGTTTTTTTATTCTTGTGAGGTATCCATCCTCTTCAGCCGGTCATGGTTTCGAAGGCCCCTTCCCCAGCGTCATCTTCTTAAGGTCCGCAAGCTTTATCTGAAAAGTCCCGTACTTGGTTGCGCCGTATGCCCGATGGTCCTTGTTGACGACAAGCTCGACACTGCCGCCATCCCGAAGCTTCGCCGCAGCATACAGCTTTCCGGATGAGAACCGGAAGAGAATCGATTCGATCTGCTCGAAGGAGACCGTATACAGTCCCTCTCCCCTCCTGCCCTCCAAATACGTTCCCCCTTCGATGCTGACATCCCTGCATTCGGTGGAGAAGTCCGTCTGATCAATAAAAACCGCCGTAAATTGTTTTGCGGGCTCGGGGATACGATCCGGAGGGGCATCTCCTTTGAGCGGCCCCATCGCCACAAGAAGCGGCAGCGACAAGAGCAAGACCATGATCCACGACTTCTTCATGATACCCTCCTATTTCCCGTTCGAAATCGTCACGCAAGAAACCATGTGGCGCGAAACCGCCGCGCTCCCTCCACCGCCCACCCGCAAGGTGCATCCGGCGGCCGAATGAGGGCGGCCGGGACCGCAGAGTCATGGTGAAATATGCACTATCATTGCGGAGTTGAAAATTCAAGGATGAACATGCTCGGATTTCTTCCGTATTTGCATCAGTCGGCCCTGCTGCGGAAAACTGCGCTTGACACGAAAGCGATGATTGATATCATGCAAGCGCCGTGTTGGTTTCGCCGATTTTTTTCTGCGGACGGCATGAGTTCCGGAAAATCGAGGCTTCATGACGCTAAAGGGATTATCCGCGGCCGGGTGGAATATCTCATCCGGCGATGATGTTCTGGAAGAAGACCTTGCTCGGCAATTTGGAATCGAACCGATCATCTCGCGTATCCTCATCGCCCGCGGCATCGTCCGCGACGATGAGGTGAAACATTTCCTCTGCCCTTCCATCAAGGACCTCTACAATCCCTATCTCATGATGGACATGGAGCGCGGCGTCGAGCGCCTGCTGAGAGCCGTTTCCAACAAAGAAAAGATCATGATTTACGGAGACTACGATGCCGACGGCATTACGTCCGTCGTGATCCTCCTGAAATTTCTTCAGGACGCCGGCGTCGACGCCTCCTACTATATCCCTCATCGCGTCTATGAAGGATACGGCCTGAATCGGAGTGCCATCAGTCGATTCCAGTCAGAGGGCATTTCTCTTCTGATTACTGTCGATTGCGGGACGTCCGACCATGAGGAAATCGTTTACGCCAAGTCCATCGGCATTGATACGATTATCCTGGATCATCACGAGGTTCCCGACCCCCTGCCGGGAGCTGTCGCGCTCATCAATCCTCACCGCGGGGACTGCAATTTTCCTTTCAAGTCTCTTGCCGCCGTCGGCATCGTCTTCAATTTCCTGATCGCCCTTCGCGGCAGACTGCAGCGGGAGGGATTCTGGCGTGAAGGGCACTATCCCTACCTGCGCGGCTATCTTGACCTGGTGGCCCTGGGAACGCTGGGCGACCTTGTGCCCCTGCGGGATGAAAACCGCATCTTCGTAAAGATCGGGCTCGAACTTCTTACAGGAGGGAAAAGAACCGGCATCCGGGCCCTGAAGACCGTCTGCGGCATTGACGACGATCAGGAAGTCGACACCTTCCGGGCTTCTTTCGGTTTGATTCCCAGGATCAACGCGGCAGGTCGGATCTCGTCTCCGGAGGATGCCGTGCGGCTCCTCGAGACCGACGATTGGGACCACGCGATCGATCTCGCGAAGCGTCTCGATGCGAACAATCGGAAGAGACAGGATATGGAAAAGGGCATTCTCAAGGAGATCACCGACAATATCGGAAAAGGGTCCTCCGGGTTAGAACTCTCGGGCGCTCTCGTCTTTTCATCCTCTTCCTGGCATCCGGGCGTCATCGGAATCGTCGCGGCCAGACTCGTTGAACGGTACAATCTTCCCGCCGTACTCATCAGCCTGAAAGACGGGATCGGCAAGGGATCGGCCCGCAGCGTCGCCGGCTTCAACATCCATGACGGCCTGAAATGCTGCGCCTCGCACCTCGTCGCTTACGGTGGACATCAGTATGCTGCGGGGATCGTGATTCGCGAGGAGGAGATCCCGGCGTTCAGCATGACGTTCAAGGACTTTGCACGCCGCGGCATCGATCCGGAACTGCGGCTCGGCAGAGTCAACATCGATGCCTGCTGCGAGTTCGGGGAAGTCGATGAGCGTCTGGTTTCGCAAATCCACCAGTTGGCGCCCTTCGGGGCGGCAAATCCGGAGCCTCTTCTCTGCGTCCGGAATGTGGAGATTGTTTCGACGTCGGTCGTCGGCAACAACCACCTACGGATGCGGATCTCTGCAGGTGGAACAGCCTGTAACGCGATCTGGTTCGGCAAGGGTCACCTCTTTCAATCGCTCTCGGAAGGCGTTCTCGTTGACGTCGTGTTTACACCACGGGTCCACTCCTGGAACGGGTCGAGCGAAATCCAACTGAAAGTGGCGGCCATCGCGCCGTCTTCAGCGGTTTCCTCAGCAGCCGGCTGATTCTCCGTCTCACCGCTATGGGCAGGACGGTGCGCATTCGGCACCGTTCTTCTTCCGAAAAACAGAAAAACCGGAGAGAATTTGTCTCCCCGGTTTTCTCAGAATGGGACGGTGCCGCCGCGCTGGGGGATCGATCCCGGAGCGGGTCTAGAGATCTTTTCTCTTCAGCCACGCTTCCTGGTAGAGCCTGCCGATACAGAGGAATATGGCCAGGAAAAACAAGCCCAGCATGAAGGTGGGCGACGTGTTCAGCTTCTGGTCCAGCCAGTATCCTGCATAGAGGAAGACAAAAGATGCGATGACGATCACGAAACCCCAGGCGCTCAGATGGAGAACCGTCGCGTAGGGGCTTTCCCTGTGTGTCTTGCTTGCCGTGACCATACCCCTGCCTCCGAACGAAGACATCCCTTTAGCTGACGACGGTCTTCACAACGTCGATCACGGGGGAAGTGAACAGGGCGACGAGAACCGTATACAGGGCAAAAGCCCCTACGGCCTCACCCAGATACATCCTGCTGTACTTTACCTTCAGCGAGACGATGATGAGACCGCCGATGATCAGGCAGCCCAGCTGAAAATACGGGAAATTTCCCACCCCGGTCGCCGCAAACTCGGCGAAGCTGAAGGTTGCAGTCAACAGGACAACAACAGCCGCCAGAATCATGGTCGAAAACGTCTTTTTCATATTGTGCTCCTCCCTTTTGCCGTGAGGCATCTTTCTTCATCTTTGCCATGTCTTATGAAATTCGCGTGCCAGTTTTGCGGCGAAGGGCAGGATAGCATGCATCTATTGGATATAATGACAGATTATCGTTATGAAAAAAGAGGTGAACGTCCGGATCAGAGGGAGCTATTCCGTCGATGTTCAATGAAACGTTTAAAAGAATCGACCAGCGTTCTATGGATTCGTCTACTTCCACGTCCTTCGGTCGACCATGGGTTTATCACCTTCCCCAAGGGTGCCTTCCTCGACCCAGGCCACGCTGTCGATCCGCAACGAGCAGAGGGCGCGAAACTGTTCCTGGAACCTCCGCCCGGTTTCCTCGCGTTCGGAAGAAGGAACGGGTCCCTGCAGCAGAAAGGTCAGAGAATCCTCATGCGCGGAGCGCTCAACGACCATCTGAAATTTGAGGTCCGGGAAATACCCGGCCATTCTCTTCATCTGGCTCGGCGCAACGAACATCCCCCGGACCTTTACGGCATCGCCGATTCTGCCCGCAATGCCGTCCAATCTTAAGGAAGTGCGGCCGCACGCGCACTCCGTTTCGATCAGACGCGACAGATCGCCTGTCCCGAATCGGAAGAGGAAGAAGATGTCGTTCAGGCGGGTCACGACGATCTCGCCGTATTCGCCCGGCCCCACCCTCTTTCCCGTTGTCGGATCGACGATTTCCACATAGACTTCCTCGCAGAGATGCCAGCCATTCCTCTGCCGGCATTCAAACGCGATATCGCCGACTTCCGTTGCCCCGTACATTTGATAGGTTTCAATGCCATACTGCGACTCAAAGATGCTGCGAAGCTTCGGATCGAGCGGTTCCGCCGCGAAACAGGCCCTGCGGAGACGGAAGTCTTTTTGAAAATCGTGTCCCAGTTCTTCCGCCTTGCGAATCACGGACATCAGAAAACTGGGTGTTCCCGTATACGCCGTAACGCCGAGATCCTTGATCAGTTGAACCTGAATCTGGGTGCCGGAGGTGCCGGCGGGGACGACGGTCGCTCCGAGCCTGCGAAGGGCATCGTGAAACGTCAGGCCCGCGGCGACGAGGTGATAGGAGAAGGCGTTGAGAACGATGTCGCCGCGGCGGATCCCGGCGGCAAAATAGGCCCGGGCCCAGAGGGGATCCCGTTGTCCGAGATGCGGTTCATAGACGGGCCCGGGCGACGTAAAGATGCGGTCGATGCTCTTCCGGCGGTCGCAGAAGCCCCCGTAAGGCGGCTCGGAGGCCTCCAGCTCGACTACTCTTTCGCGGGACAATACCGGCAGCTTCTCGAGATCCGCGAGGCCGGCGAAATCGCCTGGCGTGAGATCCCTCTCGTCCATCATCTTCTTTACAAGACGAGATCTTTGATACCCCTTCCTGAGCATCTCCCGCAGACGTTCCTCCTGCGACGCAAGCCGTTCGTCCCGATTTCTGTCCTCCCTGCTGTCGAACCCGATCTTCTTCATCTCGACTCCTTCTCTTCCGCAGACCCCTGCTGCCGCCTTCCCAGACCAATCAAGAAAGCCGGATACCAGGCCCCCGATGCTTCGACACGCTCATCCTTCGACAAGCTCAGGATGACAGTTTCAGGCTGTCCTGAGCCTGCCGAAAGGCCGAACGGCGACGGATGAGGGCCTTCGATGGACTTCAGGGCGCAACAGATCCCTTCTTGGGCCGTCTGTTACAGCCAACGCTTGCGACGCCGGTAAGACTTCACGTTGCTGTAGGTTCTGGCGGCGCCGGACGCCCCCACACCCAGGTAGAATTCTTTGACATCCGGATTTTCAACGAGTTCCGAGGCCACCCCCTCCATCACGATCTTGCCGTTTTCCATGACGTAGCCGTAGTGGGCGATTTGCAGGGCCATGCGCGCATTCTGCTCCACGAGGACGATCGTCGCCCCCTCTTCCCTGTTGATTCTTTGGATGATGCGGAAGATTTCCTGCACGACGAGCGGCGCCAGTCCCAGCGACGGTTCGTCCAGGAGCAGGAGACTGGGATGCGCCATCAGAGCCCTGCCCATGACCAGCATCTGTAACTCCCCGCCGCTGCAGAAGCCGGCCAGCGATTTGCGCCGTTTCACCAGCGAAGGGAAATAATCGTAGACCCGCTCCAGGTCCTTGCCGTAAGGCCGCCAGGGATGCGTTGCCGTACCCACGCGAAGGTTCTCCTCCACCGTCAGGTATTTGAAAGGCTGCCTCCCTTCCAGGACCTGGATGATCCCCATCCGCGTGATCTCCTCGGGCGGCAGATTATCGATGGGGCGTCCGTCATAGAGGATATTGCCGTCCGTCACCTTGCCGTTTTCCGGCTTGAGAAGCCCGGAGATCGCACGCAGGGTGGTTGTCTTGCCGGCGCCGTTGCTTCCGAGGAGGCTGACGATCCTTCCCTTGTTGACGTTCAAGGATACGCCCTTGAGAACCTGGATGACGTCGGAGTAGACGACGGAGATGTTGTTGATCTTCAGGAGAGCATCTTCCATAGACGTGCCTCAGTAGGAAAACGGCCAGAGACGGAAACTCGATCGAACAATTCGCCACATCTCGGCCAAGCCGCGCGGTTCGAAGAGGATGAAGAGGACGATCGCCAATCCGAATGCGAATTCCCGCAACGGAGCGATGTTGATGCCGGACTGGGTGACAAAACCCATATTGATGAGGATATCCGTCAGCCACCGCAGTCCCTCATTCAGGAGTGTGATGAAAACGGCGCCGAATACGGAACCGGAAACGCTTCCAAGCCCTCCGATGATCACCATCGCAATGTACTCGACGGAAAGTCCGAGATTGAAGGGCTCCGTCGTGACGCTCACCATATAGAAGGCCCAGAGAGCCCCTGCGAAACCCGCATAGAAGGAGCTGATGGCGAAAGACAGAAGCTTGTAGCGGAAGATGGGAATCCCCATGCCCTCCGCCGCCCGGTCGTTGTCGCGGATGGCGATGAAGGCCCTGCCGAACCGCGACCGCATCAGGTTCACGGCAGTCCAGAGGAGTCCGATCAGAGAAGCAAAGATGATGAAATAGAACGTCCGGTCTCCGGTCAGCTTCCAGCCGAAGAGGCTCGGGGCCGGCAGCGTGATCCCCATGGTCCCCTTGGTGAGCCCCTCCCAGTGAATGAGGATGTATTCGATGATGAATTGGCCGGCAAGGGTCGCGATCGTCAGATACAGTCCCTTCAGACGCCCGGAGGGAATGCCGAAGACAAGCCCGACGAGGGCGGTGATCACGGCCGCCGCAGGCACGGCGAGGAAGAATGGAACGCCGGCGGAGGTCGCCAGAATCGCCGCGGCGTAAGCGCCTACGCCGAAAAAGGCCCCGTGACCCAGGGAAATCTGCCCCGTAAAACCGATCAGGATATTCAGGCCGACGACGGCGATGGCGGCGATCCCGATCGAATTGATGACGTACAGCAGGTAGGCGCTGGATACGAAGGGCAGGACGACGAGGCAGCCGAGGCCGAGTATCACGGAGAAACGGCCGAAATCGGTTTCAAAGATGGCGAGTTCTTCACGATAGCCCTCTTTGAAATTCCCGCAGGGATGAAATCGAAAACGTCGCATCGCCGTATCCTATACCCTTTCGATTTCCGCGAGCCCGAAGAGGCCGTAGGGCTTCACCATGAGGATGAAGACCAGCACGACGTACGGCACGACGTCCCGGAGGGACGGAGAGAGATAGCCGCCCGTAAACGTCTCCAGGAGCCCGATGAGAATGCCTCCCACAATGGCCCCGCCGATGCTGTCCAATCCGCCCAGGATGACGACGGGAAACACCTTCAGTCCGATGGCGGAAAGATCGTGCACATTGATGCCGTTGATGATTCCCAGGACGATGCCGCTCATCCCCGCCACGAGCGCCGCAATCGCCCAGGAAAGGGCGAAAACACGCTGCACGTGCACGCCCAGGGAGAGCGCCGCCTTTTGGTTGTCGGCCACCGACCGCATGAAAATACCCTGCGAGGAGTACTTGAAGAACAATCCGAAAAGAACGAGAAACCCGACACCGATGACGAGGGCCGCCGAGTAGACCGGGGGAACGTCGACGGGACCGATGCGGACCCCCATGGCCGCAGGAAGGAAATCCGGATACGTCTGGAGATTCCCGCCCCACACGAGGAGCATCATGCCCTTAAACATGGAGGCAAGGCCTACCGTGAGCATGATGACGAAGATCAGGGGCTCGCCGATCAGGGGCCGCAGAAAAACCCTTTCGATCAGAAATCCCAGGGCGAAACAGCCGGCCAGCGTAAGCAGAAAGGCGGGGAGGACCGGGAGCTTCGCCCAGGAAATGAGCGCCAGAAAGATGAAGGCGCCGAAGGCGAGCAATTCTCCGTGCGCGAAGTTCAAGACGCTCGAAGACTTGAAGATCATCACGAAACCCATGGCGGAGATTCCGTACAGAAACCCGATGCACAGACCGTTGATCAAAAGCTGCAGAAAAAAGTCCATCTCCTCCCCCTTATGAGACCGGGATCACGCGGACCTTGGTCTCGATGGTGCCGACCCGGCCGTCGCGATAGCGGATCTTGCCCTTGACATCCACGTAGGTCTCGTCCCGGTACATCGCTTCGATGAGCTTGATGTACAGGCCGTACACGAACCGGCGGCGAACCTTCCCCGTTCTCGTAAGCTCTTCGTCGTCGGCATCGAGGAGCTTGTAGAGAAGGATGAATTTCCGGATTTTCATGAGATCGGGGAGCTGCTGGTTCACCTTGCCGACCTCCTCCAGGATGAGATCCTCGACCGGCTGCAACTGGGAGAGATCCGTATAGGTCGTGTAAGGAATGAGGCGTTCCTCCGCCCAGCTTCCGACGTTTCCCATGTCGATGTTGATCAGTCCGGTGATGAAGGGCCGGCCTTCGCCGAAGACTACCACCTCTTTGATGTAGGGCGAAAATTTCAGGCGGGTTTCGATGAAGTCCGGTGAAAAGGCCTGCCCGCTCTTGTTGCGGATGATCTCTTCCTTCCGTCCGATGATCACCAACTGCCCGTCCTTGTCGAAATACCCCGCATCGCCCGTTCTGAGCCACCCTTCCCGGAAAGCCGATTCCGTCGCCTGGAAGTCCTGGTAGTACCCCTGGAAGACCGTGGGACTGCTGAGAATCACCTCCTGATCCTCGGCCAGTTTGACGTCGATGCGCGGCAGGGGATGGCCCACCGTCTCCGGTTTCACCTGGTGGTCGGGCTGAATCTGGAAGATGCCGCCTGCCTCGGTAAGACCGTAGCACTGCTTCAGATTCAGACCGACGGCTCGAAAGAAATGGATCACGTCGGGGCTGATGGGATGTCCGCCTGTAAAAGCACTGCGCAGCCTCGTGCATCCCACTCGGTCCAGGAGGGGCAGATAGACGAGGCGTTTGAAAACGGCCCGCAGCACGGACATCCACGGGGGAATCTTTTCCCCGCGCGACGACATTGCTGCGACCGATTTGCCCAGCCCCTCTCCGAGATGAAACAGCTTCCTCTTGACGAATCCGGCATCGGACATCTTCACGCGGATCCGGGAGGCCATCTCCTCCCAGAAACGCGAGGCGGTAATGACCAGGGAGGGGCCGATTTCGCGAAAGTCTTCCGCGACCGTCTCCGGGGTTTCCGGGAAATTCATCGTCATCCCGCTGACCAGTGCGACGCCGAGGCACCACATCTGATCGACGATCCAGGCCGGAGGCGACATGGAGAGCCAGTTCTCGCCGTCCTGAATCGCGAGGGCCTCCCGCCAGCGCGTACCCATCTCCACGAAATTCCGGTGGGAGATCATCGCGAGCTTCGGAATCCCCGTCGTTCCGGACGTCAGGATCATGAGAGCGGTGTCTTCCCTGCGGCCTTTCCCCACTTCCGCCTCGAAGCGACCGTCCTTTCGTTCCTCCAGCGCCCGTCCCCGCTCCTGGAGTTCGCTGAACGGGATCAGCCAGGGATGGCCCGAATACGAGGACATCCCCGTCGGGTCGATATAGACGACCTTGCGTATGTGGGGAAGCTTGTCCCGCGCATCGAGCAATTTGTCGACCTGTTCCTGATCCTGGGCGACGACGAATGTGGCGCGGACCCTGGACAGCGCAGTCCTCACCTCTTCCGTAACCGAGGAGGTGAAGAGGTTTACGGTCACGCCCCCCATCGATTGCGCGCCGAGTTCACAGAACAGCCATTCCGGATGATTGTTAACGATGAGCCCGACGATTTCGCCCCGCTTCAGACCCAGTTCATGAAACCCGAGGGCGGCGCGGCGGACGAATCGCAGGTACTCCTCCCAGGAATAGGCCTGCCAGACGCCGTAGGCTTTTTCCCGCAGGGCAGGCGATGTCCAGTTCGGGCGGCCGGCTTGACGGATCAGAACCTGCGGGAGCGTCAGCGTCTCGAGAGGCGATGCAAGAATATCCGTCATTCGCCCTCCTCCGCGTCTCCCAGGTAGGCCTTGACGACTTCCGGATGCCCCTTGATTTCCTCCGGCGTCCCCTCGGCGAGCTTCTCGCCGAAATTCAATACGACGATGCGGCGGCAAATGCTCATCACGATGGACATGTCGTGTTCGACGAGGATCATGGTCTGTCCCCACTGGCGGTTCAACTCCAACAGGAAGCGGACCATGTCTTCCTTTTCCTCCAGGTTCATTCCCGCAAAGGGTTCATCCAGAACAAGAAGCTTCGGCTCCAGTGCGAGGGCGCGACCCAACTCCACGCGCTTCATCATTCCGTAGGGCAGCGATCCAACGGCCTTCTTCCGGATCGCCTGCATTTCAAGAAAATCGATGATCTCTTCGAGGATGCGCCGATGATGCGTTTCTTCCCGCCGTACGGAGGGGAGGAAGAGACTCGAAGCGAAGAGGCTGTACCGACAGTGGATGTGGCGGGCGAGCTGGAGGTTCGAAAGTACCGTCATCCCCGGAAAGAGCTCGATATTCTGGAACGTGCGGCCGATGCCGATCGGAACCAGGTGATGAGCCGGCAAGGCCGTGATGTCGCGGCCGTTGAAAACGATCCTGCCCTGCTGAGGCCGGTAAAAGCCGGTGACGCAGTTGAGCAGGCTCGTCTTTCCCGCGCCGTTGGGCCCGATGACTGCCACCAGCTCTCCGGTCCGCACCTCGAGGCTGACGTCGTGCAGCGCCGACACTCCGCCGAAGCGGAGGGAGAGACTCCGAATCTCCAGTTCCGCTTGTCTGTCGTCCGCACTCCGGCCGGCAAAGATCGCCGGCTGTCCTCGATAAGCCTTCATGAGAATCCCCGTCCCGACTTGTCCGCTCCCTCCCGCCGCTACTTCAGAAACTTGATCTTCTCTTTCCCGGGTGTGTAGAAATTGGTCAGCGGTTTGTAGGAGCCGTCTTCCGCCACCTTCACGATACGGGCCCTGTAGGAGGCCCCGTGGTCGGTCGAGGTATACGTAACGGCGGGCAGCAGTCCGCCGAAATCCTCTTGCCGGAAGGACTCGAGCGCCCGGTTGATCGTCTCGCGGTTGATCTCCTTGGACGCCTCATGAGCCCGGACAAAGGCCCTTTCCATGATCATTCCGACGACAACGCCTTCCCAGTACGCGGCGTCGAATTTCTCGACGGTCTTATACCGCTTCCAGAGGTCTGCCATCAACTTCATGCCGGGCGTGCCGTCGGACGGAAGTCCGCCGGGGAACTGCATGTTGAGCCGGTCGCGGATCAATCCCTTCCCCAGCTTGAAGAAATCGGGGTCCGTGGACGTCCATGTGCCGAAGAAAGGCACGTCGAAGCCGATGCGATCGGCGCTCTTGAAGGCGGTCACGATCGATGCCGGAAGCATTTGGATGAAAATGTACTCCGCACCGTTCTTCTTTAGTCGCAGGAGTTCGGTGGTGAGATCCACGGTCTTCGGGGGGAACTCCTCCACGGAAACGATCTGGATCTTCAATTTCTCCGCAAATTCCTTGGCCGGCTGATGGATCGAGCGTCCGTAGGGGTTGTTGTAGGTGAGGAGACCGACCTTCGGCGCGTCCTTCCCTTTGTGAATCGCCCGGATGTATTCCAGGATCGCCTGACAATCCATGCGGTAACTGCCGAAAGGCAGATACATGTAAGCGATCGGCGGCTCGAGGATCTCCCAGCTCGTGGAATAGTTGATCGTCGGGATCTTGTACTGCTGGATGATCGGCTTGGCCGCGAGTCCCTCTCCTGCACCCCATGTGGCGATGATGTCCACATTTTCCTGGACGGCGAATTTTCTGACGGCCGCAACCGCTTCCGGCACCTTGTACGCCGTATCCACCAGGAGCATTTCGATCTTATTGCCGGCGACGCCGCCCTTCACCTCGTTGACGTAGCGGAAATAATCCTGTTGGCCCTTGGCGTGAAACTGGCCCCAGGTGGATGCCGGACCCGTCATGTTGATCGCCGCACCGACCTTGATCGCCTTGGCCTCGGCGAGAGGCGCCGCGGCAACTGTCGCCACGAGAGAAACGGCAAGCAAAGCGACCCGCCATTGTGATCCTATCGTTTTCATCATCGCTTTCCTCCTTTGGGGGACTGGACTTGCGAAACCGTTCACCGACGTTTTCGCCGTCGCAAAAAAAAACCGTGGTCGACCTTTTCGGTCCGCCCACGGCTCATTTCTTCGGGTTGTCTTCAGGTCATGAGCGCGTCAGGCAGACCTCCGGAAAATAGATAAAAAAGCCAAAAAACAAGTCAGCCCGGTTTGCTCGATCCATAGAGACAGTCGCTTCCTCAAAAAAACTGTTCCCCGTATAGAGGCCCCGCTTCAAAAAGTCAAGCATTTTGTTCTACATTCCGCCGGATCCGGGCTTCAGACGATCTCGAACTTCTCAATCTTGTATTGCAGGGAATCGTAGGTGACCTTGAGAAGATCCGCCGTCTTGTTCTTCGCGCCCTTGGTCTTCTGTAGCGCTTTCTCGATCAGCTGTTTCTCGAACATGGATACGGCCTCGTTGAGGTCAATGCCATCTTCCGGAATGTCCAGGGCGGACACGCCGACCCGCTCCAGGGCGCTGGCCGACAACAGCAGATTCTCCGGCAGGACGATCGTCGATGCCTCCAGCGCCACGCTCCTTTCGATGATGTTTTCCAGCTCCCGGACATTTCCCGGGAAGGGATATTCCAGGAGCAGGCCCAGCGCATAAGCCGATATGGTCCGGATCTCCTTTCCGTAAGCCCGAGAGAACTTCTCGACGAAGTATTTGGTCAGGATGGGGATGTCTTCCCGGCGGTTGCGCAGCGGGGGGATGACGATCGGGATGACATTGAGGCGATAGTACAGGTCCTCGCGGAAGCCTCCGTCGCGGACTTTCTTCTCGAGGTCCTGATTCGTCGCCGCGATGATGCGCACGTTGACCTTGATATCCTCGACGCCGCCGATTCTCCGGAAGGTCTTTTCCTGAACGACGCGGAGAAGCTTGACCTGCAGAAGCGGCGGGAGCTCGCCGACTTCGTCGAGCAGGATCGTCCCCCCGCGGGCCACCTCGAAAAGCCCCGGCTTGTCGGCGAAGGCATTCGTGAAGGAGCCTTTCATGTGTCCGAACAGTTCGGACTCCAGCAGATTCTCAGGGATGCCGCCGCAATTGACCGCCACGAAGGGCTGCTGGGATTGAGGACCGTGATCGTGGATCGCCCTGGCGACGAGTTCCTTGCCCGTGCCGCTCTCGCCGAGGAGAAGAACGTTGGCCGCCGTATCTGCCACCTTCCGAACGGTTGTGAAGATTCTGAGCATATCCTTGTTCTTCGCAATCATGCCGCCGAAGTGCACGGCATCATCCGCATCCCGTTCAAAAGGTACCTGTGGATCCTTCTCGCCCTTCTTTTCCAGGGCCTCCCGGATCAGGCGCTTGAGGTCGTCGACGTCGAAGTCCTTCTCGACATAATCGTAGGCCCCTTCCTTCATGGCGCGGACGGCCGTTTCGCCCGTTGCGTACGCCGTAATCAGGATCACCTGCGTTCCGGGGGAAAACTCCTTGAGGGACTTGAGAAATTCAAGACCGTCCATTTTCGGCATCTTCAGATCCGTCAGGACAAGATCGAAGCGCTCCTTCCTGCATCGGTTCAGGGCCTTGAGGCCGTCTCCTTCCCCGACCACGCTGTACCCTTCCCGGGTCAGCATGATCTCGAGCATTTCCCGAAGGCCTGCGTCATCGTCCACAACAAGAACTCTTGTCATCCCTCAACCTCACTGACCGCATGTGCGGTGATCGATCCCTTTCGCGGAGACGCAGACAGCCAAACCGCAGCCGCGGTTCCCTGTCCGGGCTCGCTCTCCAGTTGGATCCGTCCTCCCTGGTTCTCGACAATGCGCCGCACGATCGCCAATCCCAGCCCCGTCCCGCGTTCACGAGTCGTGTAAAACGGCTCAAATACTTTCTGCAATACTTCTTTTCTCATTCCGGAACCGCTATCGCGGATGTCGAGGGCGGCCCCCTCCGGATCGGCGGTACGCTTCAAGGAGACCTCAACGGTTCCCTTCTCCGGAATCGATTGCACGGCATTCATCAGGAGATTCCAGATCAATTGGCGCAGTTCCGCCCGATTCGCCGAAATCGCGACGTCGTCTCCGGACAGCGTGATGCGGATGCCCTCGTGCCAATCGGCCGTGTACTGGATCGCTTCGACGACATCGCTTATCAGGTTCCGAAGCTCGATCCGTTCGATCGTGCCCGGAGAAGGCCGCGCCAGGAGCAGAAAGTCCTTCATGAAGTTTTCGATCTGGTCTTTTCCGCGCAGGATGATGGACATCAACCGTTCATCCGCCGCATTCAATCGCAGATCCTTCTTGAGCACCTGGATGGAGCCGCTGATGGATGCGAGGGGGTTACGTATCTCATGGGCAAGGACGGCGGCCATTTCGCCGACGAAGGCGAGCCGCCGGTTCTTCTCGTATTCCGCTTCCATCCTTTTTGTCGCGGTCAGATCGTGAAAGACGACGATGCTTCCGATCCGTTCTCCCCGCGCATCCCGCAGAGGCGACCAAACGCATCCCAGCACGAGCCGTTCGCCGTCTTTCCTGACAAAGGTCAGATCGGTTCCCTTCTCCTTATCCCGCGGGAGGAACTGCTGGCCGCCCTCTTCCGCGGCCGCTGCGATGGCGGGAAAGACATCGCGCAACGGCCGGTTCAACAACTCGGCAAAGACGTAGCCCGTGATCTCTTCCGCGGCGCGATTGAATGATTTGATCCTCCCGAGAAGATCCGTCGTAAAGATCCCCGCGTCCACGGACTCGATGATGCTGCGGTAAAGAACGTCGAGCTGATCGAAAGCCGTTTGTTTCTCCGCCAGGAGAAGGCGGACCCTCTTTTCCTGCTCGACTACGAAGCTGGCCAGGAGGGCGATGACGAAGAAGGAAAGGATGTGCACGAAGCTCCGCGTCAGTGCTTCTCCGGGCGTGAGCGTCAGGTCCTGCAGGAGAAAGGCGGTCGGCGGCTCAATCCACTCATGGTACTCGATGGCAACGAGGAGACCATAGACGATGCTGCACGCGGAGGCGGCCGTCATTCCGCCGCGACGGCCAAGAAAGAGTACGGAATAGATAATGATCATCGGATAGAACGCGGAATAGACGCTGCGGCTGCCTCCCGTCAAATAGACCAGAGCGGACACCAGACCGACGTCGCACAGTGATTGTATGTAGATGTGGACGTCTTGCCGTTCGACGACCTTCAACAGGAAGACATAGACGATCGAAACCAGGTAGAACAGCGATGCCGTCCGGTAGAGGGCGAGTGTCGATTCGAGAGGGAACAGCGCGAGCTGGCGAAACTGCAGGCTGACGGCGACGGCAAGCAGCAGCGTGGCAAAGCCAACGCGGCTGAGCATCAACCACCATATGCGCTTGTCGATCCTGGAATTCACCTGCAAGCGGTCCATTTCGGTTATTTCTTGATATGTGATAAATAATTTCTGTGATCTTCGGCGGGGCAATGCTATAATATTTTATCAAAATGATCTATCCTTTTCCCAATAAAGGCAGGCCGCTCGTGCCCATCGGCCTTGCTTTCGCCTGCGGGATTCTCGCCGCGTACCATTTCGAGTTCACCCTCTCCCTTCTTCTCTGCTCCCTCCTTTTCCTGCTTGCTTCGCTTGTCCCGGCGCTCCGCTTTCGGCGCGAATTGCTCTGGAGCCTGCTGCTCGGCGGCTTTTTTCTCCTGGGCGGTATGGGGTGGACCTTTTCATCCTGGAAGGCCTCATCGGCCCCCCTGACTCCCGAATGGCCGTCCGATCAAGTGCTTCGCCTTCAGGGCCTGGTAGTCAGAGCGCCGGAACGCTGGCCCGACCGAACGGAACTGACGGTCGATCTGCAGAGCGTCGTGCGGGACGGCTTGCTGGAACCCTCCCGCGGCCGGATCCGCCTGTCGATCGCGGGCCGCGGCCCGTGGAGATATGGCGATGTCGTCCGTTTTGAAACGCGTCTGAAGCCACTCGAAGGGCTGAGCAACCCCGGGATCTTCAGGCGCGCCGAGATGCTGCAGTGGGCGGGCATTTCGGCGCGCGCGTTTGTCGGGGAGGCATCCGGCGTTGCCGTCGTGCGGAGAGATCAAGCCAACGGATGGCTCTTCGCCCTGGAAGGTTTTCGCGAGGCAATCCGCGAAACCATCCATCGTCATGCCGCGTCTCCTGAACGTGAACTGATTTCGGCCATGATCCTCGGCGGCCAGCAGGAAATACCGCGCGATATCGTCGACCTCTTCAATCGAACCGGAACATCCCACATCATCGCCATATCCGGATTCAATGTCGGAATCGTCGCGCTGATCTGGATTTTTCTCGCCCGATGGCTCCTGTCGATTTCGACCGTCGTTCTTCTGCGGGTTGATGCCGTTCGCCTCTCGTACGCCCTCGCCTTGCCGCCCGTCTTGCTGTTTGCCCTGCTTGCGGGAATGGGCATCTCCGTGGTCCGCGCAACGATCATGGCCGTCACGTTCCTTTGCGCCCTGCTTCTGGGCAGGGAGAGGGATCTCTTCAACAGCCTTGCCTTCGCCGGGATTCTGATCCTCGCCGCATTTCCGCCGTCCCTTTTCGACGTATCCTTCCAGCTTTCTTTTGCCGCCGTCGTGTCGATCCTCTTCGCGACTCCGGCGGTCCTCTCCTACCTGGGACCTTCATCCTCGTCCTCGCCGCTCGGGCCCGATCAGGCGTGGCGGCGCTGGTACGCCCGGCTGGCGCTCTTTGCCGCCGTCACGCTCGTCGCCACGGCGGGCACTCTTCCGCTCATCGCTCATCACTTCAACCGCCTCTCGGCGGTGGTGCTGATCGCCAATGTCGCCGTAGTCCCGATCCTCGGATTCGCGGCGATTCCTCTGTCCATGGGAATTGCGGTACTCATGCCGATCTCGGAGCCCCTGACGTCCTTGCTGATTTCGGTCGTCGCTTTTCTTGTGCACATCTCCATATCCATGGTCCGGTATTTTGCCTCTCTCCCCTGGTCTTCCTTCACGGTCGGCACGCCCACCCCCATCGAGATTGCCGGCTATTACGCCTTTTTCGTCGTCATCGTCCGCTGGCTGGAAAAGGGGAAAGCCCTTCCGGATGAAGGAAGGCCGTCCTCGACGACGGCCGGCTATCGATGGGCGTTCCTGGCCCTGACGGCTTTCTTCGCCGCGGACCTTCTCTACTGGAACGTTTTCCGGGATCGCCTGAACGATCATCTGGAAGCAACCTTTTTCGACGTCGGCCACGGCAGCGCAGCCTTGCTGCGTTTACCCGGAGGCCGCACCGTGCTCGTGGACGGAGGGGGCGCCGAGAAAGACGGCTTCGACAGCGGGCGCCAC
This sequence comes from uncultured Syntrophaceae bacterium, assembly GCA_964506465.1. Lineage (GTDB taxonomy): Bacteria > Desulfobacterota > Syntrophia > Syntrophales > UBA6109 > UBA6109. The sequence continues at coordinate 58,307 of CAZDLM010000006.1, forward strand.
ATCCTCCTTCCCTTCCTGAGGCGGGAGAGAATCGGGAAGATAGATCTCGCCGTCATTACACATCCGCACCCCGACCACATGAACGGCCTCCTGACGGTTTTGGAGGAGTTTCCCGTCGGAGAGATCTGGACGAATGGAGAGCGGGACGATGGGGAATCGGGGGAGCGTTTTCGCCTGCTGACGACGTCCCGGAAGATTCCTCTTCATCCGGTCGACGCCGGCTATCCCGCCCGGATCATCCACGGGGTCAAGATAGAGGTTCTGAACCCCCAAACCGGACAGAGGACGGAGGCGACCGGCAGACGAAGCGAGAATTCCGTCAACGACGATTCACTGGTTCTCAGAATCTCCTATGGGAAGCGTTCCATCCTCATGCCGGCGGATATCTCACAACGCGTGGAACGCCTCCTCGTCGAGCAGGGCGCGAACCTCCGCAGCGACGTTCTCCTCGTGCCGCATCACGGCGGCGCTTCGTCCAGCAGTTCCCCATTCCTTCAGGCCGTTCAACCGGCCGTTGCGGCCGTGAGCTGCGGCCGTCTGAACCGCGTTCGCCTGCCCCATCCGCTGGTGCTGGAGCGGTTTTCGGCTCATCCCTGCTTCCTCCTGCGGACGGACCGTGATGGCGCAGTCATGGTGTCGACGGACGGAAGCTTCCTTCGCTGCCGCACGGTGGGCAAGAACAGGCAAGGCCCGTTTGACGAATTCCTGTTGCAATAAAAGCACTTTCTGTGATATCGGACGCGACTTGCAGGATCAAAATGGCGGAATGTCACGATATGGAAAAACTCACGGCGGTTCGCGGTTTTAAGGACATCCTCCCGGAAGAAACGGGCCGGTGGCGCCTTGTCGAACAGACGGCGCACGAGGTCTTCACCTCTTTCGGCTTTCGCGAGATGCGGGTCCCCATCCTCGAAAAGACGGAACTCTTCGTACGAGGCATCGGAGAGACCACGGATATCGTGGAGAAGGAGATGTACACTTTTTCGGACAAGGGAGATGAATCGCTAACGCTTCGACCGGAAGCGACGGCCTCCGTCGTCCGCGCCTATCTGGAGCACGGCCTCTTCCAGGAACCGGTGTCCAAACTCTATACGATGGGTCCCATGTTCCGCCGGGAAAGGCCCCAGAAGGGCCGCTTCCGGCAGTTCCATCAGATTGACGTGGAGCATCTCGGCACCGAGCATCCCCGTATCGACGCGGAGATCATGCTCATGCTCGTTCATTACCTGCATCGCCTCGGTCTCCAGGCCGTTTCCCTCGAGATCAATTCACTGGGATGCGCCGAATGCCGTCCGAATTTCAAGAAGGCCGTCGTCGATTTCTTTGCCGGCCGCGAAACGGAACTCTGCGGCGACTGCGCTCGGCGTCTGTGGACAAATCCGCTCCGCATCTTCGACTGCAAAACGGAACCTT
>CAZDLM010000006.1:59729-83363 GCA_964506465.1 uncultured Syntrophaceae bacterium
CCTTGCCGGGCGATCGTCGCGGACGCGCCCAAGCTTTCCGATCATCTTTGCGGGTCCTGCAGAGAACACTTCGACGCCGTCCGGAAGGCCCTGGACGTCTTCGCGCTCCCCTACCGGATCAACGACCGCATGGTCCGCGGTCTCGACTACTATTGCCGGACCGCCTTCGAGATCACCACGGAGCACCTGGGCGCCCAGAACGCCGTCGCCGGCGGTGGGCGTTACGACGGACTCGTTCGCGATCTGGGCGGACCGGACATCCCGGGCATCGGTTTTGCGATCGGCATGGAGCGCCTGATTTCGCTCCTCCCGGAGCAGAATGCGGCGGGCGGGCGGAACCTCGACCTCTTCATCGCCGCCATCGGTGAGAAGGCGCAGGACGCTGCCTACGGACTCTGCAATCGTCTCCGCATGCGCGGCCTGGCGGTGGAAATGGAAATCGGCGGCAAGAGCCTCAAGAGCCAGATGAAGAGGGCGGACCGTCTCGGCTGCCGCTACACGCTTTTTCTGGGTGAAAACGAGCTGGCCGAAGGCAGTGCCGGTTTACGGGACATGAAAAGCGCCACGCAGGCAAGCCTGCCGCTTTCGGGGATCGAGGAATCGATTATCGATCGTCTTCAAACGAGGTAAGGAACTTGGCTGAATTCATTACGGAGAAGAAGAGAAGCCATTACTGCGGTGGAGTGACAGCCGCCGACGACGGCCGTGAGGTCGTCTTGATGGGATGGGTGCATCGCCGCAGGGATCACGGCGGCGTCATCTTCATCGATCTTCGGGACCGTGAAGGGCTTGTCCAGGTCGTCTTCAACCCGGATATCGCCCCGGACGCCCATCGCGAGGCCCATCGCATTCGCAGCGAATACGTGCTCGCCGTCGAGGGAACCGTCCGGCGGCGGCCCGCGGGCATGGAGAATCCAGAACTGAAGACGGGCGAGATCGAGGTCATGGCGGGGAGGCTGGAAATCCTCAACGAGTCGAAGACGCCGCCTTTCCTCCTCGATGCCCAGGAGGAGATCTCGGAAAACGTCCGCCTGAAATATCGCTACCTCGACCTCCGCAGGCCCGCCCTGCAGAAGAACCTCATCCTTCGCAGCCGCGTAGCGGCCGAAACGAGAAACTTCTTTCAGCGGGAAGGCTTCATCGAAGTGGAGACGCCGTTCCTGACGAAGAGCACCCCGGAAGGGGCGAGGGACTACCTGGTCCCCAGCCGGGTCAACAAGGGAATGTTTTACGCGCTTCCCCAGTCGCCGCAGATTTTCAAGCAGTTGCTCATGGTTTCCGGCTTCGACCGGTACTATCAGATCGTGAAGTGTTTCCGCGACGAGGATCTCCGGGCGGACCGGCAGCCCGAGTTCACGCAGATCGACGTCGAGATGTCGTTTATTTCGGAAGAAGACGTCCTCACGACCATGGAGAAGATGGTCGCCCATGTGTTTCGCACCTGCCTCGGAAAGGAGCTGCCCCTGCCCTTCCCCCGGATCTCCTATCGCAGGGCCATGGACTGTTACGGAAAAGACTGCCCCGATCTCCGCTACGGCCTGGAAATTCAGGACCTCACGGATATCGTGGGCGGATCGGGATTTCATCTCTTCCGGGAGGTTGCCGATTCCGGAGGTCTGATCAGGACCATCCGCATCCCGGATGCCGCCGCGCTTTCCCGGAAAGATCTCGATGGATTGAAGGACTTCGCCGCCGGCTACGGGGCCAAGGGGCTTGCCTGGGCGAGAATTTCGGCCGAGGGATGGACATCGCCGATCGCGAAATTCCTGAGCGCCGGGGAGATCGCGCGGATCAACGAGCGCACGGAGGCCAAACCCGGAGACGTCCTCGTTTTCTCGGCCGACAGCCCCAAGGTCGTACAGGATGTCCTCGGGAATCTCCGGATCCATCTGGCCCGCAGACTGAACCTCATCCAGCCGGACCAACTGGCTTTCACCTGGGTGACGGAATTTCCGCTTCTGGAATACAGCGAATCGGAAAAGCGATACGTATCCACGCATCACCCCTTTACGTCGCCGGTACTGGAAGATCTGCCCTTCCTGGAAACCGATCCCGGCAAGGTCCGGGCCCGCGCCTACGATCTCGTCCTCAACGGCTCTGAAATCGGCGGGGGCAGCATCCGGATTCATCGACAGGACGTGCAGGCGAGGATCTTCCGGGCCCTGGGGCTCAAAGAAGAGGACGCCCGGATGAAGTTCGGCTTTCTGCTCGACGCCCTCGAGTATGGCACCCCGCCGCACGGAGGCATCGCCTTCGGTCTGGACCGGCTTGTCATGATCATGAGCGGGGTGGAATCCATCCGCGACGTCATTGCCTTTCCCAAGACTCAGAAGGCGACATGCCTGCTCACAGATGCGCCGTCGCCCGTCGCCATCGAACAGTTGATGGAACTCTCCCTGAAGATCGTCTGAGACCGACGGCATTCGAAGGGCTTCGGAGCGGCTGCAACGGAACCGCCCGTGTCAGAAGAAAGTCGCGGACACCGGCCTGATGGCGGGTCCGCCTTTTGAATTCGGCGCACTTCATCTCCCTTCCGTGTTTTCCCCGATCGCGCCTCAAGATTCCCCTTTGGAGAAAGACTATGGCGAAATGGAACAAGGAGAAGAGAGTTCTGGACCACGAGCACACGAATTTCTGGAAGTTCGATCTCAAGGAGGTAAGCGAACCCAATCTCAAGAAAGATGTCTTCCCCTACGATGAAGTCTGCCGGATCGACTTCGATCACCGCTTGCTTCCCATCGATCCCGCCGCGGAGATCTTCATCACGGACACGACGTTCCGCGACGGGCAACAGGCGCGTCCCCCGTACAGCGTCCAGCAGATCGTCGATCTCTTCGCGCTGATGAGCCGCCTGGGTGGCCCGAACGGCGTCGTCCGCCAGAGCGAATTCTTTCTGTACAGCGGCAAGGATCGCGAAGCGGTGAACCGGTGCCGGGAGCTCGGCTTGGCGTTTCCGGAGATCACCGGCTGGATCCGGGCCAACAAGGACGATGCCCGGCTTGTCCGGGAAACGGGGCTTCAGGAAACCGGCATTCTCACGTCGGTATCCGACTACCACATCTTCCTGAAGCTGCAGAAGACGCGGCGGCAGGCGATGCACGAATACCTGGACGTCGTGACGTCGATCCTGGATGCCGGCATCCGGCCGCGCTGCCATTTCGAGGACCTGACGCGGGCGGACATCTACGGGTTCTGCATTCCCTTCGCCCAGGAACTCATGAAACTGCGGGATCAGAGCGGCATCGACATCAAGATCCGCCTCTGCGATACCATGGGGTACGGCGTGACGTACCCGGGCGCCTCGCTGCCCCGGAGCGTGGACAAGCTCGTGAGGGCCTTCATCGAAGATGCCGGCGTTCCCGGTCGCCTCCTCGAGTGGCACGGGCACAATGATTTCCACCGCGCCTTCAACAACGCCTCCAGCGCGTGGCTGTTCGGCTGCGCCGCCGCCAATGCGACGCTGCTGGGGCTCGGCGAACGGACCGGGAATCCCCCGCTCGAGGGCCTGATCATCGAGTATATCCAGCTCCGCGGCCGCACCGACGGGATCGATACGACGGTGATCACGGATATCGCCAACTATTTCCAGCGGGAGATCGGGGTGCGGATCCCCGAGAACTATCCCTTTGTCGGGGCAGAGTTCAATGTTACGCGGGCGGGGGTTCACGCCGACGGTCTCATCAAGTCCGAAGAGATCTACAACATCTTCGATACGGCGAAGCTCCTGAAGCGGCCCATCGTCCCGATGATCACCGACAAATCCGGGAAGGCGGGGATCTCGCATTGGATCAACCTGAGACTGGGCCTTTCCGGCGATCACGCCATCGACAAGAGGCATCCCGGCGTCGCCAAGATCTCCAAGTGGATCACGGAGGAATACGAGGCCGGACGGCAGACGAGCATCTCGAACGAAGAGATGGAAAAGCGCGTACGCAAGTACATCCCCGAGTTGTTCCTGTCCGGACTGGAAAAGATCAAGCACCGGGCGGCGGAGGCCGCCATCGCCGTGGTGCGCCAGGTCGTGGAACACCCGGTCATGAAGACCATGAAGGCGGACGTTCAGGAACCGATCATGCAGCAGATCATCGAGGAGAATCCCTCGATCCAGTTCGCCTACGTCGTCGACATGAACGGCCGCAAGATGACGCGCAACATCACCAACATCGCCGACCGCGCCAAGTACGAGAACTACGGCGTCGGGACGGACCAGTCGGACCGCGAGTGGTTCATCTGCCCCCTGCAGACGGGCAAAATCCACGTGACAAACTTTTACATTTCCAAGATGACGGGCGCGCTGTGCTTCACTGTTTCCAGCCCGATCGTGGACGACCGGGATGAAATGGTGGGCGTCTTCGGCGTGGACATCAAGTTCGAAGACTGGGTGCGGCGCGTGGAGGACATCGCCGAAGCGACGCAGATCGCCCTCCGCGCCGAGTACGAGGCCCGGGACAAATCCGACAAGTGGATGTGAGGTGCGATTGGACCTCGCACTGGGAATGCCCTGCCCGTAGGGGCGCTTTGGAGATTTTTCGGGGTCCCCTGCCTTCGCAGGGTCGCGGCCCCGATGCCACTGTTCCGGCGTCGGCTAAAGCCCGGATGCAGCGTTGCGCTGCCCCCCTCCTCGCTGCGGAGTACATCCCAGTACGCCTCGCTCCTCGGGAGTCGCGCGCCTTGCCTGCGGGACTTTTCCCTTCGCCGGAGGGGAAGATACTCTGAGGGCGCAAGCCCGAGTTTGGCATCGGCCGCGCAGCGAGAAGCCGCAGGGTCGAAAAAGATCCAGACGACCGTGGCAGGACGTTCCCAGATTCTTTCTGGCTCGGGACTCTCTCCTACTCCTCGAAGAGGACCCACTGTTCGTAGGGAATCTCGGAACGCTGCGGCGAGGAAAGCGTCAGCTCGCGGATGAAACGCGAGGGGGAAACCGGGGCATACCCCACATCCCGCGCATAGGTGCAGGCGGGGTAGCTCAGATAGAGTTGATCCTTGGCGCGTGTCGCCGCGACGTAGAAGAGCCTCCGTTCCTCCTCTTCACCGTCCGCCTCCTTCAGTGCCCGCGCCAGCGGCATCATTCCCTCGGCGCACCAGACCATCAGGACCGCGGCCCACTCCAGACCCTTGGCCTGATGGATCGTGCTCAGGGTGACCCGGTCCGGGCCGTCGGCCCCTTCCGCATCCTCCTCCGTCTCATCCGTGTTGGTCAGGAGGGCCAGCTCAGCCAGGAAGTCCTCCAGAGACGCGTATCGATCCGAAAATCCGGCGAGCTGGCGGATGTCGTCTTCCCGCGAGAGGTAGTCCGTGTACCGCTCCTGCATCAGGGTCCGGTAGCCCTCGCTCAAAACGGCGTCGATGAGATCGGAAATCCTTCCCTCCGACCGTTTTGCCAGAAGCTTCTCCAGGGTTCTGCCGCAGGCGGCGAGGCCCGGGGCGGCCGCCTTCCCCGCACACGAAACGAACTCCTCGCTGCCCAACACCTCCGAAAGCGCCGGATGAGCGCGGAGGAATCCCCAGACTTTCTCGGCCGTCGCCCTCCCGATGCGCGGATGCAGACCGAGAACTCTCTTCCAGGCGATCTCGTCGAGGGGATTCAAAAGAATGCGGAGATGAGCGGTCACGTCTTTGATATGGGCCTGCTCGAAGAAGCGGATCCCGGAGCGGATCTCAAAGGGGATCCCCCTCCGGACGAGCTCCATCTGGATTTCCATCGAGTGGTAATGGGCGCGGTAGAGCACGGCGATTTCCCGCAGGGGCATGCCGCTGCGATTCAACTCGCGGATCCGCTGGGCGACGAAATCCGCCTGCTGAAGGACGTTTCGCGCCGGAACGACCACGGGACGGATGCCCCCGCCGCGGACGGCCTTGAGAACCTTGTGGAACTGACGGTCGTTGCGGACGATGCACAGGTTCGCCAGGTGCAATATCTCCGGCGTGCTGCGGTAGTTGGTCTCCAGCTTGAAGATCCGGCAATCCTTGTAGCGTTCCGGAAAGTGCAGGATATTGCGGAAATCGGCCCCCCGGAAAGAGTAGATGCTCTGGGAATCGTCGCCGACGACCATCAGGTTGCGGTGACGCGCCGCCAGCAGATCGACGATGTCGGCTTGAAGGACGTTCGTATCCTGATACTCGTCCACGAGGACATGAAGGAAACGCTCCGCGTAGCGTGAGGCGACGTCGGGAAAATCCCGCAGGAGGCGGCGGGTCTGGACGAGAAGGTCGTCGAAGTCCATGACGCCGACTTCCCGTTTCCTGGCCTCATACCGCCGGGCCACCTCGCGGATCTTCTCGAACCGTTCCTGCAGGTGAAAGTATCTCGAGGAGAGAACCGCGTCGATCCCGCTATCCATATTCGCCGACAGGCTGATGATGTCGCCGAGGACGTCCGCCTTGGGAAAGCGGTCGGCCTTGCCGTCGATCCCGCTCGCCGCGATGCAGGAGGCGATCATCTGCCGGGAGTCTTCCGAATCGATGATGGAGAAATTCGCCGGATATCCCAGGAGCCCGGCGTTGCTGCGGAGGATTCGGTGGCTGAGGTGATGAAAGGTCCCGCCCCAGAGGCGTTCCGTCGGGACCTTGGTGATCTCCTTTACGCGGGAAAGCATCGTCCTGGCGGCTTTGTTCGTAAAGGTGGCCAGAACGATCCGCTCCGGGGGGACGCCCGTTTCGATCAGCCGGGCCACGCGGTGCGTGAGCGTCCTCGTCTTCCCGCTGCCCGCCCCGGCGATCACCAGCAGCGGGCCTCCCGGCTCCATGACCACGCGGAGCTGTTCAGGGTTCAGCTCCCGCCCGTAGTCGATCATCGCCCCAGCGCTTTCCGGATTTCCGCTACCGTTTCCTTGCTGCTGATCGAGGCGAAGTTCCTCAGCAATCCTTCCTTCTCGTAAAAGCCGATCAGCGGCGCCGTCTTCTTGTTATACGTCTCGAGGCGGAAGAGGATCGCCTCCTCCGTTTCGTCATCGCGCTGGACGACGGGGCTTCCGCATTTCCGGCAGTTGCCCTCCGGCGTCGGAGGGTTGCTCTTCACGTTGTAGATTTCCTGGCATGCCGCGTTGGAGCAGGTCCTGCGCGTCGTAAGCCGGTCGAGGATGACGTTCCGGGGCACTTCCAGGTTCGCCACGAAATCCAGACGGATTCCCAGTTTGCCCATCAGGACCTTCAACGCCTCCGCCTGGGGGATCGTGCGGGGAAATCCGTCCAGGATGAAGCCCTTCGCACAGTCCTTGTGTTGAAGCCGCTCCTCCATCAGCTGCATGATCAGCGAATCCGGAACGAGATCGCCACGATCCATGAAGCCCTTGGCCTGTTTCCCGAGGGGGGTTCCTTCCTTCACGGCGGCCCGAAGGATGTCCCCCGTGGAGATCTGCACCGATCCGTCCACATCCGTCAGCATCTTGGCGACGGTCCCCTTCCCTGCACCCGGCGCGCCCAAGAGAATCAATTTCATAACTACCTCCAAAATGGGTTGACTTCAAAGAGGGAGCGAATATAGGGGAATTTGTGTTTGTGGTCAAGGCAATCGTCGACATCGAAATTGACAGGTGACCGGCGGAACGGCTATAGTCCTGCCGCTTCTGGACGGAGGTTCCATGGAAGAGCGCCGTTTCGGTCCGATCCGTTTTCTTCCCGGCGATCGCGAGGGGAGGTATCCCCATTGCCATTCCCTTTTCATCGAAGGCGCGGGGATCCTCGTCGACCCCGGTTCGCACAGGGACCGCCTCCGCCGCCTGGCGTCATCGGGCGACGTCCGCGAGGTCTGGCTCTCCCACTGGCACGAGGACCACTTCACGCACCTGGACCTCTTCGAAGGACTCCCGTTACGGATTTCCGAAGTCGACGCCCCACCCCTTGCCGATATCGAAACCTTCCTCGATTGGTACGGTCTCGAAGACGACGCCTACCGCGGATACTGGCGGAACGAACTGCTCGGCAGATTCCATTACCGAAGCAGGAAACCTGCCGGATACCTTCGCGAGTGCGGGAACTTCTCCCTCGGCGCCGCTGCAATCGAAATCCTGGCGACGCCCGGCCACACACCGGGGCATCTCGCGCTGCATTTCCCCGCCGAAGGCGTTCTCTTCCTCGGAGACTACGATCTGTCCCCCTTCGGCCCCTGGTACGGCGATCTTTACTCCAGCATCGAAGACACACTTGCCTCTCTTTCTCGCCTGCAACGGATTCCGGCCAGGCTGCTCGTCACCGGCCATGAGAAGGGGATCTTCGAAGAGCCCTTTCCGGAGAATCTGTGGCGGAAGTACGAAGACGTGATCCGGATCCGTGAGGAGAAACTGGTTGAGGCCCTGAAGAAACCCCTTACGCTGGAAGAGATCGCGGCTCGTTGGATCGTCTACGGGCGGCCCCGTGAGCCGAAGGAGTTCTTCGCCTTCGGTGAAAAGGCGATCATGGGAAAGCATGTGGAGCATCTGCTGCGGACTGCGACCGTTGCGAAGACCGGCGATCGCTACGTTCTTGCCTGACCCTTCCCCGGCGTACCGAAGCCGACGGCGGCCGCGTGTTCGAACTGCCGCTTCCAGGGAATTCCCGGATGGGCGTTTTCAAAGGCTTCACTGCCGACGAGCGCCAGGGATTCCCGGTCGACGGCTACGGGATCGCCCCCTCCCACAAAACCGATGTCTTTCGCAATCGCAGGATTCTCGCCGGGCATGCAGTCACATTCCTTCGTGATTTTCAGCAGGGCGTTGATGGCGACGCTCCTGGCGCCGATGATTCTCCAAACCGCCGCCGCCGTTTCGACCAACTTTTCCTGGAAAACACCCGGGTCTGAGTCCCAGAAGATCTGAAGAGCCGCCTCGGCGCACAGGCCGATGCACTGATTGCAGCCGATGCAGCGTTTGAGGTCGTAGACCGGAAAGTCACCCTCCGGCATACTCGCGGCGCCGGCCGGGCATACCTCCACGCACAGGCCGCAGCGGGTACATCTTTTCTTGTTCAGGACGGGATGGGCATCGGAATGCATCCGCTGTTTCTGGGCGCGGGATGCGAATCCCATGGAGAGGTTCTTGATCGCACCGCCGAAAGACGAGGCGAGGTGGCCTTTGAAATGAGAGAAGATCACGAATCCATCGGCCTTTCCGACGACATTCGCCACCTGGACGGTTGAAAAGTGCTTCATGCCGGCCGGGATGGACCCGACGTCGCGTCCGTCGAGGCCGTCCGCCATTCTGACAGGGCAGCCAAGCGTTTCTTCGCTGAAGCCATTCCGTCGCGCCGTCACCAGGGACTCGGCGCCGTCGCGCCTGCCGCCGGAATACAGCACCGAGGTGTCAAAAACGAAAGGCCGCGCCTGAAGGTCCTGAAGCCACAGGACAATTTCCCGAGTGTAGGAAGCGGGAAGGAAACTGCAGTTTCCTTTCTCGCCCCAGTGGATTTTGATGCCCACTTCCATCCCGGGATGGAAGGGATGCGAAACGGCGTTCAGCACTTCCCTCAAGGCAGCCAGGTTTTCCGCCTCTCCTGCTTCCCGTGTCTTGCGGATGATCAGCCCTTTCTCCATGAACAGCTCCTCCAGCAATCAGCACCCTGCGCCATCGCCGCGGAACAGGCGCGCGGATGTCGAATCCACCTTCCGCCCGGGACCGGATCTCTCCTGCGCGGTCCGGGAGCGCTCCGCTGGGCTTCCAGGTCCTATAGACGATCGAACATCAAAGATCAAGAATAGAGACGCCGCGGAGCCTCTGAGAGAGCCGCGCTTGACAACCGGAGGTCCTCTCTATAAGTTACGGCTGACTTGCGGACGCTTTCGGCCGATTGCGCCGGCAGGTTCCGCGGAAGACAGGTTCGCTGCGATGATAGAGAACACACAATCCATGGATTATCGATTTATGAAGTCTCCCTCCCCCCGGGAGGTCGAACAGATCTACAGCCTGTACAAGGACACCGGCTGGTGGGATGCCGGCGGCGAACAGCCCGACGTCATCCGCGGCATCGTGAGCGGCAGCCACTGCTTTCTCGCCGTATTTCTGGATGGAGACTTGATCGGCATGGGGAGGGCGATCAGCGACCGCGCCAGCGATGCGTATATTCAGGACGTCGCCGTTCGACCGTCTTTCCGCGGCAGGGGCATCGGGACCGGCATCGTCCGCAGAATCATCGATCGCCTCCACGGAGACGGTCTTTTCTGGGTCGGTCTGATCGCCGAGCGGGACTCCCACCCCTTCTATGAACACCTCGGCTTTCTCCGGATGGAACACGCCGCGCCCATGCTGCTGAAAGGCAAGCCATGACGTTCAAGACGCTCGAAACAGCCGATTTTCCGCGGCTGAAGCCGCATTTTGCGGACCAGCCCTTCTCGCTGAGCATCTATTCGCTGGCCTCGCTTATCGCATGGAACGACTGTTCCTCCCGGACTTCCTATGACGTCGAAGACGGGCTGCTCCTGATTGCCAACGAGCCGCTGGACAAGCCGGAAGACCGCCACCTGATCGTTCCCTTCGGACCCGCCGGCCCGCTGAAGCCTGCTGAATTGTTCAAGATCGCCCAGAGGCATGGATATCGAAGTTACTGGTTTGTTCCCGAAGACTATGTCTCCCTCTACGGCAGGCCGGACATCGATGCCTATTTTTGCGTACAGGAACAGCCGGAATTCGAGGATTACATCTATCTGACGAAAGACCTCGCGGAGTTGCGCGGCAACCGTTACGCCAAGAAACGGAACCTGATCCATCAGTTCACCAAGGAATATCTCGATCGGGACCGCGTCCAGGTCCAGGCCATGGGACCGGATTCGCAGGAGGAATGCATCGATTTTCTTGAAAAGTGGTGCATCGAACGCGATTGCGATCTGCCGTCCAACTGGGCGCTGGCCTGCGAGAAGAAGGCGGCCGAAGCCACCATCCGGTCTTTGCGGGACCTCGAGGCGGAAGGCCTGTTCATCCGCATCGACGGACAAGTCGTCGCCTTCGGCATCCGCACGCGGCTCAATGCGAAGATCGGCATCCTCAACTTCGAAAAGGCCTTTGCACGGATCAAGGGACTCTACCAGTTTCTGGACAGGGAGTGCGCAAGGAGACTTTTTGACGGGCATCTCTACATCAGCAAGGAAAGTGACATGGGGATCGCCGAGCTGGCGCAGTCGAAGATGTCCTACCACCCGGTTCTTCGCGTAAAATCCTATATCCTGAGCCTGCGGCAATCGCCTTGACCAGCCCGCCGGACGGTCTCCGGTCTTTATTCAATCGACATCAGGGAACGCCAGCGCTCCTCTTCCGTTGCGGTGGGGAGGTTCTTCCGGCGCAGAAGATCGACGATCGGTTCTGCGTTGAAGCGGAAGTACGGGTTGATCCGGAATTCCTCTTCAATCGTCGAGAAGACGTGCCGGGGATCATAGCGCGTAAGGAAGGACTCTAAATCACGGTTCTCCGGTTCCAGCTTTTTTGCGAAGGCGAGTGAATCCCTCACATAATCGTGACCGGCGTAAACGACGGTCTCCGGCGGGAGGGCCATCAGCGCCTTCACCGTACGATAAAAGGCCGGCAGATCCCCCGTGAAGCAGTTCCCGATCGTCCCGTTGAAAAGCGTATCGCCGCTGATCAGACAGGTCCCCGCGAGAAAACAGATTGAATCCGTCGTGTGGCCGGGCGTCCGCATGACGGTGACCGTTTCATTCTCAAAAGAGATTCTTTCGCCCTCCTTCAGGACGTCGGGCGGAAGATATTTCGCCCCCGTCTTCTTCAGCAGAGCGGCATTCCCCGAAGTGTGGTCCGCATGCCCGTGGGTATTCCCGACAAGAGAGACCTCTAATCCCCTGTCCGCCGTGTAGCGAAGGATGTCCGCCGCGGCGCCTCCGTCGACGATCAGGGCTCTTCTCTGCCCGTGGATCACGTAGCCGAGATTGTCCGCCCCATAGCGGAACTGTCGAATTGTCGGCATCGCCCACCCCTCTTCGTGATTTTCCCGCATTTATGTCAGCCCCCGGGAAGACTGTCAAGGGCGCGTCTTGCTGATCCAGAAAGGGCGGAAGAGAATCCTTCCGCCCTTGACGATTACCGCCTTTCGGATCTTAGAAATCTTTGAAATTCTCGGAAAAATTCTTTGCTTTTTTGCAGCGACTCCGCCTGCTCTTTGTACGCCGCTTCCGACTTCTTCAACGCGGCGACCTCTCCCCGCAGGCGCTTCAATTCGTCGCGGAGGCCCTGATTCGAATCGCATTCACTCTTCATGCACAGCTCCATGGCAGGATTGAGCAGGGCGTCTCGAAGGGTCATTGAACCCGCAGTGGACCGGGCCGTCGGAGACCTTCAAGTCGCCCCTCACCGCAGAAGAGCTTCCTGGCGATTCACGGGCCGCATCCGCTGAGCCTTTCACGGAATTCCGCAGGGCTGAAACTGTACTCCTGCGTTCCATAACATTCCACAGCAAAAGACGCGCATACGCTGCCCATCTTCGCGCACTCTCCGATGTCCATTCCCCGGATCAGCCCGCTTATCAGACCGCCCCGGTAGGAATCGCCGGCGCCGGTGGGGTCTTCCACGACTCTCGGTTTCACAACGGGAATGGTCATCTCCCCGTCCGCCGTCGCGACATGCGAACCCCGGTCGCCCAGTGTGGCAATGACGACCTTGGCCCGTTTCAGGAGGTCTTTTTTGTTCAACTCGGTCTTTTTCATGATCAGATCCAACTCGTAGTCATTGGAAATCAGAATTCTGCACCCGTCGATGGCGTCCGCCAGGTCTTTCGCATCGAGCACCGGCAGAGATTGTCCAGGGTCAAAGATATAGCCGATGCCTCTGGCCTTGCATGCGCGGGGATAGTTCTTCATGTCCTCAAGATTGCCCGGAGAAATGATGATCAGGGTATTTTCCGGGTCGAGCCTGTCGAAATCCAGAGAGGAAGAATACTTCATCGCGCCCGGATTGAACCCGGTGATCTGGTTGTCGTCCATGTCCGTCGTGATGTAGGCGCTCGCCGTGAACTCGTCCGCGACGGCCCTGATCTGTTCCGTGGAAAGACCATTCTTCGTCAGCCAATCGAAGTATCGATGATAGTCATGGCCGATGGAGGCGGAGATCATCGGCTTCTCGCCCATCAGGGTCAGCGCGTAGGCGATGTTGCCCGCAGTTCCGCCGTATTTCTCCTTCATGCCGTTGACCTGGAAACAAACGTTCAGGATGTGGATCTTGTCGGGAAGGATATGATCCGAGAAACGTCCCGGGAAATCCATAATCCTGTCATACGCCAATGACCCGGACACAATGACATTCATATACTCAGACTCCTCAAATCAACTCGAAGTCGCTGTTTTGAAGACAGCGGAGCCATTCCTGTATGCTCGGTTCCTCTGAGGCAAACGCAGACATCGCTCGATCATCGAGAATGCGATCGCAGGTGATGATGCACACGGGCCAGCCGGGAAAACCGGGGGGGATCTCGCAGCAATCGTTGATCCGATAGGCCGAGAATTCCAGCTCGCTGCAGGAAATGTGATATCGTCTGTCGCGGCGCCTGATCCTGAGCGTCTGGTTGAGCCATCCTTTGCTGAGGAAGACGCCGACAAATTTCTGCAAGATTGCCGTCGGATTCTCTTCTGCAGGATTTCGCGATGGATTGTCGCTTTTCATGCGTCCAGCTTCTTACAACTTCTGGAAACAACAAGGTATGGCATTGACCATACGTTTGACGAGATGCAGACTTTCTAGTCCCCCCTCTTCCTGCATGTCAAGGGATATCTGGATACACCTGCTTTCCGTCTGCCGCAGAGAGACCGACCTCTCCAGCCCAGTGCGATCGGCACAATCGGACCGGCGCCTAAGGCATGAATTCTTCGGGTTCGCGAGGTTTGCCGGGACCCAGGTCGTGCTTGTTCAGAGTCTCCCACGCATCCATCACGGCCCTGCGGTACCGCTCATCGGGGATGGATTCCTTGAACGTCGAATAATCGATGTGTTCGACGACGTCGAATACGGTTTCCGCGACGATGTGCTTCGGTACCGCGGCGCGGAACCGGTAGATGCCGACGCCGTACGGCGCTTCCGTGACATGGGCCGTCGGAAAGAGCGCTTCGATGTGGCCGGGAAAATGGGATTGAACCGTGAAAAAAGTCGGGCTGTTCTCGGAGGCAATGATAGAAACGAAACCGCGCTTGGTGAAGATCCACATGAAGTGACCTCCTCTGACTCGTTTGATGAATGATCTTAGCACGATGAACCAGAAAAGGCCAAAAAGCATTTCTCGAGATCGGGCGGGGCCGCGATGAAATATCGATGGCCCGATATGCGGATTCGCCGATGCCCGCATGCGAAAAATGCTGCTACTATATCGGGTTTCCACGGGATATCTCCTGGTGCCTGGGGCGGGAATCGAACCCGCACAGTGCTGGGCACCGAGGGATTTTAAGTCCCTTGCGTCTACCAATTCCGCCACCCAGGCTCGTGAAGAAATCTGCAACCCTATAGTATTTCAAAAAAAGGGTGTCAAGCCTGCCGTTCGATGATATAAGGGCCGCCATGTGACTCATCCCCAAGGACTTGCAGCCCATGACCGATGCTGATTTGCTCATTTCCGGCGGATTGACTCTTCTTCTCGACGAGAAGGATACCCTGATCGAAGATGGCGCCCTCGTCATTTCCGGCGATGCGATTGCCGATGTCGGCACACGCGGCGCTATGGAGCAGCGCTGGCGGGCGCCGGAAGTGCTCGACGCGCGGGGCTGTCTCGTAATGCCGGGACTCGTCAACGCCCACACACACGCCGCCATGACCTGCTTCCGCGGCATCGCGGACGACCTGGAACTCATGGACTGGCTCAACAACTACATCTTCCCCGCCGAGGCGAAAAACGTCGATCCGGAGCTCGCCTATTGGGGAACGCTCCTCGCGTGCGCGGAGATGATCCGTTCCGGAACGACCACCTTTTCCGACATGTATATTTTCGAGAACGAAACGGCAGAAGCCTGCCGCGACGCCGGCATGCGCGGCCTTCTGGGCGAGGTTCTCTTCGACTTCCCCTCGCCCAACTTCAAGACGCCGGACGAAGGACTGGCCTATACGGAACGGCTCATCCGGAAATGGTCCGATCATCCCCTCGTCCGGATCATGGTGGAACCCCACGCGCTCTACACCTGCTCCCAGGACCTCCTTCTGCGGGCAAAGGGACTTGCGGACCGCTACGGCATCCGCTATGCCGTCCATCTCCTGGAAAACCTCCAGGAGACGCGCCAACTCCAGGCCAAGTACGAGAAGAAAGCCGTCACCTTCCTGAAGGAGATCGGCTTCCTGACGGATCGCTTCTTCGCTTTTCATTGCGTCTGTCTCGACGACGAAGATATCCGCATGCTGGCGGACGGGGGATGCGGCGCGGTGTATGTCCCCGAGAGCAATATGAAGCTGGCCTCGGGCGCCGCACCGGTATCGAAGATGATCGGGGCGGGAATCCCCGTCGGCCTGGGCACGGACGGATGCGCCAGCAACAACAACCTCGATATGTTCGGCGAAATGGATTCCGCCGCAAAACTCGAAAAGGTCGAGCGGATGGATCCAACGCTCATGCCCGCGCGCACCGTTCTGAGAATGGCCACCTGCCAGGGGGCGAAGGTCCTCGGCATGGAAGCGCAGGTCGGCCGTCTGCAAAAGGGAATGAAGGCGGACGTCATTGTCTTGAACCTGAACAAGCCCCACCTGACGCCGCTCTACAACGCCTATTCGCAGATCGTCTATTCCGTCTCCGGCGCCGATGTGGAAACGGTGATCATCAACGGCAGGATCGTTATGAAGAACCGTCGCATCCTGACCTTCGACGAGCAGGAGGCGATGCGCAGGGTTTCCGCAATCGCCGATCGCGTGAAAAGGAGTCTTTCGGCATGACGGTGATTCCGGCCGTTCGTGAAGTGGATCTCATTATCCGGGGAGGGACGGCGCTGACGATGTCTCCCCGGCACGGCATCGTCGAGGACCCGCTCATCATCGTCGACAGGGGAAAGATCCTTCACGCCTCGCCCTGGAATCCGCAGATGGAGCGTCAGTACCGCCCGAAAGAGACGCTGTCCGCCAAGGGCCGTCTGATCCTGCCCGGTCTGGTCAACACCCACACCCATCTTCCCATGGTGTGTTTTCGCGGAATGGCCGACGATTTGCCGCTCATGTCCTGGCTTCGCGACCACATCTTTCCCGCGGAGGCGAAATTCATCAACCGGGAGACGGTCTACGCCGGATCGATCCTCGCCATCGCGGAGATGATTCTCTCCGGCACGACGACCTGCTGCGATGCCTATTTCCATGAGAGCAGCGTGGCCCGCGCCGCCGTCGCCTCCGGTTTCCGTCTGATCCCCTGCCAGGGATTCCTCGACGCCGGTCCGAAGCCGGGAGGAGACCTGGCCAGACAAATGGAAGTCGCCCGGGGCTTCCTCGACAAGTGGCGCGGTCCCTCGACGCTCATCGTCCCGGCGCTCGCCTGTCATGCGGCCTACACCTGCCGCGGCGAAACCCTGCAGGCCATCAAGAAGATCGCTCGCGAGGAGAACGCCCTCTTCATGATCCACCTGGCCGAAACGAGAGAGGAAGTCGAAGAAGTCCGCTCCCGTTTCGGCACGACGCCCGTTCGCTACCTTCAGAAACTCGGCGTGCTGGACGACCGAACGCTCGCCGTTCACTGCAACTGGATCGATTCCGGAGAAATCGATATCCTGGCGGAGTGCGACGTAAAGATCTCGCACAACCCGGAAAGCAATATGAAGCTCGCCGCCGGCATGGCGCCGGTCCCGACGCTTCTCCTGCGCGGCCTGGACGTCGGACTCGGAACGGACGGCGCGGCGAGCAACAACAATCTCGATCTCTTCGGGGAAATGTCGATCGCCGCCCGGTACCATAAGTTGAAGGAGGGAAACCCCACCGTCATGGACGCGACGGTGGTAACCGTCATGGCGACGGTCGGCGGGGCCCGGGCGCTGAGACTGGATACCGCGATCGGGTCCATCGAGCCGGGCAAAGCGGCGGATCTCATCCTCCTCGACCTTTCGAAGCCGCACCTCACCCCGATGTACAATCCCTATTCCCATCTCGTCTACGCCGCTTCGGGTTCCGACGTGTCGGATTCCGTGATCAACGGCAGGATTGTCATGAGGGACCGCAAGCTCCTGACGATCGATGCGGATGCGGCGATGGAGGAGGTCAGGGCGATTGCGAGGACGATCGGAAGGAAGACTTCCGTCTGAGGGCTGAGGGACGCCGAAGGAGAACGTCCCGGGGGATCTTCCGTGCGGCGGCGGGCCATGGGCCCGCCGCAGGCTTCATACCAGCGGCCTGCCCCCGTTCAGGAGTTCATACAGGCGGATGTACTCCGCGATCATGCCGGACAGGTCGTACCTCTGCCTGGCTTCCCGCATGATGCGTTGAAGCTGCGGTTCCCTGATTTCCGCCGGCTTGCGGTGAAACCGGATGCTTTTTTCCAGCGCATACCACAATCCGCCCGCATCGTAATCCCGGAAGAGAAAACCGTTGCCGACGTCCTGGGGCGCACCTTCGCTCTTCAGTCTCAGTTCGGCGATCTTATCATGATATCCGCCCGTGTCGCGGTTTGTGGCGGTCGCCCCGAAGAGATTCCCCACCTGGTCGATCTGGCCGCACGGCTCATACAGCGACGCGCCGAAGACATCCGCGGCTGCCGCATAGCCGAGCATCGTCAGTCCTTCTTCGAAGCGATGGTAGGCGATCCGCCCGCCGGACCCGAAGGCGATGCTTCCGAGAAGATCGACGTGTCTACGGTCCGGCCCGACGCCGTTGCCGACGATTGCGACCTGAATGTCCGGATGCATCGCGACGAACCTCGGCAGCACCTCCTCGATCAGATGGACGCCCTTCTGGAGCGCATCGAGGCGTGATGGCCAGAAGAAGAGGATCGCCTCCGGGTTGACGTTCAGGCCCGTCCGCCTCTGGAATTCGACGAGGTTCTCCCTCTTGGCCGCGATAACCGCGTCGTCCGGGCCAAATTTTCTGGCGAGATATTCACAGTTCTCCGGGTACATGTTCGAGGCGGGCGCATTAAGGATCGATCGGGCGGCGTTGTGATAGTATTTGATCTTCACTTCTTTGCGCACACTCGGAGGAACGATGGGACGATCGAGGAAATAATCGTCGACAACCTCTTTCAGAAAACGGTGTCCGACGAAGTTGATGACGGTGGCATTCTTGATGGCGGTCGCCTGACAGTCCATGCACTTCTTCCCGTAGGCCCAGGAAAAATACAACTGGTCCTCCATACTCCGGAGATCGACGCCCATCATCATCTCCAGCGGCAGGTGCGCCGTGAAGACATTGTGCACCGTGTGCAGGACCGGAAGGCCCGTTCCTTTTGCATAGGCCGTGATCGCCCCACCCGCCATCCAGTCGTGGCTGTGGAGGATCAGCTTCCCCTCGTGGCCGGACCGTACGTCCTTGATGACGTTGTTGACCATTGCCTTCTGGAACTCCGCGGCTGTGAGGAGGCAGTCTCCGTCATACGCGCCGAGGTTCTCCGCAAAGACAGCGGAGCTGACAAGATGGATCCTATCCGACGTCGTCTTGTAGCGCAGCTCCCGCCATTCGCCTTCGTCGAGGTTGCTTTCCTGGCGGAACCGCCGCTTGAGGTTCAGCGTCGCCAGATGCACGTCGATCCCCCTGTCGATCAGCCCCTCGCAGAGGGCGGAGACCACCTCGCCCTGTCCTCCGCTCTTCCCAGAAATGTACCGCGCCAGATCGCCCATTTCCGGAGGAAGCTTCCCCGTTTCCGGCGTCACGATCATCACGGCGGTCTTCTCCCTGCGTTTCAGGATCTCAAAACGCTTGAAGGTCATCTGCAGATAGTCGAGCTTTCGGGTCAGGATATGCGCCGCCCTCACGATCGATCCGCCGTAGGGGTTAAAATACGAATGCACGGCATGGTCTTCGCCGACGCGTTCGTGCAGAAAATAGATATGATCGGAGGTCGTTAGATGACGCCACTTCGTGCGGAGTTCCTCCACCGCCGTCCTCGCGTCATATTCCATGGCCTCGATGTCTTTGAAGATTTCATGCTGGGTATCGTTGCCCAGCCATCCGAAGGTGTCCCTCCCCGCGTCCGCCCATGAGGACGTGGACAGGTCATGGATATCGAGGATCGGGCAATCGGCATCCTGGAATTTCCTGGCCACCTCGCTCGGGTTGGCCATGACGATGGCCTCGTGCCGTGCAAACGCCTCCGGAACGCCTTTCCAGAAATCAAAGATCCCCTTTTCTTCCCAGATGTGTTCCCCGATGTGTTCGTAGTCGTAACCGAGCAGCACCGCTTCGCCGTCGATCTTGGCAATGTTTCTTGCATACGCGTCCGGGCTGATCCGCTGATGCGGGAAGCGGAAGGCGACGTCATCGCTGAGGTCCCGGTTGCGCGGGATGACGATCAGATTGGTGCCCTTGGCGCGGAAGACGGCGTTCGGCGAAACCGACTGCTCCCGTTTCGTGAACATGTCATCCCGCTTCTCGCACAGGATGGAGAGATATCCCATGTCCGCCACGACTTCCGCGATCCGGTTGTTGTACATGAGCTCCGTGTTCCGGAAGGACGTCGGAAAAACACCGAACACCTTCCGCATCCTTTCGCGGTGCAGCGACACCTGATCGCGGAATTCCTGTTTCTTGGGGTCTTCGAAGAGACTCGTCAGGGAGTGGTAATAGGTCTCATCGAGCAGCTCGACCTGTTGCCGCTTCCTGCCTGCATCGAGCAATTCCTGCAGGGCCCTGACGACCTCGGGACGGTAGAGTTCCGCCTGTTCCAGAAACGTCCCGGAGAGGCTGAACGTCACCTTGAAATCGGGGTGTTTGGAGACGAGCTCCGTGAACATCCGGGTCGCCGGCAGGTAGCACTTCTCGGCGACTTTCAGGAAGATCTGACGATTCCTGCGTTCCCACAGGAACTTGTCCCGGTCCGGATGAAGCCGGAAGGGCTGGTGAAGTTGAAAGTAAATCGTGACGAGCGGCATGTGCAGGTCCTC
The DNA here is from genome assembly GCA_964506465.1 of uncultured Syntrophaceae bacterium. Taxonomy (GTDB): domain Bacteria; phylum Desulfobacterota; class Syntrophia; order Syntrophales; family UBA6109; genus UBA6109. The sequence continues at coordinate 79,675 of CAZDLM010000006.1, forward strand.
ACCGATTCGAAACTCAGGACAGGAATCTCGTCGTCGCCGTCCGCTTGGCCCTGTCGATCACCTTCTCGTACAGGAAACTGCTGCGTTGCACGTAATACTGAATCTCCATCGACCGCGAAGTCTCCGCAGCGCCGTCAAGAAATTCCTTGAGGGCCGACGGATTCGTCCATCGCTTCACGAACAATTCACCCCAACTGTTTCTCCAGACGAGCCGGAGGTCGTGAATTTCCCTCACGTGCACCGTCGTATCGAAATTCACGACGATCAGCGCCTTCGAAATCCGCTCCTCTTCGAGATAGTTTGCGAATTCAACGGCGGCGATGTCGCTGATGCCGAAGAAATCCCGCATCTTCTTGCCGAGGTTGACGATTTCCTGGAGCGTGATGGACGTCGTATTCGGCAGCATCCGGACTTCCGTCGCAACAAACAGATCATTCCAGATCAGATACGCGATGCAGGAAACGATGTCCGGGCTCTCGACAATCGGTGCGGAGGGATCTCCTGCGGCATGTACATACCATACTTTTCCAACGGTCTTGAAGACCAGTGTCGGCTTGATCGGACTGTCCAGGGGCCGGTGGATGATCGGCACCTTGGAGGTTTTCTTTTCCAAACAGGCGGAAAGCTTTCCTCCCATGACCCGCAGGTCGTCCGGCGCGATCGCGCCCTGGACGCCTCTTTCCATTCCCGCGATGTCGCGATAGATCTTTTTCAGGAGCTCGAAGACACGGTCGCCGAATCCGGACTGTTCCTGGAAATTCCAGGAGGCGAACGAGTTGAGCCTCGTGATGGTTTCCCGGGTCATGCCGTATTGCTTGAAGATGTCCCGGGTCAGTTTTTCCCGGATGGTGATCCTTTTCGACCACAGATTGACATCGTAGCGCAGATAGAAGCATTCCTGGATGAAGGCGAACGTCTCTTCCGGCAGGTCCCGATAGTATTCCAGCATCGCCTGCAGCGTAAACGTCGCCGGATCGAGGAATTCCTCGTCCGGGCATTCCAGAACCGTACGGCGGAAGCGGTGGCAGAGCAGCTCTTCCCGCGGCGATTCCAGCAGCATTTTCAGAAGCAGCATCTTGATGATCGACTTGAGGGGATGCGTCATCGCCTTGTTGAATTGCCACAGGGCCGCTCCGAAATACTCGTCGCGGTCGACGGTTTCGATATTCCCCAGATCGATCAGGTCATACTCTCCCGCATATCGCCCTTTCCGGAAGCTCTCCGCGAAGGCCTCATAATCGACGGGCTCCGATCCTTCGCTTCCGCAGAGCCACCAGAGCGGGATCTTTCCGCCGATAATGCTGGTGGTGCGGTAGAATTCCTCCTTCAATACCTGCCTCTGCGCGCTCCCGGAACTCTCCCCTTCCACGATGCCGAAACGGCAAAGCCGGATATCTTCGGTGTCGCTGAGAAAAAAATAGATCGGAATCCTGACGTGCTGATCCAGCCAATCTTTAATGAGATTGATCTTGCGGCTGAGGTCCTCAAGGGCTTCCTTTCCCGTTTCCGACCGATTGACGCATACCCAGATGTCGCAATCCGAACGCGATGTCTGCGCGATCGATCCTATGCTGCCGATCGTGTAGAGCCCCTCGATCCAGCACGGTGAAGACGACTGCTTCAGCAGGCTCCGCTCCGACGAGATTTCGAACCTCCTCTTGAATGCAGGCTCCCGCGACAGGATCTCCCGTTCGGCGTCGATATGGGACACCTTCCACGGCCGTTTCATCTTCTCGATATATCCGGGCACGGCGGGGGAATTGACGCTCAGCATCCAGGGCAGGAGGTAGAGAATCACCTCGCTGTCCCTGGGGGCGAGTTCCTCAAAGATGCCCTTCCGAAAACGATTGTACGCCAGATATTTCTTCTTGTTTTCCAACAGCGTCTTCAACTGCACGCGAAAACCTCCCACACGCTCCCAACGCCCGTCGCCCTTCCCACGGCCGGAAGATCGCCGGCTTGCCGCGGGCCGCATTGACAAGAAACCCTGCCTTATGAAATACCATTTTCCGGCGAGAGTTGCCTCCTATTTATTCGGTATCCGCCCTGCGGACCTTGAGTGAAGCGCATGGAATCGACCCTTGACAGCCTCATCCGGCGGATGCGGCAATCCCTTCCCCATCTGATGCGGAGGGACCGCATCGCCCTGTCGTCATCGCTGCAGCGGCGCCTCCGCGCCCTCGGCGGCCATGATCCGTCGGATGCGAAGCTGCGGGATCTCCGGAACCTGGCCGACCGCATCCGTGTGGCCGCGGAAAAGGCGAACGTGAGGAAGGCCGCCCGTCCGGTTCTCCGCTACCCGCCTTCCCTGCCCATCCTCGCACGGCGCGAGGAGATCGTTGCGGCGATTTCTTCGCATCAGGTCGTGATCGTCACCGGCGAGACGGGATCCGGGAAGACCACGCAGATTCCGAAATTCTGCATCGAGGCGGGCAGAGGGCTCCGGGGAATGATCGGATGCACCCAGCCGCGGCGTGTCGCCGCCGTCACCATCGCCCAGCGGATCGCCGAAGAACTCGGCGAGACCCTCGGGCGATCCGTCGGATATAAGATCCGTTTCGAAGATCGATCCGGCAAGGAGCCGTTCATCAAGCTCATGACCGACGGCGTCCTGCTGATGGAAATGCAGTCGGATCCTTTTTTGAACAGCTACGATACGATCATCATCGACGAAGCGCATGAACGGAGCCTGAACATCGATTTCGCCTTCGGCGCTTTGAAGAATCTGCTGGCCCTGCGAAAGGACCTGAAGCTCCTGATCGCATCTGCAACCATCGACGTCGAAAAGTTCGCCGGGGCGTTCGACGGCGCGGCGGTCATCGAAGTATCCGGCCGGATGTATCCCGTCGAAGCGGTCTATCGGCCTCCGCAATCGGACGGCGAAGAGGACGCCGACACGCCCCATGTCGATGCGGCCGTCCGCGCGGCCTGCGAAATCGTCTCCGGAAGGGAGTCCGGCGATATCCTCATCTTTCTGCCCACCGAAGAGAATATCCGCGATGCCTGCGATCTTCTCCGCGCGGAACTCGGCGCGGACGCCACCGTCCTTCCGCTCTTCGCCCGTCTGGCCGCCGGCGAACAGCGCCGCGTTTTTCAGGAAGCGCCCGGCCGAAAGATCGTCGTTGCCACGAACATCGCCGAGACATCTCTGACGATTCCGGGCATCCGCTTCGTCATCGATTCCGGATTGGCAAGGATCTCCGTGTACAATGCGCGGTCCCGGACGACCAGTCTCCCGATCCGTCCTGTCTCGCGCAGCAGCGCCGACCAGCGAAAGGGCCGCTGCGGCAGGGTCCGCGACGGCATCTGCATCCGTCTCTACGACGAAGAAGACTGCCTTTCGCGTCCGCAGTACCTCGCCCCCGAGATCCTGCGCTCGAACCTTTCGGAAGTCGTGCTGCGGATGCTTCGCCTGGGTGTCCGGGACGTCTATGCGTTTCCTTTCCTTGATCCCCCCCCAGCCGCGGCTGATCCGCGAGGCCCTGGACGAGCTCCTGGAACTCGGCGCCGTCGCCGCCGTCGACGGCCTGGGGGACCAGGGCGAGGTTCCGTCCGCCTTCCGCCTTACGCCGCGGGGACGCAGGATGGCGGAGCTTCCCGTCGACCCGCGGATTTCGCGAATGATCCTCGAGGCGCAGACCCTGGGCTGTCTGGAAGAGGTCCTGATCGTCGCCGCGGCATTGACGATC
>CAZDLM010000007.1:0-35141 GCA_964506465.1 uncultured Syntrophaceae bacterium
GTCAAACGCTGTTCCAGCGAAGACGTCGAGACCTTTGGCCCGATGCGATCGGATATCGATGCCGATCTCCGCCATCGCCGCCACGGCCGCCGGATGAACACTCGTCGGCTCGGTTCCGGCGCTGTAGACCTCGTATCGATCCCCGCGCAGCGCGCGCAGAAGCCCTTCGGCCATCTGGGACCGGGAAGAGTTGTGGGTGCAGACGAAAAGGATCCGCTTCTTCCCCTGTGCCGCAGAATGCGCTTCCATGATGTCCCTCCCTATACGACCAACCATCCGTAGATCATTCCCGACGTTGTGGAAAGCATCACGACAATTGCGCAGTAGGTCAGCGTTTTCTTGATCCCCATGATCCCCGCCAGCGTCATCATACTCGGAAGCGACAGCGCCGGGCCGGCAAGGAGCAGTGCCAGTGCAGGCCCCTGTCCCATTCCCGATCCGATCAGTCCTTGGAGGATTGGAACCTCCGTCAGTGTCGCAAAGTACATCAGGGCTCCTGAAACCGACGCGAAGAGATTCGCCCAGAGGGAGTTCCCTCCCACGAGCCCCGCAATGACTGACTCGGGAATCAGCGCCGGATACCCGGGACGCCCCAGGAGAAATCCCGCCACGAGGACGCCCGCCAGCAGAAGCGGAAATATCTGTTTCATGAAGCCCCACGTGGCCTGCACCCAGGAGGTCAGTTCATCCTTTACGAACCAGGTCTTCAGCATGACCGCGAGAACAATCATCAGCACCCCCGTAACATACCATTTTGCCGCGAACATGGCCTTCCAGACGTCCGCGTCGTCCGCCGACGGCTTCGCGAAGGCGGCAAAGACCAGAATCAGAACCATCGTCAGCATATAGGCGGCATCCTGCCACAGCCTGCGCTCCTTCGCGCCCTCGTCCGGAAGGTAAATCTGTCCTGCAGTCCTGTTTGCGTCGTCCTTGCGGAAAATGACCGCCATGAGAAGGCCGGCGATAACGGAAAAAGAAACCGCCCCGACCGCCCGCGCGAGACCGAGCTCCCAGCCCAATACCTTTGCCGTCAGGATGATGGCGAGGACGTTGATCGCGGGACCCGAATAGAGGAAGGCCGTTGCGGGGCCGATCCCCGCCCCCCGCGTGTAGATCCCGGCAAAGAGCGGCAGCACGGTGCAGGAGCAGACCGCCAGCACCGTTCCGGAGACCGAGGCGACCGAATAGGACAGGACCTTGTTCGCCTCAGCGCCGAAGTATTTCAGGACGGAGGCTTGTGAGACGAACACCGCGATCGCGCCGGCGATGAAAAAGGCCGGGATCAGGCAGGTCAGGACGTGTTGCCTGGCATATTCCTGCAGCATCATGAAAGCCTCCAGGCCCGATCGGCGTATCACTTCATGATCCCAGGGAATATAATATGCGGCAAGGAACCCGGCCGCGAGAAGCAGCAGTTTTGTCCGTTCTTTCATCATCTTCCTCCCGTGCCGACCGACGGCTGCATGGAAATAACGGGAGAAACCGCGACCCCGTTCACTTTCCGCAAATTTCCCTCCGATCGATGCCGGAGAGGCTCTTGATCAGCGACTCGATCTCCGGCACGTCGGAGAGCCAGTGCCGCAGGCTTCCCAGAAGTGAAGCGGCATAGGGACTGGAACCCCCGTCGGCGACCTCGTAATTCACCCAGAGGCCGTCCTTGACGTGCCGGACCAAACCGGCCCGTTCGAGGATCTTCAGATGCTTTGAAGCGGTCGGCTGGGCAATATCGAGCGCCGCACGGATTTCACAGACGCAAAGTGACCGCCCTTGAAGAAGCTTCAGGATCTTTACCCGATTCTCGTCGGACAGGGCCTTCATCACGATCAGAAATTCTCGCATGGTCGATCCTCAATATATTTCTTTTGAGGAATGTAGTTATGCGGCGAGATATTGTCAAGCTCAAATATTATATTGAGTTAAATGAAAGGCGACAATACAAGTAGATTGCCGGAAGGCTATATTTGCAGACGACGACCCGTGCTATTTCGGGATGGGCGTCGACGTCAGCATGTACTTCAGATCGTCATCCTCGAAGCGGACGGCGAAGCCGCCGAAGATCGAACTGTTCCCCTGGTCGCTGATGAAATCGTCCCAGCCGGCCGTCAGGTACAGGTGTTTGAAGAGCTGGTATTCCGCGGTCGCCTTCAGATGGGCCTTGCGGTCATAGCTGAAATCGAATGCCTCGAACGAAAACCGGAGCCGGTCGTTCATGGCGAAGTAATCGATTCCGACGCCCCCCGTGGACTCCATCAGACCGCCTCGCAGTGCGAGATCGCGGTAGCGCTTCCCGATCTGGATGTTGAACAGGAGGCCGCTTCGGTCCCACTCCTCCGTCCGGGTGGTGACCCCGCCCGTGGTGGACTCCCGGGTCGTCCTCCGGCCGCGCGGATCGCTGGTGATGCCGAGAATGTAGAATTTGTCATCCTTGGGCTGGATGCGGAGGTCCAGATAACTCTTCATGTCGCTCTTGTCGAAGAGGTACTCGCCGCGGTAGCTCAGATAGGTGCGAAACTGCTCCGCCTTGGTGACGTAGCGATTGATCCCGGAAAGGCCCGCATTCAGGTTGTTGACCGTCTCTTCCTCGTTGATGAGCTTGCCGATCGTTCCCTTGCCTTCGTTGATCTTGTCGGAGATCTGCTGCAGGGAGGCGAGCGTCTGGTTGAGGCGCTGCGTCGTCGTCGGATCCTTGAGGAGCTGGCCGACGGACCCCTCGCCCCGGCGCACGCCTTCCGTGATCTCGTTGAGCGAGGCGAAGGTCTTCTCCATTTGGCTCGCCGCATTCTTCAGACCGTCGAAGACCTGCCCCACCTTCTCGTCGTTCTGGACAACGACGCGGTTCAGGTTGCCGGTGAGCTGGCGGGTGTTCTCCAGCATCGCCTTGAGCGTCGCCTCGTTGTTCACGACGACGGCGTTCAGGTTCCTCGTGAGCTGGCGCGTGTTGTCGAGGATGTCATTGAGCGCGTCGACGCCGGCCTGGCCGCCCAAAACGCGGTTCAGGGAACCGGTCACGCCGCGGATATCGTCCGCGATGACGGAGAACTGCTGCAGGAGCCGGTCGATGTCCGCCGCCCGCTCGACCTGCTGGATCGAGTCCCCGGATTCCATGTATCCCTGCGACTTGTGTCCGGGCATGATCTCGACGTACTTATCCCCCAGGACACCATGCGTCTTCACGGCGGCGCGGACGTCCTTTTCCAGCTTCACTTCGGGGGTGATCCGCATCTGGATGACGGCCTTGCCGTCCTTGAGTTTGATGGACTCGACGCGTCCGACCTCGACGCCGGCGATCTGCACCGAGGCGTCCTTGTTGAGACCGGCGACATTGTCAAAGACCGCCTCGACCGTATAGCCTTTTTTCAGCCCGATGCCCTTCTGGCCGACGCGGAAGGACATGTATCCCAGGATGATCAGTCCCACCAGGACGAACAGCCCGACTTTTGCCTCGGTACTGAGCCGCATGAAAAAACCTCCGGTTCGGGGCATCTGACGATGCCCGTCGCTTTTACGTCACCGAAATCGGCCCTTCGATGCTCCCCGAAAGGAACTGGCGGATCACCGCGTTTTCCGAAGAGCGGATCTCGGCCGGCGTGCCGTGCTCGATGATTTTGCCCTCGTGCAGCATGGCAATCCGATGAGCGATCTTGAAGATGGATTCGAGATCGTGGCTGATCACGACGCAGGTCAGGTTAAATTGCCGCTGCGCCGCCAGAATCAACTGGTTGATCGCCTCCGTCATCACCGGGTCGAGCCCCGTTGTCGGTTCGTCGAAAAGCACGATCTGCGGCCGCAGCGCGATCGCCCGTGCCAGTCCCACGCGTTTGCGCATGCCGCCTGAGAGTTCGGCCGGCATCTTCGGCTCGACGCCCGTCAACCCGACGGCCCGGAGCCGGTCGGCCACGACGCCCCGGATCTCCTCTTCCTTCATCTTCGTATGTTCCCGCAGGGGGAACGCGACGTTCTCGCCCACGTTCATGGAATCAAACAGGGCGGCTTCTTGGAAGAGCATGCCGAACTTCTTGCGGACCTCGTTGAGATCCTTGTCATTCATCTTCGTGATGTCGTCCCCATCCACCCAGACCTGGCCCTCGTCGGGTTTCAAGAGTCCTATGATGTGCTTCAGGAGAACGCTCTTTCCGCCGCCGCTGCGGCCGATGATGACCGTCGTCTTGCCGTCTTCGATTTGCAGGTCGAGCCCGTCGAGGACCTTTTGCTTTCCGAACGACTTGTGGACGCCAACCAGTTTAATCATCTCAGCAGCTCAAAACATGATGGCCGTCAGGAAGTAGTCGCTGATCAGGATCGTGATGGAGGCCAGTACGACTGCTTCCGTCGTGGCCCGCCCGACCCCTTCCGCGCCTCCCCTCGTGTTGAACCCTTTGTAGCACCCCACAACGGACAGGATCAAGCCGAAACACGCGGCCTTGATGAGGCCGTTGTAGATGTCGTCGAGTTCCACGAGCTTGGTGATGTTCTTCAGAAACGCCCCCTCGTTGATGAAGAGGAGTTGAACGCCGACGAAATAGCCCCCCAGGATCCCCATGAAATCCGAAACGACGGTGAGCAGCGGCACCATGACGACGCTTGCGATAATCCGCGGCACGATCAGGTGCTTGATCGGGTTGGCCGCCATGACGTACAGGGCGTCGATCTGCTCGGTGACGCGCATCGTCCCGAGCTCCGCCGCCATGGCGGAGCCGGCACGGGCCGTCACCATGAGCGACGTCAGGACGGGCCCCAGTTCCCTGGTCATGCCCAGGGCGACCGTCGAACCGACGAGGCTCTCGGCGCTGAACAGCCGGAATCCGTGGTAGCTCTGGAGGGCCAGCACCATCCCCGTGAAGGTCCCCGTCAGCACGACCACCACAATGGATTTCACACCGACGAATTCCATCTGCTTGAAGATGAGCCTCGCCTTCAGCGGCGGCCGGACCATCCACGAAAGGGCGGACAGGAACAGAAGGAGGATCTGCCCCATTTCCTCGACGTAAGCGAGCATCCGGCGGCCGAGGGTGTCCAGGGAAGCGAGAAACCGATCCATTTACAGCGGACCCCTTTTGGAAGCGTGCACGACAAGGGCGGTCTCAAGGATCCGGTCGATCAGCCCCGACTGGGTGATGCCGGCTGCCGCGGCTTGGTGGAAGAGGACGGTCGAAGGCGTCATCCCCGGCAGGGTGTTCGGCTCCAGGACGGCGACGCGGCCGTCCGCGCGGACAAACATGTCGATGCGGGCGTAGCCTTTCAGATCGAGGGCGCGGAAGACAGCGACGGCCGTTTCACGGATCCGCGTCAGGACCTCTTCCGGCAGGCGGGCGGGCGTCTTGTTTTCTCCCTGTCCGTACAGAAACTTGTCCTCCAGCGAGAGGATGTCGTCCGTCGGCACCGTTTCGGAAGGGATCAAGGCAACCGGTTCTTCAGCGCCGAGCACGCCGCAGGTAACCTCCGTCCCCTGGAGGAACTCCTCCACGAGGACCATGTTATCCCATTGGAGCGCCCCCTCGACGGCGGCGGCCACGCCCTGGGCGGACACGACCTTCTTGACCGCCGTGCTGCAGCCCTCGCGCGTGGGCTTCACGACGCAGGGGAACCCGATTTCGGCTTCGACGGCGGCGGCTGTCGCCTCCGCATCCGTTTCCCATTTCTTCTTTTCGATGGAAATCGTCCTGGGAACGTCGATGCCGGAAGCCGAGAGCAGCCTCCGGCACATGAGCTTATCCATGCCGAGAGCGGAAGCGAGAACGCCCGATCCCGTGTAGGGGATGCGGAGCAACTCGAGCAATCCCTGCACGCAGCCGTCCTCCCCGTATTTGCCGTGAAGGGCGAGGCAGGCAACATCCACCCTTTTCGCCAGGTCTTCGTAAGGAATCCGGATGGCCTCCCCTTCCAGGTCCTCCTCCACGTCCTTCGTACTGTTGCGCATGAGAAGCTTGACGGGGATTTCCCAGAACCTCGCCTGCCCGTCAAGAAATATCGCTGCCGGGTCGTACTTGCGCCGGTCGATCTTGCTGAAGATGTTGCGGCCGCTCTCGAGGGACACCTCCCGCTCCGAGGACAAGCCTCCCATGATCACGCCCACGCGCGGCCGTTTCTCTCCTCCGGTCCCCACCGATAAAATCTCCATCCCGGTTCCCGGATCAGAAGCCGACCGTCAGCGCCACAAAGGGCCCGCTGTAGGTCGAATTGAGGGTGAGATCGCCCCGCTCGAGATTCAGCTTCACGTACCGGTACCCGCCGTGGACGTCCAGGAAGGGAAAGGGCGTCCAGGAGAGGTCGGCCAGGGCATCGATGAACGTGTTTCCCGAATAGGCCATGCCGGTCACCTTGGCCCTCGCCTCCAGGATATTGAGCAGAAGACCGATATGGGCGCCGACGCCGATCATGGGCATCACGACGCCGTAGGTCTGTTTTTCGTCGAATCCGAGCGCCGGCGCATTCATCCTCGTCTCGCCGTCGATGTACTTGATCTTGCCGATGACGCCGACCGAGAATCCCGCCAGGATGTTTTCCAGATTCACCAGGTCGCGCTGGTAATCGAAATCGTACATCTTCATCTTGAGATCGGACTCGGTCTGCGTACCGGCCGTGAAAGTCTTCCCCTTGAACGTGACGTTCTGCGACAGGGCGGTCGACCCGCTGTAGTCCAAGGGCGTATACATGAAGCTGAAATGATTCTTCCCCAGACCGGCGAAGGCCTCCACCGACGGAATCGCCTTGTTGCCGACATCCAGCACATCCTTATAATTCGTTTCCGTCCCGGTGATGCCGGAGGCGTCGAGGCGCCCGTCGGCCTTGTAGCCCGGGAACCAGTAATATCCCCGCACGCCGAACTCCAGGGCCGACGCCGGCACGGCCGAAAGGGCTAGCGCGATCGCCGCGGCCAATACGATCCATCCTTGAAGTCCCCCGGTCTTTTTCATGGAATCCTCCTCTTCACAAGAGATGCGATGACGGCTGAAATGCTGCAAATCTGTATAATGTGAATCGCCCAATTTGTAAAGCCGCTTGCGTCTGGAAACCGTTATCCGGTCGGAAGGCGCGACGCGAAGCATCCCCCGCTCTACAGCGGTCCGCATTTGCCCCGGTGGATCGCGCGGGCGTTCTCGATCAGGCGGGAGATGACCATCGACGGGAGCATGCCAGCGCAGGCGGCCTGCTCGAAGAAGAAGGACGAGGGCGCCATGCCCGACGATGAGTTCGGATCGGTGACAAGAATCCGCCCGTCCTTCAGAAGGAATCCGTCGATGCGCCCGTAGGAGCGGAAGCCCAGGGCAACGAATGCCCGGACGACATGTTCCTTGATCCGCGCAACCTGTTCGGGGGATATGCCCTTGGGCGGGGTGAATTTCCGGCAGCGGCCGGGCATGTACTTGTCGTCGTAGGTGTAATACTCGCTCTGGGGGTGAATCTCCGTCAGGTCCAGCGGCCGGGGCGATCCATCCTCCTCGAGGACGATGCAGGAGAACTCGATCCCCTCCAGAAACTCTTCCGCAAGGGCGGACGTATCCCAGCGGAAGGCCTCCTCCAGGCCGCGATCCAGGGAATCCGCGTCCCGGACGATCGTAACGCCGACGCTGGATCCCTCGCGGATCGGTTTCGTAACGACGGGCCGTCCGCCGAACCGGCCGGAAAGCCGCTTCCGGATTTGGTCGGCGTTCTTCCGCCAGTCACGCTCCTCGACCACGACGCTCTCCGGAACGTCCAACCCCGCGGCTTTCAGGATCTTCTGCTGGACCTGCTTGTTCATGCCGATCGCGGAGGCCAGAACCCCCGGTCCCGTGAAGGGGATGCCGAGCAGCTCCAGCAGTCCCTGAACGCATCCGTCCTCGCCGAATTTTCCGTGTAGGCACAGAAAGGCAAAATCGATCTCCTTCCGGAGGTCCTCGTAGGAGATCCTCCGGGCATCGCGCTCGAGACGCTCGAAGATGTCCACCGTCGTGTTCTGCGAAACGAGTTGCCAGGGGAGCACCCAGAAGCGGCTGCGTTCGTCAAGAAAAATGGGTTTCCCCTCGTAGAACTCCGGGTCGAGGTTGTCGTGGACGTTTCTCCCGCTGTTGAGCGACACCTCCCGCTCGGAGGACATGCCGCCCATGAATACACCCACCTTCAATCTTTCCGTCATGCTTCGTCCGTCATGCCTTTCCCAGATTGTACTTCTTCAAGAGGGCTGTTCAAAAATGCCCGGCTGCAAGACCCCCGATGATTCGACAAGCTCACCATGACAGTTTCCTCAGCCCGCCCTGAGCCTGTCGAAGGGGCGAAGGATGAGGGAAACGCAGCAGGCGGGCGTTCTTCAACAGCCAGTAACACCCTCTCAGACGTCCCATATGAAACTCACCCCGCTGTTGGGAAAGATCCATTCTTCGTCGCTGATCTTGATCCGGACGGACTTCCCCTTTTCGCGGATCACCTGAGGATAGGGGTGGCGGCCGGCGAAAAAGCTCACTTCCTTGACGTTCCGGAAATTCATCCCGCGGTAGTCAAAGAGGATATCCAGACCCCGCGTCGGGTAGACAAGGTAGACGGAGAAGTTCCGGTTGCTCTTGGCTTTCTTCGTCCGGATCTCGATCTCGACCTTCACGGGACGGTTCAGCTTCCGTCTCAGGTCGTCGCCTCCGCACCAGACCTCGTAGCCCCGCTTGGTGTTCTCCGTGCGGAGAACCGGAACATCCTCGCGGTCGATGCGCACGCGCGCCACCTGGAAATCCCGCTCGACGACCAGGTCTTCGCCGCGGTTCAGAATCCAGCGGTACTCGCACCGTTTGTCGTCGAAAAAGGCCTCGAGTTGCTCGTTGTTCGTGGCGCACCCGATCAGAAAGACCGGGTTACGCAGCGTCTTTACGTACTCGATGTGCGTGCTCACGTGAAAATAGTCCGGTTCTTTGTCCCCGGGCGTCCGCGCCTCTTCGGCTGCCGGCCGCACGTTGATGTCGTAGCGGAAATTCGTGCGGAGCTCGAGCTGGCGGTCCTCCTTGCCGAAAAGGGTCTCGAACATCTCGTAATAGATGGCGTCGCCCAGTTCCTCGTTGCGGGCCCTGGCCTGAAAACAGTTCCGGATGATGTTGTCGATGCGGGCAATCGATTTTTCCTCGTCGGCGATGAAGATCCTCCGCAGCCGCGGTTCCACCGTGCCGGTCTTCCCCTTGTGGAGAAAGACGCGGGGGGCGCGCTTGCCCAAGGCGCAGAGGATCTCATAGCTGATCGTCCCCACCTTTTCGGCGATCTCGTTGGCGGAGATGTACTCCTTCCCCTGCCTTCCCATCAGCACGACCTCGTCCCCCACTTCGCAGTCGGGGATGTGCCCGACGTCGAGCGCACACATGTCCATGGAGATGCGCCCGACGATCGGCGCGCGGCAGCCGCGGACCAGGGCCTCGCCGCGGTTGGAGAGGACCCATCCGTAGCCGTCGCCGTAACCGACGGGGATCGTCGCGATCTTCGTCGGCCGCTCCGTCGTGAAGGTGCGACCGTAGCCGATGCTGGCTCCCCCGGGGAAATCCTTGATCAGGACGATCGTCGTCTTGAAGGCCATGACGGGGGCCAGCGACGCGAGTGAGGACGTCTCCGCCGACGGGTAGATGCCGTAGGACATGATGCCGGGCCGGACCATGTCGAAATGGAATTCCGGGTAGTTGAGGACGGCGCCGCTGTTGGACATGTGCCGCAGAGGGATGCGGATATGGCGGTCCTCCAGGCGCTCCAAAAGTTTCGCGAAAAGGGCATGCTGTTGGAGGTTGTAATCGCCGCGGATCTCGCTGACCGCCAGGTGTGTGTAGATGCCCTCGACGGTGAGATTCGGAAGTTCCATCACCTCGCGGATCATGTCAAAGGCGTCGGCGTAAAGCGTCCCGACGCGTCCCATCCCCGTGTCCACCTCGATGTGGATGGGGATGCGGCAGGCCGTCTTGCGCCCGCGCCGCTGCAGCTCCCTGGCAAACCCGATATCGGACACCGAGGGGGTCAGGTTGTACTTGAGGATCTGGCCGATTTCCCCGATCGTGGCCGGGGACAGGATGAGAATCGGTGCAGAGATTCCGCTGACCCGCAGCTGCGCGCCCTCGTCCGCATTGGCGACCCCCAGGCAGTCGGCGCCGTTTTTCAGGGCCACATTGGAGATCTCCATCGCGCCATGACCGTAGGCGTCCGCCTTGACGACCTGGAGGATCCGGACGCCCGGACCCACCAGCCGCTTCATCTCGTCCCAGTTGCGGGTGAAGTTGTCGAGATCGACCTCCACCCAGCTTCGATACTTCTGCGCTTCTCTCATGGATGCTCTTTTCACGGACCCCTGCGGGGACGGGGTTCCCGGCGGGAACCCGTCTCCTTGAGGAAACCGGACATCATTTCCTTGTCATGGTGTAGACGCCGTCCCAGGGGGGTTCGGGCGGATTTTCCTTCAGATCTTGACAGCGGCGGATATAGACCTCGGACGGCGGATCGCCCGGTCTCGCTTCCAGGACCTTCCGGAATACGGCGACGGCCTCGTCCCACCGGCTCTGTCGGTACAGGGCGAACCCTTCCTCAAACAATTTCACGACGGGCTCCAGCGCCCCCGCTTCCGCTCGCTCTCCCAGAAGTTCGTAGATCTTGACGGGGAGTTTCTTGCCCTTCACGCGGACCCAGTCCAGTTCGCGGGCCAGGAGCGTGTCTTTGACCCGCTCGTAGGTAAATTCGCTGATGACGATGCCGGTCCCGTATTCCTTGTTGATGCCCTCCAGGCGGGATCCGAGATTCACGCTGTCCCCCATGACCGTGTAGTCGAAGCGCATCTCCGAGCCCATGTTGCCCACCACCATGTCGCCGCTGTTGACGCCAACGCCGATGTTGAGCACCGGCCGGCCCTCTTCGGACCATTTCTTCTGGAGGCGTTTGAGCTCTTCCCGCATTTTCAGCGCCGTGCGGCAGGCCCGCAAGGCGTGATCCGGCTGGTCCAGCGGCGCGCCGTACACCGCCATGATGGCATCGCCCATGTACTTGTCCAGAAGGCCCTCGTATTCGAAGACGATGTTGGTCATGGCCGTCAGGTATTCGTTCAGCAGGTGGACGAGCTCTTCCGGCGACAGTTTTTCGGAGACGGTCGTGAAGCCCCGTATATCGGAGAACAGGACGGAGAGGTCCTTCTTGTCGCCGCCCAGCTTCAGCTTCGAGGGGTCCTTGAGCATCTCGTTGATGACCGAAGCGGTAAGGTAATACTGGAAGGCGCCGCGGATCTTCTTTTTCTCCTTCTCCTCCGTGATGTACCGGTAGACCGAGATCCCCAGATAAATCGTTACCACCGTCAGCAGCGGATAGATCAGGTTCATCCAGACGTTGAAATGCGAGAAGATGAAGGTGTTCACCAGGAAGAAGGAAACGACAAGACCCAGGATGATGCCGATCCCCGCGATCGCGCCGAACCGGGGCAGCGCGATGCCGGCCAGGAGCCCCATGGCGATGATGACGCACATGTCCAGAAAGCGGATCCAGCCGGAATAGGTGAGAAAATTTCGATGGAGGATGTTGTCGATGACCGTGGCATGGATCTCCACTCCGGGATACACCGTCGAAAAAGGCGTAACCCGCAGGTCATAGATTCCGGTGGCAGTCGCCCCGATCAGGATGATCTTCCCTTTGAATGCCTCGGGTGGAATGCGCCCCTTCAGGATATCGGCGATGGAGTAGTGAGGGAAAGTCTTGGCCGGTCCCAGGTAGTTGATGAGCAAACGTCCCACCTCGTCCGTGGGTATGTCGATGTCCCCGATCCTGACACTCTCGACGCCGTATTCCGCCAGCCGTAGCGACGACATCGGCCAGTCCAGGTACTGCATCAGAAGCGCGACGGAAAGGGAAGGATAGGCATTTCCACGAAATTTCATGACGAGCGGCGCCCAGCGGATCGTCCCGTCCTCGTCCGGAATGGCATTGAAGTATCCCGCATTTTCGGCCGACGCGGCGAGCGCTGGAAGGTTGGCAACCGCCGCGTAGGCTTCGATCATCAAAACGTCTTCCGGGGAGCCGCTCGACTGGACCGCCGGATATTTCGACGAAGAGATCAGCTCCGCCGCCTGCTGGATCTGCTTTTCCGTTATATGGGCCGCATCGCGCTCCGACAGATGGAAAAAATATCCGAGGGTGACGTTCTTGGCCTTCTTGACGGCCTTCGCCAGGGCGGCGTCCGTATCGGCGGCATCCCTCTTATCCCGCAACACCCGCACCAGTCTCTTGTCGGAGATTCCCATCTTCTTGAACTCACCGTCGAGTTCGGCGACGGTCTTGAGGCTGGAATTCTCATCGGGTTCCGCAAAAACGATATCAAATCCGACGGCCTTGGCGCCGTATCGCTTCAAGGTGTCGACGAGCCGGGCGATCGTCGTGCGCGGCCAGGGCCAGCGGCCCAGTTCGCTCAAGCTCTTCTCGTCGATCGTCGCGATGACTGTTTCCCCCCCGGCGGCGATCTTCCCGCGCGATATCATCCGGAGGTCGAGACTCTCCAGTTCCATGAAGCGGAGAAAGGAGACGTCCATGAAGAACAAGACGAGGGCAAGAAAAATGACGAACAGGGCGATCTTCAGCGGCGTTACCGTCAGGATCTTCTTGATTTTCTCGCGCATGCTCTGCTCTCCTTCCAATATGCGCGGATTCTACCAGAGCAAAGGGGATTGTCAAGCCGGCAGGCTTCGCAAAAAACGCTTTCCGCGTCGTCCCGGGCAAAACCTTGACAAGCCGATGCGGATACGCTACATACCGCTCGTTTTCAGGCGTTTCCTCCCGCAAGTACCGCCGGGGTTGGAAACGGGTTGGCAAGCCTGTCGAAGCGCCGGAGTAGCTCAACGGTAGAGCACGCGATTCGTAATCGTGAGGTTAAGGGTCCGATTCCCTTCTCCGGCTCCATCGACTGCCCATCTGAGATTGTTTTATTTCCTTCCCGCCTCTGATACTTCCGCTCGCCGGTCGGCATGTTCCGCTGTTAACGGAGAGACATCGCCCTTGACGTTCCCTCGCTCATGACTAAAATAAGCGGTGAACGGGGCGCGAGAAAGCGCCGGAAATCGCTCAACGACCTTGAAAGATGGCGCTGAGAGCGATCGATAATGCTGCGAGGAATTCGGGAGCCCGCCATGGAATTTATCCGCATCACGCTCGAAGACGATATCGGACAGATGGAGAGGGAGTTGTGCCGGGATATCGATGAGATGGTCCGGCTCGCACATCCGCGTTTCATGCTTTCCGCTCATTCCTGGCAGCCGTCGCTGGACATGTATGAAACGGAACGGGACATTTTCATCCGCGCGGAACTGGCGGGCGTCAACCGCGAGGACCTGCACGTCGAGGTCAGCACAAAGACGATCCGGATCGCAGGATACCGCCGGATATGCACCGTGAACGAAGCTGTCCGTTACCGGATTGCCGAGATTCCGTACGGGCCGTTCGAACGGAATCTGGCCCTCCCCGCGCCGATCGACACCGGCGCCGTGACTGCGACGTACGCCGAAGGACTGCTGGCGATCAGGCTCTCCAAGCTCCCCGCCGAGCGCTCCCGCAAGATTGAAATTTCCCGGGGATAATCCCCACCGGTAGACAGACCGTGCCGCGGAGGTTGACATGACGGAATCCAAGCCGCCCGAAGAAACAAAAACATTCACTCTGCCCGAGGTGCTTCCCATCCTGCCTCTGTACAACGTCTTCGTTTTTCCGAAGATGATGCTCCCCATGGAGGTCGTCGGCGAGGAATCCATGAAGCTGGTGGACGACGCGATGGCCCGGGACCGCCTCATCGGCCTGGTTAAAGCAAAAAAGCCCCAGTCGGATGAGCCCCTGACTGCGGAAGACATGTATTCCGTTGGGACCGCAGGCGTAATCCTGCGCATGGCCAAGACGGTCGACAACAAAGCGCAGTTGCTGGTGCAGGGCATCAGCCGCTTCAAGGTCCTTGGCTTCACGGAAGTTCAGCCCTACTTCAAAGCCAAGGTGGCGCCGATCGAGGAGATCGCCGTGAAGGACCTCGAAGTGGAGGCCCTGGTCGCGAACCTCCTGACGCTTTTCGACAGCATCGTGAAGCTTTCACCCTTCCTGCCCCAGGAATTCGGCCTGATGGCGAAGTCCATCACCGACCCGGGAACCCTGGCGGACATGATCGCCTCCGTCATCAATGCGGATGTCGAGGAGAAGCAGAAGATCCTGGAAATTCTCGACGTAAAGGAACGTCTTCGGGAGGTGACGAGGCTCGTCAACCATCAAGTGGAGGTCCTGGAACTGGGAAACAAGATCCAGTCTCAGGTGAAGAGCGACATCGACAAGTCCCAGCGCGAGTATTATCTGCGCCAGCAGCTCAAGGCGATCCGCCAGGAACTCGGCGAGACCGACGAGCCGAAGGTCGAGGTGGAAGACTACCGGGCGAAGATCGAGAAAAAGAATCTGCCGGAGGAGGCAAAGAAGGAAGCCCTGCGCGAACTGGAGCGGCTGTCGCGGATGCACCCCTCCTCCGCCGAGTACACCGTGTCATCGACCTATCTCGACTGGCTCCTGTCCCTCCCCTGGACGGAGAGTACGGAGGACAACCTGGACATCGCCAAGGCCCGGCGCGTCCTCGACGAGGACCACTACGGCCTGGAAAAGCCCAAGAAACGGATCATCGAGTACCTGGCCGTCCGCAAACTGAAACCGGATTCGAAGGGACCGATTCTCTGTTTTGCCGGCCCTCCCGGGACGGGCAAGACCTCGCTGGGGCACTCCATTGCAAGGGCCATGGGCCGCAAATTCATCCGCATGTCGCTGGGTGGAGTCCACGATGAGGCGGAGATCCGCGGGCACCGGCGGACCTACGTAGGCGCGCTGCCGGGCCGGATCATCCAGGGGATGCGGCGCGCTGAGTCGAGAAATCCGATCTTCATGCTGGATGAGATCGACAAGGTCGGCAGCGACTTTCGGGGCGATCCTTCCTCGGCTCTCCTGGAAGTCCTGGACCCGGAGCAAAACTTCTCCTTTTCGGACCACTACCTGGACGTGCCCTTCGATCTGTCGAAGGTGATGTTCATCACGACGGCAAACGTCCTGGAGACGATTCCGCCGGCGCTCCACGACCGTCTGGAAGTGATCGAGCTGCCCGGTTATACCCTCGACGAAAAGGTCGAGATCGCTGTGCGCTATCTGATTCCCCGCCAACGCGAGGCCAACGGACTCCAGGCAGCGCAGATCCGGATCGGCAAGGGCGCAATCCGCGGGATCATCTCGGGCTACACCCGGGAGGCGGGGGTGCGCAATCTGGAGCGCGAAATCGCCTCCGTCTGCCGCGGCGTCGCCAGCCGGATCGCCGAAGGCGCCATCCGGAAGGCCGCTGTCGAAGCGAAGGACCTCCCGCTCTACCTCGGACCGGTCCGCATCAGCCCGGAAATCGGCATCCGTGTCAGCAAACCCGGGGTCGCACTCGGCCTCGCCTGGACGCCTTCGGGCGGAGACCTTCTCTTCATCGAGGCGACGTCCATGAAGGGAAAGGGCGGGCTCACGCTGACGGGACAGCTCGGCGATGTCATGAAGGAATCGGCAACGGCGGCGTTGAGCTTCGTGAGGGCCAACGCGGACGCGCTTCGCATTCCGAAGGACTTCTTCGAGGGAACGGACATCCACATCCACGTCCCCTCCGGCGCGATTCCCAAGGACGGTCCGTCCGCCGGCGTCACGATCCTGACGGCGCTGACCTCGCTGCTCCGGGGAAAACCGATCCACAAGAAACTCGCCATGACCGGCGAGATCACCCTCCGCGGTCTGGTCCTGCCCGTCGGCGGGATCAAGGAGAAGGTCCTCGCGGCGCACCGGGCCGGGGTGAAAACGATCATCCTGCCTCGATGGAACGAAAAGGACCTGTTCGACGTGCCGGCGAAGGTCCGGAAGGAAATCCGTTTTCATTTTGTGGACGAGATGATGGAAGTCCTGAAGATCGCTCTGGGCTGAACGGTCGTTGAACGGACTGCGCTTCCCGCCCGACGGGCGGGAAACGCAGTCCGTCTTCTTAAGCATTCCGTGAAAAAGCTTCTTGACAGAATTTACCGTCCGGCTTATTAACCGATCAGTTAAACTTACCGGTTGGTAAAATTACCACCGTATGCGGAACGAAGGAGCGGGTGCGGAATGGCCAGTGAAGCGGTAAAGGAAAAGGGGCAGGAAACGAGCCGGCATATTCTCGCAGTCGCCAAGGAGGTCTTCTCGGAAGTCGGTTTCGACGGCGCTCACGTGGACGAGATCGCCCGGCGGGCCGGTGTGAACAAGGCGACGATCTACTACCATATCGGTGACAAGGAGACCCTGTATGCCGAAGTGATTCACGGAGTCCTCGGCAACACGGCGGAGCGCATCTCCCTCGATATCCGTTCCGCAGGCTCGCCGGGCGAAAAGCTTCGCGTCTTCATTCGCAATCTCGCCCGGACGATGGAAGAGAATCCCCAGCTTCCCCCCCTCATGCTGCGGGAAGTCGCCGGCGGCGGACGGAACCTGCCCGATGTCGTGCCGCAGGATCTGGGCCGGATCATCGGCATGCTGACCGAGATCATGGAGGAGGGACGGAAGAAAGGCGTTTTCGTCCCGGCAACGCCTTTCCTGGTCCATTTCATGGTGACCGGCGCCCTGCTCCTGTACAAGTCGAGTGCGCCGATCCGGGCAAGGCGAAAGGAATTCGCCGACGTGTTCCTGCCGATTGGCGAGGACGTCACCAAGGTCATGTCCGGCGAGATCGAAGAGCTGATCCTGAGAGCCCTGTCCGCGCAGCCGTCTCCCCAATCCGGAAGGGGAAAAAGAACGGCGCCGCGCCGGACGAAGAACAAGGGGGCCATATGAAATACGCATCCTTCAGTCGCATGATTTTCGCTCTGGCATTGGCGCTTGCGGTTCTGCCGCATCCTCTGCTGCAGGCGGCCGACGGAAAACCGCTCGGTCTTTCGGAGTGCATCCGCCAGGCGCTCGATCGAAGCGCCGTCCTCAAGGGTGCTCGCGAGGGGGTGAAGGGCGCCGAGGCCCAGCGGAAGGAGGCATTTACGGGATTCCTCCCGAAGCTCAGCACGTCCTACGGATACACCCGGCTCAACGAAGAGCCTTTTTTCAACTTCCCCGGCATGCCGCCTGCCTTCCCGGCCCAGCAGATCACGACGGGAACCAAGGACAACTACAACTGGGCGCTCGAGGCGCAGCAACCGGTCTTCGCGGGCGGACGCATCATGGCCAACTACGACGCCTCCCTCGTCGGAATCGAGGTATCCCGCACCGAGGAGCGCGCCGCGGTCCTGGACGTGATCCGCGACGTCAAAGAGGCCTACTACGGCGTCCTCAAGGCCGAGCGTTATCTTGACGTGGCCCGGCAGTCCCGGGAGCGCCTGAAGGCCCATCATGAAACGGCGCGCGGTTTCTTCGACGTGGGCATGATCCCCAAGAGCGACCTCCTGTATGCGGAAGTGGAGCTCGCGAACGGGGAGCAGCTCCTGCTCCGGGCCGAAAACGGCCTCGAAATGGCCCGTTCGCGCTTCAATACGGTGCTGCGCCGCGGCCTCACGGAGCCGGTTCTCCTGGAAGACATCCTGTCGCCGGATCCTGCCCTGATATCGCTGGAGGACGCCCTCGCGGAAGGGATGCAGCAGCGGCCCGAGTTGAAGGCCGTGGAACTGCGCATCGAACAGCTTCGCAAGCAGACCAAGGCGCTCCGCAGCGAATATTACCCGCAGGTGACGGCGGTCGGCAACTACAGCCGTTACGGCGATACGCCCTCCGTCGGCGGGACCAAGTACAAGGACCAGGAAAACTGGTACGGCATGCTGGTTGCGAACTGGACCTTCTGGGAGTGGGGCCGCACCAATGCACGCGTCGACGGCGGCCTCAGCCGCGAGCGGCAGACCGTCGAGGCGCAGGAGAATCTCAAGGACCAGGTCACCCTGGAGATCAAGAACGCGTGGCTCGCCACCGGGGAGATGATCCGCCGGATCGAGGTGACGCAGCAGGCCGTTGTCCAGGCGGAAGAGAATTACCGGATGAACGTGGAACGATACCGTGAACAGGTAGCGACATCCACGGAGGTCCTCGACGCCCAAACCCTGCTGACGAAGGCCAAGTCCGATTACGTCCAGGCCCTGGGAGACTACTCCATCTACCGGGCGCGGTTGGACCGGGCCATGGGAGTCCGCAAAGAATAGCGCCGGACGGTCCCAAAACGCCCATCTGCGGTGTTCCCCTTGTCCTTCACCGTTCGACGTACCTCCGGTACGCCTCACGGTTCGGGACTTCGGGGGCCTTGCCTATGGGCATTCTTGAACAGTCCGGCAAGAGGATCTTTTCCGCAATTCACCGCAGGCCAAAGGGAGGGGGAACGTGAAACGCAAGACCATCATCATCGTCTTCCTGAGTCTTCTCATCGGCGTCGCCGTGCTCGTGTACGTGGGCCAGTGGAAGTCCAAGCAGGGAGAGAGTTACTACTCCGGCACGATCGAAGCGACGCAGTCCAATCTGGCTTTCCAGACGGGAGGCAAGGTCGTCGCCGTGCCGGCCCGCGAAGGCCAGAGGGTCGTGCGGGGAACCGTGCTGGCCGAACTGGACCGTCAGGAATTGCAGGCCCGTCTGGATCAAGCGCGGGCCAGCCTCGAGAGGGCCGTCAAGGGCAAGGAGCAGGCGGAGACGGTGTTGGCGTTGTACCGCCAGACCCTGCCGGCGGAACTCGAACGGGCAGAGGCGTCCGTCCGGGCGCTGCGCTCGCAACTGGCCGAACTGCGCGCCGGGACCCGTCAGCAGGACCTGGAGCGGGCGCGCCAGGCGATGCTGGCCGCCAAAGCGACCCTGGAAGACGCCACCAAGAACCGCGACCGATATGAAAACCTCTTCCGCAAGTCGGTCGTTTCCGAGCGGGAAGCGGATGCGGTACGGCTCCGGTACGAAACGGCGCTGCGGGAATTCGAACGCAGCCGCGAGGGCTACGAACTCGCCCGGGAGGGGTCCCGCAAGGAAACGATCCGCACGGCGGAAGCGCGCGTCGAGGAGGGAGAGGCCCTGGTGAGACAGGCCCGCAGCAACCTCCGCAAAATAGAAGCCGCGCAAAAAGACGCGGAGGCCGCTGCCTCCCAGGTGAAATTGGCGCAGGCGGCGATGGAGCAGGCGAAGATCCAATTCGACTACGGGCAGCTCAAGGCGCCCTACACCGGCATCATCACAAGCCGCAATGTGGAACCTGGAGAGGTCGTCACTCCGGGCCGAGAGGTTCTCACACTGGCCGATCTGAGCTCCGTCGATCTCAAGATCTTCGTGGAGGAAACCCGCATCGGCCGCGTGAAACCGGGACAGGAAGCGGACGTCCGCGTCGACACCTTCCCCAAGAAAGTCTTCAAGGGGCGGGTGGCCTTTGTCTCTCCGGAAGGAGAATTCACCCCCAAGATCATTCAAACCCACAAGGAGCGGGTCAAGCTCGTGTTCCTCGTCAAGGTGACCGTTCCCAACCCGGAACTGGAACTCAAGCCGGGGATGCCGGCCGACGCCTGGCTGAAGGATTGAACCGCCATGGAAACCGGCAAGGCAAAGGATAACGCCGAACGGACCGTACCCGACGGAGAATCCTTCATCTCCGTCGAGAACGTCTCCATGCGCTTTGGAGCGATCGCGGCCGTTCAGGACGTCAGTTTCAGCGCGGCCCGTGGAACGATTTTCGGTCTCGTCGGCTCTGACGGAGCGGGCAAATCGACCCTGCTGCGCATGATCGCGACGATGATCCGGCCCGCCTCGGGGAGCATCCGGATCGGCGGGCGCGACGTCGTCGCCGACCGCGCCGCCGTCAAGAACCTGATTGGATACATGCCCCAGCGCTTCGGCCTCTACCAGGATCTCACAGTGGAGGAAAACATCGATTTTTTTCTCAACGTCTTCGGCATCCATGGCAAGGAACGGGCGCAGCGCAAGGAGCGGTACCTGGGCTTTTCCCATCTCCTGCCTTTTCGGGACCGCCCGGCGGGAAAACTTTCCGGCGGCATGAAGCAGAAGCTGGGGCTTGCCTGCGTCCTCGTGCATGAACCCGCCGTCCTCATCCTGGACGAGCCGACCAACGGCGTCGACCCCGTCTCCCGCCGGGAATTCTGGGAGATCCTCGGTGAAATGCGGGGTGGCGGCATGACGATCCTCGTTTCCACCGCTTATCTCGACGAAGGGGAGAAGTGCGACCGGCTTGCCCTCCTGCACCGGTCACGGCTGCTGGACGAGGCGGCGCCGGCCAAACTCCGGGGGAAATTTCCGTCTCTGGAGGAAGCGATGATCGACCGCCTGCAGGCTGCGGACAAGGAGCTCGCTCGTGAGCCTTACCAACGGTGACGCAATCGTCGTCCGGAATCTCGTCAAGCGCTTCGGCGATTTTACGGCCGTCAACGCGGTCACATTCTCCGTCCGGCGCGGCGAGATCTTCGGGTTTCTGGGCTCGAACGGCTCCGGAAAATCCACGACGATCCGCATGCTCTGCGGCATCCTGACGCCCACGTCGGGCGAAGGGACCGTGGCGGGTCATGACATCTTCACCGACCCGGAGGGCATCAAGTCGTCCATCGGCTATATGTCGCAGAAATTCTCGCTCTACGAAGACCTCACCCCTTTCGAGAACCTTCGCTTTTACCTCGGCATCTACAGCGTGCCGGAAAATCTCTGGAAAGAACGGATCGACTGGGCCCTCGGCATGGCGCGCCTGCACGAGGTCCGCAACCGCCCGACGGGGGACCTGCCGCCCGGATGGAAACAGCGTCTCGCGCTGGGCTGCTCGCTCCTCCACAAACCGGACATCCTGTTTCTGGACGAGCCGACCTCCGGCGTCGATCCCGTCACCCGTCGCCATTTCTGGAGTTTCATCGCCGAACTCGCCGGGGGCGGCATCACGATCTTTGTGACCACGCACTACATGGACGAGGCCGCCAACTGCCAGCGGATCGTCATGATCAACGAGGGAAAGATCGTCGCCGCAGGGAGTCCGGATGAGATCGTCGCGGCGGCCTGCCCGGGAAAAGACGACGCCGACCTCGACGACGCCTTCGTGAAACTCATGTCCGGGGGCGGCCCATGCAGATGAGAAACGTGGCGGCGATCGCCCGCAAGGAAGTCTATCACCTGATCCGCGATTTCCGCAGCCTGTTCCTGGCCTTCGCCATCCCGATCATCCTGATTCTCCTGTTCGGCTATGCGCTGAGCCTCGATGTGGACAACGTCGAGGTCGCCGTCGTGGACCAGGACCGGACGGACCTGAGTCGCGACTTTCTGCAAAGCCTCGATGCCTCCCCCTATTTCCGGATCGTCGCCCATCCCCCCGACGCGAAGGCCGCCGGCGCAATGCTCGACCGGAGCGATGCGACCATGGCGGTCATCCTCCCGCCGGGATGGACGGACAAGATCCGGTCAGACCGGGAGGCGCCGCTCCAGGTCCTCCTGGATGGAAGCGATCCGAACTTCGCGAACATCTCCCGCGCCTACATGAACGCCTTCGCCGAGCGTTACAACCGGAAGCTGCTCGAGTCGTTCCTCGACCGCCGGGGTCTGGAGCCCATGAATCCGCCCGTTGACGGGAGGATCCGGGTCTGGTTCAACGAAGACCTGGAAAGCCGGAACTTCATCGTCCCGGGAATCATCGCCCTCATCATCATGATCGTGGCGGCCATCCTCACCTCGCTGGTCATCGCCCGCGAGTACGAGAATGGGACCATGGAAACGCTGCGCTCGCTCCCCATTTCGGCGGCGGATCTCCTCTTGGGTAAGTCGATCCCCTACTTCTTCATCGCCCTCACGGACGTGCTGATTGCGATCCTCATGGGCCAGGCGCTCTTCGGCGTAATCATGAAGTCCGGTTTCGGCCTCATGGTTGCCGCGTCCTCCATCTACATCGCCGTGGCCCTCGCGGTGGGTCTCCTCATCTCGACGGTCACCAAGTCGCAGCTCATCGCCAACCAGGGGGCAATCCTCATCACGTACCTACCGTCCCTGCTGCTGTCCAACTTCGTGTTCCCCATCGTCAACATGCCCAAGGTTCTGCAGCTCCTTACCTACATCGTGCCGGCCACCTACTACATCGACATCCTGGGCGGCATCTATCTGAAGAACCTCGGCTTCGTCGATCTCTGGCGCGATTTCGCCGTCCTCGGCTTCATGGTTTTCCTGCTGGGGGCGGTCAACGTCGTGCTGCTGAAGAAGGAGGGGCTGTGACATGAACCGGCTCCGCATCCGCGAATTCGTCCGCAAGGAGTTCATCCAGCTTTTCCGGGATCCCAAGAGCCGCCGGGTCCTCATCGTCATGCCGATCATCCAGATCCTTATCTTCGGCTACGTCGTCAACTACGACATCCGGGACATCCGCGTGGCGATGCTCGACCAGTCCCGCACCGCCGAGAGCCGCGAGTTGGCCCGGGCGCTGACCGGCAACGGCATCTTCCGCATCACGCACCCCGTCGACAACGAACGGCAGATGGAAGAGGCCCTGGTCCAGGGCAAGGTGGACATGGGCGTCAAGGTGCCGCCGGACTTCGCCCGCCGGATCCGGGAGCGCCGCACCGCCGACATCCAGATCCTCGCCGACGGCAGTATGAGCAACATGGCCTCCATCCGGATCGCCTACACGAGTTCCGTCCTGGACCGGCTGAACCGGCAACTGCTGGGGGAGCTGTACGCTCAGCGGCTGGACTACGGGCGGATCGACCTCCGCCTCCGCACCTGGTACAACCCCAATCTCGACAGCCAGAACTTCTTCGTCCCGGGCATTGTCGCCTTCATCGTCATGCTGATCTCGTTCCTCCTCACCTCCATCGCCATCATCAAGGAGAAGGAGGCCGGGACCATGGAGCAGCTCATCGTGACACCGCTGTCGGTCGTCGAGCTCATCGCCGCCAAGACGATCCCCTTCATCATCATCTCCATCGTCCAGATGATCGCGGTCACGATCCTGTCCGTCTACTGGTTCGACATCCCCATGGCGGGCAGCGCCGCCTGCCTGCTCCTGGCGACGCTGGTCTTTCTCCTGAGCACCCTCGGTCTCGGTCTCTTCATCTCGACGGTGTCCTCGACTCAGCAGCAGGCGATGATGACGACGTTCTTCTTCATCCTGCCCATCTTCATGTTGAGCGGCTTCGTTTTCCCCATCGCCAATATGCCCTTCGTCGTCCAGTTGTTGACATACCTCAATCCTTTGCGCTATTTTCTTGTCATCATCCGCGGGGTCTTCCTCAAGGGGGTGGGCATGGAGATCCTCTGGCCGCAGTTTGCGGCGCTCGCGGTCCTCGGCATCGTGGTTTTCAGCGGCGCGATCGGGTTCTTCCGCAAGCGCCTCGACTAACAGGCTGTTGAAAAACGCCCCCAAAAGTCGCTCTTGCAGAAGAGAGGAGCACCAACCTTCATGCTCAAGATCCTCACCGACGAAGCGGCGATCCGCGGCAGCTACCGCCGGTTCCTTCGCAGCCTCAAGGCCAGCCTCGACGAACGCATTGCCGTCGAGCTGAGCCATCCCGGCGCCAGTTTCCGCGCCCGGATCGCCTGGTCGAACCGCCTCGGAATCTGGATCTACACGAAGAAAACGGACGGCAAGTACTGGAACGCCTTCGGCGTCGGCCGGCCGCGGGCGAAAACAAGCGTTCCCATGACCTGCGAGGTGAACTTCCCGCTGCAGGGCATTGACCGCAGGATCGGCGGCGCTTTCGCCAAAGACGGCTCCGGACGGATCTTCGTGCTGCACCGGGGAAAGCTCGGCGGCGGGAGGCGGGGGGTTGGAAAATCCCTTTTCGAAGATTGCTACCGGGGAACCTGGGCCTTCGCCGACGACGGCGGCGTCGAAACGACGGCGGCCGTGATCGGATGCCTCAGCTCCCCGTCGTTTGCCCGACAGATGGCGCAGTTCGTCCGCAAAGTGGTCTATCTGAAAGAGTCCGCCGCTCCGCCGGATCCGCAGATGGAACTCGGCCTGGGCGAGGTCCGGTTCCGGGAAGAGGAGTACGGCGAAAAGGAACCGGCTTGCGAAGCCGATCTAGCCGCTTCGTGCGAACGCTCCCTCATCGTGCGCGACCTGGCGGATGCGTTGAAGAGGCAGGGTTACAGGGCGGCGAACGACGACCGCTGGGATCTTTCCGCCGTCGACGGCCGCGGCGAGATTCGCGCCGGATTCGTGGTTGCAGATACCGCATCTCCCGCCGACATCCGGACGGCCGTGGGGCGCCTTGTGCTCGGAGGGGCCGATGCAGCGGCGCTGGGTCGATATCTTCTCCTTCCCGCCGGTACGCCGGGGGAACTCCAGGAAAGACTCCGCCTGCTGAATATCGAGATTCTCCACTTCCACCGACAAGACGACCGGACCGTCTTCGACGGCCGGGACTTTCCGCCCAGGCATTCCTGAGCCGGAGGCATCGGCCGCAGGATTCGCGCCTCTCCCATCACCCCTCTCCGCCGGCATCGCCGTTTCCGGGAGGGCATTTTTCAGCAAGGACGGAACCCGTTCCTGTGGCAGTTTCTCAAATCTCAAACGGATTGTTGACAGAGTCTCATGAAATGGGAGGAAGCCATGGTCGAAGACTGGATCGCCAACACCTATCAGGGGATGTCGCGCCGTCAATTCCTTGCGGGGATGGGCGCCGTAGGAGTCGGGCTCGCCGGGTATGCCATCGCCGCGACGCCCGTTGCGGGACAGGTCGTAAGCACGCCGGCCGATCGCCTTGCGACGGCGGACGGCAAGGTGCCGATTGGGGATTTCTCGATCCCGATCTATGAGGCAAGGCCTGCCGCGGCCGGGAGATATCCGGTCGTGCTTGTGATTCCGGAAGTCTTCGGGATGCACGAGCACATCAAGGATGTGACGCGCCGCTTCGCCGCGGCCGGCTTCCTGGGCATCACCTTCGAACCCTACGCGCGGGAAGGCGGCGTCCTGCACCTTCCCGACATCGCCGCCGTGAGAAAGGTCGTCGATCCGATTCCCGACGACCGCGTCATGGCGGATCTGGATGCCGTCGCGGCCTACGCCAAGAGCCATCCGGCGGCGCAGGCCGACCGGATCGGCGTGACGGGGTTCTGCCGGGGCGGGATGTACACGCTCCTCTATGCGGCGCACAATCCCCGGATAAAGGCCGCCGTTCCCTGGTACGGCCAGATCCGCCCGTCCCTGACGCCCGGCGTTCGCACGGCGGGTCCCCTGGACCTCGCCGGCCGGATTCATGCGCCCGTCCTGGGGCTTTACGGCGGCGAAGATCTTGGGATTCCCATTGCCGATGTCAGGGAAATGGAAGCGGTCCTGAAGAAGGCGGGAAAGACGGCGGAATTCGTGATCTATCCGGGGGCCCCGCACGCCTTCTATGCGGACTACCGGCCCAGCTTCAGGCCCGAGGCGGCGGCCGATGCCTGGCGGCGCTGCGTGGCCTGGTTCGACCGCTATCTGAAATAGGGAAGCGCCCCTTCAAAGAAACGGGGGCGGCGCCCGTTTCCAAATGGGCGCCGTCCCTGTTCTGCTTCTACTGTTATCCCAGGATCGCCTTCAGGTCCGCCTCCGGCGTCGAGATCGGCTTGATCCCGTAATTCTTCACCAGGACGTCCAGGACCGCCGGCGTCACGAACGCAGGCAGCGACGGCCCCAGGCGGATGTCCTTGATCCCCAGGGCCAGCAGGCTCAGCAGGATCGCCACGGCCTTCTGCTCGTACCAGGAAAGGACCAGCGAAAGCGGCAGATCGTTCACGCCGGTCTTGAACGCCCCGGCGAGCGCCAGGGCGATCTGCACGGCCGAGAAGGCGTCGTTGCACTGGCCGACGTCCAGGAGCCGCGGGATGCCGTCGATGTCGCCCATCTCCTTGTCGAAGAAGCGGAACTTCCCGCAGGCCAGCGTCAGGACGACGCAGTCCTTCGGAACCTGCTCGACAAACCGCGTGTAGTAGTCTCTTCCAGGTTTCGCCCCGTCGCACCCGCCCACGAGAAAGAAGTGGCGGATCTTGCCGCTTTTGACCAGTTCAATCACCTTGCCCGCAACGCCCAGGACGGCGTTCCTGCCGAAACCCGTCAGCACGGATTTCCCTTCCCGGTCCTCGGAAAATCCCGGCATCTGAAGGGCGCTGGCGATGACCGGAGAAAAGTCGCGGCCGGTGATGTGGACCGTGTCGGGCCACCCGACGACACCGGAGGTGAAGATCCTCTCTTTGTAGGCCGCCTGGGGACGCTGGATGCAGTGGGTCGTCATGAGGATCGGGCCGGGGAACGCGGAGAATTCTTTGAACTGGTTCTGCCAGGCCGTTCCGTAATGGCCGTAGAAATGGGGGTACTTCTTGAGCAGGGGATAGCCGTGGGCGGGCAGCATCTCGCCGTGGGTGTAGATGGAAATCCCCTTGCCCTCGGTCTGTTTGAGCAGCTCTTCGAGGTCGCGGAGATCGTGCCCGGAAATGAGGATCGCCTTCCCCTTCTTCACCCCGAGCGGAACCTTGGTCGGGACGGGATGGCCGTAGCGGCCCGTGTTGCCGGCGTCCAGCAGCTCCATCGCCCGCACGTTCGTCTTGCCACATTCCAGGACCAGCCCCAGGCAGGCGTTCAAGTCGAGGGATTCGTCGGCCAATGCCGCGAGTCCCCTGTGCAGAAAGGCGTAGACCGCATCGTCCTCCTGCCCCAGGATCTGGGCGTGGTCGGCATAGGCGGCGATGCCCTTCATGCCGAAGAGGAGCGTGTGTTTCAGCGAAACAACATCCGCATTCGCGCCCGGATAGGACTTCACTCCCGCCTTTTCCCCTTGCGCGACGAGCTCGGGAATCGTGCCGGCCGGCTGGAAGGCCGATGCCCCGCCGGGATACGCGGCTTTGCCGCCCCGGGCCTTGACCTTGGCGGCGAGCTGTTCCCGGTATTCCACGGCCTTCTTCAGGAAGGGGACGAACCGCGCGGGGTCAAAGTTGACGTTCGTGAGCGTGGAAAACAGGGCCTCCGAGGTGAAAACGCCGATCTCGTGGTCGACGGCGATCCCGAGACTGCGGGCCTCGACCGCCGGCTGCGCAAGCCCCACGAGGGCAAAAACCAGAAGATCCTGCATCGCCGCCGCATCGGGCTGTTTTCCGCAGACCCCGACCTTGGTACACCCCTCGCCTTTTGCCGTTTGTTCGCATTGGTAACAGAACATGAGAAACCTCCTTTCACAACAAATCGATAATGGTCGCTGGTCCGACTCTACGGTTTCCCCCTCTGCCATTCCTTGATCTGTGTCAAAAAAAGGAAATTCTGCTACAATGCGAACTCGATCCTTGACCGATCCGGAGAAGAGGAGAGGGAAATGAACGTTGCGAATTTCCTGGCGAGGCTCCCCCTTTTCAGGGGGCTGCCGCCGCACGAACTCAGCGAACTGTCTAAGATTACATCGCTGCGGTCCTTCCGGCAAGGGGAAATTGTCTTCGTGGAAGGGGAGCCGGCCAGCGGCTTCTACATCCTGTTTTCCGGCAAGGTGAAGATCTTCAAGCTCTCCCGGGAAGGGAAGGAGCAGATCCTCCACATCATCGAACCGGGAGACTCCTTCGCGGAGATCACGGTCTTCGAGGGCGGGAAGTACCCGGCGAATGCCGAGGCGCTGGAACAGAGCCGGGCGGTGTTTATTCCAGCCGCGGCCCTCATCCGGAAATTCAAGAGCGACCCGTATCTGGCGATGAACATGCTGGCGGTTCTTTCGTCCCGCCTGAGAGAATTCGCGCAGACCATCGAGAGCCTGTCACTGCGGGGCGTACCCGAGCGCCTGGCGACGTATCTCCTTCACCTGCAGGGCTTGAAGAACGGCGCTGAAACGTTCGACCTGGAAATCAAGAAGGGCGTACTGGCCAATCTGCTGGGGGCGACGGCGGAATCTGTCTCCCGCATCCTGGCCCGCATGTCCGAAGCCGGCCTCATCCGGGTTCAGGGCAGAAGGATTTCGCTCCTGAAGCGGCGGCCGCTGGAGGATGTGGCCGCGGGCCGCCGGAAACTGGAGTAGTCTGTTGAAAAACACCCGCCTGCTGCGTTTCCCTCATCCTTCACCGTTCGACGTACATCACAGTACGACTCACGGCTCAGGATTTCGGGAGCCTTGCATCCGAGCGTTTTTGAACAGCCTGTAAACACCTTAAAGGATGACGCGGATCCCTCGCTCGCGCAGATACTCCTTGACCTGCCTTATGGTCAGCAGCCGGAAGTGGAACACCGAGGCCGCCAGCAGGATCGACGCCCCCGCCTTCGCCACCGCGTCGTAGAAATCACTCAGTTTTCCCGCGCCCCCCGAGGCGACAACAGGCAGCTTCACGGCATCGGCGATCGCTTTGGTGAATTCCAGATCGTAGCCCGCCTGCGTCCCGTCGCCGTCCATGCTGGTCGGCAGGATCACGCCGGCGCCCAGCGTTTCGCACTGCTTCGCCCAGGCAACCGCATCCTTCCCGACCGGCTTCGTCCCCCCGGAGACGACCAGCTCGAATCCCGAGGGCATGGCGGCGTTGCGGCGGCCGTCGACGGCCACCGTGATGGACCCTGACCCGAACTTCTTCGCCGCCTCCTCCACCAGCGCGGGCCTCTTGACGGCGGCGCTGTTCATGGAGACCTTCGTCGCACCGGCGGCCAGCAGCAGATCGATATCCTCGAGGGCCGAGATGCCGCCGCCGACGGTGAGGGGAATGTCGATCACGGCGGACACCTTCTTCACCCACTCCAGGCGCGTCTTGCGGTTCTCGAGCGTGGCCGCGATATCCAGCATGGCCAGTTCGTCGGCCCCTTCCTTCTGATAGAGGACCGCGTTTTCCACAGGATCGCCCGCGTCCTTGATCTCTACGAAGTGAACGCCCTTGACCACCCTTCCCTCTTTCATGTCCAGGCACGGCATGATCTTTACGGTACCCATGATTCCTCCTCGCTCTTTATAATCCCAGCTCTTCTCCGACGATGATCAGGGTGATCAGCGGCTTGAACCGGTCGTTGTCGAGCTGGCGCTCGATGATCACGGTCTTGCAGCAGATCCGCCAGGGCCCGCTGCAGTCACCACACTCGCCGGTGATTCCGCAGGGGGGCGGCGGGATCATGTGGGGTTTCTGCTTCACGTTCCGCGGAGCGGCGATCGCCTTGATCCTTTGGAGGGCCTCTTCGAGGTTC
This sequence comes from uncultured Syntrophaceae bacterium, assembly GCA_964506465.1. Lineage (GTDB taxonomy): Bacteria > Desulfobacterota > Syntrophia > Syntrophales > UBA6109 > UBA6109. Next base: position 29,057 of record CAZDLM010000007.1, read on the forward strand.
GCGACGATCTTGTTGACACCGATGACGACGATGACCTTGCGCGGGCCGAAGAGCATGGCCGCTGTCCGGTTTCCGAGGGCGTCCACGTTGACGATCTTCCCGTCCATCGTCAGCGCGTTGGTGCCGGTCACGAAGACGTCGGAGACCAGGGACCGACGCTTCAGCTCCATGCGCTCCTCCATGGTGAGCCCCTTCCGCCAGGAGTCGAAGAAAGCGTAGTTCCCCTTCTCCAGGGCATCGATCACGCCGATCTGCTTCAGCGTCAGCGAATCCCCGAGGCCGACATTGCAGCCTTCGGGGATCATGGACATCACCTTCGCGAAGGCCTCTTTCGCATCCCGTACATAAAAAGCCGGAATGTTGTTCTTCTGCAGCGTCTCAAGCAGTTCCGGAATCCTGGTTTCCATGGTCTCTTCCCCCCTCTTCAGGCTTTTTCCCATCCGGTAGTCGTCCATGACGAACCCGCCGCCGATATCCTGGACGAGGGCTTCCATCTTCTCGAAGCCGAGTCTCTCATATGCCCTGATGGAGCCGCGGTTGTGCTTGTTGACCGTAAGGGTGATCCGCGCCAGTTTCCGTTCCGCTGCGAAGCCTTCGGCGAAACGTACCGCCGTTCTTGCGTATCCCCTGCCGCGTTCGGAAGACCGGACGTAGATTTTGCTCAGGAAAAGTTCGCCCTCCCGCGGCTGGACGCTCAGGTAGCCGATCCGGACGCCCCGCTCTTCGATCAGAAAATAGGCATACCCTTCCCGGATCTGTCCGGCGATCGCCGCTCTCGACTGGAACTTCTCCAGCATGTAGTCAACCTGCGCTTCGCCGATGATCGGCGTGTAGTGCTCCGTCCAGATCTCCCTGGCCAGGGCCTCGACGGCGCCGATCGCTTCGTCGGTCCATACGGGAACGATCCGTCCGGGGTGTCTGTCGCTGCTATCGGCCATCATTTCTCCCTGCGCTTTCGAAAACGGGAAAATCCTCGCACCCTTACAGAAGCCCCACGATCGCGCCGGTCATGCAGGTCGCCATGGTGCCGGAAATGATCGTCCTCCCGCCCAGCGCCACGATCTCGCCGCGCCGTTCGGGGGCCATCGCGCCCATCCCGCCGATCAGGATCCCCAGGCTCCCCAGATTGGCGAAGCCGCAGAGCGCATAGACCATGATCCGCTTGCTGTCCGGACCCAGGGCGCCCGCAGGCAGCGCGGCCAGGTCCACGAAGGCGACGAATTCGTTGAGGACCGTCTTCGTCCCCAGGAGCGAGCCCGCCGTCATAGCCTCGGACCAGGGGATGCCGATGAGCCAGGCGACCGGAGCGAAAAGCCAGCCGAGGATACGCTGCAGCGTCAGCGGTTTCCCCGCCGCAACGGGCAGCAGCGACAGCGCCTCGTTGACGAGGGCGACCAGCGCGATGAGGACGATCAGCATGGCGGTGATGTTGATGAGGAGGACGATGCCGTCGGCGGTCCCCTTCACGACGGCGTCCATCGTGCCCGTCGCCGCCTGCGGCGGTTCGACGCGGCCGGCCGTGACCTCACCGGTCTCCGGGATCATGATAAGCGACAGCAGGATCGCCGCCGGCGTGCTGATGATCGAGGCGACGAGGATGTGTCCGAGCGCCTCCGGGATGACCGGCCCGAGGATGAGGGCGTAGATCACCATGACCGTCCCGGCGACGTTGGCCATGCCGCAGGTCATCGTGATGAAAAGTTCGCTGCGCGTCAGCTTTGCGAGGTAGGGCCGGATGAGAAGCGGCGCCTCCACCATCCCCAGGAAGACGTTCGCCGCCGCCCCCACGGCCACGGCCCCGCCGATGTTCATCGTCTTTCTGAGCATCCAGGAAAAGCCGCGGACGATCCAGGGAAGCACCCGCCAGTAGAAGAGGACCGAGGACAGGGCGCTGACGACGAGGACGATCGGCAACGCCTTCGCGGCAAAGACGAAGCTGGCGCCGGGCGAAGTCTCGACGAAGGGAAGCCGCCCCCCGCCCAGGTAGCCGAATACGAAGGTTGTGCCCGCCGTCGTCGCCCGGTCGAGGATCTCGACCGCCCGGTTCAGGACGAGAAAGATGTCGCGGAAAAAAGCGATTTTGAGGAGGACGAGGGCAACCGCAAACTGGGCGATCAGCCCCGCGAGAATCGTCTTGATCCGCACCTGTTTCCGGTTTTCGCTGATCAGCCAGGCGAGCCCGATGAGGAACGCCAGTCCGAGTACACCCTGCAGATTCATCGTCTGCCCCACCTCCGGGCGGCAGGAAACACCGCAAAGGAACAGCGGCACTATAAGGAAAAACCGCTTCCGCTGTCAACGGCTGCATCGTATTTGCTGCCGACGCCAAGAAGGAGAAGGGATTGACCGTTTTTTGACGTCACATAATGCGTCCTCGAAACGGGGGCGAGGCATCTGCGAGATGCCGAAGCGTACCCGGCGAGACTCTCGGGGAAGAACGTCAGTTGGGAAAGCCATGCCTCTGCCGATGCCAGGCAAGACTGGAGCGCTCCGGCCAGTACTTCGCGTCGACAGGCAGGGAAATTCTTCGTCCCTCAAAATCTTGGAGACGCTGTCCTGACATCCCGTCTTCAGTGAATTTTTCTCGATTGACGAGCACACGGTAATCATCGTTCAATGACCAAAGACCGTGGTCAAATTGCCAGTGGGCATTCTTGGAAAGGGCCAGGCCGTTGCACGGATCGTTGTTGCGGGAATCGCTGAATGCGTGAATATGCGCCGCGTCCACAATGCTCTCCATGCCCAAAGTCGTCAACCGATAGCCCGTGAGGGCGCACGTGTATCTGTAAGCGATTATCACCACCTCGATGCGGAAGCGCGCGTCTCGCCCCATCTGAACGTTTGATTTGAATATGGCGCCGGATTCACGAATTTCCGCCGCCGCAGGTCTGATCTTCAGGAGGCTGTAGAGTGCGATTCTCTCGCCGGGAAGGAAGTACGGTTCCGTTTCAATCAATGTCCGCCGCGCCCGGTTGCGAAACTGATCATTCGAGACACAATCAAAGAAATCCGGATCCATCCTGACCATTGTTGTCAGCCTCTTATCCGGAGACGGCTTACCTTCCGACGTCAAAGGCTGCCACACTCCAGATGATGCCAGATGATGGAACGGCATCCGCACGTCCGGGGACTGCGTACGGCGGCCGGCAACGACCGACCAGAATACCCCGAAGCGGAATGCAAGATCGGGCGAAAGCGGGACCTCGAGGCCCGCAATTTCTCCTTTCTCCACCATTTCCATGACAACCAGCAGCAGAAGCGGTTTATGGGGCGCGGGATTCCCTCTTGCGCGGTCGATCCGTAGCGCCTGAAGTCTACGCAACCAATAGTCTTGATTCTTTTCAATCATGGTCGCCGGCGGAAAGGTCTCTTGAATTCGAGTCGAGTTATTCATACAGCGGTTCCCCGGGAAATTCAAATGGTGAACTCCCTGGAACGAATCCATCAAAAAAGATGCAAATCCGGAAATTCCCGGCTACCATAGACATGGAAAACGTTTCGCCGGGGATTCCTTTTTATGAAAGTCCTCCTGATTTCCGCCAATACGGAAAGAATCAACGTGACACCGCTTCCCCTGGGCCTCGCATGCGTGGCTGCGGCGACGCGGTGGGCCGGGCACGACGTCCGGCTGCTGGACCTGATGACGCAGGAGGACCCGCAGTCCCGGATCCGCGAGGCGATCGAGACCTCCTCCCCCGGCGTCATCGGAATCTCCGTCCGCAACATCGATGACCAGATCCGGTGCGGCGGACGGTTCCTCCTCGAGGAGGTCCGGCGTGTCGTCCGTTGCTGCCGGGACTTTTCCAGGGCGTCATTGGTTCTCGGCGGCGCCGGCTACAGCATCTTCCCGGAGAGTGTCCTCGCGTACCTTGGAGCGGACATGGGAATCCGCGGCGAGGGGGAAACCGCTTTCCCCGCCCTCATCGACCGCCTTGCCCGGCATGAGGACCCTTCGGACGTGCCGGGGCTCCACCTGCCGGGCCGCGGCCGGTGCGTCGAAATGGCCTGCGCGCGAAACCTGGACTCGCTGCCTCTGTCCGGGGCTCTGGAATTCCTGACGTCCCGGGACGAAGAGCTCTGGCTGCCTTTCCAGACGAGGCGCGGCTGTCCCATGGGATGCAGTTACTGCTCGACGGCGGCTATCGAAGGACGAAGAATCCGGAAGCGGTCGCCCGTAAGTGCTGTGGATGAGCTGGCGCGCTGTGCGGCGGCGGGATTCCGGCAGGTCTATTTCGTGGACAACACCTTCAACCTGCCCCGCGGCTACGCGAAGGCCCTTTGCCGCGCGATCCTCGCCCGCGGCCTCAGAATCCGCTGGCGGGCCATCCTCTACCCGGGCGGAATCGACGAAGAGCTCGCCGCCCTCATGGCGGAGGCGGGCTGCGCGGAGGCGAGCCTGGGATTCGAAAGCGGCTCCGAACGGATGCTGCGCAGCCTGAACAAGCGGTTTTCTCCCGAACGGGTTCGGATGACTTCCGGGCTCCTCGCACGGCACGGCATCCGGCAGATGGGGTTCCTGCTGCTGGGCGGTCCGGGCGAAACGAGGGATACCGTGATCGAGAGCCTCCGTTTCGCCGCTTCCCTTCCCCTGGCGCAGTTGAAGATCACGTCGGGCATCCGCATCTATCCGGGCACACCGCTCGCGGAGACCGCCGTCGCGGAAGGGGTGATCGCGCCTGAGGACAACCTCCTCCGGCCGAGATTCTACATCGCCCGCGGCCTGGAGGAGTGGCTTTCGGAGCTCGTCGGGAAGTGGATGCAGGAGCGGCCCACCTGGATGGGATGAGAACTGCAGGGGCAAGGCGATACCGGGATCGCCGTACGGCGCGGAGTTTAACCTGAGCGTGGGCGAAGGGCTCCCCGCAATGAAAAGTGGGCGGTAGTTTATGACCAATTCCGAGATTGCAGGAATCTTCCTGGACATGGCCGACCTCCTCGAGATGAAGGTCGATAATCCTTTCAAGATCCGGGCCTACCGGCGCGCCGCCGAGTCCATCAAGCAACTGCCGCGGGAAATGAGCGCCATGCTTGCCGCGGGAGAGGACTTCCGGGAAATCCCCGGGATCGGCGAGGCCGTCGCCACGAAGAGCGAAGAGCTCCTCCGGACGGGCAGGCTCGTCGCCTACGAAGAATTGAAGGCGGCTCTTCCCCCCGGCGTCCTCGATCTCATGGCCGTGCCGGGCGTCGGCCCCAAGACCGCCTACCGCCTCGCCGCAGAACTGGGCGTCCGGTCCGTCGACGACCTGGAACGTGCGGCGATGGACGGCCGCCTCGCCTCGCTGCCGCGCCTCGGGGAAAAGACGGCCGAGAAGATCCTTCGGGAGATCCGGGCGCTCCGCCGCAAGGATCGGCGCTATCCGCTGGGAACGGCCCTGCCCGCTGTCGAAGAGATCCTGGCGGCGCTCCGCAAGGTGCCCGGCGTCCGCAACATTACGCCCGCCGGAAGCCTGAGACGCTTCCGGGAGACGGTTGGCGACATCGACATCATGGCGACCGCCGACGACCCCGAAGCGGCCATCGCCGCCTTCGCCGGCCTGCCCCAGGTCGTCGAGGTGCTCGCCCGGGGGACAACGAAGGCCAGCGTCCTCCTTGCGGGGAACCTCCAGGCGGACCTGCGGATCGTCGCACACGAATCCTTCGGTTCGCTGCTTCAGCACTTCACGGGAAGCCGCGACCACAACATCGCCCTGCGCGCCTTCGCCCAGAAAATGGGCCTCAGCCTCAGCGAATACGGGATCGCAGACGACCTGGGCAAGATCGAGACCTTCACCGACGAGGCGTCCTTCTACGGCCGCCTGGGACTCTCCTTCATCCCCCCGGAGGTGCGGGAGAACCAGGGAGAGATCGACCTTGCGGCCCGGGGGATGCTGCCCCGCCTCCTGGAAGCCGGGGACATCCGCGGGGACTTCCACACCCACACCGACTGGAGCGACGGGCAGGCGAGCCTGGAAGAAATGGCCGCCGCTGCTGAGGCCCTCGGCTACGAGTACCTCGTCGTCACCGACCATTCGGCGGGTCTCGGGATCGCCAATGGCCATGCCGCCGACAGGCTCCACAGCCAGACGGAGCGGATCCGCGCGATCAA
>CAZDLM010000007.1:35151-79860 GCA_964506465.1 uncultured Syntrophaceae bacterium
ACGGAAGCGGGGGACGCGGCTCCTCGCGGGCGTCGAGGTCAACATCAAGGCCGACGGGCGGCTTGCCCTCCCCGACGAAGTACTCGCCGAACTCGACGTTGTCATCGCCGCCGTCCACTCCTCCCTGAACCAGAACGAACAGAAGATGACGCGGCGCATCGTCGCGGCGCTCGAAAATCCCCACGTGGACATCCTCGCCCATCCGACCTGCCGCCTCATCGGCCGGCGCGAACCCACCGCCGTGAACCTGGAGGCCGTCCTCGCCGCCGCCGCCCGTTTCGGCAAGGCGCTGGAAATCAACGCCATGCCGGACCGGCTGGATCTCAACGGCGCGCATATCCGCCAGGCGCGGGAGCGCGGCGTGATGCTCGCGATCGGAACGGACGCCCATGCCGCCGTGCACCTTTCCCTCATGCGGTTCGGCGTCGGCACGGCGCGCCGCGGATGGTGCGGTTCGGCGGATATCCTCAACACCCGGCGCCTCGCCGACGTCCTTGCCTGGCTCGAGAGGGCGGCGTGACCGGAGCATCCCCCGCCGGGCGGTATTTTTATCCATTGACAATTACCGGGCGACATCCTATAGGGAACCCTCATCGGAAAGGGGAAGGATCGGCAGCATGACCAAGATCACGATCGGCATCGTCATATCCATTATTCCCGCGGGCATCATTACCGTGCCCGCATACCGTGGAGACCTGACCGCCGTTTCGTGACATCCGCTCACACCATCAGCAAAACCGTTATCAGGCCTCCTGGTAACGGTTTTTTATTTTGGGAGGAAGCCATGAAGGAAAAACGAGTAAGGATCTACGACACCACGCTCCGCGACGGTAACCAGGGCGAGCGCATCAACTTTTCCGCGGAGGAAAAGCTGCGAATCGCGCTGCGCCTTGACGAACTGGGATTTGCGTACATCGAGGGCGGGTGGCCCGGCTCCAATCCGAAGGACATGCGCTTCTTCGAGCTCGCCAAGGCCGCCACCTTCCGGCAGGCAAAGCTGGCGGCCTTCGGCAGCACCCGCAGGCCGCGGATCCGCCCCTCCCGGTGCCGGAACATCCAGACCCTGCTCAAGGCGGGGACGCCGGTCGTGACGATCTTCGGCAAGTCCTGGGACCTCCACCTCCACGAGATCCTGAATGTCCCGCTTACGGAGAACCTCCTCATGATCCGCGAATCCGTCGAATACCTGAAGGCCCGGGGGAAGGAAGTCGTCTACGACGCCGAGCACTTCTTCGACGGCTTCAAGAATTCCCCGGAATACGCCTGCCGAACCATCGAGACGGCGCTCTCCGCCGGCGCGGACTGGATCGTCCTGTGCGACACCAACGGCGGCGCGCTTCCCGACGAGATCGCCGCCATCACGGAGGAGGTGCTCTCGCTGATCCCCGCGGAGCGGACCGGGATCCATACCCACAACGACGGAGACCTGGCCGCCGCCAACACCCTCACCGCGGTCCGCCTGGGAGTGCGGATGGTCCAGGGCACGGTCAACGGATTGGGGGAGCGATGCGGGAACGCCGACCTGATTTCCGTCACCGCCAATCTGCAGTTGAAGATGGGCTTCCGCTGCCTCCCGGAATTCTCCCTGCGTCAGTTGACCGCCCTTTCAAACTTCGTGAGCGAAACGGCCAACGTAAAACCGCTCCGCAGCCGCCCCTTCGTCGGACGCAGCGCCTTCGCCCACAAGGGCGGCGTCCACGTCAGCGCCATCATCAAGAACAGTGCCGCCTACGAACACATCGCCCCCGAATGCGTCGGCAACGAGCGCCGCGTCCTTGTCTCGGACCTGGCCGGAAAAAGCAACATCGACTACAAGGCCCGGGAGCTGGGGATCCCCCTCGGCGACGATCCCCGGATCAGCCGGAAGATCGTCCGCGAGATCAAGAAGATGGAGAATGAAGGCTATTCCTTCGACGCCGCCGACGGCTCCCTGTCGCTGCGGATCAAGAAGATCACCGGCGCCTTCAAGGAGCCCTTCCGGCTGGAGTGCTTCCAGGTCCTGAATTCGAAGACCGGGGAGCGGGCGCCGCTGTCGCAGGCGATGGTGAAGGTCTCCGTCGGGGACGAGCACGAACTGACGGCGGCCGAGGGAAACGGCCCTGTCAACGCCCTCGATCACGCCCTGCGCAAGGCCCTGGTCAAGTTCTACCCGCAGATCCGCGAGATGCATCTGGTGGACTTCAAGGTCCGTACGCTCGAGGGGAGCGAAGGGACGGCGGCAAAGGTGCGCGTGCTGCTCGACTCCCGGGACGACCGCGACATCTGGAGCACCGTCGGCGTCTCGACGAACATCATCGAGGCGAGCTGGCATGCGCTCGTCGACAGCATCCAGTACAAACTCAGTAAGGACAGGATGAACCGCAACAAACAAGCTCGTTGATAAGACCGTGCCTTTCTGATAGAAAATATCCGGGTTTCAGAAAGATACGGAAAACGAGATGATCCTGTCGGTGCACAAGGACAATCCGCAGTTGCGCCTGATCCGGAAGGCCGTTGAGGTTCTCCGGGACGGAGGTCTTATCATCTATCCGACGGATACGGTCTACGGCCTGGGCTGCGATCTCTACAACAAGCACGCAATCGAGCGGATCTACGAGATCAAACACCGCGACAAGAAGCAGCCGCTCAGTTTCGTCTGCGCCGACCTCAAGGACATCAGCCGCTACGCCCTCGTTACCGACTACGCCTACCGGACCATGAAACGGCTCCTGCCTGGTCCCTACACCTTCATTCTCCAGGCCTCCCGTCTCGTGCCGAAGATCATTCTCCCCAAGCGCCAGACCACGGGCATCCGCGTTCCGGACAACCGCATCTGCCTGATGCTCGTCCAGGAATTCGGGCAGCCGATCATCAGCACGTCCGTGGAGTCGCGGGAAGGCGAGTTGATGAGCGACCCGCTCGAAATCGCGGAGCAGTACGGCAAACGGGTGGACGTCATTCTCGACGGCGGCGTGATCTCGCCGGAGCCTTCGAGCGTCATCAGCCTCGTGGACGACGTGATCGAGGTCCTCAGGGCAGGGAAAGGGGATGTTTCCTCTTTCCAGTAAAAGGATCCCAAAGATCTTGCCATGCCCGGTTCGACGGGCTCACCGTGACATGGCACAAGGCGATCCCAAGAAATTGTCATGCTGAGCTTGTCGAAGCATGAGCCTGACGAAGGGTGAACGGGTAAGGGCATGGCGCGCGGGACATTGAAGCATTCTTGTACAGCCTGACCGGACACAGGACGCGACATTCCTGCCCCGCCCCGCAAGCGCGAAATGGGGGACGGCGCGGCGGGAATGCAAAAATACGAAAAAAAGGATGGAACCCATGAAGCAGATGCTGATCAACGCCGTCCACCACGAGCAGAGACGGATGGCCGTCGTCGATGAAGGGAAGCTCATCGAATACAATATCCAGATGGCCGTCCGGGAGCCCATCACGGGAAACATCTACAAGGGAACCGTGATGAAGGTGGAGAGGGGCCTGCAGGCCGCCTTCGTGAACCACGGCGGCAAGAAGGACGGCTTCCTCCCCCTGCGGGACGTGAGCCCGGAATACTTCGGTGAGGCGAAAGACAACGGGAAGGAAGGCAAGGAGGGGAATTCCCGCGGCAGGCATACCCTCAAGGTGGGGCAGACGGTGCTCGTCCAGGTGCTTCGGGAAGTCGGGGAGCGCAAGGGCGCCCTGCTGACGACGTATATCTCCCTCCCCGGCCGCTACCTTGTCCTCCTGCCCAACAAGCCGGGCGGCGGCATCTCCCGCAAGATCGAGGATGAAGAGGACCGCAAGCGGCTCAAGGCGCTGGTGGAGCAGATCAAGGTGGAGGAGGACGCCGGTTTCATCGTCCGGACCGCGGGCATGAACCGCACCAAGCAGGAGCTCTCCCGCGATTACCAGCATCTCTGGCGTCTCTGGAAGGAGATCGTCAAGCGCGCCGAGACCACCTGCGCCCCCGCGTTGATCTACCAGGAAAGCGATTTCGGCGTCCGTTCCGTGCGGGATTATTTCACCTCCGAAATCCAGGAGATCCTCGTGGACGAGATGGATACCTTCCGCAAGGTCCGCGCCTACTGCAAGGCCGTCTCGCCCCGCACCATGAGAATCATCAAGCTCTACAAGGACAAGGTCCCTCTCTTCGACAAGTTCCTGCTGGAGGACCAGATCAAGGCGATCTACCAGGAACGCGTGGAACTGCGCTCCGGCGGCCACATCGTCATCAGCCCGACGGAGGCCATGATCACGATCGACGTCAATTCCGGCAAGGCCTCCCACAAACGCAACGTCGAGGAAACCGCCTTCAAAACGAATCTGGACGCCGCCGAGGAGATCGCGCGCCAGCTCAGGCTCCGTGACCTCGGGGGGCTCATCGTCATCGACTTCATCGACATGATGGACCGGAAGAACGTCGCCGAGGTCGAGAAGGCCTTCAAGAAGGCGATGAGTGTCGACAGGTCACGGGTCCAGCTCGCCCACATCTCGAAGTTCGGCATCCTGGAACTGTCGCGCCAGAAGAAGCAGTCCACCATTCAGGAGATCAGCTACACCGCCTGTCCGCACTGCCGAGGCACGGGAACGCGACCCTCCGTGGAATACGCGGCCCTCGGCGCGTTGAGGAAGATCACGACCCAGGCGGTCAAGGGCACCTTTTCCGCCTTCCGGGTCACACTGCCCGCGCCCGTCGCCGACTATCTCCTCAATCATAAACGGAACGAGCTGGCCGGCCTGGAATCGACGTATGACATGTCCATCCACGTCTGCGGAAGTCCGGACATGACCTGGGACGAGATCCGGATCGAAACGACGGTCAAGGAGACCCCTGCGGAGCCCCCGGAACCGGAGGCGCATCCGGTCGTGGAAGGCGGGGTGGAGGCAGAAACGGAAGACGAGGCGCCGCCGGCTGCGGAAGCCGAGCGCGCTGCTAAGAAACCGGAAGAACGGCCCGAGGAACGTGCGGCTCAGCAACCGGAAGGACCGGCCAGGAAGGGCCGTCGGAGATCCCGGCATCGCCACCGCCGGTCCGGCGCAAAGAAGGTGGAACAGAAGGCACCGGAAGAAGCCGAGCATGCCACGGCCGCTGTCGTCACAGTCGAAGCGGCGGCCCTGCCCGCCCTCCCGCCGTCCAGCGGATTGCCCGCGGCGACCCCTCCTTCCGCTGAACCGGCGAAACCGGCCCCGGCGGAAAAGGGACCCCGCGGCGATCGGAGCGATCTGCTGAAGCTTCTTCAGCAGGCCTTTGAATCGGAGGATTGAACCGTCAGCGGACGGTTTGGCCCAGCTCGCGCGACCGGAGGGTGGCCGTCTCGACGGCGGCCATGAGCGTCGCCCGGAGTTTCCCCTCTTCGAGGGCCTGAAGTCCCGCAATCGTACTCCCGGCCGGGGACGCCACCATGTCCTTCAGCTCGCCGGGGTGCTTTCCGGAGACGAGAAACAGTTTGGCCGCGCCGAGCAGCGTCTGTGCGGCGAGTTGCAGCGCGACGTCGCGGCTCAATCCCATGCGCACCCCGCCGTCCGCCAAGGCCTCGATCATGACAAAACCGTAGGCGGGTCCGCTTCCGCTCAAACCGGTCACGGCATCCAGGAGTTCCTCCTTCAGGACGACGGCCTTCCCGACGGTCGCGAAAATCTGCTCGACGAGCCGCACATCCCTCCCGGTCGCGGCGCGCCCGCCTGCAATCGCCGCCATCCCTTCTCCGACCAGCGCCGGCGTGTTCGGCATGACCCGCACCACCCGCGCGCCCTTTTCCAGCCGTTCCTCGATGTAGCGGGTCGGGATGCCGGCGGCGATGGAAAGAAGAAGCGTCTTTTTGTCGATCGCTCCGCGGATCTCGTCGAGAACGCCGGCGACGTTCTGTGGTTTGACCGCCAGGATCAGAATGTCCGCGCCCTTCAACGCCTGGCCATTGTCGTTCACGGCCTTCACGCCGAAGCTCCTCTTCAGTTCGTTCAGGCGTTCGGCCATCACATCGGATACGGTGATGTTGCGGGGTTCGATCACCCCGGCGGATATCATGCCGCCGATCAGAGCGCTCCCCATCTTTCCTCCGCCGATCATCCCCACTTTCTTATCCAATGCCATGGTCCGGCCCTCCTTCTTTCGATGCGGATATCCCGCTTGGTGCTTTCTGCCCCCATCGGCACGATCCTGTCAATACGAAAAATGCTCCCGTCCTGCCCTGTCGTGACGGCGCTCCGCCTGGGAAGCCGGCCGATTTCCGTTTGCACTTCGGTTCGCCGATATGTTAGGCATCAGAGCAACCGACGACCATGGAGGAATGACATGCTCCGCACCTTCGCCATCGAGGGACAAACCATTGCCTGCCGGGTCGCCCTTCACGAGGGCGCGCCGCGCGGCCGGTCGCTCGTCTTTCTCCATGGGTCCAGCAGCGATCACACGGTCTGGGCGCGCCAGTACGGTCCCCTGCGGGGTCTCTACGACATTGCCGCACCCGATTTCCCCGGCCACGGCTCGTCCACAGGGGAAGTTCCGGAGGACATCTGCGGACACGTCCCCTGGCTGAAGGGGCTGCTGGAGCAACTGCCTTTCGAAAAGCCCGTCCTCGTCGGCCATTCCATGGGTGCCGCCGTAACGCTCGCCTTCGCCCTGAGTTGCGGCGAGCGGCTAGGCGGAATCGTCCTTGCCGGCGGCGGCGCGAAGATGCGTGTCAATCCGGCGATCCTGACGGGCCTCAAGACCGATCCGTCCGCCATCATCGCCATGATCCCACGTTTTGCCGTCGCGAAGAAGAACCGCGAGCGCATCGGCTCGGTCCTCGCCGGGAGGCTTTCGGCGTTTCGGACGGACATTTTCTACCGGAACCTCGCCGCCTGCGACCGCTTCGACGTCACGACGGAGGTCGGAGGCATCCGCGTCCCGGCGCTGATCGTCTGCGGGACGGAGGACAAGATGACGGCGCCCTCCCTGTCGGAGGACCTGAGGAAGCGCATACCGGGCGCCCGTCTGGAGCTGATCGAAAACGCAGGGCACTTCGCCATGATGGAAGAGCCGGAGGCGTTCAACCGGGTTTTGTGCGACTTCGTCGACACCCTTGTTTGAATTTCATCGGGAAGGATGAAAATCCATGTTCGTCCTGGGAAACCTCATCGCCGCCGCGGCCAAGATTCTTGACCTCCTGCTCACGATGTACCTGTGGGTCATCATCATCCGGGCGGTCCTGTCCTGGGTGAATCCGGACCCCTACAATCCCATCGTGCGGCTTCTGTACCAGGTGACCGAGCCGGTCCTCGGGGCCATCCGGCGGCGGCTTCCCATCGGCGGCTTCGGCATCGACTTTTCGCCGGTCATCGTGATTCTCGTCATCCTGTTCCTTCAGCAGTTCCTCGTTCAGACCCTGATCGAAATCGCGGTACGCATGCGGTAAGGAAAGACAGACGCCGCGGAGGCGGGGGAAACGGCATGCCGGAAATCGGCCGGTTGGAAGTTCATCAAACGCAAAAAGGCGCATCCTTTCAGGTACACGTCGTCCCGCGGGCGAGCCGGACGGAGATCGCCGGACTGCACGGAGACGCATTGAAACTGAGAGTCGCCGCCCCGCCGGTGGAGGGAAAGGCCAATGAGGAAATCGTCCGCTTTCTGGCCGGCCTCCTCGGTCTGCGACGGGCGGACGTGTCCATCATCGCCGGACAGACCTCGAAGAGAAAAACCGTGATGGTCAGGGGCATGGCGGCAGGTGACCTGCGCTCCACCCTGGTGCCGCAGCAGTCGCTTTGGGGATGAAAGGGGTTTCTGGAGAGGCAATGGCGGAAACCGTCCAGACGGGAAACGAGAATGCGAAGGTGGCGCGGGCCGCCGGCGTCGTCGGCGCCGCGACGATGCTCTCGCGCATTTTCGGCTTCCTGCGGGACATGGTCGTCGCCGCTTTCTTCGGCGCGGGTCTGACGACCGACGCCTTCTTCGTCGCCTTCCGCATTCCGAACATGCTGCGCAGGCTGCTCGCCGAAGGTTCGCTGACGGTCTCCTTTGTCCCCGTCTTCACGGAGTACCTCAACCGCCGGTCGAAACCGGAGGCGCTGGAGCTGGCGAACATCGCCTTCACGCTCCTTTCGATTCTTCTTGCCGTCGTGTCCGTGCTGGGCGTTCTTCTTGCGCCGCTCATCGTCACGGTCATGGCCCCCGGATTCTCCCGCTCCCCCGAGCAGTATGAGCTCGCCGTTTTCCTTACGCGCTTCATGTTCCCCTACATCTTCCTCATCTCGCTGGTTGCGCTGTGCATGGGGATCCTCAATTCGCTCCGTCATTTTGCGGCGCCGGCGCTGTCGCCCGTCGTCCTGAACCTGTGCATGATCATCGCCGCGCTTTCGCTCCGCGATCTGTTCCGGGAGCCCGTCACGGCCCTCGCCGTCGGCGTCATGGTGGGCGGCGTTCTGCAACTCGCCATGCAGTGGCCCTTTCTCGTGCGGCTCGGCGTGACGCTCAAGCCCGCCTTTTCCTTCCGCCACCCGGGGATCCGGCAGATGGGCCTTCTCTTCCTGCCCGCGTTCTTCGGCGCGGCGATCTACCAGATCAACATCTTCATCGGAACGATCCTCGCCTCGCTGTTGCCTACGGGGAGCGTCTCCTATCTGTATTACGCCGACCGGATCGTCGAACTGCCCCTGGGGGTGTTCGCCATCGCCGTGGGGACGGCGGCGCTGCCCAGCCTTTCCGGGCAGGTGGCCCAGGGACTTACCGAGGACTTCAAGCGGACGATCTCCTTCTCGCTCCGCCTCATCCTCTTCATCACGATCCCGGCGACGGTGGCGCTCATCGTCCTCCGGGAGCCGATCATTTCCGTCCTTTTTCAGCGCGGACACTTCGACGCCCAGTCCACGGCCCTCACCGCACAGGCCCTCCTGTACTACGCGCTGGGCCTTTGGGCCTTTTCCACGATCCGCGTCATCGTTTCCGCTTTTTACGCCTTGCAGGATACGAAGCTGCCGATGCGGGCGGCCGCCGCGGCCCTCGTCGTCAACGTCGCCGCAAGCCTGATCCTGATGTTCCCTCTCCGTCACGGCGGGCTTGCCCTCGCCACGTCCATCGCCACCGCCGCCAATGTGGCGATCCTGACGGTCGTGCTGAGACGTCGGATCGGGCCTTTTTTCGGCGGCGATTTCCTGCCCTCGCTGGGCAAAACGGCGGCCGCATCCACGATTATGGCGGGCTGCATCGGGATCGCGTGGCGCCTCTTTCCGTGGAATGTGGAAGCCGCGGCCGGAGAACGGCTGGCGGCGCTGGCCGTTTACATCGGCAGCGGGGGCGTCGCCTTCGCCGCAGCCGCAACCCTCGTGCGCTGCAAGGAGATGATGGATATTCTCCGCATGCTGCGGGCAAGGATGGGAAGACGATAGACGGCCTTTCGGCATGGGCGGGAGAACGATGAAGGACTATTACCGGATCCTGGGCGTACCGCAAAACGCGGACGAAAATGAGATCAAGAAGGCTTACCGGACCCTTGCCCTCCGCTATCACCCCGACCGGAACCCCGGCGACCGGCAGGCGGAGGAGCGCTTCAAGAACATCGCCGAGGCGTACGGCGTCCTGATGGATCAGGAGAAGCGGAGGGCTTTCGACCAGTCGTCAGGAAGCGGCGCTTCGTCGACGGGGCAGGGCGGCTTCAGCTACAGGCCCGAAGACATCTACCGCGACGTATTCCGCAATCCGCGGGACAGCGAATTTCTGAACGAATTGAGGAAGGAATTCGAGCGCCAGGGTTTCCGCTTCGACGAAAAATACATCCGCAATCTCTTCTTCTCCGGAACCGGCTTTTTCTTCGGAGGCATCTTCATCGGCGGCCCCTTCCGGTTCCGCAGATTCGACGACGACCGCGTCACGTTTTCATCGCAATCGACCGCCGATGCCCTGCGGTCCGGCGGCCGGCCCAAGGGCCTGGTGGGGAAGGTGATCGGCAAGATCGGAGAACTCCTCTCCGACCGGCCTCCGGCGACCGCGCCGGCCCGCGCGGCGGGCGGAGACGACATCCGCTATACGCTCCACCTTTCCCCCGAGGAGGCCGCCCGGGGAAAGTCCGTCCTCCTGTCCTATCCGCTCAACGGAGAGATTCAACGGCTCTCGGTCACGGTTCCGCCGGGCGTCAGGGCGGGCACCAAGCTGCGCGTCCGCGGCCGGGGAAACCGCCGGGTCGACGGCACCAGCGGCGACCTGTTCCTGGAGGTCCGCATCGGCCCGGCCCGGAAGGCCTCCTGACAAGCCGAAAAAGGTTTGACTTCAAGGATTCAAAGTGATAGGGGGATTTTCCCTGCTGAAACCGTTACATAACGAAAGGGCCGTCCCATGCTGGACATCAAATTTCTGCGGCAGAATCTCGATCTCGTTCGCAAGAAGATGCTGGAGCGAGGGCAGGAAATCGACTTCGGCGTTTTCGCGGGTCTCGACGAGAAGAGACGGACCATCCTCCAGGAGGTGGAGGTCCTGCGCAGCGAGCGCAATACCGTATCCAAGGAGATCGGGGAAAAGAAGAAACGCAAAGAGGATGCCTCCGCCATCATCGCAAAGATGGGCGAGGTGTCGAGCCGGATCAAGGCATTGGAAGATGCGCTGAAGCAGGCGGAAGAGGATCTGCAGAATCTGATGCTCACGATCCCGAATCTGCCTCACGAATCCGTAGTCTGCGGGACGGGCTCCGCGGACAACCCCGTCGTGCGGTCCTGGGGGGAAAAGCCGTCCTTCGACTTCCAGCCCAAACCGCACTGGGAGATCGGCGAGAACCTGCGCATCCTCGATTTCGCCTGCGGCGCGAAAATAACCGGGGCGCGCTTCACTCTCTACCGGGGGATGGGCGCATTGCTCGAACGGGCGATCATCAACTTCATGCTGGATCTGCACACCTCCGAGCACGGCTACACGGAGATGCTGACGCCGTTCATGGTGAACCGCGCCAGCATGACGGGGACGGGTCAGCTTCCGAAATTCGAAGAGGACCTCTTCCGGGTGGACAAAACGGATTACTTCCTGATCCCGACGGCCGAGGTGCCGGTGACGAATATTCACCGCGACGAAATCCTCGCCGAGAAGGATCTGCCCATCCGCTACGTGGCCTACTCTCCCTGCTTCCGGGCGGAAGCCGGCACCTACGGGAAGGACACGCGCGGCCTCATCCGTCAGCACCAGTTCAACAAGGTGGAGATGGTGAAGTTCACGGCGCCGGAAAGCTCCTATGACGAACTGGAGAAACTGACGGCCAACGCCGAGGAGGTGCTCAGGAGACTGAACGTCCCCTTCCGGACGGTAAGTCTCTGCACGGGCGATCTGGGCTTCTCGTCCGCGAAGACCTACGATGTCGAGGCGTGGATGCCCGGCCAGGACGCCTACCGGGAGATCTCGTCCTGCAGCAATTTCGAGGATTTCCAGGCGCGGCGCGCTTCGATCCGCTTCCGCCGCGGAGAACAGGGCAAGGTCGAGTTCGTGCACACTCTCAACGGGTCCGGTCTGGCCGTGGGAAGGACCGTCGTCGCGGTCCTCGAGAACTTCCAGCAGGCCGACGGCAGCGTCCTGATTCCGGAGGCGCTCCGTCCCTACATGAAAGGAATTGACAGGATTCCGCCCGCAAGGGTAGCATGACCGGTCAGCGGACATCGACGGAGGGATGGCCGAGTGGTCTATGGCGGCGGTCTTGAAAACCGCAGACCGAAAGGTTCGCGGGTTCGAATCCTGCTCCCTCCGCCAGGATACAACGATAGGAAGGATGCGCCTCCGCAAAGTTCCTGATGGCGCGGCAAGAGGCGGCTTCGGGAAGGCGGAGCGGAGTTGCATCATCGTCGACCACGCGGAGAGATGGCTGAGTGGCCGAAAGCGATCGCCTGCTAAGCGATTGTACGCCCTTTAAAGGTGTACCGCGGGTTCAAATCCCGCTCTCTCCGCCATATTGAACAGTGCGCGCCCATAGCTCAGCTGGATAGAGCGTCGGACTACGAATCCGAAGGCCCCTGGTTCGAACCCAGGTGGGCGCGCCATAAAATCAATGGGTTAGGTGATTTTCACCTAACCCATTTTTATCGGTAATTCACTACAATCATCTACGCCGAAAGTTCAGAATGGCTGTTTCGAGAAGTTCTTCATTGGCCGCAGAAACAACCTGAGGGGGACTTTTTGACCGACAGCAGGACGCCTTTAATTAAAAACAAAAGAGAGTTGACAACCAGGTGGGGTGTTGCCCTGACAATGTTCATGGTGATGCTGGTCATCAACTATCCCATACCGGTTAAGGCGCAAACTCAGAAATATAAGGACAACAACGATGCCCAGGCTGTGGAACTGGCCAAGAAACTCGAGAACCCCCTCGCCATCCACATAACCCTGCCGATCCAGACCAATCTGGACTTTGGCATCGGCCCCGAACGGGCAACGCTTGTCACCGCCGCCATCAAACCGAGTATCCCCTTTTCTCTCAATGACGAGTATGCCCTCCTGGTCCGCACGACTGTTCCCTTCATCTATGCCGAAGGAACTGTCAGGAGAGCGCCCGACACCACAGGCCTGGGTGATATCGTTCAGAGCATCTATTTGACTCCGGCGACCGTGAGCAACCACGGCTGGATTTGGGGCTTGGGACCGATATTCAATTATCCCACCGCTACCGATGCTGCGCTGGGGAGGAAGAAGTTTTCTCTGGGACCAACGGCGGCGATACTGAGACATGAAGGCTCGTGGACCTATGGCGTGGTCGCCGCCCACCTCTGGTCCGCGGAAAGCACTGACCAGAGGGCCGATGTGAGTGCCTCCACACTCCAACCCTTTGCGGCATACACCACCAGGACGGCGACGAGTTTCACGGTGCACGCTCTATCGCGTTATGATTGGCGAGCAAACCAGTGGGTAGTGCCGCTCAACGCGTCGTTAAGTCAAATCCTCAAGATAGGCAAGCGACCGATTAGTTTTGCGCTCGGCGGGACCTACTACGCCGAAAAACCGGCAGGAGGACCCGAATGGGGTCTAAACTTTACAGTAACATTCCTGTTTGTTAAATAAGTTAGCGACAGTGTCGGAAAATTGGGACGGCGGAGGTTTTCGTCGTAAGAGCTGAAAAATTAGTGGGAAATTATCAACACAGCATAATAATTAACGGAGGAGGAGTTTTGTGAAACGATCTTATGGATACAAGAAGTTTTGCTTAGTTATTTTAATAGGCATGCTGATTTTTTCTTTGTCGGGATGCTGGGAAAGTGTCTGCAAAAAGCAAAGTCAAAAAGATGGATATCCGATCGATGCCGCTGTTCAAACGACGGTTCAAAGGACGATCGTGCCGGGCCCAACGCCTACGACGGCGCTTAATCTTTGGGAGATTTCTAAATACAGTTCATACGGCTATGGAAGCTGGACTTACGGTCCGGGGCTTCCCTACGACAAGCGGCTGGATATCATGCCGGCTACCTATAACGGTTCCGCCGTTGCTAAAAAAGCTAAACTTTTGAATTTCTTTACTATCTCGGATATCCATATCACCGACAAAGAATCACCTAATCAGTTGATCTATATTCAACGCCTGCATCCCACGTTGCCGGTGGGGGCCTCTATCTATTCCGGGGTCATGCTGTACACGACGCATGTTCTCGACGCCGCCGTCCAGACGATAAATGCCCTGCACAATAAGAATAACAAAGCCAATCCATTTAATTTCGGCCTCTCATTGGGCGATACCTGCAATACCGCGCAATACAATGAACTGAGATGGTATATCGATGTTCTGGACGGCAAGGTCATCACCCCCAGTTCAGGAGCCCATCTGGGCGCCGACACCATCGCGTATCAAAAACCTTACCGGACGGCAGGGCTTGATAAGTCTATTCCCTGGTATCAGACTCTCGGCAACCACGATCATTTCTGGATGGGTTCAATCCCCGTAGACTATGGCCTGCGCAAGGACCTTCGGCAATCGTACATCACCGGCGAAGTCTTCGCCACGGGAGATGTTCTGACAGATCCCAGAAAAATTAACAGGCGTGATTATTACATGGGTGTGCTGGACGGCTCGACTCCTTACGGTGACATCAAATACGCCGGACCTGTCGGAGATTTCGTGAGTCCGCCCATGGTTGCCCCCGATCCGGATCGCCGCTCACTTTTGAGAACGGAATGGATGAACGAATTCTTTAAAACATCTTCCAGTCCGGCCGGTCACGGTTTCAACTTGACCGACGCTCAAAGCGGCTTTGCCTGTTACAGCTTCGTGCCAAAATCCAATATTCCGCTCAAGGTGATCGTTCTCGACAACACCCAGAAGGAAGACGATGGCTCTGTCGACATCCACGGGCATGGCTTTCTGGATCAGGCGCGCTGGACGTGGCTTAAAAAAGAACTGACGGATGGCGACGCCGCGGGTCAGCTCATGATCATTGCCGCGCACATACCGATTGGCGTCGAAGTGACGGCGCCTAATTCCGAAATGGGTTGGTGGACGGACCCGCAAAATGTCGTAACCTTGCCCGATCTGATCGCAGAGCTTCAAAGCCATCCGAATTTGCTCATGTGGCTTGCGGGGCATCGCCATTTAAGTACCGTAAAAGCCTTTATATCACCTGATCCGGTCAATGCTCCTGAAAAAGGATTCTGGCAGGTTGAAACTCCGTCGCTGAGGGATTTCCCTCAGCAGTTCCGGACTTTTGAGATCTATCTTAACAACGACAATACCATTTCCATCGTGACGACCGACGTTGATCCGTCAGTCAAAGAAGGAACGCCTGCAGCGACATCGCGTAAATATGCCATAGCGGCAACACAGATCATCGGGGCTTGGGATCTTACAACGAAACATAATCCGACAAATGATCCAAGCGTAAAGCCCATGCCGACCGGTTCATACAATGCGGAGCTTATCAAACAATTGAGTCCTGAAATGCAGAAGAAGATGCAGATTTATGGGAACACGGGCAGGAAGTAATTCATCCTTGAGTAAATCCCTCTGCTTTGTAATATGGCACAGCTATTGATGTTACTGATATTGTGGGCAAGGCATCATCTACGGCAGTGGCTGAGCGAGCTAAGAAGGCAATTGCTTTAGGTATGGATGTATGGATCGGTAGGTTATCAAGCGACCAAGAAGACGTTGAATCTTTCTTTTGCTGTGAAAGTTTTGAGATAGATCAACCAGATCTATATGTTAATGCCATTCGCTGTGGTTGGTGATCTCCATGCTACACATTAATCACTACGTTAAGGAGCACTACTCGACAATATTTAATCCGGCTACAGGGTTTTATGTCCGAATTGAAGATAAGGGTCATCACGAACCTTTGTGGTCTCAGCATGGCCCTGAACTACTAGATATTTCAATAACGGGTTGGTGTGATCGGCAGTGTCCTATCTGCTATCGGGGATCTGCTACTCAAGGGAAACACCTCGATCTTTCTGATTTTGAGATCATCATTAGGCAGGCAAAGAGGATGGGAGCCCCATCGGTAGTGGAGGTAGTAAAAAAACTAATGTGAATCAGCATGTTATATGATACGTTATCCGTAGATGATGGAAATTGTTGGTAAAAGCCATTTGTTATAAAGACATGAAACAACTCAGCCGTGTATCGATTTGTAGTTATGGATGAAATGTAAGGCTACGAATCCGAAGGCCCCAGGTTCGAACCCTGGTGGGCGCGCCAAAACAAACAGGGGGTTCCGTTGCTCATGACGGAGCCCCCTGAGTTGTTTTTTTAGCTGAGCGGTGGATAACTCAAGTCGGAAGGGCCAGTATCCCGTTGACATACAAAACCGCCATGCCCTATGTTCCTTGCATGAAAAAAGCAGTATATCATCGGAATCAGAGATTTCCCCGTTGATTAGATCGCGCGATATTAATGAACCGCGGCCGATGTTCTTGCCGGCCTTATCCTATCGGCACTACCGCTTGCTTTGGTTCTCCGGATTGAGTACCTGGAGTGGGCGATGGATTGAGGCGGTGGTGGGCGCATGGCTCATACTGGAATTAACGAATTCGCCTTTCTTGGTTGGTTTGCTGGGTACCTGCCGTTTTGCCTCGACGGTATTTGGGCCTCTCTGCGGAACCGTTTGTGATCGAATCAATCAACGCTCGATCCTGCTGACAGTGCAAGTCGTCTACGGCATTGCCTCGCTTACCCTATTGGCCTTGTTCGCTTCAGCGCAAATAGAGGTCTGGCATCTGTTCGCATTCACTTTGCTTGGCGGCCTTTGTTACACTTTTGACTTTTCGGCTCGATACAGTATTGCCGCAGGCATCGTGAAAAATAACCATATTATCTCTTCGATTTCACTCATGCAGGTTGCCAGCGGAGCAACCAGCGTGGTAGGCCCCTTGATCGGTGGCAGTTTGCTGGAAATCATCGGGGTAACCGACTGTTTTTCGATCATCGCCGCCACCTTCTTGCTTTCTTTCTTGGCCCTTATCCCGCTGAAGATTGCGCCAGAATCCGGTATGGGCAACCGCAGCTCCATCTGGAAGGAGTTGGTCTCCGGCCTAGATTACATTAGGAAAGATCGGGTTCTTTTTTCGCTGCTCTTAATAGCAGCGCTGGCCAATCTTTTTATTTATCCCCACACGTATACGTTAATGCCGATATTTGCCCGTGACGTTCTTGGTACAGGAGCAAGCGGCTTCGGTCTGCTCATGGCGGGAGCCGGCTTCGGTACCATTCTCGGGTCTCTGGCCATCGGATCCGTATCCCCTGTCGCAAATCGGGGTAAAGTTCTTGTCGGCGCGATGATTGCGTGGCCGGCATTATTGTTTGCCTTTGCATTTTCAAAATCCTTTACCCTTTCGATCGCGCTGCTTGTCCTTGCAGGAATAGCACAGGGCATCTCAATGGCTCTTGTCCAGGCGCTGCTACTCATGGGGTCAACGGAAGAAATGCGCGGCAGGGTATCCGGTGCCCGCGCTTTTGCCATAAGCACGCTCTCTTTGGGAACCTTCCTGACCGGTTATGAAGCCGCACTCTGGGGAGCTCCTGCTGCCTTGATCATCAATACCTCATTTTTTATCGCACTTGCGACGCTGGTGTTCGTTTGGACTCCGGGACTGACTCGACACAAATAGACCCGTGTTCTATGCCGCTGTGCACCATGCGCCAAGACAAACAGGGGGTTCCGTTGCTGATGACGGGACCCCCTGTTTGTTTTTTAGCTGAGGGGTGGATAACCGAATGGAGAACACCGGGGATTAATTTTAACTCTTCAGCTCCCGTGTTGGAATCGATCGCCACTGCAAATCCAAACGTGGGAGATCTGTCGGGAAAGAAGGGGATGCTTGGTCCCGTCCTGATTGCCCGCAATCCCGCATCTTCCGCTTCCGAGGAAAAAGGAAAGCTGATTCCGCTCAGTGCATACCCCGCTCCATTGTGCTGCCATGGAGGGACATAAAGATATGGCGGACCTGCTCATTGCGCAAGGGGCGGATGTGAACGCAATTGACAGTGAGAAACACACGCCGCTTCATGATGCCATTATTAATGGCCACAAAGATGTTGTCGAACTTATCGCAACCACCAAAGGGAGTTGGCTGAGACTATTATAATTGAACCTAACAAGAAATATTTGCGCCCTATCCTCTTTCAACTTGAACGGTTTGAGGAGGCTGTTCGTTTTACGGCGTCGGCAACCCGGTTTCTCCCTCGCTTCGACCGGACAAAAAGACGGACCAGACCCCTATGTTGCCCGATATAGGGGTATCCACTCACGGCGAATAGTTACTATTACTTCATTACCAGCTCCTCGCAAACGTAGTTAATCATTTTGCCGACATCCATAAACTTTGCTTCATCATCTCTAAGGACCTTCCCCTCATCAGATCTGTACCATTTATTCACATGCTTGAATGATTCCAGATCCTTGAACCAGAGTTCAGCAATGCCATCGTAGGCAGGTTCACGATCATTTAATTTGACCCGATGGTTCTGCACATATTTCACAATTCCGGGAATAATCTTTAGAACAAGAGGCCCGTGAACCTCTTTCCAATATTTAGTGAATTCATCTTGTGTCAGCCCAGGCTTTCTCTTCATTATGATGATTAACTTTACCAAGATAGTTCACCTCCCCAATTTATTTGTTGAGAGAATCTTTCTTTGCCGGCTCCTGCGCGCACATGCCCCATTCCCGTGTCCATTTCGCTCGGCATACGTATCCACTTCTGCATTCAATCTATATCATTCATCAGTAGTGCTGCAACGTTTGTTTTTGAGATCGGCGGAAGTTGAAGAAGGATGAGGGCTTGAGAGAGAAAGTGGCCCGGAGTCTTCCGGCCTCGCGGACGCTGACATTCCATATGGTGCCCGCGGGCTGCCGTGGAAAGGCCGCTCGCCACTAATTGAGGTGCCGGACGATGAAGTTTCTTCCGGCGATCCGCAGGTCCTCCCCTGCGGTTCGCCAGGTTGTGTAGCCGATCAGGTTGACATTTGCGATCAGCAATTTCCCGCGTTCCCGGTTCAGCTCGTGACCGTTCAGGTAGAACGTGAGCGCGTCGCCCTCTTTCACGATCTTGAAGGTGTTCGCCGTGTTTCCTCGGTTCACCCGGTGCGAAATGACCGAGGGCTGTACAAAGGACGTTTCGCCGTTTATCTGCCGGCGGATCATATGTCTCCCCGTGGCATGCACGCAAAATTCGTACATGTTGCTGAAATCGCGGCCGAAGATGATCCCGTAATAGGCCGAGGCAGAATCCCCGTCGTCGCCGCCCAGTTTCGCGACCGTTGCTTCCACGCTGAAGTTTCTTGACGGATCGATGGACAGGTCGATCTTCGAGTAGAAGATCGGCGATTGTTTCTTCATGGTGATGACGTACTGTCGATTCTTGATGACGGCAGAGGCCGCATCCCAATTCCCAATCGACCACCCGTTGCGATTGTCGGCAAAACGCTCTTCCAGGAGGATTGCCCCCGCCTGCTGCGCCTCTTCTCTTGCCACCGGAGAGGCGGCGACGGTTTCCCCTCTTGCCTTGCGAACGATTCGATCTGCAGCAAGCTGTATGGTGTTCATGAGTTCATCGACATCCCGGGCCATCGCCTGATCGGTCAGTTCCACGACACCGGTCCTGGTATCGATTCCCTTGAGAAGGAGAATGTAGCGGCCCCCCATTTTGGAGATCGACCCTGTGATGATCTTCTGTGCCCCTGCCAAGGCTCCCACCCGCGATGCATCGCTTTCCGTGAGGCCGCTCATGCTTAATTTTTGCTCCTCCAGGATCTTGCTCAGCATGCCGCGTTCGACGACCTGGAATGCCTTCTTATCCGCGAGAGCCGCCTGGAGCATTTCTGTAAGCGTTATGACGTCGACGTTCTCTTTATCGACACGCGAAATGAGGTCCAGAACAGCGACCTTGAGATTGCCGGAATCGGCCCAATTCGCAGAGGCCGCTGCAGGATACAGGAGGCAAAGCACGATCATGATGAAACAGGTCCGCTTCATAAGCTGCATACGACAGTTCCTTTACGCTGATCTCTTATGACACTGTTGCCCTATTGTGCCTCAGTTCCCGGCAAATGAACCAGGAGCAGGTTTTCAAGAAACGCTACCAAGTAAGAAGAGGAATGTCAAAAAAGAAGAAGCGCCCCCCGATGCCCTCGCTGAAAGGTCCGATCCCCGCCGGTTGACTCAAAAAAGCAGGAGGACACGTTCGTCGCGACGGAGCCCCCCTGAATTGTTTTGCCGATGGCCGGGTAATTCAGATTCGGCGCCTGCAAACGACACCTGTGGTTTTCTATGGTTTGCCGACGAGTCTGATAAAATCAGGATGACTCCGAACGAAGTGGAATTGTGGTTCCTCTTGTGCCTTGGTTTTGTAGTATGGATCGCTTTCCACCGCTTTAGTCAGGTCCTGCAAGGTGTTCTTCCTGTCCTTCTTCCGGGCATATACCAGAGCCCTGTTGTAGTATGCCCCCGCCGGCCATTTGTGATGGAGTGCGATGGCGGCGCTATAGTCTCTGATGGCGAGATCATCCTTGCCGAGAGCGAAGTAGGAAGACCCCCTCTCAACATAGGTATCGAACTCGGGCTTCAGCTTGGCTGCCCTGTTGAAGTCGTTGACGGCGAGATCGTGCTTGCCGTATTTGGCATGGTATTTGGCGCGGTCCGTGTATGAGGATGGACGGTCAGGCTCCAGACTGATGGTCTTGCTGTAATCCTGAATCGCCAGATCATGCCTGCCGAGCTTGGCATACAGGTTGGCCCTCGCGTTGTATATGTGAATGTGATCCGGAAACAACTCGACGATTTTGCTGTAGTCTTGAATCGCGAGATCGATTCTGCCAAGGCGGCCTTCGTAGGTCTGCGCCCGGTGCAGATAGTCGAAAACATTCGGCTCCAGTTCAATGGCCCGGCTCAGATCGTCGATTGCGGACTCCGGCTTGTCAGACATCAGGAATGCCCCCCGCGTGCCATAGCCAAGGGCGTCTTTCGGATCGAGTTCAATGGCCCTGTTGAAGTCCTTCAGCGCGAGATCGTTCTTTTGCAGCCCCCAATAGGCTTGCCCCCTGCTGATGTAGTATGATTTCTCATGCGGATCGAGCTCGATGGCCTTGCTGAAGTCCTGCGCGGCGCGGCTGTCTTCTCTCAGAACGGCGGAGTAGTATCTGCCGCGATCGTAATACGCCACCGCCTTTTCCTTGTTGCCCGAAGCCGTCCCGATCGCTTTGGCAAATTCCTGAAGAGCGAGGTCGTTTTGATCCAATTCCTTATGCACCCACGCCCGGATAAGATGAGATTCGGAATTTTTCGGCGTGATGCTCAATATCTTGTAGTAGTCCGACATCGCCTGATTCTTTTCACTGATCCGCGCCCGGAAATAATAGGCCTCGATGTTCTGCGGGTCGAGTTCGATGGCACGGCTGAAGGCATCAATCGCCCCTCGAAAATTATCGTGGCGGCCTTGAACGGCATGCCCCTTCTCAATCCACTCCGCCGCGGACAACTCCTTGATCGACCGATCGTAAGCTGCCTTCCTGGCCTCTCTGTTCCCCTCCTTGGCTGAGGCAAGTTCATTCCGCAGACGCTCGTTTTCCTTCAACAGAGCATCCGATTTGTTCCTGATCGCCTCCAGTTCCTTCGTCCTGTCGCGATCCTTGCGCAGTTCATTGATAGACTGGGCCACCTTATCCGGATCGGCCGTTATCTTCGACTTGAGCCAGTACACACGACCGTCCCATTTTTCCTCCAAAATCTCCGTCTGAACGATTCCGGCCGTGAGGGTCGTGATCTGGTCGAGGGTCATCTGAAAATTCTTTACTTCCGTCCGGCTTTCCAGGTAGGTCCCCAGTTCTTCAAGGAGCAGCCGCTTCACCTCCCTGAGGGCAATAACCCGGCTGGAGTTCCGGCTGTCGTCTTCACTGGCCTGATAGGTGTATTCCTTGACGAAGGTCTTGGTTTCGGCAAAGGCAAGACCAAAAACAATCGGCACGGCTAATAGTGAAAAAAAAGTGATCCCCATTCGTCTGTATTTCATCACGTTTTCTTCTCTGTCAGAAACTTTCTTTGCGTCCTATACACGCGAAAGGAGGTCCAAAATAACGACCTTGAGATTGCCGGAGTCGACCCAATTCGCAGAAACCGCTGCAGGATACAGGAGGCAAATCACGATCATGATGAAATAGGTCCACTTCATAAGCGTCATAGGACAGGTCCTTCGCGCCGATCTGTTATGTCACTATTCCCTTATTGTGCATCATACCCCGTCAAATAGGCCCCTACCTCTGTACAAATGGAACTCTCATGAAAACGATCAACAGGAATGCTGCTATCACTGAAATCCCCCCTGCCGCGAATCCGATGGAATAGGTTTGGGTCAGGTTGAAGATTTCTCCAGCCAGCAGGGGACCGATGGCTCCCCCGATCTGGCCAGACAGGATCAGAACTCCAAAAATTTCTCCAATGGAGGAGAGTCCAAAAATATTTGCCGTTACCAGGGGCAGTTGAGGTCCGGTTCCTCCATAACCCAAACCAAAAAGCATTGAAAAGACGTAAAGGGAGGTCGTGCTGCGGGAATTGATCAAGGCGAAGATGCAGACCGCTTGAAGCAAAAGGTTCATCACCAGAACTCTTTCCGGGCCGACGCGGTCGGATACAAAACCCATCAGGGACTTGCCCAAGATTCCGCCGACGCCGACAAAACTGACCGCCATGGCCGCGCTTGTGGCGGAAAGTCCGATGTCAGTTCCATAAGCGGCCAGATGAACCGCAATCATGTAAAATCCGACGCACCACAGGAGGTAGGCGGTAAAAATCATCCAGAATATCCGAGCCCTTAGAGCCTGCGACAGATTCCAGTCTTTAACGAGGGTAATTTCGGGAGAGAAGGTTTTTGCAGGCTCCGTTCTGCCTTTGTCCTCGTTTGATTCCTGAGGACCCGGCGACGTATGCCGAGGATCACGCCGGAGAAAGAATGTAGATCCGATGATAATCCCTCCCGTGATCAGGCCCAAAATGGTAAGCGCTCCCCTACACCCCAGGGCGGCAATGAGCCGGCTGGACACGAAGGGCCCGACCATAATTCCCACGCCAATACCCGCAGACATGATCCCTATTGCCACACCCCGCGAAGCTGAAAACCATCGAGAGGCGCTAACCACTAACGGACCGTATCCCGCACTTACCCCTATCCCCGTCATGACCCCATAGCACAGATAGAGCTGCCACAGGTTTTGGATCGCGGCACTCAAGAGAAGACCTCCCGCCATGACCGCCCCGCCCAGGCCTACCACCAAACGCGGGCCAAAGCGGTCAGCCAGTTTCCCGGTAAAGATGGAACCCACTCCGAACATCAATATGCTCAAAGAGAAAATCCCGGAAGTGCTTGCGCGGTCCCATCCAAATTCTTTGGTCAAAGGGACAAGGAAGACGCCAAAGGAGAATTGGCTACCCCAGGAAGTCATCAGCACTAGAAATCCTGCGCCTACAATGAACCATCGGTTGAAAGACATGGAATGTCCCTTCTCGTGAGTCTCTTCGTTGGACAATCTTCTTTTCCTTCATATCCGCGATCTCTTCGGGCGTAAACCCCAACCTGGCCAGAAGCTCCGCCGGATGCTCGCCCAGCTCCGGCGCACGGCACTTGATCCCGGCCGGGGTCTTGGACAGCTTGATGGGATTATTCAGCACCTTGATTTTCCCATGGCTGGCAACATCCATTTCACCGAAAAAGCCATTGGCAATAGCCTGCTCGTCCCGGCTCACCTCCAGCGGCCAGCTACCTCCTCGGGTTTGCCCATCCTTTTCATCATCATCGGGATGCAGCCTCCTCCCTTTTCATTTCCGCTTGCCGGGTCCCTGGCTATCGCGACTCCAGGCAGGATCAGCATTGCCGCAGCCGTCACTGCGATCAATACTTGGGCGACACTCTTCTTCACGTCGTGTCCTCCTTTGAAATCATCCGTCTGCGCAGTCGCGCATTCGTCTGGAAGACACGGTCATCATCCTTCCTTTTCATCTCCCTCCATGACGGGGATTCGGGATTCGCAGGGAACTCCCGTTTGACAGAGCCCGCATGCATAACCGTCGAAGCCGTAATGCCGGCTGATGTATCGCTGACAGGTTTCGTGTACGTGTTTCATACAGGCAATCTTATCGTGCCCCTTCTCCGAGAGGGCGCCCACGGGGCACCGCTGAACGCATTTCCGGCACGTTCCCCGGCTGAACCACAGGCAGTATTCCCGATGACTCTGGTAGGGCCGCGCCGTTGGCGAGACTTGGATTTCCGCCACGACCGATCCGACACGCATGGCCTTGCCCTTTGGGGTGATCAGTCCGTCGCAGAGTCCGAAGGTCCCCAACCCCGCCACAAAGGCTGCGTGGCGTTCTGACCACATGGAGGCAAAGACAAACTTGTCTGAAGACATGCGCGACCACTGTGGATCAAGCACGGGCGCTGTCGCCCTGATATCCGCCTTCGCAAGTTCCGAAACGACGTGCCTGCGGAGCTTCTCGTTGACCACTTCCCCGTAGAACCGCGACCGCGCCCATCTCTCCGGCGGATAGGTCTTTTCCTTCCTCGAGTCCATTTTTGTCTGCTTCATCTGGGGGAGAACCCAACTGATCACCGTCAGATGGTGCGGCGGCACGCAACTGCCGGGGAATGCCTTTTCGAATGCCTCTTCGGGGGTCCAGTGGAAAGGTCCGACATGTTCTTTGAAGGATTCCCAGCAGGCATCGTCGCCTCGGGAAAATCCCACAAGCGGCTCATCCCAGGCCTTTTCGCGGGATGCGCTTGCAAGGGTGTTCTCGGATGATGTTTTCACCCAGTCCCGGATGATTTTGGTGATCCATGTTGACGGGTTCTTTGCCTTATCGATTGCCATTCTGTGCTCCTCCCG
Source organism: uncultured Syntrophaceae bacterium (assembly GCA_964506465.1). GTDB lineage: Bacteria > Desulfobacterota > Syntrophia > Syntrophales > UBA6109 > UBA6109. Next base: position 59,412 of record CAZDLM010000007.1, read on the forward strand.
CTCCGCCGTTTCTGTTGATAATAATCTCCCCTTCTTTCATGATGAGCGATGTTTCCGCCCTATTGCACGCCGTGATCGACTGCGAGGTCGCCTCTCCTGGCGGGCCGACCCGTACCATCGATGATATTCGCATTCCTGATGAGGATGGATGAAATATTGCCCATGTTTTACTGGTTCCTCCCTGCTGAAAATGCACTTGATGACGCCGGGTTGGATACTACCATAAATTATTTTTACCGTCCTCTCAATCTCAATCCTTCCGGTGCATTGCGCCGGGTGCGCCAAAATAAGCGGGGGGTTAACCATCATTCGGCTATCCCCCCGCCTGTTTCCCATCCTATCCCGAACGCCGTCGAGATCCGGCTCAACGGCACGTTCTAGCGAACAATTCCACGATTGCCTTCCTGCCGTTTTCCTCCAGGAAGCGTGTCCCCGTTCCGGTAAAGTGACTCTTGCTGATAACAGGGTCATCGCCCCTGTCCCGTTTCACCCATAACGTCCTATCCCACGTAAACCATGCATCAAGTTTCTGATCAAATACATGCAGAGGTTTGTTGCAGAGCTTGCTGAATTCCGCACCCCAACCAGTGCCGCCCTTTACCGTCTTGTCTTCCAGTATCTCTCCGACGACAAAGATTTCCTGTCCGTTATTGATCTGGTACCAGATGGTCTGCAGAATCTTGCGGAATGTCGTGTTGTCCGTATAGCGGCGGTTCATCAGCTTGGAAATGTATTCGAGTGAAACATCGCCGTTTTTCAGCTCCTCATGATTCAAGACCCGCAGGCCTCTGTTTCGAACGATGGTGTGTCCGTCAAAGGTGAAGTTGACCTCTTCGATCCCGTATTTTTCCGCATTGGCCCCAAATTCGGCTTCCGCCCCCTGGGCGCCGCCGCTGAACAGTATGAAATCTTCCTTCTTCATCAATCTTTCCTTTCCTTCGATCATTTCTTCGTTTCTTATGGTTTAACCGCTTTCGGCGTATCGCCAAGGCCAATCAGCGGGACGGCGCCGGACCCCGTCACCTGGGGCAGAATACCATTCCACTTTTCAATGGCCTTCATATTGGCTTCGATTCTCCGCAACTCAATCAGGTCTGGCGAAATGTTTGCCCTCTGCAGCCGGAGAGACTCCGCCTCAGCCCGCGCCGCCGTGATCTTCTGTTCCGCCTCGATCTTGATCCTGTCGAGGTCCCGTTTCGCCTTTAACGCCAATTGCTCCGCCGTCTGTTTGGCTTCGATCGCCTCGGTAAAGACCTTCGAGAAGCTGAAGATCACGATGGAAAAAGCGTCAACGGCAATGTTGTTTACCAGCAGCCTTTCCGCCAGCGCCAACCGCATCGCCTCGCTGACGGCCGGCCTCTTCGTGATAAGCTCTTCCGCCGTGTATTTGGCGGTTACGGCCTTGACGACCTCCAAAATGGCGGGGTCGATGATGCGTTCCTTGAATTGGACGCCGATGGTCTGGTAGACGACATTGGCCTTATCCGGAACGACATGATAATTCAATGCCACCCGGGAACTGACATCCTGCAGGTCCGCCGAAGCTGCCGCCGCATCCGTCTCGGCCTTCTGAACCTTCACATCCATCAGCGCAACTTCCTGCATCACCGGTATCCGAAAATGCAGGCCTTCCCCCAGGACCTGTTTCTGCACGGCGCCGAAATTGAGGACAATACCCCTTTGTCCCGCGCCGACCTGCACCCATGGCCGCATGAAAACCAGGATGAAGATGATGACACCCACAATCACCATCAGCTTTGTAGGGCCTTTTCTTATCATATCCTGGACGGCCTCTTTTGCCTTAGCAGCATCACTCTCATACATTCTTGTCTGTCTCCTTCTTCCCGTATACGGGCGATTCTTCGGTTCAGTTCATCCGGCCGTTCATGCCCTGAAAACGCTGAAGCGTTTATCGCGGGCCGATTCTTCACACTTCGCAACAGCGGAAAATTCACCGGCATTGTTATATCTCCATAGCATGATATCGAAGAAAACAACATGACGCATTCCGAATCGAATCCCTTCAAATTCCGGCACGGTTGAAGATTTTGCGGAAACCTGATGCCAAAGGTGTTATGAAGTATCGAGTTGCCGGAAGGCGTGGCGGGAAGATGAGGCAAGCCGGCAGGATGCAGCCTCACAAAAGCTTATTGTACAGACAGCAGGAGTCCGTATGGCGTTATATCTGGTGCGGCATGGCGAGGCCGTCCTGAAAGAGATGAACTCCGATCGTCCTTTGTCGAACCGGGGTCTGAAGGAAGTAAGGCACGTGGCGGAACGGGCCGCAAAGAAGGATCTGATCATCACCAAGATCTTTCACAGCGGCAAGATGCGCGCAATGCAGACTGCCTCAATCCTCCAGGGCTACCTGAAACCGTCCTCCGGAATTGCCGAAACGGAGGGAATGAATCCGAAGGACGACATTTCCGGCATTCTGCCTTTGATTGAGAGCGAAGACAACATCATGCTCGTCGGCCATCTTCCATTTCTGGAGAAGCTGGCCTCCTATCTGGTTACCGGAAATCAGGACAGGCGGATCGTGGAGTTTCCTACTGCCGGGATCGTGTGTCTTGAAAAGGAGCAAGAGAAGGGTGCGTGGAAGATCCGTTGGAGGCTGACGCCGTGAGCATCAAGCACGAGGCAAATGCCCTGCGGAAAGGCGAGGCGATCCGCATCTGCGCCCGGCCGAAAGGAGGAAAGAGATGAAGATCACGGCCTTTGACCTGTACCACGTGTCGGTGCCCCTGCGGGAGACCTTCTGGCCGACCTGGATCCCCGGTTATCCGCAGACGCACAACCGGTTCACCCTCATCCGGATTGTCACGGACGAGGGGATCGAGGGCTTCTCCGCCGGTTCCGCCATGGGAAAGGAACGGGAGGGGCTGGGAGACCTCATCGGCGGCTATCTGCTGGGCGCCGATCCGACGGACATCACCGGCATCCAGGCCCTCTTGAAGCAGGCGGGGATTCTGGGGTGGCGCAACTTCTGGATCGAACCTGCCTGCTGGGACATCCTCGGCAAGAAGGCGGGGAAGCCGGTGTATGAACTCCTCGGGGGCAGGGCCCGTCCGGTGGAGGTCTACTGCTCCACCGGAGAAATGCACTCCCCGGAAAAGCGCGTGGAAGAGCTCCTCGCGCAGCGGGCAAAGGGGTTCAAGACGGCCAAGCTCCGGGTAAAGAACCTGGAGCTCCGGGAGGACATCCGGCACATCGAGGCGATCCGCAAGGGCGTCGGCGATTCCCTGCGCCTCGGCGTGGATGCGAACCAGGGCTGGCTCGTCACGATCGTCGACAAGATACCCGCCTGGAACCTCGAACGGGCATCGGAATTCGCCAGGGCCTGCCGGGACAATACCATGGCATGGCTCGAGGAACCCCTCGACTCGCGGGACTACGACGGCAACGCCGCCCTGAAACGGCTGGGATATGTTCCCCTTTCCGGCGCTGAACTGAACTACGGATGGGACGAGATCAAGATCATGCTGGAGAAAGACTGCTTCGACATCTACCAACCGGACGCCACCTTCGCGGGCGGCATCGCCCAGGTGCGACAGGTCCTCGACGCCTGCCGGAAGCGGGGCCGCGCCTTTTCGCCCCATACCTGGACCAACGGCATCGGGTTCTACGTCAACTGGAACATGGTCCTCGCCGATCCGGGCAACAGCCTGCCCCTGGAGTATCCCCTTGAAGAACCTTCGTGGATCCCCGAATTCCGCGAGGGGATCATCGCGCCCATTCTTCCGGATAAGGATGCCATGCTCCAGCCCTTCGTTGCGCCCGGCCTCGGGTTCGCCGTCGACGAACGCCTGCTCCGGAAATATGGAACCCGTTTCTACCGCGCGACCGAGACCCGGCTGAAGTTCAAGGTGATCCGCGAGAAGGGCCTGAAGGAGGCCCTCGCCCTGAAGAAACGCAAGGAAACCGCGCAGGCCTGACCCGGTGTAACTAGGATGTCTTCTCTCTGCCCCTCATCCCCTCCGCCGCCGCTCATCAAGCGGCAACGCGGCTCGCTGACCGCTTCACCGCTGCATCTTTCCAGTCGGGTTCCTTTCACCCTTGTCTCCAATTCCTTTCTGATAGTCTGGGGCGCCCCTCAGCAGTCAAGGTCTATATCGACGCCCCGGTGCATGTAAGAAATTTCGAAGTCAGAAATGAGAGTTTGTATGATTGTCACGACCTCTGCACGGCAGTACACTATTTCAGAAGCGCCGGATGCGGCGTATCAAGCGCCCCCAAAAGCGTGAACGAAAAAGAGGGCGATTGTTTCATCGCGCCCCTGAAGAAACGGTGCCGGCGACGGCAAGCGGAGGCAGTATGAAAAGAGTGATTCTCTTTCTGGCAGTGCTATGTCTTTTCTTGATCGCCTGCGGACAGACGTTCAGGGAATCAGGTTCCTACAAACAGGACCCCGATTTCTACAACAGGATCTTCCCGCTGGGCACCGACCCGTAATCTGCTCCAGAGCAGGTGATTTGCTGTCAGGCAACGCTTCAGGAAAGAAAAGTCGTCATGGCAACGGAAGTCCATTTGCGCGCGAAGGTCCCGGCTGAAATCGACTGAATAGAGGGGAATCGTCAGCGGCATTCCTCCGGGCGGATCAGGAGCACAGGCACGCGGGCGTCGTGCAGAACGTGAAGAGCCACGCTGCCGAGCATCATCTTCTTCATGCCGGTGTAGCCGTGAGTGGCGATGAGAATGAGATGAACGCCGTTCTGCTCGGCGTAAGATACAATGGATGAGGCGGGACGTCCTTCCAACAACTCCATTTTGGTCCGGATTCCCTCCGAGAGAAGCTGCCTTCTGATGTGATCCAGATAGATATGCGCTTTTTCGCGCTGCGCCCATCTCAAAGCGGAAGCATGGGCGCCGTCCGCAAAAGCCCTCCCATGAGTTTCAATCACGGTGACCAGAAGGACCTCTCCGACGAAATCTCCACTTGCCAGATGCCTCAACTCCGACAACGCGCACTCGGCCAGCGCGGAGCCGTCAAGAGGAACCAGGACCTTCTGATACATGGCAAAAAAACCTCCGTCCCCGTGATGATTCCTTCCCTCTCAATCGATGTCCCTGTCAACCTGCGCCCTCAAGCGCGCCTTCGTTCAACCCTCGGTGAGATGCGTTCCCGCCGTCTTTCATTGTAGACAGGAGCTTCTTTTTTTTCAACACGACGCAAAGACAATACCACAAGAAGGCAGGCGCTCGCTCGGAGAGAGAATCGTCCGTCTCTCGTCTTGAGATCGCTCCTTTGCTTCTGCACTCCACGGACGGCTTAGCAGGTATTGCAAAAATCAAGGCGCCTATAGCATTTATAAATATCGATAATTCTTGATATATTTGGAATTTGCGGATAGAAAGAAATCGTTAGGCCAACCCTCCCTTCTCCTACGGTCGGATGGGCTCGTTTTCTCCTCCTTTTTTACGAGCCCATCCCGCCGCTTTCTCCCCGTCCTCATTTCCGGCCCCCTCGAGCCGGTGTATTCCATTGACGTCATGTCTTTCTTTGTATACTTTGGAAAGAAGACGCATCGCGTTATCAGAGATCCCCTCTTGAGGCGCGTGGATATCGACCGATCGAGCGTGGACCATGAAGACGATCTCGAAGATCATTCCGAAGATAGTGGTTTTCATCAAACGCGATGTCTGGCGCATCCGGCGGACAGACCTTCCCCCGGGCAAATCCTTTTTCCTGACGCTTCTGCGGGTGCTGATTCTCTCCATCCGGGGATTCGATGAAGACAAGTGCCAGCTCCGGGCGTCGGCACTCACCTTCTACTCGCTGATCTCCATCGTGCCGGTCGCCGCCATGGCCTTCGGAGTCGCGAAAGGATTCGGTTTCGAGAAGATGCTGGAATCGCAGTTGCGCGCCAAACTGGCCGGGCACGAGGAGATCGTCGACAATGTCGTCCAGTTCTCCCACTCCCTCCTGGAAAGCACCAAGGGAGGATTGCTGGCGGGCATAGGCGTAATCGTTCTTTTCTGGGCCGTCATCAAGGTGCTCGGGCAGATCGAAGAGTCCCTGAACGACATCTGGGGGATCAAAGAGCAGCGCCCCCTGGGACGGAAATTCGGAGACTACCTGTCCCTGATGCTGATCTGCCCGGTCCTCATCATCCTCTCCAGCAGCGTAACCGTCTTCGTCACCACGCAAGTGACGCTGATCCTGGAAAAAATCACCGTCCTGGGGGTATTCAGTCCCATCGTCTTCTTTCTAATGAAGCTTCTGCCGTACAGCATCCTTTGGGGACTGTTCACGTTCCTGTACATCTTCATGCCGAATACGAAGGTTCACTTTACCTCGGCCCTGCTCGCCGGAATCATCACCGGCACCGTCTTTGAGATCGTGCAATGGGCGTACATCACCTTTCAGGTTGGAGCCGCGAAATACAATGCGATCTACGGCAGTTTCGCCGCGTTTCCGCTCTTCCTCGTCTGGCTCCAGTTGAGCTGGCTGATCGTCCTCTACGGCGCTGAGCTGTCCTTTGCCCACCAGAACGTGGACACCTATGAATTCGAGCCCGACGCCCTTCAGGCCAGTCGCCGTCTCAAGACGCTGCTATCCCTTCAGATCGCGCAGCGCGTCATCCGGAACTTCGCGCGCGGCGAAGCCGCCCTGACCGCCGGGCAGGTTTCGCGCGAGCTTGAAATCCCGATCCGTCTCGTCAACGAGATCCTTTTTGAGCTGACCCAAAGCAACATCCTCTCCGGCACGGACACGGGGAAGGACGGGGAGAGAGGATTCCAGCCGGCACGCGACATCAACGCCCTGACCATTTCGCATGTCGTCGATGCCATGGAACTCCGGGGGAGCAACACGATGCCCTTCTCCCATACGCCGGAATTCGCCGCCCTGTCGGAGACAGTCGAGATCTTCCGGAGGACCATCGAGAAGATGCCCGCGAACAGACTGCTGAAGGACCTCTGAATTCAGAGGCTTCAACTTTCCTTCAAGAAGATCATCTTTCGCCAGAGGTGCTTCCCGGCGATGGCATGCAGGAGGACCGCCCCGCCATGACCCAGGAAGAACAGCGGGAGCAGTACTTCTCCCGCTTCGTGGATTTCCTTGATGAAGCGCACCGCACCCACCGCTCGGTGGCCCGGATCAATGGTAAGGAAAAGCAGGACTCCTGTGATCGCCAAGAAGGAAAACAGCAGCAGACCCGACATTTCCACGAGAGCGGCCAGACCTTGATGCGGCTTCCGGTCCGGTAATCGGAATTTCAGCAGGCCCGTTATGTCTTCCAAGACAAGCCCGAAACGTTCTCTGCTGTATGGAAGCCAGTTGCTGAAACGGGCGTGGGCGGGTCCCAGAATTCCATAAGCAAGCCGCAAGGCCACGAAAACCGTCACGCCGATTCCGATCCATCCGTGAACGATAAAGCCGGGGCTCGCCGCTCTCTTATAGTCTCCCGCATAGTCTCCGGTCATCAGGGCCAGCAATCCGAATACCACCAATCCCAGGTGCAGAATCCGGATCAATGCGTCCAGGTCGTTTCTGCTGCTGATGTCATCAGATTTCATGAGCGCCTTGTCCTTCCGAAAGTCGATATTGCCGGAAGCCGCACCCGGCGACCGGCGGGCAGTCTTTGACATCGTACGATGGAAAAACATTCGGGGTAATCAGGAGAAGTCTGATTTCTGATGTCGATATGTCTTGGATTGGATTTCTGTCACATGAAATCCAAATAGTGGCTTTCGGTAGCGATCGGCGGTAAAATGGTTTCAAGGAGATGAATCGATGATGAAAGCCAAGGATATTATGACGCGGGACGTCATTACGGTCGGTGCAGACACGGAGATCATTCAGGCGGCGAAGCTGATGCTTGACAACCACCTCAGCGGCCTTCCCGTGGTTGACGACGAGGGGCGCGTGAAGGGAATCATCTGCCAGTCCGACCTGATCGCCCAGCAGAAGAAGATCCGGCTGCCTTCCTTCTTCGTGCTGCTCGATTCCATGATTCCGCTGTCTTCTCAAAAGAACATCGAGAAGGAAGTGAGGAAGATGGCAGCCTTCAAGGTGTCCGACGCGATGACGCCTGATCCCATAACGGTTGACCCGGAAACGAGCCTGGAGGACGTCGCCACCTTGATGGTGAAGCACAACATCCATACCCTGCCTGTTACCGAGCAAGGCAGGCTGGTCGGCATTATCGGCAAGGAGGATATTCTCCGCACCCTCACGCCGGTTCGTGGATAGAACTCATCCAATGATCTCGAGGAACCCCGTCGGCTGCGGAGTCGCCCCGGATGGGGTCACCCGGCAAAGAGATGTCTCGAAGCCGATGAAACGGCCGTGGAGGAATGCTTCGCAATCTTCGACGTCAGGATTGCATCCGGCCGTCACGCATGAAGATCCACGCCGGTTGAATTGTGGATATATTTGTCCACCAATTCCAGCATAGCACTGATCTTGAAGGGTTTTGAAAGGCAGGAATAACCGAACTTCAACATGTCTTCATTCAGGTCGCGTTTGACATTCCTTAATCCGAAAAATCCACTGATATAGATCACCTTGATCTTGGGATTCTTCCGGCGGATCTTTCGCACCAATTCTATCCCGCTCATCTTGGGCATGACAACGTCGGTAAAAACCAGGTCGGGATTGAATTTCAGAAAGGCTTCGTATCCGTCCTCGCCGTCAACGGCGACCCGGACATCGTAGCCTTCCATCAAAAAGATGTCGCGCAGGGTTTCCTGAAGGCCGAATTCATCCTCCACAATCAGGATTCTCTTCTTCGCCTGAACTTCTTCATGCGAACCCTGCTGCAGGCCTTTCTCGAGCAGGACGACCAGGTCCCTATCGCTTGTCTGGGCAATGATTTTACTGATGGAATTCAGGCGCTGCTGCAACTTGTGCGCCTGGGCTTCTTTGCCCGGATTCAAATCGGGGTGGTAGACTTTGCTCAACAGGTGATAGCTGGATTTGATATAAGACAGGGCGCTGTTCTGGCCAAGCTCCATGTATATTTCGCGGGCTTTGTTCAGGAGGCCCAGGTAGTCAAGCTCCCGTTCAATCAGGATCAAGTGATCTGTGGCTCTTGCGGTCACGTTCCCTGCCGATTGTCGTTTCTCTTGACGGAGTGGCTGCTCTTGTGGGGTGCAGATATACGATGGATCGCCGTATGTGTCAATGAAACATTGGCCTTGTCTTCGCTCCTCCCCGTCCCGATGTCCCCTGCGGAAATGAGGGGCTTCCGGAAACTTGTCCCTCCTGCTTCACGAACGCCGCTTCAACGGGCGCCGGCATCTCATCTTTTCCCCATGGACGATTGCTCCTTTTCGAAGGGACAAATCAGCATTGCCACGATAGGCAGGAATTCCCAAGAATTATATAAGAGGACAACAGTGCGAAAAGTCAGGAGGACCCTGTGAATCCCATCGGCTACCTGATGCAGGAGCATCGAACGATAGAGAAAACCCTGGGCATGTTTGAGCTGGAGATCAAGAGGATCCGCGACGAGAACTTCATCGATCCCATTTCCATGCATCTTTCCATCGACTTCATCCGCACGTACGTCGATCTTGCCCATCACGGCAAGGAAGAGGACATTCTCTTTCGGGAGCTCTCAAAAAAGGACCTCCTCCCCGAGCACGCCAGAATTATGAATGATCTCCAGCAGGATCACAGATATTCCAGAAAGATCGTGGGCAGGTGGATGCAGGCCAATAACCGCTGCCTGGACGGAGAGGATACGTCGCAGGAGATTGTTTCCTGTCTGACGGAACTGACTCAGTTCTATCCCCAGCACATCCAGAAGGAAGACCAGTATTTTTACGATCCGGTCCTGAGCTATTTCGGGACCGAAGAGCGCACAAGGATGGTCGGCGAATTCGCTGCGTTCGACAGGAACATTCTGCACTGGAAATACCAAAAAATCGAAGCGATCCTGAAAGAAAGACTGTGGGAGAGCCGCACGATCGAGCCCGGCCCGACACGCCAGAGCAGCCAGGAGATCGGGCGCAGCGCTTGAGACACCGGGTTTCCTCCGGCTCAATACCCGTCGTCACGTGAGATCGCGCCAAGACAATTGGAGGAGGGGGAAAGGGTACTGACGCATTTACAGGCCCCAGGTGCGAGAGGATAATTTTTCCAGAAAATAGGATCATGGAGGTGAGTATCATGGCCGAACAGATGAAGAAAGCGCAGTGTCCCAGCCCCTGTAATTTCATGGTCAAGAGCCATGACGAAAAGGAGATCGTCGAGTTCGTCATGCAGCATGCAAAGAAGAGCCACAACATGGACCTCGCGGAGCAGGATGCGAAGAAGATGGTCGAGCCCGCCTAGTTTTTCGCGTCTTTTGCAGCCGTCCGCGGAAAGGCAGAACGACGAGACACAGAGTGGAGAGATGGCCTGACCGCCATGTTCGGATCGCCCTTTCCACTCTGCACCTCCCAACCGCAGGCACTTTGACGTCTCCCCGACCGAGAAGGCCCGGGTGAAGGAAGAGATCCGGGCGGCAGAAGCCGGGGGCTGAAGCGTGTCCATTCGCGGAACCCGTTCGACTCAACGTCTTATCCCCCGCCTCCGGGATAACTTTTTTATTCCCACCTTTGATTTTTTCAATTGGACGAATCGCGGCATCCTCTATATATGGTAAACGATATGGCAGCCGCCGCAGGCTCGAAACGGTCCCGGCGCAGGGGGAAAAATGAAAGTCGTCATCATCGGGGATTTCACGGAAGGGTCAAGAAAAAGAATAGCCGCGCGCTTCCCTTCCGATTGGAAGGTCGCCGTCGTGGCAGCCGGAGATGCGGAACCGGAATTGGCCGATGCGGAAGTGATCATCCCGGAGCACGTCGCCGTCGATGGACCGTTTCTGGACCGTGCCCCGAAACTCAGGCTGGTCCAGACCGGGGCGGGCTTCGACAACGTGGATGTCTCCGAATGCACGAAGAGGGGCATCCATGCGGCAAACGCGGCGGGCGTCAATACCGTCGCCGTGGCGGAGCATGTCCTGACGCTCCTCCTGTGCCGGTACAAGGACATTCTCCATCTCGACGCCGCGATGAAGCGAGGGGAGTACGGCGTCGACTACAGCGGATCCGAAGCGGCCGGCAAGGTCCTCGGGATTGTCGGGATGGGCAACATCGGCAAGGCCGTGGCCAAGAGGGCCCTCGCGTTCGAGATGAAGATCCTGGGGTACGATATCCGTCCCGTGACAGATGAGCCGGGGATCGAGATGACGGATCTGGACACGCTGTTGAAGACTGCCGACGCCGTTACGCTGCATACGTTCCTGAACGACCGGACCCGGAAGCTGATCGGAAGGCGCGAGTTTGCCCTGATGAAGCCGGGCGCCTTTCTGATCAATACGTCTCGGGGTCCCGTCGTCGATGAGGAAGCCCTGATCGAGGCGCTGCAGACGGGGCAGATCGCCGGCGCGGGGCTCGACGTTTTTGAAAAAGAACCCTTGCCGGAGGACAGCCCTCTGCGCCGGATGCGCAACGTGATCCTGACGCCGCATACGGCGGGGATGCCCGACGGCCTGAAATATCACGAAAGGCGGTATGCCTTTTTTCTGGAAAACATTTTGAGGGTGTCTCAGGGGAAGGAGCCGCTCAGCGCCCTCAACCGGATTTCAGCGCTTTAAGCGCTTCGCACCGCTCTGCCCGGGCCGTCCGCCGGGATGGAAGCGGATAACGACTCTGAAATCGGAGGATACGAATATGCGCGTCGGATATATCGGCCTCGGCCGCATGGGTTTTCCCATGGCCGCGAATCTCATCAAGGCGGGGCATTCGGTGACGGTGCACAACCGCAGCCGCGGTCCCGTCGGCCGTCTTGTCGCCCTGGGGGCAACGGCAGCCTCTTCACCCGCGGAGGCCGCCCGCTCCGTCGACGTTCTCGTGACCTGCCTCTTAACGCCGGAGCAAGTCGAACAGGTCTACTTAGGCCCGGGAGGGGCGATGGAAGGCGGGCGCGCCGGCCAGATCTTCATCGATGCGAGCACGGTCTACCCCATGACGAGCAGGAAGATCGCCGAGGCGCTCCGGACCGCGGGGATTGCCTTTCTCGATGCGCCCGTCAGCGGCGGCCCGAGCGGGGCGGAAAAGGGAACGCTCAGCGTCATGGTCGGCGGAGAGGCGGCGGTCCTGGAAAAGGTGCGGCCGGTGCTGGAGACCTTCGGAAAGAATATCTTTCACATGGGACCGGTCGGCGCCGGCTGCTCGGCCAAGATCTGCAACCAGATTCTCACCGGAACCGCCCACGTCCTGGTCGCAGAGGCCATGGTGCTCGGAACGAAACTGGGCCTCGATCCCCGGAAACTTTTCAATGTACTGCACCTCAGTTCCGGCCAGTGCCGGGCGCTCGACAGTGCCGTTCCCAAGGCCATCCTCCCGCGGAACTTCTCTGCAACCTTCACGGTCGAAGGAATGATCAAGGACCTGGAATGCGCCCTCCGGACGGCCCGGGAAAACGGCGTGCGTCTGATGCTTCCCGCCGTGGCGCAGCAGATCTACCAGGAAGCGCGCGGCCTCGGCCATGGAGGCGAACATCTTGCGGCGGTGATCCAGCCCATGGAGCGGATCGCCGGCGTCGAGGTCGGGGAGAAGGAACCACAGGCGTGATCACATGCCCATGAGATAGAGGGGGGAACCATGGAGAAACTTCATCGCTCCGAAGGAGACATCAACCTGTCGCGGCGGCGGAAGGCCTGGCAGGACGAAAATCTGGACGACGACACGCGGCGCCTCCTGGCCGAAGATGAGAAATACTTCCTGAAGCAGTCGCTTTCCACGCCCTGCCTGAACGGCCTGCGGGCCTGCGAAGGGATCTGGATCGAAGACCTGCAGGGCCGCCGGTACATGGATTTCCACGGCAACAACGTCCATCAGGTCGGTTTCGGAAATCCGGAGGTGATCGCCGCGATCAAGGAGCAGTTGGCCGAGCTGTCGTTCTGCCCCAGGCGCTATACGAATTGGAGGGCGGTGGAACTGGCCAAAAAGCTGGCGGAACTGGCGCCGGGAAAGCTGAACAAGGTGCTGCTCGCGCCGGGCGGAACCAGCGCGATCGGCATGGCGCTGAAGCTGGCGAGGATCGCCACAGGACGGCACAAGACCATCTCCATGTGGGACTCCTTTCACGGGGCCTCGCTGGACGCCATATCGATCGGAGGCGAGGCGGTGTTCCGCCAGGATATCGGGCCCCTGCTGCCGGGAACGGAACACGTGCCGCCGCCTGACGAATACCACTGCATCTTCGGTTGCTTCGAGCGCGGTGGATGCGACATGACCTGCGCCCGGTATGTCGATTACATCATGGAGAAGGAAGGCGACATCGCCGCAGTGGTGGCCGAGCCGATGCGGAGCACGCCCTACGTGCCGAAACCGGAGTACTGGCGGATCGTCCGGGAAGCCTGCGACAGGCATGGCGCCCTCCTGATCTTCGACGAGATTCCGCATGCGCTGGGCCGGACGGGGAAGATGTTCACCTGCGAGAACTTCGGGATCGTTCCGGATATCCTGGTGATCGGCAAGGGGCTCGGCGGAGGGGTATTCCCGCTGGCGGCGATGATCGCCAGAGAAGATCTGGACGTGGCGGGCAAGAGCGCGCTGGGGCACTACACGCACGAAAAGAGCCCCGCGGCCTGCGCGGCAGCGCTGGCGACGATCGAGTACATCGAAAAGAACAATCTGGTGCAGCATTCGCGGGATCTGGGAGCTTTTGCCCTGAAAAGAATGCGGGGGATGATGGAGCGTCATCCCCTGATCGGGGATGTGCGCGGCATCGGCCTGTTTCTCGGCATCGAACTGGTGAAGAACCGGAAGACGAGGGAACGGGCGACGGACGAAGCGGAGGCCGTGATGTACGGAGCGCTGTCCCGAGGGCTCAGCTTCAAGCTCACGATGGGCAACATCCTCACGCTGACGCCGGCGCTGACGATTTCAAAGGACGAGATGGACAAAGCCCTTGCCATTATCGAGGCTTGCATTGCCGACGTGGAAGGCCAAAAAATGAAGCAGCCGAAGTGAAGGTCGACACAGGAGGATGAAACCACGGCATTCCGATCCGATTCAGAATTTCAATGAGTTGAAGGCGTTCTGCCAGTTTTTCCGCTGACGGCATAAGCGGCAATAGACAAGATTCGAGAGGAGATCATTTCATGGCGCCTTTAGACGCGAAGGAGATCATTCGGTTCGAGCAGGACCACGTGCTGCATCCGTGGTCGACGCAGAAGAGCTTCAAACCTTTCGTGATGGCGGGAGGCCTGGGAGTTTACTTCTGGGATGACAAGGGGAAATGCTATCTCGACTTCTGCTCGCAGCTCTTCAACGTCAACGCGGGACATCAACATCCGCGGATCATCCAGGCCATCAAAGACCAGGCGGAGAGACTCTGCTACGCTTACCCTTCGGCGGCGACGGAGCCGCGCGCGAAGCTCGCAAAGATGCTGGCGGACATTGCGCCGGGCGACATCGACAGGGTCCTCTTCATGAACTGTGGCGCCGAGGCGAATGAGAACGCCGTCCGTCTGGCCCGTGCCGTGACGGGACGGCACAAGATCATCGCCCGGTACCGCGGCTTTCACGGCGGGGCGGCGGGCGCCGCCGTCTTCGGCGATCCCCGGCGGCGGGCCTTCGAACCCTACGTCCAGGGCGGCATCCGCGTCTGGGATCCCTACTGCTACCGCTGCTTCTTCAGGATGACCTACCCCGCCTGCGGCCTATACTGCGCGGAGGCGATCCGCGAGGTCATCGAGGTGGAAGGCCCCGAGACGATCGCGGCCATCATGATGGAACCGATCACCGGCAGCAACTGCCGCATCGTTCCTCCCGAGGGATACATGCAGCGCCTGCGAAAGATCTGCGACGACTACGGCATCCTGCTCATCTTCGACGAGGTGATGACTGGCTTCGGCAGGACGGGGAATTGGTTCGCCGCCGACCTCTGGAACGTGGTGCCGGACATGATCACCGCCTCGAAGGGAATCACCAATGGCGCCCTGCCTCTGGGCGTGGTCATGCTGCGCCGCAAGGTCGCCGAGTACTTCGACGACCGCATTCTGTATGCCGGGTCGACGCAGATGGGAAACCCCATCGTCGCGGCGGCGGCGATTGCGGCGATCGACGTCTATCGCGACGAGGGGCTCATTGAAAACTCGCGGGTTCTCGGGCAGTATCTCATGGAGAGACTGGAGCGGATCCGGGAGAAGCACCCTTCCGTGGGCGAGGTACGCGGCAGAGGGCTCTTCGCCGGCATCGAGCTCGTAAAAAGCAAGAAAACGCGGGAGCCGCTCATTCCCTGGACCGTGCGCTTCTATGAGCAGAAACATCCGCTGGCGGGGAAACTCGTCGGGAAGCTGAAGGAAGAGGGCGTCTTCGTGGAGATGCGCTGGAATGTCCTCATGGTGGCTCCGCCGCTGTGCATCGGCAAAGAGGATCTCGACAAGGGCCTGGAGAAGATCGACTTGGCCTTGATCCTCGCCGACGACTTCGCGAAAGGAAACGGGTAGCGATCCGGCGCACCGCAAGCGTCCCGTGTCCGATCGGAATGGGCGCCCTTCCCATCGACAAGGAGGTGATCATGCGGCTGATTGCGAAATTCCTGAAGGTCCTGAACTCCAACACCGAGCCCTGGGAAATCAGCCTGGGGTTGTGCCTGGCGATGATCGCCGGACTTACGCCTCTGTGGAGCCTCCACAACCTGGCCGTTCTCTTTCTCGTGCTGATCCTGAAGGCAAGTCTGTCGGCCTTTCTCCTGGGCCTGGGCTTGTTCTCCGGCATTGCCTACGCCCTGGATCCCCTCTTTCACCGTATCGGACTCGCCGTTTTGACTGCGCCGGGCCTCCAAAGTCCGTGGACCTCTCTATACAACTCCACACTCTGGCGCCTGGAACATTTCAACAACTCCATTGTCATGGGCAGCCTCCTGACGTCCCTTGTCCTGAGCGTGCCTTTCGTTCTATTGTGCTCTTTCCTGATCCGCAAGTACCGGGAGCACATCCTGGGCTGGGTGCGGAAAACCCGCTTCATGCAGATGCTGACGGCCTCACGCTTCTTCGATCTTTACCGATCCGTATCCGGATGGGGAGGTTGATCATGGGAAAATGGATCCGCTGGCAGGGCGTCGCGGCATTTGCGGTCGTCTGTATCGGGCTCGCCGCCCTTTGGTGGCTCGTGATGGACCATCTGATCGAACGGGCTATCGAAAAGGCGGGAACAGCCGCCGTCGGCGCAAAGGTGGAACTCGACAAGGCCGATCTGACGCTGTTCCCTCTGGGTCTTGCGCTGACGCGCCTGCAGGTCACCGATCCGGACGAGCCAATGACAAACGCCGTCGAGATCGGCCGCATCGCCGGGGCGGTCGACGGGCTGAATCTCTTGCGCCGCAAGGTGATTATCGAGGAGATGGCGATGGACGGCGTCCGCTTCGGGACGGCCAGAAGAACGTCCGGGGCCATCTCCGAAGGACCCACGAAGAAGGCGGTGGAGGGCCGCACCGGACGAGGGGCGTCCGTCTTTCCCGATCTTTCTCTCCGCGACCCCAAGGAGATCCTCGCCAGGGAGGATCTGCAATCCCTGAAACTTGCCGAGGTCCTCAGGCGCGACGTGGAAGCCGAGAAATTGCGCTGGCAGAAGAACCTCGCGGAACTCCCGGACCGCGCGAAATTGAAGGCCTACCAGCAGCGCCTGGAAAACCTCAAAGGGACGGGAAGGGGCGGTGTCGGCGGCATCGTGGGCGGCGTCGGCGAGGCCGCCAAGCTTCAAGAGGAACTGAAACGCGATCTCGATCGCCTCCAGGCGGCCAGGCAGGACTTCACCCGCAGCAGGTCGGATCTGCGAAGGCGTTACGACGAAGCCATGAATGCGCCGTCTGCGGATCTTCGGCGTCTGATGGAGAAGTATTCCCTCTCCGGTGCGGGCCTCGCCAATCTGAGCGCATCGCTGCTCGGCGGCGCCGTCGGACGGTGGATCGAAAAGGGGCTGGGATGGCACGCGAAGCTCGATCCCCTCCTCTCCCGAACCTCCACCCGGGAGGGGAGCGCCGAAACGGTCAAACCGCTTCGCGGCAAGGGTGTCGACGTCCGGTTTCCCGAACGCGAGCCCCTGCCCGATCTCCTTGTGAGACTGACTCGAGTATCCGTGGAGATTCCTGCTGGGACTGTCCGCGGCCAAATCCACAACATCACGCCCGATCAGCCTGTTCTGGGCAAACCACTTACGTTTACCTTTGCCGGCGACAGGCTTCAGGGATTGAAATCCATCCATCTGGACGGCGAAATCAACCGCATGGATCCCTAGAAGCCTCTGGACAAGGTCGCGGCGACCCTGCGGGGCGTCCAACTGGACAACTTCTCCTTTGGCGAGACGGGCGGCATCGGGCTTACCCTGAAGCAGGCGGCGGCGGACCTGGACGCAAAGGCGGGCTTGAGCGGTCCGTCTCTGGCGGCGAAGCTGTCGTCCCGGATCCAATCCGTCGAGATGGCGGCGCAGATAAAGGCGGACGCCGGCCCCGTCGCCAAGGCCGTGAGCGGCGCCCTCGCCGACGTCAAGGCATTCCGGGCAGACGCGGAGATCTCGGGGACCCGGCAGGATTACAGGATCGACTTCTCCTCCGATCTGGATCAGGTGCTGAAAAACGCTGTCGGCAGGCAGATTCAGGCTCAACTCGGCAAATTCCAGGGCGACCTGCAGGCCGCCGTCATGGAAAAGGTGAAGGGCCCGCTCGGCGGTGCGAATTCGGAAATCGCCGGGCTGGACGGCGTCGGCAGAGAGCTGGCCGAACGGCTCAACATCGGGGATGGACTCTTGAAATCAGGGGCCGGTGGGAGATCCGGTCTCAAGCTGCCTTTCTGATCCCGCAGGAGAGAAAGGCAACAAGGCCCTCTTCAGGTCGAGGCGGACTTCCGCCCGTCCCGGAGACGCATATCCAGGAGGCTCTCGATCTTTTCGATCTCCCAGCCGCTGTAGACGTCCTTCTTGTCCAGAATGAAGGCCGGGTACTTCCGGAACCGGTGCCGCACCGCCTTGTACAGTCCTAGCAGAGAATCGGCTTCGATCAGTCGAAAGTCGATCCTGTGCCGATAGAGGTGCTTGAGTTCCAGCATGATCTCCCGCAGCTTCCGCCATTCCTCATGAAACTGCGGCGGATAGGCATTTCGATCCTCTTCCTGTACCGCCGGACCGACGCCGCTCTCCTGAAACAGCAGGTCGCAGTGCCGGCAGTTGCCGAGAGAGGTGAAAAGATTGCTGACGACTTCAATGGAGACGGGTTTCATAGTCCTTCATCCGCTCTGCATGCCTTGTACACCTTCAAGAAGTCATGCCTATGACATTGAAGTACTTCGTTTGCGCTTTGTCAAGATTTGGACGAGTGCGAAGGTCACAACCTTTTCTCCGTTGCCCGAGGACGCGGATTTCGGTTGAAATGCATCCGGAATCGTTTTACATGATCAGTGTCCTTTTTTCGCCCGGAAGCCGAGACAGACTCGCCAAGAGGTGCCACCCCATGGAAAAAGCGCCCCAGACGATGGAACAGGTCCTCGAAGAACTTCGGCAGGCCCGAAGCGTCATCGCCGATATGAAGGACCACGAAGCTTCCCTGGAGCAGGCGCAGGGAGCGCTGATGGAAAGCGAACAGCTTCTCTACAGCATCCTGGAGGGTTCCCCGATACCGGCCTTCGTCATCGGCAAGGACCACCGGATCATTTACTGGAACAAGGCGCTGCAGGAGCTGACGGGAATTCCGGCGAAAGAAGTGATCGGCACGTCTCAACAGTGGAGGGCTTTCTACAGCGAGGAGCGGCCCAGCCTGGCGGACGTGCTCGTCGACCAGACGATTCAGGATATCCCCCGCTGGTACAGCGAAAAATGCCGCAAGTCGAAACTCATTGAAGAAGCCTATGAAGCGACGGATTTTTTTGCGGAGCTGGGCAACAGGGGGAAGTGGCTGCGCTTCACAGCCGCGATTATCCGCGACTCCGCCGGAAACGTCAGGGGGGCCGTCGAGACGCTCGAAGACATCACGGATCGCCGCCGGGCGGAGGAAGAGCTCCTCCGGATGCAGAAGATGGAATCACTCAGCACAATGGCTGAGGGAGTCGCCCACGAGTTCAACCGGCTCCTTTCCGCCATCCTGGGAAAAGTCGTATGGGCGAAACTATCGGCTGGAGACGAAGACAGCAGCATAGAGGAAGTCCTTTCGCTTGCGGAGAAATTCGGGCACCAGGCCAAGGAACTGACCCACCAGTTGCTCACCTTCTCCATGAGCCGTGAGCCCTGCAAGTCGCCCGCGTCTCTGCCCCCGCTCATTCGAGAAGAGGCCGCCATCCTCCTGCAGGGGTCCAATGTCGTCTGCAATTTCTTCCTGCTGGAAGATCTGTGGATGGTCGATATCGATGTCGTCCAGATCCGGAGGGTGATCCGGGGTCTGATCCGCCGCGCCCTGCAGCAAATGCCGAACGGTGGAATCCTGATGATCAGGGCTGAAAACAGGCAGGTATCCGCCGACGAAGCGCCGATAACGGAGGGCCGGTACATCAGGCTGACCGTCAAGGATGACGGGGTGGCTCTGTCACAGGATGAACTGCAGACCCTCTTTGACCCGCATTTCTCCGCGCGCGACGGGCACAAGGACAAGGGGCTGGGGCTGGCCCTCTGCTATTCCATCGCCCGGAAGCACGGCGGCTGGATCCGCGCAGAATCGGGAAAAGGAAAGGGAACGAGCCTGCAGCTTTGGCTGCCGATTTCACAGACAGCGGGGCAGGAAAAGCCGAATGAGCCGGCTGCGAAGAGCGACCGCAGAATCCTGATGCAGGAGATGGACGATAACATCCGGCAGACTTCCGGCATCATCCTGAACTTCCTGCACTGCCGGGTGGAATTCGCCGGGACGGTTGAAGAGACGGTCACCCGCTTTGGCGCGGCGCTGAATGACCGTCAGCCCTATGCGGCGGTTCTGATACCCTGGTCGGCCGACAGTGACGAAGACGTCCGGCGCACGATGGCCCGCCTGCGGGAAATTGATGCGAACGTGCGAATTCTGGTCACCGTCGACTACAAGGATACGGTCGACGAGTCCGCGTTTATGCGGGACGGAGCTTCCGGAGTGCTGGCCAAGCCTTTCGGCGTTGAGGACACGGGGAAGGCCCTGAGAAATCTCTTCCTGTAGGAGGCAGCGATTTGGAGGCTCTCTCTTATGAAGAAGCCCGGTGCTTGTCCCGCCGGATAGCGGCCGGAGTTGGCAGGCCCCGTTTTTACGCGGAGCGCAATGCCGAAATCGCCCTCTCCGGCCGGATGTATCGGAATGACGCCTCGGCAAGGGCCTGCGCCGCGATCGTTGAAGAGCGCGGCGACCGCCTCGGGCACGGGCTTGACCACTCCACCAAGGTGGCGGTGGAAAGCGGGGCGCTGGTCATGATCGAAAGTGGGCCGGACATCTCCCGGGCGGAACTGCAGCGCCGCATCCGGCTTGCGCATCTTGCCGGAATTCTCCATGACATCCGGCGTG
>CAZDLM010000008.1:0-79342 GCA_964506465.1 uncultured Syntrophaceae bacterium
TCGGGTCCTGCCCGTTACTCTAACATACTTTGTCCAACGTCAGGGGTGCAGTCCAAACTATCCTCAATCGGCTATCTATCCCTTCCCGAGAGCGACACAGAACCGATGCTTATTCTCTCATACGAGTGCGATGCTCAGGCTGTCGAAGAACCGGTCTCATTCCAGAAAACGAGGCCCCATTTTGGTGGCGCAAGATGGTGGTTCCTCTGCCCGAAGTGCCGAAGGCGAGTGGGGAAGCTCTACCTGCCACGCAGGAAACGCTATTTTGCTTGTAGGCATTGCTATCGGCTGTCTTATAGAAGTAGCCAGAAAAGCCACATATTGAGAAGCCTTTGCACTTTCGTTTCATTGTAGATTATCTAATGTGTCCACAACTCTTAACTATTAAAATAAGGATCAAAAGTGTAAATGCAAACTTCGCCAAGTCCCATACGTTGATGAAAAAAGCTACAATTGCTGTCATTACAGCAGCAGCCAGTCCATTCTCTCCATAATTCTCAATAATCGCTATAATAGCGATAAACAGTCTCCAAATAACAACGCAGGCAATGTATAGGAGTGACCCCCAAAGTAATATCTTCCAAATCATTAATAGCACTCCTTTCGGTTACTTGAACTTCATCTCAGCAACCGCCGAATCTCTTTTCCGGCTGAGGGTACAAATGAGTCCAGCGGCTTGCATCAGTCTCTCTTCGAGTGGCTTTGCCAGTAATTCCTCTACATCCTCGAACATCCCCAACTCCCGCAAAGCCTCTGCTTTCATGATTCGGTCATTGTCTTTCCTCTCGTCGAGAAGGGCCAGGAGCGAGCGGAGATTTTCCGTCTCGATGTTAGTCATTGTCGTAGCATGCTGGACTCCGCGGCGGGTATCATTGCCCGCCCACCATATTCGAAGTCTCACGTAACGTTCCTTCTTATTCTCCAGAATACCTGAGGACAAAAAGGCCGCGTACTCAGCAAGCGTCGGTTCAAGCGTCGACCATGGGTCTTCGAACCATTTTGCGGTTTCACCTCTTGCCCCCCACAGTTCGATTTCCCCGATTTTTTTTAGTTCATCAATCCAGACGAGAGCATGGCAGTGCGGACATTTGACCAGCCACAGTTGGTCAGGAAGCATGGGAGCCTGCCGCTTTCCGTCCGTCCAGAAGCGCGCACCGAAGGTATTTCCTGATTCAATGGTGTGCTGTTCAATGTGCTTACCGCACGCTGAACACTCACGGATAATCGTCGGTCCTGGCAGCATCTTCCGATTCCTTACTCCTGCCGAACGAGAAACGCGCCCGGAACTGGCAGACGGCTCGCTATTGGGTGGAACGACGGGTTAGCAAATTTTTCATTTGTCCCTCAATTATAAATATGCATTTGGATGATGTGCTTTGCAGTTTCTCTACTTTACATAAGATCGATCAAGTTTGGTATCTCATTAACCGTTTTAAATTGTCTTTCAATCATTCTTCGTAAACCAATCTTCGATGTTGCATTTTTGATATCATACTTATAGACATCTAATATCAAGTTTAATAGAAATTCATACTCTGATTTATTGTCAATTTGACGCAATCCTTTAACAAGCCCAGGTAAACATTTAATAAGCGGCAACATCATCTCCGCTTCATTAAGATATTTCCCTATCCCGGTGAAAATATTTTCTTCCTTGCTAACCATTGCTGGAAGCGGGTGAGTTTTCAAATCAAGAAATAGAGAGTGAAATTTGTAGTAATAATTTGCTACTGTGTTCGCTAATTCGTAGGGAAGATCAGACATTGATCCAATATCAGTCTGGATGGATTTCTTACACAGATTTAAAACTTTTTCATTAATCATTGTTGTTTCATATTAGCAATGTTGGCGATAGCTGCATCTGGTGTCGTCGCCTCGCTCGTAGAAACCAACTCGAAACCACGTGATTTCAAATTTGCCTCACGCCATTTGTTACCCTTAAACAAAGGAACCAAAGCATAAGCAAGCCATCCCGCCATGATAGCCAAGTACACAACTGCTTGAGCGCTACCTTCCGGGGACGAATCAGCAACCTTCTCCATGTTTGATAAAACGAATGCGGCAAAAAACCAGAGAACTGCATAACCCCAGAGACGTTTAGCGAGCATCCAAAACAAGGTGAAGAAGAACGCAGGCCAAGAAACGCCTATTTTTACAGCTTGCAGTCCCTGTACAGGATGTCTATAAACTCGGAATCGTTTCATAAGTTCCCCTTGCAGTGAACTTATTTTTGAAAGAATAAACATCCATTGTATGTCATCATCTTAGATACTTATCAACGACCTCGCTGATAACATCAGAAACTAAAAATTGCGTTTGGAGTGGTAATTTCTGTGGGAATCCGTTTGAATCTTGACTTTCAATCATCACGAAGAACTTTATCATATCCTTCAAATCGCTGTCAGTCCTGGCTAAAATTTCATCGATGCTAAAAGAATTAATTATCCCCATCCTCTTTTCAGCATTCATCCTATTTTCCGCAACGTATCGTAATAAACTTTCATTAGTAAAAGAGGGGTTTGTTTTCTTCATGTCGGCATAGATTTTTGCCATTGTTTTTGCTATCGCGCCCGGTGATCCTATGCCATGTGTTAGTATCCACTTACTGAATCCCATAAAACGCTCCTCAAACAAACTTATTTTACAATAATCGCCAAAGCCGCTAGAAAGCATGTAGGAATTAGAATAAACAGAATAATAGTGCCTAAACAACCTCCACGCGTAGCCTCTGTTTTGATAATAGGGTTTTCATGCGTAAATTTTTTAACATCTATTTCTGGAGCAAAGTATTTTAAGATTTTTTCTTGAGTCATTGCTCTCTGAGCAGCGGACATAACTTTAACCATAGGATGTGGAAAGAAAACCTCGGCAATTTCTTCTTCGGCTTTTCTCAATACTTTTGCGAGCAAACTATTATCAGGATTAGAAGTCGGAAATAAATCTTCCAATTCAATTTTGAACGTCCAATATGCTTTAGCCATATTTAAAAAAGGGCCATTTGTCAGTCTGTAATTATCTTCAAGGGACTTCCCCATAATTTCTTTGATTCTATTAGTCGATCCAAAAGTATCACCATTAACGACCTTTCTAAAAAAGAAGCGCATCATCTTTTCTTCAGCATCTTCAAAAAGATCAATTTCTTCTTTGGTGCCTATAGGTTTACGTAAAAGGATTAATTTTTGTTCTGGCAATAATTGTGAGTTAGCTGATTCATATGCCGCTTCCATCTGAACAGTCCATTGATTGATGTTCATGATTTCCTTTCAGTTGCGAATGAAAGTTTGCTTAATTCGATCAGTTCAAACGGAATGTCTTGTAACCACCTATTAATGGATACACTTGGAATAATACCATAAATATACGTCTAATCAAGAAATAATACCGTTTATAGTGGGTTTATGCATCTCAAAAGACCATCTATATTAAAAAGATGCAAAAATCCAAATCAAACGAAAAGGCTCTTTTAGGGCGACGAATCCGCACATTAAGGAACGCCAAAGGATGGACCCAGCAGGAACTTGGAAGACGGGCAGACACCAACTATAAGTTTATCGGTGAAATTGAACGGGGGCTGCAAAATCCATCGTTTGGAGTCCTTGTCAAGATTGCCGCATCCCTACAGGTGGAGTTACCTGAACTATTTCGATTTGAGCACGGCATTTTAGACCGAAAAGATCTTGAAAGCCGAATAGCTCAGATTCTCAAAGCCGTACCCGACGATGACCTACGTCGAATTCTTTTGCTTCTAAGGGTTCTTTATCCAATTTCTTTGACATAAACCGTGGTACTTTGGGTGGTCCTTTGCCCCTTAAATAAGGATCAAAGACCAAATAGGCAAATATTAACGATCAATATTATTGAGTTTTCGGCACATCGAAGATGTGCCAGCGCCTTTCACGCCGGTAACTCGGGTTCGAGTCCCGGTGGGGACGCCAATAACAAAAACAGGGGGTTAGGTAATATTACCGACCCCCTGTTTTGTCTCATCAGAAAAACTTTCCAACCATATTTCCAACCTCCGCAGATGAAAAAGAGAGTCAACCTTCTCGCGGTCGGTCCTCAAGATCCTGTTGCTCTTTCCCCCTATCGACCACCAAACATGGAGCGCCTTGCTCTAAGACATCCATCGGAGTATCAATTACTGCGTTCTAGTGATTCAAAACATGGGGGCTCAGTCATCCACCCCCCCACCACCCCACCCTTCTTCGGCCTTTGGAGTCCCCCTACCGCTCATTTCTTCCGTTCGCGTGCATGAGGCTTTTTTATCGGTATTTTATCCGTGCATGTTACGTAATTTAATTATCTGGGCAGAGGTTACAAATACTAATGTTCTGGACGACTGGTCGAGACAGATCACGGAATACGGGGTGAAAGGCACAAATTGCTGGAACCGTATTTCCGCCGGTCCAAGGGCGGCACTCCTTCCTGAAAGCAATAAGGTGAATTATTTCATCAAGCTGATAGATTTCGAATGGAAGTCGTGATATTTATTCCAATACATGAAGAGTGCTTGAATGCATTTCATTCTGAGTGAATAACAGTACCGGGGACAAAGTGTCTAGGCGATCGAATGTTGAGGAATTTGTCAGTCGGGCGCAATGTCTGCATGGCCAGAAGTATGACTACTCTAGGGTCGCTTATCGCAACAATTACACGCCTATACTAATCGTATGCAAACAGCACGGTGCATTTGAGCAGAAACCAACTGTTCACTTGCGGGGATCAGGGTGTCCTGTGTGCGCCGAGAACAAACGGACAATGTCCCGGACAGAATTCCTTCAGAAGGCGCATGAGGGGCTACATACAGGGGATGCGTTTTGATTCTGCCCGGGCGCGTTATAGCCTGAACGACCTCGTGAATGCGATCGTGGTTGTGGTTTTTTTCATTTACCTCTTGGACAGGCTTAGGTTCAATAGCTGGGAAAAATCGAGAAGTATCGAACAGCAGAACGAGGTGCTCAAATCGGACAAGGCGAAGATCGACGAACTATTGCACGGCATCCGGGCGGCCGCATTGGCCCTTTCGCTCCGCGAGGGGATCGTCCCGCCGGTCGTCGGCCTGCAGGAGCCCCTGTGCGCCCTGCCGTCCGTGATCGGCGCCTCCGCCCGCAGATCCGTTAACCGGGCGCCCCTGAGCGGTATCTCCTTCGGCGGCGCCTGCGCCTGCCTCGTCCTGGATAAGAGGGTCCCATGAAAGAAGAAGCGAACGGCTGGGATTTCTTCGATCGTCTCTACTGCATCTCTCTGCGGGACCGTGAAGACCGCCGCCGGTCGGCGCTCGCTGAATTTTCGAAAGTGGGATTGGCCGATCGGGTCGAGTTCGTGCTCGGCGAACGTCATCCGACCAACAACGAACAGGGAATCTATGAATCCCACATGCTGTGCCTGCAAAAAGGGCTGGAGGCCGGGGCGGGCAATATCGTCGTTTTCGAAGACGATGTCGAATTCGACCGCTTCGATCCGGAACGATTAAGACGCTGCACTGAATTTCTGAAACAACATCCAAAATGGAAGGTTTTTCTTCTGGGCTCCTTGATTCGCTCCAGCCGTAAAACGGCCCATCCGTTCTTGCAGAAGGTTCGTTACCAGAGTCTCACCCATGCCTATGTCTTGAACCGGCATTACGCGGAGACCTTGGCCTATGAGCCCTGGCAGGGTATTGTGAACGACACCCTCTTCCGGCCGCTGATGGATGAGGTGTATGCCCTTTATCCCATGTGCGCATTTCAAAAAAACTTGACCACGGACAACTACAAGTATCCCAAACTTGCATTCATCCGACGCCTGCTGGGCGGGCTGAAGACCATACAAAAGGTCAACGAATTCTACCATCGGCACACATGGGGCATCTATATCGCGCAGCTCATCGTTATTCTCCTGGCCCTGATCGTTTTCTTCTATTGACGGGATAATCGCTCCATCCGTTTTACTAATAACAAATGCCGCGCTCATTAAACTTGCCAAGGCTCTGGGACGTTCCTCAGATCAGGACATTGACGATCTCTTATCGCGATTAACCTTCAAGCTTCCATATCCCAAAAAGAAAAAGCTACCCGCAATCAGCCAACTTCAGGGGGTTGATTTAGCCTCATTAGATGTAAAGAAGGTTGAAGAGATTCTTCAAAATCCAACATTGACAAAGAACGATATCGTTAGATTGGGGTCCGAGCGTTTTGCGATATCAAAGTCTAAACTTATGCGTCAAAAGCGCGAAGTGGCTATCGACGAAATAAGAGCCTCCCTTAGAAATACGGAAGCTCTGGACATCATCTCTCAAGAGGCAAGGCGGGAGGGGGAGCGTCGTACCTCCTAAGAAAGAACAAGAATAAAATCATACTGACTGGGCACTAATGAACTGTATCAACTAGGCATTCGTGCCCCGCGTTTATTTTCTTAATAATGCGACATGCATCGCATTTTCATCGTCCATAAGCCCTCAATAACAAATACGAGTCCACCCCGTGGTGAATCTGGCTAGGGCATCGGGTTGAAACATGCATACGGGCAAAGCGGATTCTTCGGGATGATCGCGCCGCCGGAAACCTTTTACTGCTGGATTTCAAATGGGAACGGTGATAGACGTACCATCAAAATAGAAAACGCAGTTGAATGATCCATCCCGTATCAACTTACTGGAAGGGAACATGGACTGACTTACGGAACCCCGTTTCTCATGCAAAGAGACGGGGGTTTTTATTCCCCTCTATCAGGCATGATGGAATGTAATGGATCCGGTACCTTCGACAACTGTTGAGCCAACGATGTCGTTGCCACCTACAATGCAGGATGTCCGTCAAACGGCTCTTAAAGCGCTGGGGGACGTCCGGCCAGTTGAACCGCCACTATTAAGCGATGAACAAAGGGCACTAATGCTGTCCGCGCGAACGAACGGGGGAAGAAGTCTTCCACCCTACTACCTTGTCTACTTCCTTCTTGTAGATCTCCTCGACTTTCCTTACATGGGCCAGTGGGAAAAGAGTGCCTGGACAGTACCGGTTCGTTATCAAGGCCGGCTGTATGGAATAGAGCACCGAAAGATGGGGCTCGGTGTATTCGCCCCGAGTCTAAACCCAAAGGCGCGAATGAGCGGGTCACCGACAGAGGAGCAGGAGGTAGATGCAAAAGAAGTTGCTGCCTTGATAACGAAGGCCGTAGCTGTTGCAACACCCTATTTCGAGTGGCGCGCAGAGCAGGCTGCATCCGATAATAAGCTTAACGTTCTGAACAAGAGTTCATCGCTTTTCAAACGCTACGAGCACTTTCGTGACCGATTTCGACAGCTAAGTGCCGAGGCGGAATCCAGAAAGGATGAGCGGTATATCCCAAAGAAGGTTCTTGAGGACGGAGCCGAAGTGACAGATGGATACTCTCTGTACTACTCATTACGCCAGGAAGCGAAATGGACCGCGCAAGCCGCTATCGAAGCGTTCTTTAGTTGGACGGAGCATGTTTTTATCCATCTTGCAATTCTTAAGGGACGCGCTCACACGGGAAACGACGTTGCGGAGCTGGCCGGTTCTGATTGGAGGACAAAGTTTAAGGCCGCTTTGGACGTGAGCGACGCAGAGACGAAAGACCACTACGATGCACTGCTGGCCTTACGAGCACAAAGTCGAAATTTTCTGGCTCACGGGGCGTTCGGAAAGCGTGGTGAAGCATTTCACTTTCACTCTGGAGCTGGAGCCGTTCCCGTTTTACTAACGGACGATCAATTGCACCGATATTCATTGAATGGTAAACCGGGTTTTGACGAGAATTGGGCCATCGATGAAATTGAGACTTTTATCGAACATCTTTGGTCTGGTACTCGTGCGCCCGCAAAGCATTACATCGATAGTAGCCTGCCTTCCATTCTCATGCTCGTTGAGGATGGTACCTATGCGAGCGCAATGAAATCAGAAGACTCCATGAAGGATTTCGTTGAATACCTGACTCGCGAATTTGACAACGCAGCAAATATGGATTGGTAACGACATGCTAAGAACAACATGCCAGCTAACCGTTACCGTCTTACGATCCGTAATGTTCAATATCGATGAACGAAGCCGGCTAACCAGTAGTAGGTGGAACCGATAATCGGTGACAATCCCATTCCCCCAATTTTGGCCGATGAACACGGGTTGGAAGCACTGAAAGACATGGTCTGAGAAAGGATTTCTGAATGGTCAAGGCGGATCTTATGACGGCACTGATGGATAAAGAGAAATTGACCGCTTATACCGGGCAGAATCCAAAGACTGGGGAGAAGCTTGCGGTGCAACAAAGAGAGACTCCGTTTTTCAGAGTAGGGAAGGAATTGAAGCAAAGGGTAGATAAGTGAGAACGATGAATCTCTGGGATATTACTATTTCCCTGAAGCATTGTTTGTGGTCATGAATGATGGGAGCCAAAATGTGGATGTGACGACTATCGCGATTGTGGGAATCGCCATTTTGGTGGGCGGTATCTTGTTTTTTTCTGGACGACTGCAGTCACACTACGGAAGCCTCCGATCCAATGAGGCGGTCACCCATGCATTTCAGCATTATGAGTTCAACCCTGATCTGATCTATTACACCAGCGGTCCTGATGCTCATCCCTGCGCTCTCATGGGAATTAGTCGCAATTTTGTCCTTGCTCCCGGTTTATGGAAGCGAAAGGAATTTACTCCGGAAACTTTCCGGGAAACTGTCCGAGATATGCAAAATAAGGCTTTGGCATCCATGGAACCGTTACATGGATTTGATATTTTGGATCACCGTCAGCATCCGATGGGAGTCTGGTATTCCGCCCTGGATGTCCGGACGACCATCCAAATGCTGAAAGAAAACCAGATTCAGATTGATACCCCACCATTGCCACCCGACAATCCTTGAGATGAACGCTGAGACAGAAGGGAGTCTGAGGAGAAGATGGCGTGATTAGAATCGATTCGCATGTGATTCATGAATTCAAAGAAAATGATTTGGTCTGCTATTGCTTCAACTATACGAGAGGGGATATTGAAAAGGACTATCTCGATAACGGACATTCAACTATCCTTGAAAGAATAGAAGCTGAAAAGAAGTCTGGTGGCTGTGATTGCGCTCAGAAAAATCCTAAGGGATGCTGATGCTTGGCTGATGTCCACCAGGTGGTGGAAGAAATTGCCAAAACTCAAACAGTTGTGGCTAAGAAGACTGTCAAGGTGACGGGAGCAGGACATCGATAAGACTCTGGCGCTCGTAGAGGCCAAATAAATGAGAACCGAAAAGGGCACTGCCGAAAAAGCGAAAAACTCTTTACATAATCTTATTGCATTGATTTTATCAGCTCAAAAAAAAGTAATTTATTTTCGCTTTCGAGATTGATCAGTCCTCCGCTCGGAGACTCAATATCGAGAATGATATACAAGATACATGACGTAATGATCGCCAGCACAATGTTATACACATTTCCAGGGTGTTCAAGATTACCCGCCCGGTATCCTGTCAGGCCAGAGCAAGTGAGTGCAATCAAAAACATTATAAAGTAAATATGCAGGGGAGTGTGTGTCTGGATGGCAATGGTCCGATTATTCACCAAATCCATCATTGCGTTAAGAGCAGGAAGCAGGAGTATACGGACGGGCTGATACTCTTGGTCCTTACTGCTCTCTATAACGAGGCTCCAAATCTCCTTCTGGAGTGCACCACCTTTTGCCAATTCGCCTTGTAGCGCCTGGTCATCCTGGGCCTTTTCATATAATGCTGCACGGGATGCAGAATACTCCCTGAATTTCTCCCTCAGAGGGGCCTGTGCAGAAACAGGCAATAGATCCAGACGAAGATAGGCTGTGCCAATCGCGTTCACCTCTTGGGTTATCAGCTGGCACCGCACATCGAGTCGTGAATACGCTCCGGTAAAAGTAAATGCAATCAGAAGGCCTAAAATAGCGAAAAGCGCGGCAATGACTGCACCTGAAACATCAGGTGAAGGGTTCTCCTGAAGCCTGCTACGTGCAATGCGATGTCCGACGGTAAAGATCACTATCATGCCAATGCATAAAGATATGCTGCTTATCACAAAAATGGTTGTATAGTTCATATATCCCCTTTACAGATTACTTTCTAACCGTCATGGAGGATCTTTAGCGTAATATTTATGCAGGCCGTTCTCTATCACCCAAGAATTCTCTTGTCAAATATCGGCCACATTCGCCCTGTATTCGGTCAACTCGTCGCCCAGGGTATTGTCGCATATCAGGAAGGTGTAATCGTAAGCCGTGAGATCATCAAGAAGCCCATAGGAACCGTAACCGCATTTGCCTTTGACCGGGACAGGGTTTGAGTGCCCCATTCGATGCCATAGTTTACCTATTGGATGGAGAAGCTCAAATCACGATTTCAGGGAAGCTCCATATGGTTAAGGCCGGAGAGTATATCATTATGCCAGCAAATCAGCTTCATGTAGTTCAAGCGCAGAGGCGCTTCAAGATGATTCTGGTCATGGTTAGAGGGGGGAAAAATCTAAAACTGAAGCACTATCTCTGTGCTGTCCAATGGGCCCTCCTTCCATGAACCTTCTCATATGCTTTGCAGAATGGACATAAGCGACCTTCAATAGTTTTTACAAATTGAAACGCTATGCCTCTCTGCTTTTTGCGTGCATGACGGCAGACCAGGCAGTTTTCGCAGATCCGGGCCATTTTCTTGTCTTTATCTGTTATCGGATATGAGCTCATGAAACGAATTATCCAATTGTCGCCTGCTAAGGCAATACGCATAGGGGGTAATCTCGCAGATGTCAATGTAATGATATTTCTATCCCTCCAATGGGGACCCTCAAAAAGTCTCTTTTCCCTTATAGTTCTTGACATTTAAAGTACTTAAAAGTATTATACTGCTGACAATGTAATAGATGCAGCTGAAAAGCTGGCAGTGTTCCCTGACAATGGATATAGAAAAAATGGCTGAGGCCCTGTCCGTTATGGTGGACAGGGCCTTTTTTCTTTTAAGACGGCGGAGCGAAAGGAGCAGGCAAATGAACATTCACATAGTTGAAGTTAAGAACCGCTTCGTAAAACTAAAAAGTGATGATTATGAATACCGATCCCCACAGCTAGACAAAATCAACGCCGAGAAACTGGTCGGCGGCGACATCTACTTCCACAAAACACGCTCAGAACCTTCCTTTTATGGCGGCAGAATTATTGACTACCGTCTGGAAATAGATGAAGCGCAACGAGGGATGATTGTGTTCATACTTAGATACAATGAGCGCTGCCGAAACGTCAAAACCGATAATAAAGGCTGGTCCAAATCAATGAAAATTACCGATGAGGAGCGAAAGCCAATGGCGCAGGATTTGTTAGATCATTGGGTAAACCTGATTAAATCGATATTCCCCGCCCATGCATGGATGGCTGCCGACGAAACAGGAAATAATCACGTCATTCAAATCGACTGGAGACTTGACGACGAATCGAAAAACGATCAGAAGCGATCGAGAAAAATTCAAATCATCATCAGACAGGATGCCATCGATGATTATCTTGACAAAAAGCCATTGGAACGCGACGACTTCAATATGATTCTCAAAGAGGATATCAGCGAGCGCTTTGATAAATTTGATGCCGCCCACGGGTCCAAACGCGTGGAGGTCTGGTCGTTCTCAAAAGAAATTATGGAGAAACTAATTGCCAAACATATGCACCCCAATGTTCTACAGCCGGCCGCAGATTACAGTCCGTAATTGCCCCGCCTGCATTTTTGTAAGTTGCTATATGCGGTCACCCTGGTGAATCGATTAGCAGCATCTTTTGTCGAATTCTGCACTATTTTCCAAGCGGGAGTAAATAACGATCCTGTCTAAGGAATTTCTACCACCAAAGTAAGGGTTTCCCCGATGGACGCATGTCAATAATGATAGTAGGCAAATCCTCAACGCATTGCTCTTTCAAAAAACACGGACACTGGCCAGCGCTATAAGAGCTTTTCACAAAATCGATGACGCTGGCGGAAATCTGATCGGATCACGTTGAGGTCAATAAACCCGTGAACAATGGAGGGATCTAATGATCAACTCGACTCGTATGAAATGTCCCCGTTGCAGCAAGAGCATGATCCAAGAGAGCTACTACACCGACTTCGAAATGTTTTCTGGATGGAGATGCATCATGTGTGGAGAGGTTTTAGATCCCGTTATTTTGAATAACAGGCGTTTGAGTAGACTGACCGAGAGCACAGACCCGTCGACGGGGAGACTCGCGTCACCTGTATTCGCGTAACAAAAAAAACGGAGGGTAGCGGCGCATGAAAATGCAGGACATCCGGGGAATAGCCAAAGGATGGGGGGTCAATATCAAGGTCGGTCGTTCCAAGCAGGACATCATCCGTGACATCCAAATTCGAGAGGGCTATTCTCCTTGCTTTCGGACAAAAGAGAGCTGCAAGAACGATTGTATTTGGAAGGATGATTGTCTTGTAAATGGAGCATGACTTTATAGTCTGGTGAAGACGCGCTGACGTAGTGGGCCACGAAGTGAACCGCCTATCCTGGACGCCTCGGCTTTACATATGACGCCTCAGTCCTATCTGGCGCGCCACGCGGGGAACCTTGTCGCGTTGCGATCCATGTCATAACCGAATTGGCAGCCGACTGTCCATCCCCAGACAAGCTCACATCACATCACCGGGCAGGCATTGGGAGAGTGAAATAGAAACAGGCCCCCTCATCGACTTTGCCCTCCGCCCAGACCCGCCCGCCGTGCCGGTGGATGATGCGCTGCACGATGGCGAGGCCCACGCCGGTGCCTTCGAATTCCGACTCACCGTGCAGGCGCTGGAAGACGCCGAACAGTTTATCGTAATACCGCATGTCAAAACCTGCGCCGTTGTCCTTCACATAGTACTGACAATCGTTTCCCGTGCGGCTGCCGCCCACCTCGATTGCCGCGCCCGTCTTCTTCTTGGTGAATTTGACCGCATTCGAAAGAAGGTTCGAAAGAACCTGTCGGATCAGGGTTCGGTCGCCGTAGGCGGCGGGCAATGACCCCATCCGCAGTTCCATGCAGCGGTCAGGATTGATGCGGCACAAATCATTCCAGACCTCGTTGGCCAATTCCCGCATATCGATCAAGGCGGGTGACAGGGCCGTGCGGCCGAGGCGGGAAAAGGCCAAAAGATCGTCGATCAATCGCCCCATAACCCCGACCTGGTCGCGAATTCTCTGGAGCCTTCGCCTGTCCTCATCGTTGAGCTTTGCGTTCGCGCTTCTGGAGAGCATCCTGGCGTAGCCGTCGATCCCGCGGAGCGGCGCCCGCAGATCATGCGAAACGGAGTAGGAGAAAGACTCCAGCTCTTTGTTGGCGGCCTCCAGGTTCTTCGATTTTTGAAGCAATTCCTCTTCCATCCTCTTTCGCTCGGTGATGTCGCGGGCAACGTGGATGGATCCGATGATTTTTCCGTTGTCGTCGGGCAACGGCGTCGTGCTCACCAGGAAATAACCGCCGAGAGCCGCCTCATGCACCTCCACCATGTGTTCCCTGCCATCGCGGCAGGTCAGCACATGGGGACAGAACGCGGGCGGACAGGAAAGTCCGTGGACCACCTCATGGCATGCCGCACCGACGCACTGGTCGGGCGTCCGCCCCAGGCGGTCGGCCATGGCCTGATTCACGCGAAGGACGCGATGTTCCTTGTCCAGGATGGCGATCAGATCCGGGATCGAATTGAAGGTCCGTTCCCACTCCTCCTTGGCCCGAAGGACGGCCTTATCGGCTTTTTCCTTTTCCAGTTCGGCAGGATCGCGCTCGCTCTCCCTCAATTTCTTCTCCATCTTGCTTTTGTACAGGACAATGTCGAACACACTATAGATGCCGCGGCGCAGCGGGTCCATCAGGAAAAGGATTAAAGAGAATGCGCCAACCCCTCAGTCTGCGGATGAAGAGCCTCCTCGGATCGGCCGCCGCTATTGCGCCGTCCGCCTTTCGGAAACGGCATCTTCATGTTTCCTGTTCCCGGAGAAGGCATAGAACACGAGGCCTCCGACCATGGCCCAAAAACATGCGCGGAACGCCGTCTGGTAGGCCTCCAACGGATGCACGCGATCCGCGCCGGCATATGCCGCGATAATGACCCCGAGAATCTGCATGAAGACAGCGCCGCCGGCCATGACGAAAAAGTTGACCCCGGCGATGACGGTGCTGGAGATCCGTGGAGGAAACAACTCCTTGACGTTCGAATAAAGAAGCACGCCGAAACTGCTGAAGAAACCGAGGCCGAGAAACAACGCCGAATGGATTGCGGCGCTTTCGAAATCCCAGATCCCCGTGAGCGGAAGAATGCAAAGCGTGTAGCAGCTCACTCCCAGCAGAATGATGGTTTTCGTATTCTTGAAGACTTTTTCGGCAAGATAACCCGCGATCGGCGATCCGGCGATCAGCCCGAGAGATATCATCATCAAGATATTCCCGGCTGCAATCGGACTGAATCGCTTGACGACCATCAAGTACGGGCCGAGCCAGATTCCCTGCAGCGCGATGCATGTGCCGTATCGGAGAAATGCCAGCAGCCCGATCTGCCAGAAAGAAAGGGTGCATAACACCAGCTTCGCCGTTCCCACCATCCCCGTTTCCTCTTTTGGGGAGGAAGGACCTGCCGCTCGCTCCTGTTCACCGGCGCTCTTTCCTCCCAGGATGCAGTAGAGCAGGATGGCGAGGGCGGCCGTTACAAGACCGCAGCAGATCAGGGTAAGCCGCCATCCAATGGACGAATTCAGGTACGCCAGCGGCGAGGTGGCGGAAATGCTTCCAAGCGCCCCGATGGAAATCATGATCCCGCAAAGCGTGGGAAAGCGTTCCGCAGGGTATCGGTCAAGAAAAACCCTCAGGCTACCCATCAGCACGGACGCCATGCCCGTACCGATAAGGGCCATCCCCAGACAGGCCGTGTAGAAACCGCCAGCCCAGGCATAGATGAAGACGCCGACAGACCCGATCAGGCAGAAGGCGGGCATGACGCTGCGGGGTCCCACGCGATCGAGAAGAATCCCGATGGGCATCTGAAAAAAGGCAAACGTGTAGAAGAAGGCGCTTCCGAGCATGCCCAGTCTCTCGGCATCGAGATCGAACTCGCGCATGAGGTCGGTCGCGATGACGGCATTCATCACGCGGTAAAACGTTGAAAAACAGAACAGGCCGGCGAGAATCAAGAATATCAGGAGCGCTTTCATTCTTTCCGACATCTTCATGCTTGCTTATCCCTTCTGTACAACCCGCATCCGCCGGCAGCCCTATGGAAAGAATCCGACGCCCCGGCCGTCTCCGGACGCCGGACTCCTTTCCGATCCTGTCGCCGGCTATCGCGCGCAACGAGGCGGAACACGGGCGCACCCTACAATCAGGCAAATGCGTTGTCAACCGCCACAGTCCGCCTCCGGAACGGTTCGGCTTCAGAGATCTCCCGGATTCGATGCGCTGGCACCTTGAAACCCCCGCCGCAATCTGCTATAGTGAAATCCCTGAGATTATTCAGGGAATTAAAGGAGAACAAATTCATGCCGGTGAAAATCAAGAAGATCCTGTACGCGACGGACCTGTCTGCGACGTCGCCGACTGCTTACCTATATGCGGTGAAGCTAGCCAAGGCGTTGGAAGCAGAGATCGTGATATTGCATGTTTTCGAGGAGTTGCTGCAGACCCAGTCCGTTCCCCATTATTTCAAGAACGTGGTCGACCAATACTACGAGACGTTCAAGACGGAAGGGCACCAGGAAATCCGCGACCGTCTGGAGAGACTGTGCGTTACGGAATTCAAGGACGACCCCGAATGCACTGACATGGTGGAAGCGATCGAAGTCGTCATAGGATATCCTTTCTCGGAAATTCTCGCCAAGGCCGACAAACACGACTGCGACATGATCGTCATCGGCTCCCATGGAAAGGGCACGCTGAATCACACCATGCTGGGAAGCGTCGCGCAACGCCTTCTTCGCAGCACCCGAAAGCCGGTGCTTGTGGTGCCCATCTGAGCCCGGTTGGGGTGGAACGCGAATCTTTCTCCCGGCAGATCAGCGCTTCCGCTTTAAAAGCAGCGGAGCGGTTGTCCCCTCGACCCCGGTCAATCCCAGAATGGTGAGGAGGACCCGCTGCGGCCCCAGGTAGGCGTCCGTGGGATCGAACCATTCGTCCAGCGAGTGATTGTTGTCCTCCTTCCCGCCGCCGCTCAGGGTAACAGCCGGGATTCCCAGGCTGATGGGCAGATTGGAATCGGTGCTGCTTCCGGTTCCCAGGTTCGGCGTCTGACCGATCGCCTGCGTGGAAGCCCACGCCGCCTGGACGATTGCGCTGTCGGACGGCTGGACGCCCGCCGGCCGATTCCCCACCAGTTTGGTCTGCACCGTGATCTTGTCGCTGTTCCAGCGGGCGTTTTCGTCGGCCGCCGCCTTCTTGAGGATGTCGAAGAACCTGGCCTCAATCTCCAGGAGTTCCGTCTCCCGGTTCGACCGCATATCCATCAGCAGTTTCGCTTCCGCCGCAATCGAGTTGACCGAGCTGCCCCCGCTGACGACGCCCACGGTAAAAGTGGTCTTCGGATCGGCGGGGGGTCTCAGCTCGGCGATCGCGGCGATCGCCCGCCCCATGGCGTGGATGGCGCTCGGACGGCCGAAGGCGGAAAAGCTGTGCCCCCCCGGACCGCTGAAGATGACCTCGTAGCGATGGGAGCCGGTGGCTATGTAGGTGATCTTTCCCAGGCCGGTGCCGTCGATGGAGAGAAATCCGTCGATATCCTGCATGTCTCTGAAGAGCGCCCTGACGCCCCGGAGGTCGCCGAACCCCTCTTCTCCGACGTTGCCGCAGAAGACGATGTCGCCGACGGTCTTGATTCCGGCGGCGTTGAAAGCGCGGACGACCGCCAGAAGGGCCGCGAGTCCCCGAGCGTCATCGCCGATGCCCGGCGCGTAGAGCTTGCCGTCCTTCTCTTTCACGGTCACGTCCGTGCCGGCCGCAAAGACCGTATCGAGATGTGCAGCGACCAGCAGTTTCGGACCGTTCCCCGCCCCCGGCCGCAGGCCGAAGACATTGCCCTCCCTGTCCATCTGCACATCCCTGAGTCCGAGGGCCGCGAGTCGTTTCTGGAAGTCCATGGCCCGGACCCGCTCCTCGAACGGCGGAGCGGGGATCTCGCAGATCTGTCGCTGTTCTTGAACCGTATTGGCATGATCGGCCTTGAGAAAATCCAGTCCCTTCTGAACGGCCGGCAGGGCTTTGAGCCGGGTGTAGGCCTCCGTTACCGCTGGGGAGACCGCATAGGAAGTCGTCTGCGGCTTCATGTTCATGGCAATCCTCCTCATGCTGTTGTGGGTGTAGACATCCGCGCCGGAACCCGAGGGCTCCTGAGAGTGCGCCTATTATAATCGCCGTCCTGGAAAAGAGCACGCGTTAATCCGCACCCCCTGCGGCGGGCGGTCCCGTTCTCGGGCCCGACGTCCGCATTCCCGTCACCGGCGGTAGATGTGGCCGATGACCCGCTCCATCGCCCGCATGAAGTTCTCCCAGTAGATCTCGTAGGTCGTGTGGCTCGTCAGGTAGGGGGTCAGGATGCAGGAGCGCAGGATGTAGACGCTCTGCAGCCGCTCCCACTCGCCGGCGGCGATGCCGGCGCGCGCGGCGAACGCCCGGGGCGTATCGCCGTATTCTTCGCCGGTCAGGGAGGTCTTCGAAAGGAGGAAGTCATTGCTGTAAAGCGGCCCGGATTTGTAGGAGCAGCGCTCGTAGATCGCCTCGTTGAGGCGGTTCATCGCCTCCAGGCTGCCGTTGCCGATCTCGTGGAAGACGTAATCGACGATATTGATGTCCGGCCGGGCGAGCGGGACCGCCTCGAAGCGCCGGCCCGCGACCTCCAGCGGCGCGGCCTTCAGAAGGGAACGGTAGAAGCGGTAGGCTCCTTTGATGCTGTCGCCGATGATCCGGCCGTAGCCGTCCCTGTTGAGCGGAACGACCTTGTGGGCCATCCAGACGGCGGCGACGGCGGCTCCGGCTTTGGAGCCTTCCATGATGTAACTCCCCAGCAGCATCGGGTTGTCATCGCTCTTCTCGAAGACGTAGGCGGCAAAATAGGAGATCAGTTCGATGATCCGGCGGTCGCGGGCGACGACGGCGCCGGCCGCGTAGGGGACGTAGCCCAACTTGTGGGGGTCGACGGTGATCGAATCGGCTTCGGGCATCGCCTTGAAGGCCTCGTACACCTCGCGAGTCAGCCAGCGATCATTGCGGTCGCCGGCGCCCCGGCCCTCCGGCGAACCCGTCAACTCCGCGAAGTCCATGAAACGGTCTTCCCCGTCCAGAAAGAGGGCGCGGGCGTAGCCGCCGTAGGCGGCGTCGATGTGGAGGTAGAAGGAAACGCCCCGGGCGGCGCAGCGCTCCCGGAGGCGGACGATCTCGTGGACCTCGTCCACCGCCCCCTCCTCGGTGGTGCCGACGACGGCCACCACGGCGAGGATCGGCGTCCGCGCGGCGATCAGTCCGTCGATGATCGTTTCGAGGGCCGACATATCCATCCGGTAATCCTCCCGCACCGGCACGGGAATCAGGTTGTCCTGGCCGATGCCGAGGATGTCCGCCGCCTTGGTCCAGGAGTAGTGCTTCGACCGGGGGACCAGGACCTTGCCGAGGCGGCTCCCCGCCATCCCCGCGCCGCGGACGGAGCGGCGCCGCATCTCGTCGAAGCAGCCCGCCGCCTTCGCCCGGTCGGCGAGCTCGAGAATCGCTCCCGTCGAGAGGTTCAGGAGGCGCCAGTCGTCCATGCCGGCGGTCCATTCCGGCCGGCAGGCCTGGACCGCAAGAGGAATCGACTTGAGGTTGCGCGCCAGCCAGAGTCCCTCGTAGTTGGCCACGGTGCCGCCGGAGGTGATGTGGCCCCAGGCCCGTTCGGGTTCGTAACCCATGAGTTTGGCGAGCTGGCGGCCCACCTCGATCTCCAGGGCTGTCGTCGCCGGCGACCCCTCGAAGGCGCAGTTGTTGGGATTGTACAGGAGCGTCAGCATGTAGCCGAGGTTGGCGGCGATGAGGGTGTCGGTGTTCATGTGGCCCAGGTAGCGGGGCGAGAACCAGGGGGTGGAGCTTAGCTGGAGGTTCCCGGCGAGGTCGATCAGCGCCTCTCGGGTCTTCTGGAGCGTCGCCGCAAAGTCGGGCCGGTCCTGTTCCTCTCCGGTCACCACCGGGGCATCGTCGGGATGGAAATACCGCCGCCACTGGGCGTGGTCATCCATGAGATAGTTGAGCATCTGCTTGAAGAACTCGTAGTTCTCCGACTTGGGTCCGAGGAACAGGGCTTTGACGTTGATCGGGTCGGTCATGGCATCCCCATCGATGGAAGTCGTTACGTTTCAAAAGGGAACATAAGACGCGCCGGTCCCGCATGTCAACTTCATCATGAATTCCGGCGCATGCCCACCACAGGCTCCGGCATTCCCCCACGGGCGGGAATCCGCTGTTTCAGCCCGGCACAGGAAATAGGCATCCTTTCACGTGAGATTATGATAGAGTCGGGGCGGCAGGTCGGGTTCCGGGAAACGGAACGCCGTCCGGAGGCTCAGCATTGAACGTTGCGGACCGCGATGTTGCGGCGAAGAACATGAACCAGTCCAAAGATAGGGGGGACATGCAATGATTACGCGACGGGATTTCCTGAAAGGCGCAGTGGTGACGAGCACTGCTTGTCTGGTCGGTCCTCTTGCCTCGTACGGCGCGGACAACAGCGGGTACGATACGATCGTCCGGAACGGGACCCTCTACGATGGAACACTGGCGCGGCCGCGCATCGCCGACATCGGGATCCGGGGCGACAGGATTGCCGCCATCGGCACCGGTCTGGGGAACGCGGCAAGGACGATCGACGCCTCCGGTCTGATCGTGACGCCGGGTTTTATCGACGTTCATCATCACGCGGATATCACGTTCAAGATCTTCGGGAAGGAAAGAGCCGATGAGGCTTCCAGGATATCCAGCCTGACCGGGAACTACAACTATGCCTACCAGGGCGTCACGACCGTCGTGACGGGGAACTGCGGGCTCGGCTATGCCAGGATCGGCGAGTTTCATGACATTCTTGCCCAGGTGAGATTCGGCAGCAACGACTACCACCTGGCTCCGCACGGGGTGATACGGCAGGAACTCTTCGGCGAACATCAGCCGCGGAAGCTGACCCCGGGCGAGCTGGAGGCCATGAGGAAAAGGGTCGCCGAAGAAATGGAGGCGGGCGCCGTCGGCATGTCGTGCGGCCTGGAATATGCGCCGGGTTCGCTCACGGACACGGACGAGCTGATCGCACTGGCCAAAGTCGTCAAGCGATACAACGGCGTCTATGTCACTCATATCCGCGATCTGACGGGAACCGTGTACCCGGACGGGCGGATCGGAGTCATCGAAGCGCTGAAAGAGGCGATAGAGATCGGCAGGAAGGTAGGGGTCCCGGTTCAGATCTCTCACATCCAGATCAACCAACCCATTTACGGCATGACGGCGCAGCCGATGATCGAACTGATCGCCAAGGCGCGGGCGGAAGGGATTGACATCACCGCCGACGCCTACCCCTACGATGCCGGCAGCAGTTGGCTGACCATGCTCACGCCTGCCAAGTATAAAACGGACAAGGGCATCCGGGAGGAGTACAAAAACGCAAGGGGCCGCGCCGAGCTCAAGAAGGCCGTCGAAGAAACGTTTGCATACCTCGGCCCCGAGAAAACGATGATCATCAGCTACCCGCAGCGGCCGCATTATGAGGGGCTGACCCTGAAGGAGGTTGCCGACACGGAGGGGAAATCCCCCGCTGACATGTATGTGGATATCGTTTGCTCAAACGACGCTCCGCAGGCCATCATGAACGACCAGGACATGCGGAACGTGAAGGCGTTCCTGAGAAACAGCGATTTCGTTTTCGTGATCTCGGACGGATGGACGACCATCAAGGACGTCGGAAAGCCGCATCCCAGGTGCTACGGCGCATACCCGAAGATGATCAAGACGTTCGCCATGGACGAGAAGGCCATGGACCTGTCCGCCGTCGTCAGGGCCATGACCTCGCTGCCCGCCGAAAAGTTCCGGATGACCAAGAGGGGCAAACTGGACGCCGGGTATTTTGCGGATATCGCCGTGATCGATCCGAAGAGACTCGCGGACCACGCGACCTACAAGAAACCGCA
Organism: uncultured Syntrophaceae bacterium; assembly: GCA_964506465.1. GTDB lineage: Bacteria > Desulfobacterota > Syntrophia > Syntrophales > UBA6109 > UBA6109. The sequence continues at coordinate 21,142 of CAZDLM010000008.1, forward strand.
CCAGTATTCAACCGGTGTGGAGTATCTTTTTGTGAACGGGGCCCTTGCGATCGACAGAGGCACGGCCACAAATGAACGGAGAGGCAAGGCGTCGAAAAGGGCAACCTGAAGGCCGGCTCAGTCGGTGAGCTTCCTTTCAGCAGGCCGCCGGGTATTCTGCTGCGTTCCGGATGACTTCTTTGAGACGTTCTCCAATCTCACATACTGCCGGTAGTACGCGGCGCCCCCGCCCATGTCGGTAAGACCGGCGGCGATGATCTGATTGGCGCCGCCGCCCAGCTTCGCCCAGTCGCCTCTCCGGTAGAGCACGACGCCCGGATGAAGCCCGGGAAGGCGGTGGACAGTCACCTTGAGACTTCCTTGGGGCGACACCAGCCAGGATTCCCGATCTGTACGCAGATGCTCCAGCGCGGCGCTGTCCGGCGCGATCCAGACGGGCGGAACCGACGGGTGCCGATCCGGCGGGATCTGGGAATGCACGGCGTCTCCCCGGATCAGCGTGAGGAGGCGCAGCGGGTACCCGGGCGGGGGCGGCGGCTCATCGTGGAGTTCCGCCGGGAACCGGTATCTTCCGTCGGGGTGATCGAATTTCATCCCCGCGTAGGCCACCGCCGGCCGCCTGGCGCGGACAAATCCCCTCTCCCGCAGTTGCTCCAGGGAAACGTCCAGGTAGGGCGACGCGAGGGAGGCGCGGAAACAGGCGTCGGGATCCGGCAGCGGAATGGGCGGATCGAGACGCACGCCCAGCTCCGAAAGGATCCAGTAATCGCTTGCCGCCTCCCCCGGGGCATCCAAGACTTTCGGGGCGTGGTGCACGAAGTCGTGCAGATACGAGCCCACGATGTCTTCCTGTTCGAGCATGAACGCCGAGGGCAGGAAGAGATCCGCCCTCTCGGCGGTATCGGTCATGAAGCCGTCGACGACCACCTTGAAATCCACCTTCTCGAAGGCCCGGACGATCTCGCGAAAGTCGGGCGCCTGGTTGACGACGTTGGAGCCGTTGACCCAGATCATGCGGATCGGCGGGTCTTGCGCCGCGAGGATCTCGCGGCCGATGACAGGAAGGAGCAGGGATCTCCGCGATCGGCCCGGGGGAACTTGCGCCCAGTCGAGGTTGAGGTTCCTCAGCGTGGGCCGGTGATAGTAGCTGCCCCCGCCGGAGCACCCGAGGTTTCCGGAGAGCATCGCGACGGCGTTGATGAAGCGCACGTTTTCGCCTCCCCGGTCGTACCGCTGCAAGCCCGCCCCGATGAGAGTGGCCGTCGGCCCCTCCTCCAGGTACCAGGACGCAATCTTCTCGACGTCATCCGCGCCCACCTCGCAGGCGGCGCAAAGCCCTGCCCGATCCTGCTTCATGACCAGATTCAGGAACTCGGGCCCATTGGCTGCGTGCTTCAGGATGTCGGCGCGGATCCGCCCTCGTTCGAGAAACTGTTGAAGCACGGCCGCCGCGAGAAGCCGGTCGGTCCCGGGCCGGACCCGGACGCACAGATCCGAGAAAGGTCCGTTGCCATCGCCGCCCGGCGAGATGGTGAGCAGGCGGGTCCCCTGCCGGCGGGCCTCGCATAACAGGGCCGCCGTGTGGACCGAACTCCGGCACAGATCCTTCCCCCAGTTCACGATGCGCCGCGAATGGAGGATATCGGCCATATCATTGCCGCAGCGTGAACCGCAATCCGCGTCATAGGCGCTGTATCCCGCGGCGTCGCAGAGCGAGCCCTCCGTCGTGCCGGCCCCGAGGCGGGCAAAGAAGAGCTTGCCGGCCTGCTTCAGGACGCCCTTGGCGGCATCGCCCTGGATATGGAGGATCGATGCCGGTTCCCGCCGGTATTCCCGGATTTTCTCCGCGCAGAGGTTGAGGGCATCGTCCCAGGAAACCGGTTTCCATTTTCCGCCCGCGCGCAGAAGAGGGGTGGTGATGCGATGGGGGCTCTGCAGCCGTTCCACAAACCTGCCGATCTTCCTGCAGGCAAACCCGGCCGTGAACGGATGATCGGGATTCCCCTGGATGCGGATACGCCCCCGCCGGTCCTTCCCGACAAGAAGGGAGCAGGCGTCGGGACAGTCCAGGGTGCACGAGGCGACTTCTGCGTGGAAGGATCTGCGCCTTATCGCGCGCCGCGGCGGTTGAAGCTCTCCGGAGCAAGCTCCGGAGAAACTTCGATCCCCAGGGAGGGGACCAGGTTTTTTATTCTCTCGCTTACCCCGCGGCAAGCCGCGGGGAATGCGCTCGCTGCCGGATTCGCAGTCGTTTCGATTGTTCTTCGGCATAAACTCCGCCGGGCCGATTTCCCGCACGTTCGTTTGATGCGGCCGGCCCTTCTCTCCTTTCAATAGATCAGAAGATCGACGAGATACCCGGCCGCGATTGCGACCGCGAAAACGGTGGCCACGAACGCGGAGATCAGCCTCCTCCTGAACATGGATGCGAGGATGATGATTTCCGGGATGCTTGCCCCCGCTCCGCCGATGATCAGGGCCAGGACCGTTCCAACGCCCATGCCCTTTTCAACCAGCGCGGCGCTGATCGGGATCACCGTTTCCGCGCGGATGTACATCGGCACGCCGACGGCCGCCGCCGTCGGAATGGACCAGGGATTGCCTGGTCCCGCCAGCCGGACGACGAGGTCCTGGGGAAAGAATCCGTAGATGAAGGCGCCGATGGCGGCGCCGAGAAGGAGATACCAGAATACCCCCTTGAATGTGTCGACGGCGGACGCTGCAGCCCTTTTCATTTTTTCCTTGAAGGAAACCGTTCCTGAGGCGCCGCCGGCCTCTGCATCGAAGCTGACGGCGCAGCACGATCCCGGGCCGGTCTTCATCGCCGCGTTTTTGCCATCGCAGCAGCCGCCAGCCGGAAATGCCGGCAGCGTATTCAAAGTGACAAGGGGAGCGCCTGCGGACGGGCAGCATGCCGCTGCTGCGGGCGCTCCCGAAATGCCGGCTGCGTGCTTCTCTTCTTTATCGCAGCAGGAATTCTCCAGTGCGACCAACGGCTTGACCTCACTTTCCAGACCCATCTTCGACAGCAGGGCCGCCATTGCCATGGCGCCAAGGAACGTCACGACCACATAAGCCGCCGTCACCTTGAGACCGAGAAGCGAAAGGAGGAGCGCGATGATCACGGGGTTCAGAACCGGCGAGGAAAAAAGAAACGCCATCACCGGACCGAATGGGACACCGCCCTTCAGGAGGCCGGCCGTGATCGGAACGGTGGAACAGGAGCAGAAGGGTGTGATGGCGCCCAGGCCTGCGCCCAGCAGATACTGCACCCACGTCATCTTGTCCGAGAGAAAATCCCTGATCCGGGACGGCGGGAGATATTCCGTGAGAACTCCAATGAGAAAGGAAACGGCGATAAAGATCAAGACAAGTTCGCCTGCGATCACCAGGAAAAATTGTCCGGCCGTAACAAAGTTATTCATTTCCAGCATGAATCAAAACCTCCAAAAATTTCTTCACCCCGCTATTTCTTCGCCGGGGAACGGAAGGATGTCTCCTTCCCGGCGGGAGGATCGGCGCCTCCGATCGCGCGCGAAATGTACGGTATCGAAGACCGCCAGACATCGAGCGCCACGCGGTACGCCTCGAGCCCCGACGGCGTCAGCGCGTAGACCCTTCTCTTCTGCGCGCCCTTGAGCTGCCGATCTTCGCTGACTTCCGCGTAGCCGTGCTGCGTCAGTTCCTTGAGGATCGGATAGATCGTGCCCAACGTCGGTATGCAGCAGCCGCAGGTAAGGGATTCCAGCTTCTTCAATATCCCGTAGCCGTGGTTGCGTCCTTCCGCCAGGATCTTCAGGACGAGGATCTTGGTGAATCCGATATTGATCGCGGCTTTCCAGTAGCTGACGTTCGTAAGATCCATGGGACGACGTCCTCCGTCCGTCTGTCATTATATTGAATGTCTTTATAATGGCTGATGTCATAATGCCCGCAGCTTGTCAAGCACTTCCCGTGCGAGACTGCCCCGCCGTTGACTCATAATAAGGTGTTACCAGCGAGTGGGAAGACAGGGGGAGTCTTGATACGTGTCGTGAAAATCGGCCGGCGGGCGGCAACTACATTTGCGCCGTCATGCAACTGCGGAATATGGGGACACCTTCAAAGGCGAGACGATTTCGACAATCACCTTGGCTCAAGCCGGCCTGATCATGCCATTCGGCCTCTGCATCTCCGGCATAGGCAGTGATAACCGGAAGGCCTGTTCTACTCTCAAGCCATCACATACTTTATCGTGCCATTCTGACTCTTGCGCCTTACCTTGCCGTTGGCTTCCAGATGCCTGACGTGCGCCATGGCTTCCCCGAAGGCAAACCACTTCTGCGGGGGCGGGAACTCTTCCCAAGTTTTGGCGGTTATGTCCCATTTGATGTGGGAAGCTATCTGAAGGACATCCTTTGCGCCATCCCCCAGGGCCGCCAGTACTTCATTCAGGCGACTGTCATGGTGATCCTGCAACTCCTTGACTCTTCTCGGCAGGTCATGCACCAGACGACGGTGTCCCGTCAGCACGAGCCGCACGGCAAGAGCGTTGACCTTCTCAAGACTGGCCAAATACTGCCCAAGCGCATCTTCCATTTCTATCCAGTGAGCAATATTGGGGGTAATATCAAAAAGAATATGGTCGCCTGCAATCAGGATCTTATGATTTGCCTCATAAAGACTTGTGTGCCCCGGCGAATGCCCCGGGGTGGACACGCACCTGAAGTGAAAATTTCCTATGTCTATCGCGTCGCCGTCTTTGACAATCGTAAAATTGAGCTTTCTCTTTAAACCGTACTTGTGTGCCGGATGACTCTTCATGGAAACCCACGCACTATCAGGAGGGAAGCCATTGGCCACATAAAGATCGATAAGCTCTTGCCAATAGCTGTCCCAGTTCTCCTCCTGAGAATTCATCATGCGTGTTTCCGGCTCATTGAAGTAGACTTTGGAGTTGTCGCGGGCCAGCATGTCGGCAAGCCCCATGTGGTCGACATGAAGGTGGGTAATAAAAATATCGGTCCTGTTCAAATCGACGCCAAGCTTCTGCAGGCTGTCCTCCATTACTTTCAGGCATTCTTCGCGATGGAAGCCAGCGTCAATAATCAGAAACCGGTCACCGCCCTTGACAATATAAGAATTCAGCCATTTCAGCGGACTGCGCGGCAGGGGAATTTCGGTGCGGTACAAATTCGGAACGATCTCTTCGATCATGTTTGTGGTAACCTCCGATAGATCTTCTCGGCCGCGCTGAACGCAGACTGCACATCATTTCTTACAATCGGCAAGGTGTCCGGGCTACAGACTTGCGAATGCTCTGCGGAATCTGGTTCAGCCCCTCCCTGCACCGGGTATACCCTTTGCGGCGGCCTGCCAGCCTTCACGCTGTTACAGAATGCGGACGCGCGTTTGCAGCCGCAACGGCGCCCAAACTGTTCGAACTCTCGGAATGCCGCCTATTTCATGAGTTTGCGAGACATAATCAGTTTCATGATCTGATTGGTGCCTTCATAGATCTGCGTCATTTTCGCGTCCCGCATCATCCGCTCAAAGGGAAATTCTTTCATGTAGCCATACCCGCCTGCAATCTGGAGCGCATCGGCCGTGACCTTCATGGCCGTATCCGATGCGATCATTTTGGACGCGGCAGATAAATAGCCTTTATTCGGATTGTCTTCGTCGATCAACTGCGCAGCTTGGTAAACAAGGCTCCTGGCTGCATCAACCTCGGCCGCCATGTCCGCCAGCATCCAGCCAATTCCTTGGAACTGACCAATTGGCTTCCCAAATTGTTTCCTGTCTTTTGCATACTTCACAGCCTGCTCCAAAGCGCCCTTGGCGAGCCCGCAGGCCTGTGCGCCAATGACGGGCCGCGAGCGGTCCAATGCCTTCATGGCATAAACAAACCCGTTGCCCTCTTGGCCGATAAGATTATCCGAGGGAATTTCGACGTCCTCGAAAACCAGTTGGGCGGTCGGCGAACCCCTGATCCCCATCTTTCTGTCCCAACGGGCAACGGTTACTCCAGGGGCGTCCGTCGGTACAACAAAAGCACTGACCCCTTTGACTCCCTTGGATGCATCGGTCATCGCAAAGAGTGTAATGATATCGGCGACCGGCCCATTGGTGACGAAGGATTTCGTCCCGTTGATGATGTACTTGTCTCCTTTCCGCACGGCCCGGCTCGCGATCGCCCCGGAATCGGAACCGGCGCCCGGTTCCGTAAGTCCGAAAGACATGATGACCTTGCCCGTCGCAACCATGGGACCGTATTTCTTCTTCTGCTCTTCCGTACCCCCGATCAGGATCGGATCCCACGCCACGGCCTGCGCTTGAACGATCAGAGATGAACTGACACAAGCCCTCGCAATCTCTTCGACGGCGAGGCAAATGTAGATATGCCCCTGATGCGTGCCGCCGTATTCTTCCGGCACTCCAAGTCCGAGAAGCCCCATTTCCTGAAATATCTCTTTCAATTCCCAGGGAAATTCGCCCTTCTCATCTATCGCGGCCGCACGGGGTGCGACTTTGCTGTCGACCATTTTCCGAAGCTGGCCGGCAAACATTTTTTGTTCTTCGGTGTGCAGTAAATACATCTTAGAGAATGGCCCGCATCGTTCGCTGCAGAGTCTCTTCGTCTCGACCCGCCTGCCGGCTGGGTTTTAAAGCCTTTTCGCAAGCGCCTCCTGCAGCCGGTGCTTGTCGAGACTTAGATTCACCACCATCTGTTTGAGCTTCTGGTTTTCCCTTTCGATTTGCCGGAGCAGCGCCAGCCTGCTCACACTCGGCCCTCCGTACTTCTTCCGCCAAGTGTAGTAGGTCTGATCCGTAATGCCCAACTGCCGGATCAATTCAGACACCGACATCCCCATTTCAACCTGCCTTAGTGCGCAGGAGATCTGCTCCGTCGTAAACTTCTTGTTCACGTCTTTCACCCTCCTCATTTACAATTCGATTCCGGCACTCACGTAAACGTATCTGCAGTAATAAAGCGGCGTTTGGCGGACCAAATGACTTATGAGGCTTCGGACGTTTCACGCACTTGACGTACTGCTGCAGCGGACAGTGATATCAGTGAACAATTCACAATCAACCTCGAGATCCGCGTCTGACGCACCCGTGGATGAAATAAACCTCTCCAGCCATTGCCTCGTTGCGGTACAGTTCGGAGACGAGCGAAGCGACTTCGTCCGGTTCGATGAACCGTCCGATCGGTATCCCTTTCAAGGCGCTTGCGAGCCTTTCTGATCCGCTCCCTTCAGCAGGGGTGTGTCAACGTACCCTGGTGCAACCGCTACACAGCGTATGCAGTCCGACAAACCGCGACGGAAGAATTCAGCAGTGATCACCTTGGGAAAGACCGACATGGCCGCCTTGGAGGACGCATAATTGATCTGCCCCACCGTTCCCAGCGAAAAGATCGACGAGATCAGGCAGATGAGCCCGCGGGAGTCGCTGTTGACCATCTGTTCGACGCAGTCACGGACCGTGAGGAAGACACCCGTTAAATTGATGCCTAACTCTCCTCCTTATTCAACTAGTCGTGATCCCTCACCCTTCACAGGCATCAGGCTTTCACGATCCGTAGAGTCATTTTCAAGTCGTTCTCCGCTCACTTTCTCTCCACGATCATGCAGATGCCCTGACCGCCGCCGCCGCAGATCGTCTCCAATCCCCAGCGAACCTTGCTCCGCTTCATCTCATGAAGAAGCGTCACCATGCGCATCACGCCCGTCGCCCCGATCGGATGTCCCAGCGAAATCCCCGAACCGTTCACGTTCACCTTCGCCTCCATCTCCGCATCGCTCAAACCGGACATCCGCGCATCCGCAAGACACTGCACCGCAAACGCCTCCTGAACTTCAATCAAGTCCATCTCCCCGATCTTGACTCCGGCCTTCTTCAAGGCCTTGTTCACCGCATCCGGCACCGCCGGATATGTCACCGTCGGGTCCGTCGCCGCCACCGCGCATGACCGGAAATACGCCAGAGGCTCCACTCCCAGTTCCTTCGCCTTCCGCTCCGACGCCAGGATCAATACCGCCGCCCCGTCGTTCTCCGATGACGAGTTCGCCGCCGTGCACACCCCGTCCGGATACACCGGCTTGAGCTTCGCGATCTTCTCCAACGTCGTGTCGCGCCTCGGACCCTCGTCCACGGCAAACATCACTTCGCCCGCCTTGCCGCCCGACACCGGCACCGGAACGATCTCACCGGCAAACTTCCCCGCATCCCACGCCGCAATCGCCCGCTGGTGGCTCCGGATCGCCCACCGGTCCGCCTCTTCCCGCTTGATCCCCTCGCGCTTTGCCGCTACCTCCGCCCACGTCATCATCGAACTCAATTCGCCATAGCGCTTGATCGGCTGACTCATCACGCGCGCCCGCTGGATCCGATCATAAAGGGGAATCCCCCACATCGCCAGCGCCCCGTGTCCCTTGGGCATGAATCCGTATTTCTCGTGCTTCTTGCCCCCCAGCCCCCACTTGATGTCCCCGGGAATATACATCTCCGCCTGGCTCATCGAATCCATCCCGCCGGCCGCCACGATCTCCGCGTTTCCCGTCTGAATCTTCATCGCCCCGATAAATATCGAGTCCAGTCCCGAACAGCACCGCCGGTCCAGCACCATCCCCGGAATCGTGTCCGGCCACCCCGCGTCCAGCACCGCCATCCGCGCGCCGTTCGCACACTCTCCGTTCTGGTACGCGCTTCCCATGATCACGTCTTCGATCGTCGCCGGGTCCACCTTCGCGCGCTTCGCCGCCTCCGCCAGAACCAGCCCGCCCAACCGATATACCGGCACGTCACGAAGCGATCCGCCGTATCCGCCGATCGCCGTACGTACGCCGCTCAATATCACCACCTTCTCCATGAATATGCACTCCTCACATCCCAAAACAAAAACGTCAGGTTCCTTCCTACTTGCCCTTGTAAGCCGGCTTCCTCTTCTCCAGAAACGCCCGCATCCCTTCCTTCTGGTCCTCGCTCGAAAAGGCCATCGAAAAACAGGCGTTCTCGATCGCCGCCGCCGTCCGCAAGTCCGCATTCGCCGCATTCTGGATGCTGTACTTCGCCAGTCCCAGCGCAACGGGGCTGTGCTTCGTCATCATCCGCGCCATGTTCAGCGCCTCCTCCATCAGCTTGTCGTCCTCCACCACCGCGTTCACGAGATTGATCCGGCAGGCCTCCTCGGCCGAAATGATCTTCCCCGTCATCACCAGCTCCTTCGCCTTCCCGATCCCCACGAGCCGCGTCAGGCGCACCGTGCCCCCTCCGCCCGGAATGATCCCGATGTTGATCTCCGCCTGCCCCATCTTTGCGCTCTTCGACGCGATACGGATGTCACAGGCCATGGCCAATTCGCACCCGCCCCCCAGGGCGAATCCTGCGATCGCTGCAACGATCGGCTTGGCCACCTTCTCCATCTGGAAGGTCAAATCGGCAACGGACAACCGGTAAAATTGCTCCATGGCCGTCTTTTCCACCATGGCGGCGATATCCGCACCGGCCGCGAATACCTTCTGTCCGCCCGTCAGAATGATGGCCCTCACCTCCCCATCTTGTTCCAATGCCGAAAAGGCTTTTCCCAGTTCCTCCCGCATCGTCTGGTTGATAGCATTCCGGACGTCCGGACGGTTCAGCGTGATGATGCCGATCCTGTCCGCCACGTTCTTTTCCACCAGTATCGTCTCGTACGACATTTCCGCTATCCTCCGAAATCTATTTTTTTGTAGAAGCTCTTCATCGAGTCGTCGTTTCCAGGAGACCTGCCGGTCCTCATCGATTCGGGCTGTATCCGAGCGCCGTGTTGGCGACGATCAGAGTATGCATGTTCGACGTGCCTTCGAGCGTCTCGAACTGCTTGCTGTCCCGCAGAAACCTCCCGCAGGGATATTCGTTGGAATATCCGAAGGAGCCGAAAATCCGCATGCACTCATTCGCCGCGTGAACCGCGGCCTTCGCACCGAAGAGCTTCGCCATCGACGTCTCCATCGTGCTCGGCATTCCTTGGTCCTTCAACCATGCCGCCTTGTACACGAGTGCTGACAGAGCCTCGTGTTCCATTTTCATTTCAGCGATTTGCTGCTGGATGAGCTGATGATGTCCAATGGGGCTGCCGAATTGACACCGTTCGTTGGCATACTTTAATGAGGCCTCCAAACAAGCGGCGGAAAGCCCCAATGAGCCGGCGGCACAGCCGAGCCTCGTATGGTTCAATTGTGTCATGCAAATTTGAAAGCCTTTGTTCAATCCCCCAAGCACCAGTTCCTTCGGAACGCGCACATCCTCGAAAGCAATTTCCGCCGTGTCCGACGCCCACAGCCCCACCTTGTCATGTATCTTCTTGCGTGAAATACCCGGCAGGCTATAGTCCATGATCAGGCAGCTGATCCCCTTGGTGCCGGCATTGCGATCCGTTTTGACATACAGAAGACCGTGATCGCAGACGGTGCCGTTCGTGATCCACATCTTGCTGCCGTTGAGGACAAAGTGATCCCCCCTGTCCTCAGCGTAACACTTCATGGACGCTACATCAGACCCAACGTCGGCTTCCGTCATCGCGAAACTGCCGACGTATTCGCCGCTGACGAACTTCGGGACGTACCGCCGCTTCTGCTCCTCCGTCCCGAAAGTCTGGATCGTCCATGCCGGCCCCCAGCACTGCATGTTGAAAGCCATTCTCCACGACGTGTGGACCTTCGACACCTCCTCGATTGCTAGAACGCCTTCCGTAAAGCCCATGCCGTTGCCGCCGTACTGCTCCTCGATGCAGAAGCCGAAAAATCCCAAGGCCGCCATCTTCTCGAAGATCTCCCGGCGCCAGAAATGGTTTTTTTCGTCTTCTTCCACATGCGGCCCGATCTCGTCCCGGGCGAAATTCCTTGCCATGTCCCGCAGCATCTGCTGCTCCGGAGTAAACGCGAAGTCCATATTTGAATTTTGTGCGTGAGTCCGTTTCGACGGGCTTACAGACGAATATCCGTCCTGACCTTCTTTTCGCCGCTCGTGTAGTCGTACCAGCCCTTGCCGGTCTTGCGCCCCAGGTCCCCCGAGGTAACAAGCTTTCTCAGCAGCAGCGAAGGACACCACTTTGGATCCCGGTAGTTCTCCCACAGGGTCTCGAATACCGCCAGACCGATCTCCAGACCCACCTGATCCTGCAGCTCCAGCGGGCCCATCGGATGACCCAAACCGAACTTCATCGCCTTGTCGATATCCTCGATCGACGCCACACCCTCGGCAAGGCAGGCGTAAACCTCCGCCCGAAGCGCCGCATTGATCCGGTTCACCAGAAATCCCGGACCGTCCTTCACCAGCACCCCGACCTTCCCGATCTTCTCCGCAAGGGCCCGGATGACCGCCACCGTATCGTCGGACGTCTTCAGGCCACGGATGATCTCCACAAGCTTCATGATATGCGCCGGGCTGAAGAAATGCATCCCCACCACCTTGTCCGGACGCTTCGTCGCCGTCCCAAGCTCCGTGATCGGAATCGACGACGTGTTGCTCGCAAAAATGGCCTGCGGAGGGCACATCCCGTCCAGGTCCCGGAACAGCGACATCTTTTCCTCTTTCCTCTCGATGATCGCCTCGATGATGAAATCGCAGTCTTTCACCGCCTCCAACGATGTCGACGTCCGGATCCGGCCCAGAACCGAAGCCTTGTCCTGCTCCTGAATCTTCCCCTTCGCCACCGCCCCGGATAGATTCTTCTCGATCGCCGCCATCCCCTTCTTCACGAACGCATCGGCAACGTCCCGAATCACCACGTCGTGCCCCGCCGCGGCCATCACCTGCGCGATCCCTGATCCCATCAGTCCCGCGCCGATTACTCCCACCTTCCTGATCTCCATAATGATCTCCCTCGCCGCTCGAAATTCCTCTTATTAAACCAAGCCCTTCCACGGGTTCAAATCAGCCCCGGCGTTTTCAAACCTGTCGGCCAGAATATTCAGGGCATTCTTGTAGTAGAAAAGCTGCGGGATCCCCTCGCGGAACTTCACATCCTTCTCCCAACCATCGAGAATGTCCTCCGCCAGGCGGAAGTAAGGATACTCGCTGCCGAACATGAACTTCGTCCGCAGACGCGTATTGATGTCATGGATGATTCGGTCCGGCATGTACTTCGGCAGGGCTCCGGACGTCTCCCGATACACATTGCCCTTGTGCATGCAGACCAGTTCCGCCGCCTCCGTGAAGGGGTCGCACATGTGCATGACGATGATTCTCAGCTTGGGGAATTCGGCGGCAACGTTATCGACATCTACGGGATTCGTATATTCCAGAACCTTGATGCCGCCGCCTCCCGGCATGCCGGTTCCCACCCCCGTGTAGCCGCCGTGCCACTGAATAAAGCCTCCATAGCTCTGAATCAAATCCCACAGAGGATAGAAACGGCGGTCATCGAGATGAAATGCCTGGGAAGGCTGCTGGAACTTTATCCCAAGAGCCTTGAGGTCCCTCAGGCATCTTTCGGCCTCTTTAAGGGCCTCTGCACCGAGCCATGGATCAACGCAACCCCAAAAGCCCAGCATGAAGTCTCTGTTCCGCTGCCACAGGTTGTATATGTAATCGTTCGTCTGCCCCATTTCTCCCTGAGCAGTAGGCGCTATCCATGCAGCAGGGCAGCAATAGACTCCGTACTTCCTGTAGGTCGCCGCCATCTCCTCCTCGGTGGGAAGGCGGGCCAACAACTCCTCCGTGGTCAGTTCATGGTGCCTGAAGTATTTCTCCAAAGCGAGTTGCTGCTTGGTAACCGGAGGCAGCGTCCCCGGACTGCCATCGCGCAGCGACCTTAGATTGCCTTGATGCCCATGGACATCGATGATGGGGTATCCTCTTTCCTCCAGTGTCTTGGCCATACCGTCACCTCTCCTGCATATCAGTGTTTTTTTCTTGATCAGTTGTGGGAATTTCCGTGCGGCTTACTTCCCGCCGCGAGACCCCGTATCGGTCAATTCGATCAGGAGGCCGTTTGAGCTCTTCGGATGCACGAAAGCGACCCTATCCGGACCCTCGTACATCTTCCCGACGATCTTGATCCCCTTGCCTTCCAATTCACCGACCAGCTTTTCCAGGTTCTCACAGAATATGGAAATGTGATGATAGCCGCCTCCGGAGTTTTTCACGAAGTTTCCGATGGGACCGTCCGGCGCCGTGGGCTGCATCAACTCGAAATTTGTCCCCTTCACATTCACTACCGAGGATATTTGTTTCAACTCGGGATATTCCGTTCTCTTCAACTCCTCCGCTCCGAAGGAACTTTTCAGGAAATTCAGCACCGCATCAATATCCTTGACCGCTATGCCTATGTGATCTATGCATTTGATCATCGTGTTTCTCTCCTTCTCGTGGGTCTATGGTCGTCGTTGCTCTGCGCGAAGAGGGGCACGACCTGGACAACGCAAAATTCATTTCCAGGCATGGTGTACATCCTTATGCCATCCGCAACGCATCCTTTCCCGCTTTTATGATCCTGGCGATCTCGACTGCACGCCGAACGACCCCCTTGGCTGATGCGACGCCGAACTTGTCCTCCAAAACCATGTGGCGGCATCCCTTGACAAGTTTCCCCTCGCCGCCAATGCTGGTCAGCGCCAAGCCTCCCTCTCCCGCTGTGATCATGTGAAAAAGCGCGAATGTATTGTTCAACGCGCTGAGGGTTGACTCCAATCCGCCGTGACGCCGGTACGCCGCGATCAAGGCCCCGCCCACCTTGTCTTTGAGTTTTCGCCCATGAACGTTACCGTAAACAAAGACCCTCATCCGATCCAGCATATTGGCGAGAAGTCCGGACATGCGCGCAATATGCACGGGCGTGGCCAATAGGATAACGTCTGACCGCAGCAGCGCTGGATAGATCTCATCCATCCCATCCGAAAAGGCGCAGAATTTTTCGGCTGTCTGGTTCTTCAAACACCAATTGCAGTGACGGCACCCCGCTATCTGCAGCCCGGAGAGACAAAACACTTTGAGGCGGATCTCCGGATCTTCAGCCGCATCACGCAAGGCTTCCTCAAGGAGCGCTTCCGTGTTCCCTCCCTTGACCGGACTTCCGGAAATACCGAGAATTTCAATCATCATGACAAGGCCTTGGAGATATCGTCTTCCCACAGATGAGAAGCGCCTTCATTTCTGCTGCCGTCAAATTCTCACGCCGCGCTCCGACGCAAAAAAACGTTCAGCCGTCCGAAAAGGACTCAGATTACCTTTTCGTCCCGCAGCGTCTCAATTTCTCCGGCAGAGAATCCCAATTCATTCAAAATCTCGCTGTTATGCTGCCCCAGCGCCGGCGCCGGCTCTCTGATCTCTCCCGGTGTCCCCGACAATTTGATGGGAATGCCGATCTGGGGCAGGCGGCCGGCATGCGGGTGCTCCGCTTCGACAATCATCTGCCGATGCCTGACCTGCTGATCATTCAGGACCTCCCCCACTTCCTGAACCGGCCCGACGCAAACGTCCCGGCCCTTGAAGAACTCCGTCCATTCATCACGAGTCTTCTCACGAAACGTCTTGCGCAAGAAGAGATAAACACTCTCCAGCTTCTCTTGGTCTTCGGAGTCCTGACATTCGATCAGATCTTCACGCCCGAGCAGCTTGCAGAAATTTGCCCAGAAGTGCGGCTCGAGAGGCCCCAACGTCACGGCTTTGCCGTCCTTGGTCTCATAGACGGAGTACCAGGGAAGGTTCGCGCCGAGCCAAAACTTCCCCCGCTGGGGGGATTGTCCCATGGCTATGTAATCGGCGAGCGGTGCATGCTGAAACCCCAGAAGACCGTCAAGCATGGAGATGTCCACGTACTGTCCCCTTCCAGTCCGCTGCGCGGACTGCAGGGCAGCCAAGATGCCCACCGCGGCCAGCAGACCGCCGCTGTAATCGGCAATCGGCATGGCCGGCATGACGGGGTGCCGATCCCCGAACCCGCTCAGATTCAGGAGACCCGAATATCCCATGTAATTGATGTCATGCCCCGCCAGCAGCCGGTATGGGCCGTCCTGGCCGTAGCCGGAAATCGAGCAGTACACAATCTTCGGATTGGCGGCTGAAGCCCTGCCGTATCCGATCCCCAAGCGGTCCACCACTCCCGGGCGAAACCCCTCGAGAACCACGTGGGACTTTTGCACGAGCGACAGGAAGATCTCTACCGCCTTGGGGGACTTCAGATTGAGGGTCAGGCTCTTCTTGTTCCGGTTCAGGTTCAGGAAACGAATCCCCATCCCCTTGACCGCCGGCGCCTCATTCCGGAACCAGTCGCCGCCCTGGGGGTTCTCTATCTTGATAACCTCAGCTCCCAAATCGGCCAGGAGGCCCGTACAATATGGGCCGGGGAGTGTTACCGTCAAATCGATAATGCGCAAACCTTTCAACGCTGACATAAAGAGTCCTTCTCCCCGGCCGCTGCAGTACGATCGCCACAAACGGAAAGCCCGCTTACAGGATTCGCCTTGCCGTCTTACTTGATGCCGGCGATATCCTTCGCAAAATTCTTCTTTGATTCGAAATCCACCAACCGGTACATGGTGCTCTTCTGCGCAGCCGGCGGCCCTGCCCCATGGACAGACTCAACGACGTATCCGACCGAATTGACTCCGAAGAGAAGATTCTGAACCAGATAGAGGAGCTTCATCTTGTCTTCGACCCGCGCCCCCGGCGTTCCCTTAAAATACTTCTCCACATACTTGCCGATTTCCGGGCTCTGCAGATCTTTCTCTGAAACCATCGTCCCCAGAATTCCGCCGCAGATATCGACGGCATTCTTCATCATGGCGAAGGGAAGGTCGGCCACGTTCAGCTTGCACACATTCCCCAAAAGCTGATTGATGAAATAGGTGCCCGCTTCCGTCTTCTGGCCTTCCGCCGCCGTCGCCAGACCGCAGGAGTAGATCGTTTCGGTCATGCGAACCATGTCCAGGATCTTGTCACGGACATGAGGCAGCTTATCCACGCCGTTGTATTCGGCCAGCAGTTTCACCGCCCCGATGAGCACATCGCTCACTCCGGCCTTGCAGCCACCATAGGTCTGCCGGTGATTGCAGCCGAAGAGCCATGGGATCCTTCCGGAAAATTCGACTTCCTTGTAAAGGAAAACCTTGTCCCATGGAATGAACACGTTCTCGAAGACGAGCAGGGTTTCCTGAGAACTGAATTTCGGGTTTCCCATATCGATGGGGCAGTTTTCCAACTTTCTCGTGTCACCCGGATTGCGTCCGTAGATGTGGATCACCCCCGGAGCGTCCGTCGGCACGGCAAAGGCCACGGCATAATCTGCATCTTCTTTCTTCATCGACATCGTCGGCGCCACAAAGGTATAGTGGCAATTGATCGATCCGGTCTGGTTCGATTTGGCACCGCGCACCACGATCCCGTCTTTTCTCTCCTCCACCACGTGGAGGTACATATCCGGATCCGGCTGCTCGTGGGGTTTGAGCGACCGGTCGCCCTTGACGTCGGTCATGGCAACCCCTACATACAGATCCTTCTCGTGCACTTCCTTGAGGAAATTGACAAACCGCTCGTGATATTTCGTCCCCAGTTTCTGATCCATCTCGCGCGTAACCAGGAAGAGGGAATTGGCCGTATCCATCGTGGTGCAGCGCTGGAAACACGTACAGGTCTTCTGTCCGACCAGCCGTGCCATCTTCACCTTCTTCACCATGTCATCCATGCTGTTGTAGATGTTGGAAAAACGGTTGATCTTCTTTCCGGTGAACGAAGAGGTCACGGTCATCACGTCTTCATATCGCGGATCGCAGGCCAGATCATACGTCATCGCCACAGTGTTCTGGGAGGGAATCACGATGGGATGATCCACAGGGTTCTCTATCCGTTTTCCCATGATGTAGACGACCGGCTTCATTTTCCGCAAGCTTTCTCGGTACTGCTTCCCATTCATCAACGCCATATATTTCTCCTTGTCCCGTTCAATCGGGTCTGCAAAAAAACCCCCACTGTTCGTTACGGCAGTGAAAAAGAAAACTGCTATTTGCCGTAATCATAGACTCCGCGTCCCGTCTTGCACCCCAGGCGCCCGGCTTTGACCATCTTGACCAAGAGAGGCGCCGGACGATACTTGTCCCCGAGTTCACGGTGAAACGTATTCATGCAGGCCACAAGAATATCCAACCCGAAGGAATCTGCAGCCGCCAACGGCCCCAACGGCAATCCCAGTCCCTTCTCGCAACAACGGTCGATCACCTCAGGCTTCGCCAACGATGTCTCCAGGGCGAAAAACGCCTCGTTGATCAAAGGCAGGTAAAGACGATTGATCACAAAACCGGGAGAGTCTGCAACCGTCAGCGGTTCCTTGCCGCATTTCTTGAAGAAATCAACGATGGTCTGATGAGTCTCATCGGAGGTATCGAATCCGCGGGAGAGCTCGATCCCGGGGCTGGCCGCCGCCGGGTACAGAAAGTGCGTTCCCATGCACTTCTCCGGCCGTGAAAGTACTGACGCCATCTCGGAAATATACAAAGTGGATGTGTTGCTGCCGATAATGGCATCCTTGGAGACGAGGGGATCCAATTGTTTGAAAAGTTCCTTTTTGCGCTCCATGTCCTCGTAAATCGCTTCGATCACCAGATCCGCATCCGCCACCGCCTTCTTTAGATTCAGGCTGAACGTGATCAGGGAAGAGGTCTTTTGGATCTCCTCTTTCGTCATCTTTCTCTTCCCGATGCGGCTGTCCAAGAACGCCTTGATTTTGACCATCGCCTTGTCAATCTTCGCCTGCGTCCGGGCCACCAGAACCGTCGGATATCCGGCCCGTGCAGTGACAACGCCGATCTGATGCCCCATCGTCCCCGTGCCAATTATGGCAACCTTCCGAATCTCCACTTCCTATCCCCTTGGCCCTATACCAAGAAGAGTTCACCCACTGTTCGACATGCCCCCGAGCGATGCAAACCGTTTAATAAGGAACCCTGCTATTTGCTGTAGTCGTAAACTCCGCGTCCCGTCTTGCGCCCCAGGCGCCCGGCTTTGACCATCTTGACCAAGAGAGGCGCCGGACGATACTTGTCCCCGAGTTCACGGTGAAACGTATTCATGCAGGCCACAAGAATATCCAACCCGAAGGAATCTGCAGCCGCCAACGGCCCCAACGGCAATCCCAGTCCCTTCTCGCAACAACGGTCGATCACCTCAGGCTTCGCCAACGATGTCTCCAGGGCGAAAAACGCCTCGTTGATCAAAGGCAGGTAAAGACGATTGATCACAAAACCGGGAGAGTCTGCAACCGTCAGCGGTTCCTTGCCGCATTTCTTGAAGAAATCAACGATGGTCTGATGCGTTTCATCGGAGGTATCGAATCCACGGGAGAGTTCGATCCCCGGGCTCGCCGCCGCCGGGTACAGAAAGTGCGTTCCCATGCACTTCTCCGGCCGCGCAAGCACTGACGCCATTTCGGAGATATACAGCGTGGAGGTGTTGCTGGCGATAATGGTCTCCTTCGGAACCAGAGGTTCGATCTGCCTGAAGAGGTCCTGTTTACACTGCATATCCTCAAAAACCGCTTCGATCACCAGATCCGCATCCGCCACCGCCTTCTTCAGATCCAGGGTAGTCGTGATCAGCGAAAGGGCCTTCTGCGTTTCCTCCGCCGTCATCTTTCCCTTCTTGATGCGGCTGTTCAAGAACGCCTTGATTTTGACCATCGCCTTGTCCATGATTTCTTGAGTCAGATCCACCATGACTGTCGGATATCCTGCCCGGGAAGTGACAACGCCGATCTGATGCCCCATGGTCCCCATACCGATGACTGCAACTTTCTTGATCTCCATTCCCTATCTCCTTTCCCGTGTTCCCCAACGAGTTCACCGCATGGTTTTACGCGCCGCTCTTTTCCTTTTTCAACTCTTGTATAAGGCAGGGAAGAATCTTTCCCAAGTCCCCGGCCAGACCGAGGTCGGCCACTTCGAAGATAGGCGCTTTCGGATTCTGATCGATGGCTACAATCACCTTTGCTTTTGAAAAACCCGTCGTAAAATGCATGGCACCCGATGCCCCGGCACTGACAAACAGCTTGGGGGCGATCGTCTTGCCGCTGGATCCGATCATCCTGTCTTCCGTGACCCAGCCGGCATCCATCGCGGGCCTGCTCCCCGCCGTCGCACCGCCCAGAGACTCGGCCAGCTCCTCAGCCAGACGAAATCCTCCGACGGACTGGAATCCCCATCCACCTCCGACGACAATCTCCGCATCCTCCAGCTTCATCCCAGCAGGCGGAGACTCGATCATCTCCACGGTCTCGACGCGCTCGTCCTCCCCCGTGATCTGGGCGGCAATTTTGACGATCTCCCCCTTCCCGGATTGGACCCTGGCGGGCTTCTCAAACACCCCGGAACGAACCGTCGCCATCTGCGGCGCCGCCTGGGGACAGGCAATCTTGACCACAAAGTTCCCCCCCCAACCTGGAACAGCGGCGATCAGTTTCTTCTGTCCCTGCATCTCTTCCAGATAAAGATCGGAACAATGGGCGGTAAGACCCGTCTTCACCTTCGCAGCCACACGCGGGGCCAAATCCATCCCGATCATGGTCGCTCCAAGCAGGAACAACTCCGGCCGATGCTCTTCGATCAGATCGGCAATCAGCCTCGCATAGGCCCCACTCTGATAAAGTCTCAGCTTCTTATGCTCCAACCCGTATACCTTCTGCGCACCGTAACTGACTAGTTGCTGCGCCAAATCGTCGATTTGATCGCCCAAAAGAACGGCAACCAAAGGGGCCGACAGTTGGCCAGCCAGTTCTTTCCCCTTGTTCAGCAGTTCCAGGGAAACGGGCATCAACCTCCCGTCCCGCTGTTCTGCGAATATCCAAACCTCGCCTTGCTTGGCCATAGCTTCTTTCCCCTTAAATCACTCCGTATTCGCGCAGCCGTTTCACGGCCAGTTTCGCCATTTCCTCTTCCGAACCCTTCAACATCTCCCGCTTCCGCTTCGATTCGAGCTGCATGATTCCGACCACTCGCGTGGGAGATCCCGGAAGTCCGACGCACTCCTTATCCCCTTCAATGTCACTGCAACCCCAACACTGAACCTCTTTCCCGGCCGCCCCCATAATATCCAGAACCGAAGGCAGACGGCAGGTATTGATATTCTTCATCACCGTCATGACCGCCGGCATCTTCACCTTCACCTTCAAATACCCGTACTCGATCGCCCTCTTGACAACGGCTTCCCCTTCGTTCGGCCAATCCATCTCTACCACATGGGTCACGTGCGGCACCCCCAGCAGCTCGGCCAACTGAGGCCCCACCTGGAGCGTCGCCCCGTCGATGCTCTCATTCCCGCAGAGCACCAGATCATACTTTCCGGCCCGCTCAATCCCCCTGGCCAGGGTATAAGCCGTTGCCAAGGAATCGGCGCCGGCCAGCGTCATGTCGCAAAGAAGCACCCCCTCATCGGCCCCGAGGGCATACGCCTCTTCCAGAACCTCGCGCGCCTGTGGAGGTCCCATGGTAATCGCCGTCACTTTGCCTGAAAACCTGTCCCGTATCCGCAACGCCTCCTCAAGTGCATTCTTGTCCAACGGATTCAACACGGACGGGATTCCGGCCCGGCGGATAGTACCCGTTGCCGGATCGAGCGTAATCTTCGCGAAATGCTCGGGATGCGGAACCTGCTTGACGCAAACGATACAGTGGAACGACACGGCGTAAACCTCCTTTTACGCAACGACGGCATCGCCGATGTTGCGACGCAGAGTGTTATTGGATCCGGCTGCGGCGATCATGTCCAACGCTGACTTCAGGCGCGGAATCAAGCCGAACTCGGGAGCGGTCCCGTATCCCCCCAGGATCTCGATGGCCTGCAGCGTATTGTGCATCGCCGTTTCTGAAGCGTAGAGTTTGGCCATGGCCGTCTCCTTGTTCAACTCCGCAGACTTCTTCCCCTGATCCTGCAGCCAACTGACGTTGTAGCAGAGAAATTTCGCGCACTCGATCCGCGTCGCCATATCGCCCAGCATGAACTTGATGGACTGCAGGTCATGCAGCGGTTTCCCGTAGATCATCCTCTCCTTGCTGTACTTGAGGGCGATATGGAAAGACGCCTCTGCAATGCCCAGGCAGACGCCCGCACCGCCGGTCCGTCCCGCCCCTCCAATCGTGGACAGCGCAACCCCGATTCCCTTGCCTTCCTGACCGACTAGGTAATCCTTGGAAACGCGGCAGTTCGTGATCACCAGATCCCCCGTCGGTGAATTTCGCGACGTGCAGCTGATCAGCTTCTCCCGATGGCCCGTCTGCACACCCGGCATCCCTTTCTCCACAAGAAAAGTGCTGTAGCCCTTCTCACCCCTGACCAGTATCCCGAAGACATCCGAAACCGTTGATCTTGAAATCATCACCTTCCGGCAATTGATAATGTAATCGTTCCCGTCCTTAGCGACCTCAACCGGCCATGCGCCGAAATCCGAACCACTTGTGGCTTCCGTCGTCGCAATGGATCCCTGAATTTCCCCCCGGCACAGCGCAGGCAAGTATTTCTGCTTCTGTTCCTCCGTGCCCGCATTTGTCAGCAGATGAGAGACAAGACTCCAGCCTCGTAAATTCGCCCCTACCCCGGCATACACCTTCGAAAGTTCCTCGATCGTGATCATGCGCGCCAGGTATCCCATCTCGCTGCCCCCATATTTCTTGGGAACCAGGAGACCGAGCAAACCCAGCTTGCCGCATTGCTTCAGCGTCTCATAGGGGAATTCATCGCCATCCTTTGAATAGCTTTCCACTTTTGGGGCAACTTCCTTTTCGGCATACTCCCGAACCATGTTTCTCAACATCTCATGGGCGCGACTGAAGGCAAAATCCATAAGCAATCTCCTGATGTTGTATTTGTAGCCGCAAAGGAAAGCAATTATCATTCCACCATCTGCAAACCACCCGGAGGCATTCCCGCAGGGACAGCAACTCTGCCATGCCGGTCCTGCGTGGCCTCGCGGAGGTTGCAGCACCAGTCGTTGGACGGGGATTTCTCCAGCCAAGTAATCCAAGCAAGACTCTGCTATTACAGCGAAATGGAGTCTCGTGAGCAGCCATCCCGCGTGGATCGATGACCCGTTGAAATTTTGGATTCGCTTCCGGCAGCTCTGCGGGTTCACTCGGATGTAAATGAACGGCTGCAGCCGTGCCCTCTATTTCTTGTTGACGACCGTCCATGATCATGTATATATATTAGACAAGTGAAATGGTGCTGTATATTTATGATAACAGCCAATCAAATTCCCGTCCTTTTTCCTGATGGCGTATCCGGTGCACTAACCTGGATAATGTCCGAATATCATAATTCTTATTTTCGTGTTCCGATCGCAATGTCCATCCCATCTTTCATCACCACAGGCAAAAGAGCGAGGCAGTGCCTGAATCTGCAAACGCACTCTGCGCCAACAGCCGCATCAGCGATGATCGGCAAATCCTTCTTTCCAAGTCGTGAGTGGAGTTAAGGGACATGCATGATTAGACGTCCGGAAGGGAATCTATGGCAAAATCGAACCCCGATAAGAAAGCGTCCACCGCAAAGCAGGTCTCCCCGCATTTCGCTCAACTGATCGGGAATGATCCAAGTTTCAAAAGAGCGATCGTAATCGCTCAGCGTGTCGCCGGGTCGGATTTGCCTGTCCTGATCTTTGGTGAAAGCGGAACGGGCAAAGAAATCCTGGTTAGGTCGATCCATCAGGCCAGTGAGCGCTGTAAGCAGTCTCTTGTGGACGTCAACTGCGCCGCGATACCGGATTCTCTCATCGAGAGTGAACTCTTCGGATACGAGAAGGGTGCGTTTACAGGTGCGAGAGCTGAGGGGCGCCAGGGATATTTCGATGAGGCCGACAAAGGGACGATCTTTTTGGATGAGATCGGGGATGCGTCTCTTCAGACGCAGGCGAAACTTCTTCGCGTCCTGGAAGACGGGTCTTTCAAGAGAGTCGGTGGGAACCGCAACATCAAAGTGGATGTTCGTCTTATTTCGGCCACAAATAAGGATTTGGGAAAGCTCATTGCGGGACGCACTTTCCGCGATGACCTTTTTTATCGGCTGAATACTTTTGCAATTCATCTGCCCCCGTTAAGAGAAAGACAGGGGGATATCCCCTTGTTGGTCGATTATTTTCTGGGTGAATTCGGCAAGAGAAAGAAGATTCCGATGAAGATGTCACCGGAAGCACAAGATATCCTTGAGAAATATCATTGGCCGGGCAATGTGCGGGAGCTGAAAGGCGTGATGAACTATGCAATGGAAATGGCCACGGATTCCGTGATCTATCCTGATTCGCTCCCCAATTTCCTTTTGATCCATCAAAAAGAGAATCATGGGGAATTCAATAGCGCCCCGCGTTTGATCAACGAAAGCGACAACCTGGCCGATGTCGTTCAAGGGGTCGAAAAAGAATTGATCAGGCGGGTGCTGGCCAAATCGGCTAATCGGACCGACGCGATCCGCGCGCTTGGGATCAGTAGAAGAACCTTCTATATGAAGCTCAAACAATATGGGCTTGAATAGGAGTCTGCGGGCCTATCTAATCTGCCGTCACGGACCCTCACTCTCCGATGATAGGACGGCAGATGGAAATGGTGCGATCGCTGACCATCCCGTGGGGAGCGAAAGGGATGGGGGGAGCGGCGAAACGACGCCGGTTGGCGCAATTCCATCTCAGGCAAGTGACGTGCGGGCTGCAGGCAACGCAAATTTCGACGAACTCGGTCTCGCGCGCAAGATATGCCCCGGCAGCGGTTTGCCGACAATACGTTCGGCAAATTCAACGGCCTCTAAGAGGCGATCCATGTCGATGCCCGTCCTGATCCCCATTTCTTCGAACGCCTGCACAAGGTCTTCGGTGGGCAGATTCCAATTTCCGATATCCTGATCGATGGATCCAAAGGGAGTTCCGCTCAATCCACCGAGGGCTGTGTCAAAAATGCGAATCCCGGCCTCATAGGCGGCGATACAATTGGCCATGCCCAATCCCCTGTTATTGTGAAAATGCGCCGCCAAAGAGGTCTTCAGTTTCAAGGAGAAGGCCTCACGAAAAAAATCCTTGACACTTTTCGGATTTGCCATACCGGCGGAATCTACAATGGATATTTCTTTCGCGCCCATGAATGACAATTTTTGAATGATTCCTATGACGTCGTCATACAAGACTCTGCCTGTATATGGACACCCGAACGCCGTCAGGATATAGGCGCGGATCTCTTTCCCAGCCTGCGTCGCCACTTCAATGATTGCAGGAAGCGTCTTATTCAACGTATCTCTCATGCACCGTCCCAAGGACAGTTTGTTGTATTCATCGCTCGCGGCCACAAGGGTCAAGACTTGATCAACCCCGGCGACAACTGCGCGACGGCAGCCGATCTCATTGGGAGCCAGTCCAATATACACGACGCCCGACGCCTTGCTGATTTCCTGCATCACTCTTTCGGCATCGGCATGCTTGGGAATCAATCTTGGATGAGTGAATGCCACGCAATCGATATGTTTCAGGCCAGCTTCGGCCAGACGGTTTATGAATGCCACCTTGTCTGATATGGAACAAGCGCCCGCTGTCACGATGCCATCGCGTGCCGCTGTGTCGACAAATGTTACGTTTGTTTCGGACTGAACCGATTTTCCTGCCATTGGAGCCATCCGCAACTGGACTATTGAATTTTTTTACATAGCAGAGTTTACGGGCCGCCGCAATGCCAGCCATGGGGGCGCTTCACGAATTCAAGCACAACTCATGCCGACCGCCGGTAGACGCTCCACGTTCCCGGCCGACGCCGTTTTCATGAAACGGCGTCGCTTTTAGCGCTATCAACGGTTTACGGCGCGCACAGGGTCAATCCCGCTTGGCCCCCCTCCCGCATGGCATGGAGAATCTTCCGCGGTTCACTGCAGTCGCCGATCGCGATGTAATCGATGCGATGCAGGGCCAATTCATCCGCGAGGGCCGTCGACGACCGATATCCGGCAGCCAGAACAACCGCGTCCGCACGAAGAGATCTCTCACCTTCTTTGTCAGAAAATACAACGTCGGGGCCGGCGATTTCTCTCACCGTGGCATTGGTAAGGATTCGTATCTTCAGAGACTCGATCTGCTGCAGCATAACCCGCCGCACGCCGTATGGAACCCCTGCGAGAAGACGCAACATCTCCAATACCGTTACATTGTGGCCCTGTTCCGCCAGCAACATGGCTACTTCACACCCTGTCGCGCTCCCGCCCACAACCACAACATTGCCTTGGGCGGAAGCTTTCCCCGTCAGCAGCGATTCAGCCATGACGACGCGATCCTGGGACAGTCCCTTGATGGGCGGAATGTTGGGAATGGCTCCGGTCGCGAGGATGACGACGTCGGGCCTTTCCGCCATGATGTTCTCTGCGGTAGCTTTTGCCCCCATGCGTATATCCGCGCCGCTGGCCGCCACTTCACTGCTCAAGGAAAGCAGAAGGCTTGAGATGTCCTTTTTGAATTTGGGAATGGAGGCAACGTGCAACTTTCCTCCCAAGCGCGGTTCCTGCTCGAACAAGCACACCCTGTGGCCCCGTTCTCTGGCCGCGATGGCCGCGCTCATTCCCGCCGGGCCGCCTCCGACAATCAGCACTCGCTTTGAAGCAGATGTCGTCCGTCTTTGTGCGGCGACCGTTTCTTCCCGGCCGGCTTCCGGGTTGATTGAACATGCGATGGGTTCATAGCGAAAGATGTGTTCGATGCACTCGTTGCAGCCGATGCAGCGCCTTATCTTATCCCCGCTTCCTGCTGCGGCCTTCTTCGGGAAGTCTGGATCGGCAATCATCCCTCGGCCTACAGACACAAAGTCGGCACATTCGTCTTCCAGAATCTTCTCAGCGATTTCCGGACTATTGATCCTGCCCACTGAGATGACTGGCAGTCTGACCGCCTTTTTTATCAGGGCTGCCAGATGAGCATGACAACCTTGCGGCATGTGAGACGGCGGTATCACCCATTCAATGCTCCCGTAAGTTCCCGCACTCACGTGAAGGGCGTCAACGCCCGCTTCCTCCAGCAGGATCGCAAAGGAAACGGCATCCTCCCTGGAAATGCCGCCGGGCAGATGCTCGTCAGCCGTAAGACGATAGATGATCGGCAGTGACTGCCCCGTTGCGTCTCGAATTTCCCGAACAATTTCGAGCGGAAAGCGCGCCCTGTTTCTCAGATTGCCGCCGTACTGGTCATGCCGCTGGTTTGCAAGCGGAGAAATGAACTGATTCAGCAGGTAACCATGCGCCCCGTGCAACTCGATCGCATCGAATCCCGCTCTTTTCGCCCGCGAAGCTGCTTCACGGTATTTCTGCTTCAGTCGTTTGATATCCGCGAGCGTAAGTTCCTTCGGCATTTCCCGCATCAAGGGACAGGGGATTGGAGAAGGCGCAACCGGGACGTATCCGGTGTGCTTATAGGACAATTGCCGCCCGGCATGCTGCAGTTGCAGCGCCGTCGGCACTCCAAAGGCGTGTATGGCCTCAACCAGCTTTGTCATGCCGGCCACATGGGATTCTTGATCGATGCGAGGCTCGTATTGTGAGATGGCCCCGGCGTCGATTCCGCAGTTTTCGATGATGATCAGACCGGGTTTCCCTTCGGCGCGGCGCCTGTAATATGCGATAAGGCGAGAAGAGATGTTCCCGTCCTTGTCCGCGAAAAAAGTGCCCATGGCGGGCATGATTATGCGGTTTTGAAGTGATAGTCGGCCGATGGATCCCGGTCGAAACAATTTCATTTTCATCTTCCTCTGAAAAATTCGAACATTTCATCAAGCCCTGCCGGGATCATTTCGCGTTGTCCCTTTTTCGACCGGACAGCCGCAATTCCCGGAGCCGACGAACCCTGTGGGAACCCCGACGGAGTCGGAGTTCCCACAGGGGGAATACTGGCTCGAAGCGCCGTTCTCGGGCGCGGCGGCATCAGTCCTTGAGACCCTCACCCTTCGTTTCCTTCATGAAGAAGGTGGCGATGGAAATGAAGGTGAAGAAAACAGAAAGGACCGTCAGGGCCGTTCTCAGGCTGTAGGCTTGAGCGAACGTTCCAAGAATAAACGGAGAGACCGCCGCAAAAATACGGCCCGTCCCATAGGCGAACGAAAGCCCCGTTCCGCGAACCTTCGTCCTGAACTGCTCGGCCATGAAGGCGCCCAGCGGTCCCCAGTATCCGAAGGTGAAGAATCCCGTGAAGGCGGCCATCGTATAAGCCACGGCAGGTGTTGAGGCCGTCATCCAAAGCAATACGGCCGCTCCTGATCCGAATCCGCCGAAATAGACACTCCACTTCCGCCCGAATCTGTCGGCTATATAGGCACAGGCCACGTACCCCAACATGCCGCCGCCATTCAACACGACAAGGTACAGTACGGTTTTGTGAACCGTCATCTTCAGTTCATTGTTCAGAAACGCCGGAAGCCAGGAATACAGGCCCCAGTAGGCGATCGAGTGGGATATCATGACCAGCGCACAGAGAACGGTGGCTTTCACGTTTGCCGGTTCAAAGAGAACGGACCATCCGATTTTTTCCTGAGCGGGGGCGGAAGCGGCGACGGGCGCATTCTTAGCCTTCGCTTCCTGCTGTCTCAACCAGACCGGCGACTCCTTCGCGTAGATCGCAATCCAGAGCGCACCCGCCACGGTGATCACCGCGGACAGGAACAGGACTTTCCACCCGTAGGTGGGGACAAGCCACCACTGCACGCCAAGCGCGCCGAAGAAACCGAACGGCCATCCCCAGCCGACGATCGAGTTCGCCATGGCCCGCTGGTTCGTCGGGAACGACTCGGAAACCAACGCGGCCCCAATGGCCCATTCGCCGCCGAGCGCGAACCCCGTCACGACCCTGAGGACCATCAACTGGAACCAACTGGATACGAACGCGCACAACATGGTAAGTACGCCAAAGGTCCCCAGGCAGAGGACCAGCGTCTTTTTCCTGCCCCACTTGTCGGAAACGATGCCCCACGAATAGGCGCCGACCGCCGCGCCGCCCAGGGTTGCAGTGGAAAGCAGTCCGGCTTCCGCCAGCGTCATATTCCAGGCCTTCATCAGGAGCGGAATGGCCAGCGCGAGCACCACGAGGTCCCAGCTTTCAAACACCCATCCCAACCAACCGCTGAATACATTAAGAAATCTGGCCTTACTCTTGTGAAAAACGGCTACCTTATCCTCCTCAATGACAACTTTGCCGACGTTTTCAACGGCTTTCCCGGCGTCCAATGCATCTGCTTTCTCCATTATCTGCCTCCCCCCTCCAATTTTATTTCTTCCACAAATGAAGTTTTCATTTCACGCGTCAGTCAGGATTCCCCCTGGGAAAAGACCTCACAGCCTGCAGCTCTCCGGCCGAACGATCAAAACGGGAACCTTGGAGGAATGGAGGACGCGGTCGGACACACTGCCCATCTGCCACTTGGTGACACCCGTCCTTCCGTGTGTGGCCATGATGATCAGATCGGCGCCAATTTTCGTAGCCATGTCGCTGATGACATCGGCGGGCCTTCCCTCCATGATCTCCACCGCCACCTTGGAGACGCCTCTCTTCCCCAGCAATGCTTTTGCATTGGCAAGATAGTCTTTGGTCTCCTGGATGTCCGCCTTCTGAGCCGCGTCAAAGGCCTTGGCGCTGGCGGGATTCTCCTTGAACCAGCCGCGCGTTATGTCCATGATACCCAGAAGGACCACCTCCCCGATGTTGCCCGATCGGGCGTTCGTGACAACGTGGTCAAAAACACACTCCGCAAGCTGTGAACCGTCCAATGGGACTAGAACTTTTTTGTACACGACCGGCACCCCCTTTTTTTCAGAGTTTGTGAATATTGAGGCAATCCTCTTGCCCCGATCTCGGTTTAAGAAGACTTCAGTCCTCCCCAGCTTCGGTGGAACCATTCATGGCGGAAGGCGCAGAGGCAAAGCTTCTATCCCCTCCACCCTGCTCCCAAGCAGCTGCCCAAATCGGCTTCGCTCGTCCCTGCCTTCCTCACGGCCTCAATACTCGTAGAAGCCTTTCCCGGACTTCTTGCCGAAACGACCCGCCTTGAACATGTGCGTCAGCAGTGTCGGCGGGGCGAATTTCGGATCTTTCGTCTGCGTATACATGGCCTCATGGGTCATGTGATGGACGTCCAGGCCGTCGAAATCGATCAATTCAAGCGGACCCATGGGATGTCCCAGGCCAAGTTTTGCCGCCGTATCAATCTCGTCGCGGGTTGCCCATCCGTGATCCAATACGTCAATGGAGCGATTGATATAAGGAATGAGCAGGTGATTAACCAGAAAGCCGGGAAAATCCTTGACCCTTACCGTCTGTTTGCCGATGGCATGGCAGAAGGCCGTGGCATCCTGAACGGTCTGTTCCTCCGTCTGCAGTGCCGTGATCACTTCCACCAGCCTCATCAGCGGCACGGGATTAAAGAAGTGCAAACCGATCACCTTCCCCGGCCGTGCCGTGGCCGCGGCAATCTCCGTAACCGACAGGCAGGAGGTGTTCGTGGCCAGAATGCATTCGGGCTTAACGATTTTGTCCAATTCGCCATGCGTCTTCTTCTTGAGCTCAAGCTGCTCAAAGACCGCCTCGACGACGATGTCGCAATCGGACAGGTCCGCCATATTGGTCGTTCCGTGAATTCGCGACAGGACTTCCCGCATCTGTGCTTCCGTAACTTTGCCGCGGGCCACGCCTTTCTTCAGAAAGGATTCGATACGACCTATGCCCTGTTTGACAAACTGCTCGCTGATGTCGAGAAGATAAACCTGAAAACCGGCAGCAGCACTGACTTGGGCAATCCCCGCTCCCATTGTCCCGCCGCCGACGACGCCCGCAATCTTCATCATCATTTACCTCCTCGATCTTCGTAAGTGAAAAAGCCTTGCCCCGTCTTGCAGCCGAGCTCTCCAGCTTCCACTTTCTGCTGCAGCAGGTGGGGACTTGCGAATCCCGGATCCTTGTACTGTTCATAAAGATTCGCGGAAATTTGCAGAAAAACGTCCAATCCCATGGCATCCAAATAATGCAAAGGTCCGATCGGATAGCCGAGGCCGAGGCAACAGCCCTTGTCGATATCCTCGGCGGACGCAAGCCCTTTTTCATAGATCCGGATCGCGTCATTTAGAAATGGGACATACAGGTAATAGGCTATCAGGCCGGACTTCCCTGTCGAGGTGAGAACGGATTTCTCAAGGGATGCAAGAAAATCCTTCGCGGCATCCGCTGTCTTGGGGTCCGTACCGGCGCTGTACGTAACCTCCACCAGTTTCATCTTTTCCGGTGGATTCAGGAAATGCATCCTGACCAAGGATCCCCTCAACCCCGCGTCTCTGGCCATGCCGTTGACAGAAAGGGAGGACGTCGTCGTAGCCCAGAACAACGGTTTACAGCCCTTGTCGATGAGCTCCCTGAACAACTCGATCTTGGCCTTCGGGTCGTCGGGAAGGGCTTCACAAATGATGTTGCACTTGGCCAAACCTTTCAGATTTTTGGCGACCTTTGCCCGTTCCGGATGTCCCGCGGCCGATATCTCGTCGACAACTCTGGCAGCCTTCTCGGAGACCAGATCAAAGAGGACAACCTCATGACCGCAGGCGGCGCAGATCTTCGCGACACCGGAACCGATGGTGCCGACACCGATAATACCTACACTCTTGCCTACCACCATACTTCACCCCTCCCATTGAGAATCTCGGCTGCAATGACCATTTTCTGGATTTCCGAAGTCCCCTCGTAGATCCGCAGGATTCGCGCGTCACGATAATAGCGTTCGATCGCATAATCCTTCATGTAGCCGTAGCCGCCGTGAATCTGCAGGGCCTGATCGACGACCCTGCCTACCATTTCGCTCGAAAGCAGCTTGGACATGGCGGATTTCGCGCTGTAGAGTTTCTCGCCGTTTTCGCGCTCCCGGGCGACTTCGTACACCGTGAGCCGAGCGGAGTAGATGTCCGTCGCCATTTCGGCCAGCATGAACTGAATCGCCTGATTGCTGATGATCGGCTTTCCGAACTGAACCCTCTGCTTGGCGTACGACACGGCGGCGTCGAAGGCGCCGCGGGCCACTCCGATGGCCTGGGAGCCGACGATGTACCTCGTATGATCCAGGGTCTGCATGACGACCTTGAAAGCCTTGGTCTCCTGCCCCATCAAGTTGGCGGCCGGGATGCGGCAGTCCGTGAAGATCAGCTCGCGGGTGGCGGAGCCCCTCATCCCCATCTTGTCTTCCTTCTTGCCGAACTCGAAGCCGGGGGTCCCCTTCTCCACGATGAAGGCGGAAAGGCCGCTCTTGCCTTCCGCGTTGGTGGATTTGGCGAAAATGGTGTAGATGTCGGCTTCTCCCCCGTTGGATATGAAGCATTTGGACCCGTTCAAAACAAAACTGTCACCGTCTCGCACGGCGTTCGTCCGCACGCCGCTGACATCGGATCCGGCACTCGGCTCCGTCAAACCAAAGGCTGCGAGTTTGGCTCCGCTGGCCATATCGGGAAGGTACCGCTTCTTTTGTTCTTCCGACCCGGCGATGAGCATCGGCTCCGTGGCAAGAAAATGGGTGGCCAAGGTACCCGCCGTCGACAAACAGACCTTGGAGAGTTCTTCCATGACCAGGCAGACGGCCACGTCGCCTGCATGCTGACCGCCGTACTCTTCCGGAATGGTCAGGCCCATCAGCCCCATCTCCTTCATCATGGCGGTGCACTCGTGAGGAAACTCTCCGGTCTTGTCCAGGTGCTCGGCCAACGGCGCCACCTTGTCCTTGGCAAATTTGATGACCGTATCGCGGATCAATGTTTGTTCTTCCGTTAATGGAAATGACATCTCTCTACCCCCATTCATTTTTTTTCTTTGAGCGCTACTTTTCTGATCTTCCCGGTGGTGGTCTTTGGCATTTCGGCTATGAATTCAACATATTCCGGCGTCTTGTACTTGGCGAGGGATTTTCCGCAAAATTCCTTGATTTCTTCTTCCGTCGCCGTGACCCCGCTTCTCAGAACGATGAACGCCTTCACTTTTTCTCCGAAAAGTTCATCCGGCACCCCGATGACTGCGGCTTCACCCACCTTAGGATTCTTGTACAGGACCTCCTCCACTTCCCGGGGATAAACGTTGGCGCCGCCACGGAAGATGATTTCTTTCTTGCGTCCGACAAGAAAGAGGTCGCCGTCCGGATCGGCATAGACAAGGTCGCCTGAATGCAACCATCCGTCACGAATGGCCTCTGCGGTTCTCGAAGGATCATTCAAGTAGCCCTTCATCACGAGCGGGCCGCGGCAGACAAGCTCTCCAACCGTCCCCTGAGGGACATCCTTTCCTTCCTCATCGACCAGGCGCACTTCCGTTCGGTAAGAAGGACGGCCGAGTGAGCCGGGTTTGCGCGGAAACTCCTTGGGCGTGCGACAAACGAGGGCCGTCGCTTCGGACAGGCCGTAACCGTCCTGAAGTACCACGCCGCCCGTCGCCTGCTTCCAGCGTTCGAGAATCTCCACGGCCGTCGAGGCGCCACCGGAAAGGCAGAAGCGCAGGCTTTTGATGCTGTAAGACTTCAGTTCCGGCAGATTCAGCATCAGGATGTAGAACGTCGGAACACCCTGCATGACGGTCGCTTTGTATTTGTCGATGGTCTCAAGGACAGCCTTGGCGGAGAACCTTTCAACCAACAGGACGGTTGCTCCGACGAAGAAGGGACCGAACAGGGTCTGCAGCAAACCGAAGCAGTGAAACAGGGGCAGCACGCAAACCACTCTGTCCTCATGGACGTAACTCGCGTTTTTGACGCATGCTTCCGCATTGGTATAGAGATTCTGATGGGTGATCATGGCCCCCTTCGGAACTCCGGTAGTGCCGGAAGTGTAGAGGATATGGGCCGTATCATCTGGAAGAACCTCACAGGGTTCGACCTTCCCGTTCCCCTCCTTCATGTCCTTGACCCGCACGACGTCTTTGGGCAGAGGCGTATCGGCCGATTCGGGACCGGCCAAGATATAGTGTCTGACGGTGCTCAGGGTATCCTTCACCGCGTAGACGCGCTGCAGAGGCTGTTCATTACCGATGACGGCCACCGTGCCCGAGTCCTTGATCCTGAAGGTGACTTCATTGGGCTTGTAGGAAGGGTCAATGGGCAAAGCGATGGCACCCATACTGGCGACGGCCAGATAGGAAAATGGGAACTCGGGCCGATTCGTCATCAGGAAGGCCACGACCTCCCCGCGCTTGACACCCAATTTCTTGAGCATGGCGACGTACCGGCTCACTTCCTTCAGAATATCCCGGTAGGTGAATTCTTTCCCTTCGAATACCATGGCCACGGAATCCGGATACCGGCCGGCAGATGGCAGCAGACATTTCGCAACGAGGTTGTATTCGACACTCTCTTTCATAATCCCCCTCCTCTTTGGTTCCTCTCCCTCGGTAGTATCGATCATTACTCTCCCTTAAAAACAGGAGGGCGTTTTTCTATGAAGGCACGCACGCCTTCTTTCTTGTCTTCCGTCTCGAACAGGATGGCCAGCATGTTCGCTTCATAGGAGAGCGCATCGTCGATCGACATTTCTATCCCATCACCGATGGCTTCCATCGCGAGTCTCATGGCGATCGGGGCTCTCTTGCAGAGAAGCTCAGCCATCTTCTCGGCCTCTTTCATGAGCTCACCATCCGGAACGACCTTGCTGACCAAACCGATGCGCAGTGCTTCCTGGGCGTTCACCGGCAGCCCCGAAAGAATCATCTCGAGGGCCTTCCCCCTGCCGACCACCCTGGGCAATCGCTGGGTTCCACCATACCCCGGTATGAGGCCCAAGGTTATTTCCGGCAATCCGATTTTGGCTTTTTCTGCGGCAATCCTGATCGTGCAGGCAAGAGCCAGCTCACACCCGCCTCCCAATGCAAATCCGTTGATGGCCGCGATGGATGGCTTTCCCATGGTCTCAAGGACGCGAAAGATCTGCTGACCGCGCTTGACGTAGGCGCGGTTGCCATAACCGGACTTGAACTGATCCAATTCTTTAATGTCGGCTCCCGCGATGAAGCTCTTTTCGCCTGCGCCCGTAATGATCAGGACACGGATTTGCGGGTCCGCCTTGACCTGATCCAGAACTTGGGCCATTTCCCCCAAGGTCTCTCCATTCAGGGCATTCAGCGCGGCAGGCCTGCTGATCGTCAGATAAGCCACTGCACCCTTTGTCTCGAAAATGATGTTCTTGAACAAATTCACCGTCCTCCTTTCGTTCGAATTTCATCCCAGCACAAACCGTGCATCCACAACCACTGCTCCCGTAAGACTCACTTTTACCGGGTTCATATCGAGTTCTTTCAGAGCGGCAAAATCCAAAGCCAATCGCGAAAGGGACATCAGGATACGGACGACAGCCTCGATATCCCCGCCCTCTTTACCGCGAAATCCCTTCAGCAGTTGATACGACTTTGTCCCGCTCACCATCTTGAAAGCCTGTTCCTCGTCCAAAGGCGCAATCCCCAGGGCGACGTCCCTGTAGAGCTCTGTTTCAACGCCACCTCTGCCATATAAGACAACCGGCCCGAATTGCGGATCTCGCTTGAACCCGCAAAATACTTCCAGCCCCTGACTCAACTGTTCTTGAATCAAATACCCTTCGATTCCATCTGCGGAGACCGCTTTTCTGAATGCGTCGCGGATGGCCTTTATCGCGCCCTGGAGTTCCTCGACCGTACGAAGGCCCATGCGGACTCCGCCGACATCCGACTTGTGAGCAGCCTGAGCGCTGATGATCTTGGCCACCAGAGGGTAGCCGATCTCTGCGGCCGCACGGCCTGCCTCTTTTTCATTCCGCACAAACCGCCATCGCGCTACGGAGATATCGTAGTGCCGCAGCAACTCCATTCCGGCAGCCTGAATATCCCACCAGGAACCATTTTGCGGAAACTGCGGAGATGCTTTTCTGCGGCTGTCAACAAGCTTGCCTTGTTTCTTCCGTGGACGCTCCGCTTGCACGACAGCCGAAGGTTCCTCACAGGTTTGCCGCGTATGCCGGCGCAGAGCCCGAAGAGAGTTGAGGGCCCTTTCCGGTGAAGGATAATTCAGGACATTGCCGTCCCGCTCCAGGTTCCGTACGAGGCTTTCCCTGCCTTGACCGACGAACCACCCCAATACCGGCTTATGCCGGAAGCCCTTGGCGGTCTCGCGCAGCGCATCGGAGACATCGGAGATGGCTGTCTGATTGGCGAAGGATATGCACAAGACCCCATCAACGTTATCGTCTGCCAGGACTTTTGCCAGAACCCCGGGATACATCGAAGGATAGTGGCCCTTCATGGCGGCCGGCCAGATGTCAATCGGATTTCTTATTTCCAGCCACTGGGGCGACAGTTCGGCGATATATTCCACGGTTTCGCGCGACAGGGTTGCGAGGCGAAAGCCATTTTCTTCCATGGCGTCCATCGCCATAATGCCGGCACCACCGCTCGCTGTAATGATGGCCAATCGCGTCCCCCGTATACCGGAGTAGGTGAGAAGCGTCCTGCTTACGTCGTACAGTTCCTCCACACTCCTGACACGAAAAACACCGCATTGATCAAAAGCGGCCGTATATGCCGCATCTTCTCCAGCCAGTTGCCCGCTGTGAGAAGCAGCAGCCCTTGCCCCACTTTCGCTCCGACCTGATTTTAGAACAACGATGGGTTTCCGGCCGGTGATGCTTTTTGCAGTTTCCATGAAGGCACGCCCATCCGACAGACCTTCGAGATGGACGGCGATCAGATGAATCCTGGGATCTTCGCTCAGAACCTGCAGCATCTCATGCGGTGCGACATCGCAGGTATTCCCCAAGTCAACCCCAATGGCCATGCCGCTGTAGAAATTGTCGGCGCCGTTTTGCATGAAACCGGACTGGCAAATGACCCCGATCGGCCGCACAGTGCAGCCGAAATTCGCGAAAGGGGTGTAGAAGTGATCCAGCAGATTCACGATGCCCAGCGTATTGGGCCCTATGATGCGCATGCCTGCGGATTGTGCCGCGCTCACCAGCTTTTCCTGCATTTTCCTGCCGATGTCGTCCGCGTCGGCGAAGCCTTGCGCGATGACGATGGCATGTCGAATCCCCTTGGCGGCACAATCCGATACCGCCTTCAAGACTGAATCTCGAGGGGTGCAAATCAGCGCAAGGTCCACCCCCTCCGGTATATCTTTTATCTGCGCATAACATTTCCGCCCGAAGATCTCTGTGGCATTGGGATTTACCGGATAGATCCTGCCTTGATATCCGTTCTCCACCATGCGTTCCACCGGGTTGTAGGCGTCCGGGCCGGTGCGTCGCGAAACGCCGATCACGGCCACGGAGCCGGGGTTAAGGAATACCTTCAGCGCATGGTATTCAGACATCAAAGCAAGCCCTCGTCCTTAACAACACTGCCTTCTCTCGAAGCGACTACAACCGCTCAATGATCGTTGCGCACGAATGCCCGTGGCCGATGCACATGGTCTGCAACGCGAAGGTCCCGCCGCGACGTTCCAGTTCGTTCAACATGGTAATCATGACGCGGGCACCGCTCGCGCCCAACGGATGACCGATCGCAATGGCCCCGCCATTGGGATTGATTTTGTCCAGGTCTACCTTGAATTCTTTCTGCCAGGCCAGGACCACGGAAGCAAAAGCCTCATTGACTTCAAAGAGATCGATATCGGAGACTCTAAGCCCGGAGCGTTTCAGCGCGAGCTGGGTAGCCGGGATAGGCCCGGTCAACGAAAGCTTCGGGTCCGAGCCTATGACAACGCGAGTTCTGACCTTGGCGCGCGGTTTCAGCCCGTGAGCGAGAGCCGCCTCTTTCGAGGCGATCAGGAGCGCTGCGGCCGCATCGCTGATCTGGCTGGAATTGCCGGCGGTAACCTTGCCGTTTTCCTTGAATGGGGCCTTCAGGCCGGCGAGTTTTTCCAGCGTGGTATCCCGCCGCGGACCCTCGTCCGCCGTAAACATGAACTTCGTCCCGTCTTCTTTCGTCACTTCGATCGGGAAACATTCTTTCTGCAGTTTCCCTTCGTCGAGAGCCTTGACCGCCCTTTGATGACTCAGCATGCCGAATTCATCCAGATCTTTCCTGCTCAGGCCCCATTGATCGGCAATCAACTCCGCCGCAATCCCCGGAAGGGTGATCTCGTACTTGTTCGTCATCATGGGCGCCCACGCAGTCGGCCACTCGGAAGCCATTGGAAACCTGG
Organism: uncultured Syntrophaceae bacterium; assembly: GCA_964506465.1. Lineage (GTDB taxonomy): Bacteria > Desulfobacterota > Syntrophia > Syntrophales > UBA6109 > UBA6109. The sequence continues at coordinate 58,272 of CAZDLM010000008.1, forward strand.
TCATGCTTTCGACGCCGCCGGCGATGATGAAATCCGCGTCTCCGGCGATGATGGCCTGGGCCGCGTTATGAACCGCCTCCTGACTGGAACAACACCAGCGGTTGATGGTCACACCCGAAACGGTGTAGGGCAAGTTGGACGCCAACGCGATTCTCCTGGCCGGATTCGCCCCCTGTTCGCCCACCTGCGTATTGCAGCCGAACTTGAGATCTTCGATAAGATTCGGATCTATCCCGGTCCTGGCCAGCAGTGCGTTTACCGCTTTCGCCCCGAATTCGTCCGGACGTTCGTTCGCCAGCGCTCCCTTGCGCCGGCCGACGGGGGTTCTGATTGCGTCGACAATGACGGCTTCCTTCATATTGCAGTTCCTCCCTCTCCTGGTGATTGTTGTGTCGATGACGACCTCGCCATTAACCGTTGTGCGTTTAGCACCGGACATCCTCGCTGCCGCATGCCATAAATCACCGACGATCGACGGGCACGGTGCCGCGCAACTGACTTGCATGATAATGGTAGTTGGGTAACGTATTGAGCATCATTGAGGCAAGTCGTAGCAACTAACATACCAGCCGTTATTTTTACCCGATTGCTCAACACTGTAATCACCTTCTCTTGGGGCGAGCCGTTCCTCAAGGACATGCCGTTATTTGTCATTTCTGAGAAGATCGATGTATGAAAACAACGATGGTCCCGAAATGCGAACAACGCCGTCTATCCGGATAGTTGGTGACTACAAAGCAGACAAGAATCCAAATCGATGCGGAGACAAGAAAGACGGACAAGGAGGGCCTATTATCGAATCCCAATGGCAACGTAGATTTCGAAGCATCAGGAATAGAAATGGAAATGAGCTATTTACCAGTGAGGCCGGCTCATGATTATTATGTATATATATATTATACAAAAAAAAGAAGACGAACCCGAGATCACGAGGAAGCGTCAATGAATAGGTAGCATATTTGTGTTTCCCGGGTGGAGCGAAGCAGGTGTATATTTATTAAATAGCAGTCCATCCTCTTCTAAGCGCCCTTGAGCTGCTGACATCGCCGACTTCCGTAGGATCCATGGGACGATGTCCTCCCCCGGTCTGTCATTATATTGAATGTCTTCATAATGGCTGGATGTCATAATGCCCGCAGCGTGTCAACCTTTTTTGCGCGGCATTTCTCTGGCGGCCAGCCGGGATTGCCTGGCAGCCGCTGCAAGCGACTATAAAGCGGCTTCTCCAGGGCCCGCCGGGCATGCGGACGACTGCCCTTTTGCGCCCGGCAAGAGACGGCGAAGCTTCACATCTTCCGCCCATATCCCATTGACAGGAATGCGGTGCGGTTCTTATACTCGTCGCCGTCAGAGGCCGCGTCCCACCCGCAGCGGCAGAAACAAAGAGGTGAGCGACACAGGCGGGGTCGGTGGCCGGACATCTCGACAGGGCAACAGCCTGATAACTTCCCGATGGAAGGAGAGGCAGGACATGAAGAAGATTCTTGCGGCGTTCGCGTTCGGCATCCTTCTCTGTTTCGCTTTTCCGCATCTCCCCGCTGCGCAGACGGCCCCCGATCCCGCTCTTGCGGCGGCGATCGCGGAGATCAAGGCCATTGACAACCACGCCCATCCGCTGCGGACACTCCGGGAGGGGCAGCGCGATACCGAATGGGGCTCGCTGAGCTACCACACCATCGAAACCGCCGCCGATCCCGGGGGGCAAATGCCGCTCGTCCCTTTTCGGCTTCGGCCGGGAAGCCCCGAGTACCTGCCCGTCTGGCAGGAACTCTACGGCGTCCCGTCCGGCTTGCCTGCGAAGGAGACCGTTCGGCACGTGGTCCTGTCGAAACAACGGATCATGCGCGAACAGGCCGGCAACTATCCGGTCTGGGTCCTCGACAAGATCGGCATCGAGACCATGCTCGCCAACCGCGTCGTCATGGACGGCAGTCTCCCCGCCCCGCGTTTCCGCTGGGTCCCCTACGTCGATGCCCTGATGTTCCCGCTCTCCCATGACGGAATAAAGAAGGCGAGACCCGACCTGCTGCCTTCGTACCATGCCCTCGAGAGACTGCTGAAGGCCCACCTGGCGGACCTGGGATTGGTTCGGTTGCCGCCGCATCTGGAAGGATATCTGGCTGCGGTCGTTACCCCGACGATGGAGCGCCAGAAACGGGGCGGCGCCGTCGCGGTCAAGTTCCTGACTGCCTATCTGCGGACATTGGACGTCGAAAACCCCTCTCCGGAAGAGGCAAAGCGCGTATACGATCGCTATGTGAGGGGAGGGAAACCGGGGGAGGGCGAATACAAGACGCTGCAGGACTACCTGTTCCGTTACATCGCCCGGGAAGCCGGGCGGCTGGACCTTGCCGTCCACGTCCATACCGGGTTCGGCATAGGCCTCTATTTCGACGTCGGCGGCTCGAATCCGCTGCTGCTGGAGCCGGTCTTCAACGATCCGACGCTGCGAAAGACCAATTTTTTCATCACCCACGGAGGCTGGCCTTTTGCGAAGCAGTCGGCCTCCATGCTCTTCAAACCCAATGTCTATACGGATTTTTCCGGCATCGCTTTTCTCAATTATCCGCGGGACGTCAGCAGCGTCCTGAGGAGCTGGCTCGAGGTTTCTCCCGACAAGGTCCTCTTCGGAACCGACGGTTTCGAACTCGATCCGCACATGCCCTTTCTGAACTGGGAGGAATTCACCTGCATCGGGGCCCGCAGCGCCCGCCGGGCATTAGCTCTAGTGCTTACGGAAATGATGCACGACGGCGAGATTTCACATGAGGAAGCCGTGGGCATCGCCCGGAAAGTGCTTCGTGAAAACGCCGTCAAACTGTACAAACTGGAAACGCCTTGAGCGCGAAAGGCCCTTCCCTTCTGACCGGCGCGTGCCCCATCTTTTTCTCTTGACATCGGCCTGTCGCCGGGTGTATTGGACAACCGCAGACGCATTTCGGAATGTTATTTCTCCATGCGGAATTTTCTGCGACTCCTCTTTCCACCTCTCCTCTTCTCTCGACATCGCATGCCCGGATGATCTCACATGCGTCGGCAACCGAGGGCTGATGCGCGTACGATCGTGACCATTTCCCATCGCCGATATGCGCCGTACTCCGATACGGCCGCTCTTTGAACAACGACGTCTTGCTCCAAAACGCAGTCCCCCTGCAACAGTGTTTGACTGTCAGGCAATTGCAGCGTCTCTGACGGTTCTACATGGCACGGCATAGAAGGAAGCCATTTGGCAGCATCTTCCCGCGGAAGGATGCCGGGCAAGGATGTACGGCAGGAAGAGGAGAGCAGCAATGGGCGCCTTGTCGTATCCTCGGAAAATTGTTCTCGGCGAAATCACGGTTCGCGACGGTCTCCAGCACGAACAGAGGACGATTCCCACCCGGGCAAAGCTCTGGCTCCTCGAACAGCTCGCCCTTGCCGGCTTCAGGCGGCTGGAAGTCACCAACCTGGGCAATCCGAAGGGGATGCCACAGTTCGCCGACGCCGACACCCTGCTGCAGGCCCTCTATGGCAGCAAATTGCTCAAGGACAAAATCAAAGAAATCGAATTCACCGCCGTAACCATCCGCGAAAAGGCCGCCGAACGGGCGTTCGACCTGCGCCAGAAGGGCTGGGGGCCGGACCGCATTCTCTTCATGGTCTCGACCAGCGAGGCGCACCATCTTCGCAATTCCGGGCTCTCACTGGAGGAGTACTGGAAGATGTGCGAAAAGTACATCAGACTCGCCCACGCCAACGGGATCAAGGTCAACGGCACCGTTTCCACCATCTGGGGCTGCCCCATCGAAGGACCGACGGAACTGAAAAAAGCAGTGGAATTCACGCGCCGCTTTCTGGACATCGGCGCAGATGACATCGAGCACGCCGACCACGACGGCTCGGCCCCTCCCAACAAAGTCTTTGAGTATTACTCCATGGTCCTGGACGCCGTCCCGGACCCCAATCTCCACATCGCCCATTTTCACGTGACCCGGGGATGGGGGCTGGCCAATGTGCTGGCCGCGCTGCAGGCGGGGATCACCCATTTCGAATCGACGCTGGGCGGGACCGGCGGGCAGCCGTCCAATTTCGTCGACGGCTGCCCCGTCGCGGGGACCGGCAAATACTACTATGCCGATCCCAACATCGTCGGCTTGGTCTGCAGCGAGGACCTGGTGGTGATGCTGGATGAAATGGGCGTCGAAACGGGCATCGACGTGGACCGGCTTCTCGAGATCGGCCGGATGTACGAGCATATCCTGGGGCGCCGGCTGCGTTCGGAGTGCGTCACCACCGGCCGCATCCCCAAACGGCCCACGGGACGGTGAAGGAGAATTGTCTTCCCCCTTTTCAGGAAAGACGGCAGGGCGGCGATTATGAAGCTCTATGAATATGAAGCGAAGAAAATCCTGGCAAAGGAAGGAATCTCCGTGCCGCGGGGCCTGCTGGCAAAGACCCCGGAACAGGTTCTCAAGAACGCAGGGCACCTGGGAGCCCCGGTGGTGCTGAAACCGCAGACGCTCGTCAAGGCGCGCGGAAAGGCGGACCTGATCCGGTTCGCCGACAGCCCGCAGGAGGCCGCGGACCTCAGCCGTTCCTTGTTTGGCCGGCAACATGGAGGGGAGACGATCGAGACCCTCCTGGTCGAGGAGAAGGTCGGACTCCTTGGTGAGATCTTCCTCGGCATTGCGGTGGATTACGCGAGCAGTCTGCCGGTCTTCCTTGTCAGCCCGAACGGCGGCGTCGAGATCGAAAAACTGGCGCGGGAAAAACCGGATCTCGTGCGGAAGCTTCCCGTGGCGGTTTCCCAGGGGCTGGGCGAAAAGGACGCAGCGGTTCTTGCCCGGTTTATCGGCGAACACCAGAAGTCGGTGGACGACGACGAACGCCTCGCTCAGCTGCAGCGGATCATCTCGGGCTTCTACCGGATCTTCCGTGACTACGACTGCGAACTCGCCGAGATCAACCCGCTCGGCATCCGCGATGACGGCACCCTGATCGCCATCGACGGCAACGTGGACATCGACGAGGAATCGCAGTTCCGACATCCCGAGCTGGTCTGGCCGCGCGGGCAGCGGGAGGAAAGTGCCCGGAAGGATGAGGAATTCCGCAAGCGGGGATGGACCTACCTGCGTATGTCGGGAGACATCGGGATACTCTCCAGCGGGGCGGGAATCACCATGGCCATCATGGATCTCATCCACCTCGGCGGAGGAAGACCCGCAAATTTCCTCGACACCGCCCAGATGAACCGTCAGGGGATATCCGACGCCTTCCAGATCTTCCATGGCGATGCGGCGATCAAGGTCCTTCTCGTCAACATCTTTGCGGGGCTGAACCGATGCGACGAGCTTGCCTTGGGAATCCGGGATTATCTCGCCGCCTTCCAGCCCTCCTTCCCCATCGTGGTGAGGATGGTCGGAAACCGGGAGAAAGAAGGGAAGGAAATCCTTGGAGAGATCGGGGTCACGCCGATCAGGAGCCTGGAAGAGGCCGTGGACCGCGCGATTGCTTTGGCGAGGCGACAAGAATGAGCATCCTGGCATTTCGCAATACGAATGTGCTGATTCAAGGCATCACGGGAAACGCGGCCCGCCATCACGCGAAGAATATGCTGGATTACGGGACAAAGATCGTCGCGGGCGTCCGGCCCGCTTCCGGCGGCGAGAATGTCCACGGCGTCCCCGTCTATGACGCCGTCGCAGAGGCATGCCGGAAACACCGGATCGACGCGTCCATTCTCTTCATCCCGGCGCGGATGGTGAAAGATGCCGCCCTCGATGCCATGTCCAACGGCATCCGCCTTCTGGTGATCGTCACGGAGCACGTTCCCCTGCACGATGCCATGGCGATGTTCGAACAGGCGCGGGACCGGGGCGCCGTGATCATCGGACCCAACACGCCGGGGATGATTTCCCCGCCCGAGAACGTTCAGCTTGGTTTCGTCCCGACGATGTATTTCAAACCCGGCACCGTGGGGATGGCCTCGCGGAGCGGGACATTGACGTATGAGTTCGCCTCCCGCCTGACGGCGGCCGGCCTGGGACAGAGCACCGTGGTGGGCGTCGGGGGGGATCGGATGGTGGGGCTGCGTTTCGGCAGCGCCCTCAGACTCTTCGAGGCGGACTCCGGCACCAGAGGAATCCTTCTGGTCGGAGAAATCGGCGGGACCATGGAGGAGGAAGCGGCCAGGATGGTCGCCTCCCAGGAGATCCGGAAGCCAGTTTTTGCCTATATCGCCGGGAGTACGGCGCCTGCCGGAAAAAGGATCGGACATGCGGGAGCGATCATCGCGGGTTCCAGCGGGACAGTGGCCAGCAAGTTGACTACGCTTCGAGAGGCGGGTATTCATGTGGGCAAAACCATCGCCCAGACCGTCTCGACGATGAAGGAGATGCTGGGAACTGAACGGAGGGAACCATGATCGACAGAGATTACATCAAATCACTGGAGAAGGGACTGAACATCCTCTCCCTTCTGTCTCAGCACGGGTCACCTCTCAAGCTGGAAGAACTGGTCAAGATCTCCGGGGTGAGGAAGACATCCTGTTTTAGGATTCTCCAGACCCTGACGAAGGCGGGTTTTGCCGTGAAGGACAAGGAGACCCTGGGCTACTTCATCGGTCCGAAGATGATCTCCATCGGCATGGCCGCGCTGGGAGGCAGGGGGATCCGGGAGTTGGCACTGCCCCTCATGAAAGAGATCCGGCAGAAAACCGGCACCACCGTCAACCTGGCGATTCTCAGCGGTGCAGACGTCATCTTCGTGGAGCGGCTTCAATCGGGCCACATCGTCGAAGCGAATCTGCACGTCGGTTCGCGTATCTCCGCGCATCTGTCCTCCATGGGAAAAGCTATCCTCTCCCATCTCCCCGAAGCCGAACTCAACCTGGTCCTGAAACAGATCCGTTTCGAAAAGAAAACCGAAAGGACAATTACGTCCGTCAAGGCCATGAAGGAGGCCCTGAAGAAAATACGCGCGGAGGGATTTGCCCTCAACGATGAAGAATTGGAGACGGGACTCTTTGCAATCGCGGTACCCCTGCTCAACGATGCCGGAGTGGCCGTTGCGGCGCTGAACATGTCCTTTCCGCTGACGCGCCATTCCCGGGCCGAGGCAATGAGGAGCTTTTGTCCGATGATGCTGGAAGCCAGCAGAGAGATCTCCGCCATGATGGGCTTCTGCCCGGATGGGCAGGCGGGAAAACGAGGGGAGCCCCGGCTGCTCCGGAAGGGGACTTGATCGGATTCGGGATCAAAGGAGGTGATTTCACAAAGAGCCTGTTTCCATAACCCCGACGTCAGGGAGAAATGATCTTCTCACGATTTCCATCGATGTCAGACCAAAAGGAGGGAACAACCATGTCGATCAAGAGAAGAGTTCTGCTCGTCATTATTGCCCTTGGTTTGGGGAGTCTGATTCTGGCCACCTCCGCCTCCGCCGCCTCCAAAAAGCTGCTCGCCATGGGCGCGACGCAATCCTCATCGAGTCATTATGCCTATTTCGTCGCCATCGCCAAGATCATGAACACCAAAGTGCCGGACCTGAACGTGTCGGTGGTCGAAACGGGCGCCTCCGTGGACAACATCAACCGGATCAACAAAGGGGACCTCGATCTGGGGATGACGACGATCCACCTTCAGTATCAGGCCAACCTGGGGCTGGGCGCATGGAAGGGCAAGCCCGTCAAGGATCAGTATGTTCTCTGGGTTTATCAGCCGGCGCCGCAGAACTTCGTCATCCGGGAAGACAGCGGCGTGAAAACGATCCGGGATCTCGACGGCAAACCCTTCAATCCCGGGATGAGGGGATCGGCGACCGAGAGCACGGTGGAGAACATTTGCGGAGCCTTGGGGATCAACCCCAAGTACTATCGCGGCGGGACGTCCGACACGGTTGCCGCCGTCAAGGACAACCGGATCGTGGGGTACGCCAAATCGGGCGCGGGGACGAGCATGCTCGATGCCTCTTCGCTGGATATCGCGACATTCACTCCCATCAGGCTTCTCGGGTTCTCCGAGAAGGATATCGCCACCGTCCTTGCAAAATATCCTTACCTGAGCCCCATCTCCATTCCCAAAGGCATCTATAAGGACTCGCCGGCCTACAAGACCTTCGCCATGCTGATCGGCGTTGTCGCCGGCAAGAACATTTCTGAAGAGCTGGGGTACAGGATCGTGAAGGCATGCATGGAGAACTTCCCGGATCAGGTCGCGGCCTACCCCTCCGTCAAGGGAATAAAACTCCCGGAGCTCACCATGGAGACCTGCAACGTCCCGCTGCACCCGGGCGCGATCAAGTATTATCGGGAAATCGGGATGACGATCCCGGCAAATCTGATCCCCAAGTGAGCGAGTCGTCGGAAATGGATGAAACGACCGCCATGCTTCAACGGGGCCAAGGCGACGGCATCGCCCTCCGTTCTTGGCCCCCGCGACTGCTTCATGGCATCTGGAGAGGATTCGCGCATGAACCAAGAGCAACGCCAGGAAGCGGACAAGATCAATGTGAATGATCTTCTCCACATCGAGCCGGAAAAGGTGGATATCCAGGATCCGGACGAGAAGATGGCAAGAAACCTCAAAGGAAAGCCGGCCCTGGCGGCCGGTGCAATCGCCCTCCTGCTGTCCCTCTTCCAATTGTACACCGCCTACGCCGGGGCCTTCCCGGATCTCATTCAACGCAGCGTTCATATCGGACTGGCCATGGTTCTGGGTTTCATGATGTACGCCGCCACGGATCGATCACCCAGAAAGCGCAGTTCCGTTCCGGACCTCCTGCTGGTGATGCTCGGCCTCACTGTCTGCGGGTATGCCGCGCTCAACTATGATCGAATTGTGATGAATCCGGGCATATCCAACCGGGTGGATCTGATATTCGGGGTCATCGCCACCCTGCTGGTGATGGAGCTGACCCGGCGCATCCTGGGTTGGATCCTCCCGTTCATCGCCATTCTGACGATCATCTATGCCTACGTCGGCCCTCATCTTCCGGATGCATTCTCTCATCGCGGTTTCGGCACGGAATACATCCTCGAAACCCTTTACATGTCCACGTCCGGCATTTGGGGAAACGTCACCGGCGTTTCGGCGACCATCATGGCCGGCTTTCTCATCTTCGGATCTCTGCTCTTCTATACGGGAGGGGGGGAAGCCTTTGTGGATCTGGCCAAAGCCCTGGCCGGCAGGTCTTACGGCGGCCCGGCAAAGGTCAGCTGCATCTCGAGCGCCCTCTTCGGAACCATCTCGGGCAGCGCCGTGGCGAATGTCGTCGTCGACGGCGTCTTCAACATCCCGCTCATGAAGAAGCTGCGATACAAGCCGGAATTTGCCGCGGCCGTGGAAGCGACCGCTTCCACGGGCGGGCAGCTCACGCCCCCCGTCATGGGGGCGGGGGCCTTCATCATGGCGGAGTTTATCAGCACCCCATACATGCGGATCGCCCTGGCCGCGACCATTCCGGCCCTCCTGTACTACGTGGGCGTGATGTCCTCGGTCCATCTTGGGGCAAGGAAGGACGGTCTCGAAAAGATACCCCGGGAGTTGATCCCTTCGGTAAGAAAGACGCTCCCGAGGAGCGCGCCTCTCTTTGTGCCGGTCGCGCTTCTCATCTATATGATGATGGCCGGCTGGGACCCCACGACGGCCGTCTTCTGGGCAACGGTCACATCGGTTCTCGTGTATCTCGCGGGTGTTCGCAGTTCGGCCATGCTCAAGGAAAGAGCGGTCAATCTGGTGAAGGCGCTGGAGGCCGGTGGAAAATCGATTGTCCTGATCGCCGCCCTGTGCGCCTGCGCACAGATTGTAATCGGCATGTTTAACCTCACGGGACTGGGAATCAAGATCTCGGAGATGGTCATCGGCCTCAGCATGGGGATCGAATTTCTGGCGTTGTTCTTCACGATGATCGTCTGCCTGATTCTGGGGATGGGTCTTCCGACCACCGCGGCCTACGTTCTGGCCGCTTCCGTGGCGGGTCCGGCGCTGATCAAGCTGAGCGTCGCACCGATTGCGGCTCATCTATTCATTTTCTATTTCGCGATCATTTCCGCGATCACCCCTCCCGTCTGCGCCGCCGTCTATGCGGCGGCGGCCATCGCCCGGTCGAGCTGGCTGAAGACCGGCTGGCTGGCGGTCCGGATGGGCATTGCCGGGTTCATCGCCCCTTTTCTTTTTGTCTATTATCCGTCTTTACTTCTAGACGGTTCATTCACCCAGACTCTCTGGGACTCACTGGTCGCGGCCGCAGCGGTTGTCGCCCTGGCGGGCATCTGCATGGGATATTTCGGGGACCGGTGCAAATGGTACGAATCGATCCTGCTGGTAGCCGGCGTCGCGTGCCTGCTGCGCCCGGACCTGATCACGGACCTGATCGGCCTCTTTCTCGTGAGCGCCGTTTATATCTGTCAAAAGAGAAGACGGACCGGCTTCAAAAAGGTTTCGGCGGAGACATTCGCATGAATTCGCACCACGGAATCAAAGGCGGACGAAAGCGACCGTGCGTACAGCTGGCTCGCTGCAGAACCGGTCGTGGGCCGCGTGCACCTTTTCCTTCTGAGAGGGAGATATGGGAAAACTCTTGTGGACGCCGTCGGAATCCAGGGTGAAAAGGAGCAACCTCTACGGTTTTCTGGGATGCGTCAATCAGCGATACGGCCGTCATTTTGGAGGATACGACGCGCTGTACAAATGGTCCGTGGAGGATTTGCGGGATTTCTGGGCGGCGGTCTGGGATTTTGTCGGAGTGAAGGCGTCCAAACAGTTCGAAGAGGTAGTCGACGATCCGTACCGTTTGCCGGGGGCGAAATGGTTTTCAGGCGCCCGGTTGAATTTCGCGGAGAATCTGCTGCGGTATCGGGATGACGGCATTGCTCTGATCTTCAAGGGCGAAGGGCAGGAGACGGTGCGACTGACCTACCGGCAACTGTATGAAGAGGCGGAGAAGGTCTCCGCCGCACTGCGCCGTCTCGGAATCCAGGCCGGTGACCGGGTAGCGGGCTTCATGCCGAACATGCCGGAAACGGTCGCAGCGATGCTCGGCGCGACGAGCCTGGGGGCGATCTGGTCCTCCTGCTCGCCGGATTTCGGAATCAAAGGAGTGCTGGACCGTTTCGGTCAGATAAGGCCGAGGGTGCTGTTCGTGGCGGACGGGTACTTCTTCAAGGGGAAACCGCTGGAGTCTCTGAGTCGCGTGCGGGAAATGATCCGGGATCTTCCGTCCATCGAAAAGGTGGTGGTGGTGTCCTACCTGCAGCCCGGGCCGGACATCGGCGGATTACGGGGCGCGATCACGTACGAGGACTTCAAGGCATCCGGCGACGGCAAACCGCTGGAATTCGTCCAACTCCCTTTCGATCATCCCCTCTACGTCATGTTTACTTCCGGGACAACGGGCCTTCCCAAGTGCCTCGTCCAGTCGGCGGGCGGCATCCTGATGAACCATCTCAAGGAGTTGGTTCTGCATACGGATCTGAAGCGGGAGGATGCGATTTTCTATTTCACGACCTGCGGATGGATGATGTGGAACTGGCTGATCAGCTCGCTGGCCGTAGGTGCCCGCGTGATCCTCTTCGACGGGAATCCATTTTATCCGGATCCCGGAGCGCTGTGGCGGTTGGCGCAGGATGAGCGCATAACGATTTTCGGGACGAGCGCCGGATACATCGGCGCCGTGATGAACCAGAAGGTGCGGCCGGGAAGGGAATACGACCTCACCGCGCTCCGGACGATCACCTCGACGGGTTCCCCCCTATCGGAAGAGGGATTTGAATTCGTGTACCGCGAGATCAAGCAGGACGTGCAGCTGGCTTCGATTTCCGGAGGCTCTGATATCAACGGGTGCTTCGCACTGGGGAACCCGCTGGGGCCTGTCTATTCGGGTGAACTGCAGTGCCGCGGCCTCGGCATGAAGGTGGACGTCTTCGACGACGAAGGACGGCCCGTTGTGAACCAGCAGGGCGAACTGGTGTGTCTGGCCGCATCCCCGTCGATGCCGATCCGCTTCTGGGACGATCCGGACGGCTGGAAGTACCGGGCCGCGTATTTTGAATTCTACCCGAACGTCTGGAGGCACGGAGATTATGCGCTGCTCAACGAACGAGGAGGGATGGTGATCTACGGGCGTTCGGATGCGACGCTGAACCCGGGCGGAGTGCGCATCGGAACCGCGGAAATCTACCAGCAGGTCGAGGAGATCGACGAGATTCAGGACAGTATCGTCGTGGGCCAGCACTGGCGAAATGACATCCGGATAATCCTGTTCGTGGTATTGAGGCCCGGCTGCGAGCTGAGCGACGCCCTGAAGGATAAGATCCGCAAGAGGATCCGAACCAACACGTCGCCGCGTCACGTCCCCGCAAAGATTCTCCAAGTCCCGGACGTGCCGTATACCCTGAACATGAAGAAGGTGGAGCTTGCGGTGAGACGCGTGATCGAGGGCAAACCCGTGCAGAACCGCGATGCGTTGAGGAATCCGGAAGTGTTGGACAGCTATGCGGGCATCCATGAACTTCAGGAGGATTGAGTTCGGTCGATGAGACCGGGCGATCTCTGCGTCAGGAGTGCTGTTCTCCTCCAGTCCATCGACCCACCCTGTCGGCGGAATACAGATTTCCGTTTCGTGAAAATGCCGTCAGCCTGTACAAACTGGAAACGCCTTGAGCGCGAAAGGCCCTTCCCTTCAGGCCTGCATCTTCGCTCCTGCCTGCCCTCCCATGGACAGGGCGGCCATCGCCTGAGCCGACATCATCTGCCGGTTGCTCAGGATCACGGGGTCGATGATTTCACCGCACATCAGGCATCTCCATCCCGTAAAGCGTTCCGTGGTGCCGTAAAATGTGTCGGCCGTCATGTTGTTTCTGCAGCGGGGACATTTCACATAATCGGATCTTTTCATGAGATTCCCTCCAAGAAGATCTGTCTCTTCACGAACGCCTTGAGATGGTCCTGCCTTCACGCGGTCATAACGCCTCCTGAACATTCATGCCCGCAACCGAAATCACCACTCCTTTCATTTCCTGTGCGCTGAATCTGTAATCCGAATCTGCAAATGTTCCCATCGGTGAAATCCTGAATTCCCTCCTCCAAATTCCTTAGAGCCGTCTGCATTTCTTCGGATGTGCGCGGCCGGCGAAAATGCGGCGCCGGAGCAGATGACCGGGGAAGGTTCGCGCGGAGCGCATGGTGCGGTGTATTGCGGGGGATAAGGGAGGGAGATGACCGCTGCGGATGGAAGGAGGCGGCCGTGAGCGATTGCCAGGCGGGCAGGGATCAACCGCCCGGAAATGGCGGACGTCGGATCAGGGCCTGCGGGAGGATCCCTTGCCCCGGGCAAGCGACGTAACGATGCCGATGCTGCAGATGGCGAAGGCGATGAGCAGCGTATCCTGAAAGCTGCTTACCAGCGACAGCTTGCCGATCATCGACGGGCTGACGGAGCTCTCGGCAAGCTTCGCCGCAAGGACTGCGCGGTAGCCGGCAAAGAGCGTCCCGGAAACGGCAACGCCGAGGGATATGCCGGCTTGCCGGATGGTGGCAAGCATCGCCGAGGCGGTTCCCAACCTGTTCCTGGGGGCCGCGCCGAGGATGGAACTGTTGTTGGGCGACTGGAATAACCCGGAGCCGACGCCGAAGAGGACAAGCCGAAGCACGACATCGGCCGTGCTCGATTGCAGGTCGAGCCGGCTGATCAGCAGAAGGGCGATGCAGATGAGGGATATTCCCGCCGTGCACAACAGCCGCGTACCGATTCGATCCGACAGCGAGCCGCTTACCGGGGCGACCACCAGCGTGGTGACGGAAACGACAGCGATCGTCAACCCCGTGTGCCAGGCGGAATAACCGAGACCGTCTATCAGGTAAAAAGGCATCAAGAAGGTGTAGAAACCCAGCGCGAAGAACATGAAGCCCAGGCTGAGATTGGCGCATGCAAAAACGCGATCTTTGAAGAGGTCGAGGTCGACCGTGGGTTCGGCGGCTCGCCTTTCCTGGAAGATGAACGAGACCAGCAACAGGATTGCAGTGCCCGCCAGGGCAGCGGCCGGAGCCGACAGATAACCCCGCTTGCCGCCGAGATTGAAGAAGAGGATCAGGGAGGTCAGGAACGCGCAAAGAAGGACGGCGCCCAGCCAGTCGAAAGAGAACCCCTTCGCCCGGCCTGTCTGCTCCTTCAGCAGCCGACACGCCATGACCGTCCCGATGATGCTGATCGGAATCCGCGTATAGAAGATCGCTCTCCAGTCGAGCAGGTCCAGCAGGAAACCGCCGAGCACGGGTCCGGTGAGCAGCCCGGCGGAGACCACCGCGCCCAGCAGACCCAGGGCCTTGCCCCGTTCCGCAGTCGGAAAGGCGGCGGTGACAATCGCGGTGCCCAGGGAAATGATCATCGCCGCTCCTACTCCCTGGAGCATTCGCGACAGGATCAACTGACCGATGCTCTGCGACAGGGAACAGAAAGCCAGACCGACGGTAAAGAGCGCAAAACCCATCGCATAGATTTTCTTCCTGCCCAGCACGTCGCCCAGCTTCCCGACCGTGAGCATCAGACTGACGCTGACGAGCAGATAGACAACTGTTACCCACAGGACGACGGAAGTCTCGACGGCAAAGGCTTTGGTAAGACTCGGGAAAGAGATCGTGACGATGCTGGCATCCAGGGTCGCGACAAAAGAACCGACGGATACGGTGAAGAGCGCCAGCCATTTGTACGGAATGCTGCTGATCCTGCCCACGAAATAAGCCCGCAAGACGCCTCTCGACAAAATCCCTTGACACGCAAAGCTGCATCTCTTAGCCTCATGTCACGCTGAAAAGCAAGCCCTGATTGGGTGTCATCCGGGAGAAAGGAACTCATGCCGCAAAACGAGCAAGAATATCTGCTGTTGCTCCGGCCGGAGGTGACGGTCGAAAAAATGCAGAAAAGAGCGAAGGGATATCTGCCGGGGCTCATCGGGATCGAAGTCGTGTCCGTCGAGCCCGGGAGATTGAGGAGCCGCCTGATCGCGCGCCGGGAGCTGATGGCGCCGAACGGCTTCCTGCATGCCGCCAGCGTCACGGGCCTGGCGGATACGACCTGCGGGTTTGCCACCCTTGCCCATCTGCCGAAGGGAGCAGTCAACTTCGCCACCATTGAATTGAAGCTCAACTTTCTGGGAAGCGTCAGGCAGGACAGCGCAGTTGCCTGCGAGGCGCAACTGAAACACGCGGGACGCACCACCCAGGTGTGGGATGCGGTCGTGACGGACGAGGCCTCCGGCCGGTCCATCGCGCTTTTCCGCTGTTCGCAGATGATCCTGTGGCCGAACGTCGAGACCGCTTGACGGCCCGCTGCGTCGGTTCCCTGTATTTCGGCGGATTGTCATTGACAAGCAAGGTCCGCCCCCGTTATTCTTCCTCTGCAGCACTGGAGGCTCCCTTCCGGATCTTTCCGGCCTTAATCTGGACATGTCGGAGGACAAATCCATGGATCTGATCAAGCACACCCAAGATGCTTATGCGGATTTCTTCAAGAGCGCCCACCAGGGCGGGGCGCTGGATGCCAAGACGAAGATGCTCATGCACCTTGCCCTCACGCTTGCCATGCGTTGCGAACCTTGAGCGGAAAGCAACCTTGCAGGTGCAAGGAAAATGGGGGTCACCGAAGAAGAACTGGCCGAAACCATCCAGTTGGCGGCTTCCGTGGGAGCGGGAACGATCCGGGCCATGGCCCGCAGGGCTTCCAAGAAGTCCGAGCCGGACATCAACGGCTTGAGTGCACTGATCTAGCAGGCTGTATTTGGATATCTACGATCCCCGGGGAGGAGCCTGGGCTGTCAGTTCGCTCGCTTACCCCGCGGAAAGCCGCGGGGAGTACGCTCGCTGCCGGATTGGACTGATCCTCCGGAAAAAAACCGCAGGATCGCCGATCCCCAGGGAGGAGACCAGGTCTTCATTCGCTCGCTTACCCCGCGGAAGGCCGCGGGGAATGCGCTCGCTGCCGGATTCGATGGCTGTCTGTCTATGCATCCGTTCCAAGACGTTCTCCGCGCCGCCCCCCGTCCCGCTTCCGATTCGCTGCGCTGTTTCCTGCCGGCACCCCAGGATGCCCGGCCGGCGCAGGAACAGATCCGGATGACTCATCGCCGACACGAATCGCAAGGAGGAAAGAATGAAAAAGTTGCTCGGTTCCATGCTGCTGGTCTGCCTGTTGGCCGGCGCGGCGCAATCGGGAGAAGTGAAATTCGTTTCCGAATTCGAGGGTGGGAAGCTTTACACGGCCGGCAGAATCAACGTGGCGGTGATGAAAGGGAATTTCCACCAGATGGGGCGGCAATATGGATCGCTCCTGAAGGAAGAGCTGACGGAATTCTATGCGATGGCGGCCAAACAGACCGGCATCGGGACCCCCAGGGCCCCCTATGATGAAGTGCTGGCAGAAGCGAAGGCCGGCCTGGCGAAGGCCCCCTTCTACGTTCGGGAGTGGGTCAAGGGCATGGGCGAAACATCCGGACTGGACGCAGACAGGCAGATCATCGCCTGCCAGGCGCTTCTTCCGATCGTCATGGGAGGCTGCTCCGGCCTCGTCGCCTGGGGAGACTATACGACGAACGGTGCGACGGTGGCGGGGCGCAACTGGGACCTCGCCACGAAATCGCTGGAGCCCTATCAGAAGTTTCTGACCGTGGCGGTCTTCAACCCGACCGGCTACGGGCAGGGGGTGGCGGACATCAATTACATCGGCCAGATTACCTGGCAGTCCGCCATCAACGCTTCGGGACTCTTTTACGACCTCCAGAATGGGGCCATGTCCGATCCTGGCAGCGCCAAGAATCGGCTCAATGCCAACTCCGCCCTGATGTCGATGATGCTCGATTCGACCTCCCTGAACCAGGTCGATGCCTTTTTCGATGCGGTCCGCGCCGAGGGCGGCCTGATCATCAACGTTGCCGACGCGGAACGGGGTTACTGCTACGAGTGGGGGACCTTCGATTATCGCCGGAGGGTCGATGACGAAAAGGGTCTGGTCGCATCTTCGAACCACTTTCTCGCTCCCGCCTGGCAGACGACGCGCGACCTTCCGATGGGCAAGGCGGCGGCATTCTCCCGTGAAAGGCAATCCAATCTCCTGGAACTGGGCAGGAAATTCAAGGGGCGGATCGACGCTGGGAAGATGATGGAGTTCTTTGACGCCACGATTCCCAAAGGCGGCCCCTCCTTTCATGAAGACAGCGGGCTGAAGACCTACTACACGATCGTGGCCGTCCCGAGAGAACTGAAGATCTGGCTTCACGTTCGGGATCTTCAGGGCTGGACCGGGATCGACTTGAAGCCGCTTTTCGAATAATGTCTTCAATTGACAGGCAGGGGCGATATCCCTATCTTTAGAAGAACAGGTTTTGCCGACGTCGCAGTCTGGCGGAGGCAGGAGGCGCCATGAAGGTACTGAAAATGAAGTTCGGCACGAGCGGTGAAAAGGCCGATGCCTTTGGAATCCGTTTTTACGGGGATCTTGATCGAAGATTGGAGGATCTCGGCAGCATCAGCGAGATGCATTCCGATCCGGAACCGTCCCCTGCTGCAAAACACAAGAAGGTCACCCTCTGGTTTACCCTGAAGGAACTGCACCCCTACAAGAAGGTCTCGGATCTGCTCGGCGCATTGATCTCCATTCTGCGGGAAAAGGGCTACACGATCGTCGTCTCATCCATCGACGGACTGGCCGACACGACCACGCCCGAATACGAGAACAGGCCGGAGGGGAGATTCCCTCCTTCCGACAGGATGCACCTTTACAATGCCTCGAACGGATTCTCGGTGACGGCGGAAAGCAGCAGCGCGGCCTCGAAATTTTCGATGGCGGAAATCGAGTCGATCCAGAAAGCGGCGTTGAGATTCAGTCGAATCGTCTATGGCCGGGTCCTGGAAAGGGCCTGAAGCCTCGATTCACTTGGAGGCGGGAGGTGCAGGATACGATGCGCAGGATCTTTCTCGCGGTTTGTGTTGTCTGCCCGGCGGCATTATTCGCGACGGGCGCTTTCGCTCAGGAGGCGGCCATGAACGACACGCTGAAGACGATTTTCAGTCGCAAGAGCGTGCGGGAGTATCAGGAAAAGCCCGTAAGCGAGGAAAAACTGATGATGCTGGTGCGTGCCGGCATGGCGGCCCCGACTGCCGTAGACCGCCGCCCCTGGGATTTCATCGTGATCACGGATAAGGCCGTTCTCAGGAAATTGGCGGATGCGCTTCCGTACGCCAAGATGGCCCGGCAGGCGGCCGCCGCGATCGTGGTGACCGGGGACCTGAAACGCCAGTTCGGAGGCGAAGGCGCATCGTACTGGATGCTGGATTGCAGCGCCGCCACCGAGAATATCCTGCTGGCGGCCGAATCGCTCGGTCTGGGCGCCGTGTGGACGTCCGTGTTCCCGGAGAAAGACCGCATGGCCGCCGTGAGAAAGATCCTCGGGATTCCGGGGCACGTCGTGCCGCTGAATCTCATCCCCCTCGGCGTCCCGGCCGGCGCAATCCAGGCCAAAGACAAGTTCGATGCGGGGCAAATCCACAGGGATCGCTGGTAGAATATGGATTTCACGCGCGCCCGTCGGGCGCCGTGGAGTAGTCGCGGCCTACCAATCGCCTCCCGATGAATCCCCATTGTTTTTGCCGCGGCCTTCCCGCATCGTAACATGGAGAAACGGCGATGGCCGGAGGCTGCGGTCACTGTCGACGGTCCGCCGGACAGGGAGAAACCCGTGCACCCGCCAGCAGGGGATGACGAGCCCCGCAATCCGCTGCGGGATGATGCGGCGGGAGGATTGGGAAAAAGATTCGAACGACTACAGAGGGAGGAACAGGGACATGAAACGAGCGCATGCAAGGTGGATCTCTCTCGCGTGCCTGGCCCTGATCGCCGGGATGCTGCCGCTGGCCGCTTATGGCGCCACGGACAGGGAGATCGATGTCAGCGTCGATGTGGCCATGGAACGATTCGTCAAGGAAGTGAAGGGCGCCCAGGAATTCCTGAAAGCCGCCAAGGGCGTCCTCATTCTGCCGAAGGTCATGCAGGCCGGATTCGTCGTCGGCGGCGAATACGGCGAGGGGGCCTTGAGAGTCGGCGGGAAGACCGTCGATTACTACAATATGGTTTCCGGCTCCTTCGGGTGGCAGATCGGCGCCCAGCAAAAAGACGTCATGCTGGTGTTCATGACCGATGAGGCCCTGCAGAAATTCCGCACCGGTGAAAACTGGCAGGCGGGGGTCGACGGCACGGTCGCTTTGGTCAAGGTCGGGGCGGAAGGCTCGATCGACACGACAACCATCAAGCAGCCGATTGTCGGATTCGTCTTCGGCCAGAAGGGGCTGATGGCCGGCGTATCGCTGGAAGGCTCGAAGTTCACCAAGCTGAAAAGATAGGCGGGGTTCTGGATGTCATCCGCCGAGCACGGACCTGATCTTCTTCGACAGTCCGGTGAGGGCAGCGGACTTCTGAAATGAAGCCCCTGCAGCCCCTGTTCATGATCCCCGAGGCGTAGCCGTTCAGGCTGCACCCGCTATCTTCCCTTCCTGGGGAATTTGAGATAGGGCCGGATCTTTTCATTGATGTTCTTGCCGGTGCCGTCGTAGTTCAGCGAAACGATGGGGATGCCCGTGTATTCCTCGATGCGCGGCACCATGGCTTCCGTGACGAGGCCGGCGCAGCAGAAGGCGGGATTGGCCTGCACGAAGAGAGAGAGGTCGGGGTGATGCCGCACGAGCGCCGCGATCTTGATCAGGTTGTCCATCGATTCGCCCGCCTGCTGCACCCTGACGTGGAAGGCGTTCAGGACCTCTTCGTAATCGAAATCGGCGTCCAGGGGAGGCTCGTTGAGCAGTTCGTTGAACAGTTTATAATAACTCTTCTCCAACTGGTTCACGAGGGCGATGATCGTCTTCGTCAGGAGGGCATCCATGAATTCGCCCTCGAGAAACCACCGCCAGATGTATGGATCGGCGATCATCCTCGCAAATTCGTTGAAAGGAGTCGTGATCACCTCGCCGCCGTACGCTTCGATGCAATGCAGCAGATCCTGGTTGAAGACGTCGTTGTCGCGCGCATACATGTCGCCGAATACGGCCACCTTCCGGCGCCGCCCCGGGACCGTCTCGACCCTGCGGAACAGGTTGATGACCTTGGCGACGTCGTCGTCCTTGTTCCTGCCGCCGAGCAGGGTGTTGTAAAAGATGTTCAGGGACTGGGCGATCACCCGGTCCGTCATCCCCTTTTCCTTTTCGTACGGCCGGATCCGGCAGCCGATCTTCCGCAGCATGCCCCCGAACATGTAGGCGAAGTACCCGTCGATCGCCGCCTGCATGGAGATGTCGGACATGCTGAGCTTTCCGACGTAGACGTCCACCTTCTCCATGCCGTTGCCGGCGGCCTCGAACAGGCCCTTGATGATTTGCGGATACATCCGGATGTTGCAGGCGACATGGCTGTCAAAAATCCATACGGCGGTCTGCGCAGGGTCCAGGAGCGTCTCTTCGATATAATCCATGTAGCTCTGGGCGATGATGTTGACGGGAAGGCACTGGCCCGAATTCGTACGCAGCCCGCGGCGGATCGCCTTCTCCTGGAGCGGCGCCATGCGGGCGTCGATCCCCTCGCGGACGAGTACGGCTTCCACCAGCTTCGAGGTCAGCGGATCGATGCAGGGGAAGAGCAGGGTCTTGTCACCGATCCGCGTCACATGTTCCGAGTTGAGGGGCAGGCTGCGCGCGGGCCTCGTCCGAAGCCTCTTCTCCGTGAAATGGTTGCGGAACGAGCGAAGCGCCGCCTCGATGCGCGTCTCGTAGCCGACGCTGGAGTCGTGTTCGTCAAGCTCCAGAATCAGGTAGGGTTTTCCGTACCGGTCCAGAATCCGCTTGAAATATTCGATGGCGAACGAATCCGGACTGCACTTGAAGGAGGTCACAAACACCGGATACAGCCTCTCGGTCCGCGCGGCGAAATGCGCCGCCCTGAGGATCTGCGCCGCATAGTTCCAGTGGAGGCGTTTCAGGAGCGGTGTGATCTCGTCCGCATCCTAGAAGATGGATTTAAAGGACTTCAAGGGCAATACTTTAGAAATAATCTACTTAAAT
>CAZDLM010000009.1:0-10991 GCA_964506465.1 uncultured Syntrophaceae bacterium
GGTCCCGGCTGAAACGGGCCCCCTTACGATCGCAGGCTATTTTTTCATCGGAGAGGAAGCGGATTGGAGATTGTTGACCTGAAATCGGCTGAAATGGAGTCCCTCTTTTCGGCGGTCTCCCGGCTTCACATGCAGGAGATCCGTCACGGGGCATTGCCCCTTTTCGGAGAGAAATTCCTGACAAGGCTGTATTGTGAGCTGTCGAAGGCGGACCGAACGGTGGTCTTGGGCGCCGTGGAGGATGGGAAACTCGCGGGATACGTCGCCGGCTGCGCCGATATCGCTTGCAGTTACGCATCCGTCTTCAAAAATGCCGCGATCCCTCTGGGATGGATGATGATGGGGAACCTGTGCAGACCGGATCTTCTCAGAAAGCTACCTTGCATCATGACCTATCCGTTCGGTCGCAAGAAGACGGCCGAGGGGCACCCGGACGGCAACGCGCAAAAGGGGAGGCCGGAACTGCTGGCGATCGTCGTCGATGAAAAATACCGGGGGAAGCATATCGGAAGGACCTTGGTGAATGCCTTCGAACGCTATCTGCTGTCCTGCGGGCTGGACGGATTCTACTACGTCTCCACAAACGCTGCCGACGATGGTTCCAATGCCTTTTACCAGAAATTGGGATTCACCTTCCGAGGCGTCGCCCCACACCACAGCCTGACGCTCCGGATGTACGGGAAAAGGATTCCCGGCGGATCGTTCGGCTCATAATCGTCAGGATATCGAGGATACTTTCCCTATGGCGCTCATGCAGTACATCCCCTGGGCAAAGCCCGAGTTCTGGGGAAATGAAAAGCAATACGTCCTGGAAGCACTGAACTCCACGTGGATTTCCGGCGGTCCCTTCGTGGACCGGCTCGAACAGGAGGTCGCAAGACGCACGGGCATTGCACACGCCCTTACGGCGTGCAACGGGACCGCGGCCCTGCACATGGCTTTCCTGGCCCATCGGATCGGCAAGGGGGACGAAGTGATCGTCCCTGGTTTTGCGTTCATGGCGGCGGCCAACGTGGCGCTGCAACTGGGGGCAAAACCCGTTTTTGCGGAGGTGCATCCCGAAACCTGGTGCATGACGGCGGCGGATATCGAACCGCGCCTCTCCCCCAGGACGAAGCTGATCGTCCCCGTCCACACCTACGGCAATGTCTGTTCCATGGCGGACATTCTTTCGCTGGCACAGTCAAAGAATTTACCCGTCATCGAGGATGCCGCGGAAGCTTTCCTGTGCCGTTACCGGGGAAGGTTTGCGGGCACGATGGGAACCGTCGGCACATTCAGCTTTCATGCGACGAAGACCATCACGACGGGCGAGGGCGGCATGGCGATCACCGACGACGGCCGTCTGCATGAGGCCATGTATTTATACCGAAACCACGGCATGCTTCGCAAGACGTACTACTGGCACGAGCTCGCCGGCAACAATTTTCGCATGACGAACATGCAGGCGGCCCTTGGCTGTGCCCAGATGGAATCTGCCGAAAGGATCATCTCCGAGCGGAAGCGCGTGCAAGCGCAGTACATTGCCCAACTCTCTGAATTCGCGGGACTTTCGCTGCAATATTTTGAGCCGGACGTGGATGCCGTGTTGTGGGCGATGGCGGCGCGGCTGGACGAGCGGGCCTACCCCCAGGGACGCGACGCCATCATGGACGCGCTGAAACGACTTCAGATAGAGACGCGCCCCGGGTTTTACGCTGCAAGCGCGATGGACTTTTACGGCAGCCCCCACCTGCCGATCTCCGAGGGGCTCAGCCGGCAGGTCATCAGCCTCCCCTCTTATGCGTCGCTGCGTGATGATCAGATCGAATACATCTGCTCGCACCTGAAGGGACTGCGCAACTGACATGACCTTCAATGACTACACTCTTCTTCGCTACATGAACGAGGCCCCTCTCGCACTGGCCTTCGAACGCGCGCTGGAGTGCAGGATCTATCCTCACCTTCCCTTCAAGAGGCCGATTCTCGACCTTGGATGCGGGGACGGCCTGTTCGCGCGCACGCTATTTCGCGAGAAGATCGAAACGGGCATCGACCCGGATGAGAGGTCGATCGAGGAGGCCCGGAATTCCGGTATCTACGAAGAAGTCATCGCCTGCGCGGGAGACAGAGTGCCGAAGCCGGACGGATGCTACCGGACCGTGTTTTCCAACAGCGTGCTTGAGCACATCGTCGACCTGAAACCGATCTTTCAAGAGGTGCTGCGCCTGCTCGCACCCGGCGGCCGGTTCTACTTTACGGTGCCGTCTTCATCGTTCTGCCGGTATTCCTTTTTGAACCGGGTGCTGATTCTTGCGGGACTCGAAGGGGCAGCCGTAGGATACCGGCGTCTGTACAATGCCTTCTGGAGACACTACCACGACTACCCTCGGGAAGAGTGGGTGCGGCAAATCAAAGAGGCCGGATTCGGGGTATCCACGTCATGGAACTACGGGTCGGAAAGAATCGTCACAATGAATGATATCCTTGTTCCTCTTGGAATCTTGGCGTATATTTCCCGGCGTTTCACAAACCGCTGGATTCTGGCGCCCCCTCTGCGCAGACTGATCATTCGACCACTGCATCCTCTGGCGGAAAAGTGGCTTCGACGGGGAGAGAAATCCGAAGACGGCGGCCTGGTTTTCGTGGCTGCGGAGAAGTCAAAACAATGATGGTTTCGGTCATCCTGCCGACGTACAATGAAGCGCAGAATATTGTGAAACTTATCCGGGAGATCCAGAAGAATCTCCCTGCGAATTGTTCGTATGAAATTCTCGTCGTCGACGACGGTAGTCCCGATGACACATACCGGCTCGTACAGACGACCTTCACGGATACGCCGGCCGTGATACCGGTTCTGCGAACCCGGGACCGGGGATTGGCCAATTCCATCCGGGACGGGATTCTCAAGGCGAAAGGCGATCACGTCCTCGTCATGGATACGGATTTCACGCATGATCCCGCCGAGATTCCCCGAATGCTGCACGTCGCCCAAGTGTACGACCTCGTGAGCGGCTCCCGTTTCTGCCCGGGCGGCAACATGCAGGACATGGGACATTACATCGCCAGCATGCTTTACAACTGGCTGGTGCGGATCTGCATACGAACCCAGGTGCAGGACAACCTCGGCGGATTTTTCACCATTCGCAAGTCCAAGCTGGACGAGCTTCCCTTCGATCGGATCTTCTGGGGTTACGGAGATTATTTCTTCCGCCTCCTGCACTATGCGCAGAGTCACAACCTGACGATCGTCGAGATCCCCGCCCAGTACAATGTCCGCACGCGAGGCAAGAGCAAATCAAATTTCTTCAAAATGCTCTTTCTGTATACGCGCGCTCTCGTTCAACTGAGATTCAGCATACGCGGCAAGCCAGCCCCTCACTGAGGGGAGAAATCAGCGACAGGAAAAATCTTTAGATCGAGAATTCTACCGGCCATTCTGCTGATCTCCTTCTCCTTTTTGCCTTTGCATCAATATAAAAGTGCCCGCCCTTCAGCCTTATCTGAAAAAAGCACGCAGCTTTCAAACACGTGAGCGATTTCGCTCACCTATTCATTGGAAGGGATGGCTATGCTCGGGCCAGTAGATTTGTTCTTCCAAACGGCAGTTGTCGTGGGAAAAAACATAGTTTCTATTCTCCACGAGAAGTGTCATCATCAGTTATCACACCAGCGGTCGACAACAAATAATTTTAAGTTTTCATACATGCTGACAGGATATGGACTTTCCGTCTTTGCTTCCCTCCAGTGCCCGCCGTGGGCGGCCAAGAAGGCCGCCATCTGCTTATTCCACAGATAATAATACGGGCCATCGGACCAGCCGCCACCCTCATTCGGCATAGGCGCATTCACAGGAACTCTCTCGCCCCGCAACGGCAATACCAAGTCACCGACAATCCAGACGCGACGGCCATCCTTCAGCGACCGATCGGCACTTGCCAAAACGGGCGTCATGACTCCGCGCGATTCCATCTGTTGTTTGAGGAGATCGATTCTCATGAGATGATAAGAAGAGATGGGGGGAACCGTCGTCCAAGGGACGTGTCCTTGATAATACCGTTTGAAAGGCAATCCGTAATACCACCGGCTGAGAACGATCAGATCGCCCGGCACTGCTTCCTTTTCAAGAATCGCAGCAAGCGTGTCCATATTGGTTTTTCTTTCGACCGTATGCAGTAACACGTTCCCCGCGACGGATAGCACAATGACGAGGGATAGGACAACGCGCAGGAGTTGCTCCCTTCCTTTACTCCCAGATCGGGCGAATATCGCATCGATGCAGGCGCCTGAGATGGCTATGAACACGATAAAATACCAAGGTTGCATGTAATAACTTAGGATTTTCAGAAAAAGGATGTAGGAGATCGTACAGACCAGCAACAGCACTCCGGCGAATATCACGAGCCTGTTCCCCGATTGATCCGTTTCGGTGGACTTTCGCATCGCCAGCCCCGTAACCGCCACCGATGCCAGGATCAATCCCGTCCAGAAAAACGGCAGCCACAATGCTGTGGATGTCATCGCTTCCTGGAATTTATGCCAGATCCAAAAGATGTCGATCGGATACCGAACGATCATGGTCCAGCTTTTTGCCTTTGCAATCACCCCCAAATAGGGAATCAGCGAGCATGCAGTAAGCAAGCCAACGCTCATGACGGCTGCCATCTGTTTCCATCGTCGATCCCACAAGCACAAGAATGCACCGGCAATGCAGGCAGCAAAAACGACGACGGCGTTATAATAAAGGATATGAACGGCGAGCAGGGATGCTGTGAGAAAAACAAGCCAATCCCGATATCTCCCCATAACCGATAGCCGCCAGACGGCCCCCATCGTCATCAGGCCGATCGCGGTTCCCAGCCCATAGGCCCGAATCGAGTCGCCGACGGAAATGATTGTTACGTTGAAACCGACCAAAGCAAGCGCAATCAATGGAACACGGTACCCAAATTGCTTGGCGTTCCACCAGAGTGCACCGATAACGCTCGTGCCGACAACGAATCCCAATATACGGATGAAGAGGTCTCCTCCCCCTATACTCATGCCCACAAAAAGCCAGAGGCGCATCGCGAGATGCCAGAGAATGGGGAACGAGTCATACTCGAGGTTTGCCCAGATGTCCTCCATATTGGGAAGCAAGGCCATCTCGACGCAGTTCACCTCGTCACGCCACAATGCACCTGCGTGAAACAAAAAAACAGCATGAAGGAAGATCAAAAAACCGCTGAGAATCAATCCCGCATGCATTTCCACTTTCTTCATGAATTCTCTGTTAATCCGTTTTCCTCCTAAAGATGTATATTTCCTCCAAGCCGTTCTTATCGTACGTAATCGCTTTGAATGCATGCCAGAACAACTCAGGACGGTACGCATCGCGCCAGTAATACGGTAACAGCGCTGCCAGCACGTAAACGTCTTTCTCCTTCAGCATAAGCGGCAGAGTCTTCACGAGTGGACCAAATGCGATGATGTAGTCGGGCGCCACACGGCCTCTGAAATGAATAGGAGGCAGGCCCCTGTATTCTTTCGGTGGCGGATCCGTCAACTGCCACGCATACAGTGCGCGCGGAGCATGATACATTAGGGGATAATTTTTAAAGTCCGGCACCACCCAGATGCTCTGGTTTTCTGCCACATTTCTATTGATCCACTCCGCCGTCGGCGTATAGGGTTCCGGGAGGGGCGCAACAAGCTCAGCCGCATAAGCGATGATGGTAGAACGCAAACCTGCGTACCCCAAACATGCCTCATTAAGAATATTCGTCCAGAAGACGAAAGGTGCGAGAGCCACGGCAAGCCATAATTTTCTTTCAAACAGCCTGTATAAGATCAAAACCGTCAGAAACATGCCAAGGAGGATGAGGGGTGATAAATACCTCACGTCGGCACGCAAAGCCCCCTGCAGCAACTGGGGCGAGAAGACAGATATCGACACAACATAAATCATTAATGCTACCATGCCGCGGCTGAGCCACAGATCACGTTTAAACCAAACGACGATAGGGAGGAGCAATAACAGCAAACCCGGCATGAATTCGCAACGATTTATGTCGCGCAGATTAAACCAGATCAGAGTTATCCTATCCATCCATGTATTGCTTTTGAAAGCCTCTGCATTACCCGTATCCAATGGATTCCAAATTGAAATGACCAAGATCATCACAATAAATTGTGAAAGAATGATGAAAACAAGGTGCCCATATTGTAGCGGATGTTTTTTGCGGCCCCAAGCAAGATAATCAAAGACGAGACAGATGACCAGCGCTGCGTAATTCATATAGTTCGATAACAACAGAAAAAGCAAAGCCACAGACAATAAGATTGTTTGCCTCCAGCTTTCTTTTATGTGGATGTACAGGTAGGCGGTTGCTACCGTAAAAAAAATGGCGGGGCTGTAATAGCGGCACTGTCGAAAGAAGAGAAAGAGAGAAACATTTCCAATTATGGCTATGCCCATCAAGTACCAAAGGGCAAGGCCGGCATCATCGTTCCATAACCAGAAGACGATAAGGATAATGGTCAGACACCCGAATAAGGCAAATGGAAAACGTACCACACCGGCAGCTTCGCTGACCATTCCGATCAGTGGAGCAACGATATAGGCGGGCAGAGGTGGAGTGGATCTGTCATGCCCGTTTTTCAACAATATTCCCGATCGATAAGCAACGATATTGCGATCGATAAAAGCCGTTGTATCGCCTGTTCGCCATACCCCTTTAGCAGACAAAGCGACCAGTGCCTCATCGTCCCAAAGGGCATAGTTACCCAATCCATGAAATAGCAGGGGCAGAGATGCCATCACGATAGCAATGCTGATAACGATTTTTAACTTTCTTGGACTGGAACGCATAGGTTTTTATTTATGATCCTTGTCTCGACACATATCCATCGCATTCTTCAAATTTCTTTGCATTCCGCGATCAAGCAACGGGCTCGACGCGCAAAGGATGGCATACAGAGAGCTGCCACAAAAAGACTCCGCCACAGGGCGCCGGTCATGCGGTTCATGGCCAGGAAAAGCAAAGTGGCGGAAAAGGCGTGGAAGAGGATGTTGGTCCAGGGAAACCATCCGGCGCCGCCTCCGTACAGATCGTGATCCAGCATGCGGGAAAGCCATGTCAGCGGATGCCATAACCCGGCATCAAGCGTCGTGAATGCCCAGAAGAGGTTCTCGGCGTTCAGTCCGGTCTGAACGCGCCGGTTGTCCGTCACGTAGACGTTGTCGTCGAAGTCGATGAAATCGTGCTGCCCGAGCGGGGCGAAGACCGCCAGGACGGAAAGCGCCAGCAGCGCGGCGCCGACGGCCGTTTTCGTTTTCACGGAGACGTTCATAAGCCGCTCACGGTAGATTCTTCACCGCCCGCTCGTAATTGTTCCGGGCATCCGCGTAGTCCGGGCGTATCGAGAGGGCAAGGTGGAACTGCGCCGCCGCTTCGGCGAAACGGCCCTGAGAAGCCAGAATAACGCCCGTGTTGTTCATCGCCTCCGCGTATTTCGGGTTCATCTCAATCGCCCTTCCGTACCATGCGAGCGCATCATCGAAACGCCCCAAATCCGCCAAGGCCACTCCCAGGTTGAAGGCCGCCTCAGGATACCGGGGCTGCAGCCGCAGGGCCGCCTCAAGATGCGGCAGGGCCGAGGCCGCTTCACCGCGTCTTGTCAGCGCAGCGCCCAGATTGTTCCGGACGAGGGCATTCTCCGGCGAAACGCTCGCGGCCCGGCGGAAAACGGTGACAGCATTTTCCCAGTGCAGCAGCTGCCGCGCACTGACGACACCGAGGAGGAGAACGGAAACGGTGGCCGCCGCGGCGATAACGCCCCGGATTTTGGGACGGAGCGACACGAGTTCAGCGCTCCCCCACGAAACCATGATGAACAAGCCGATTGAAGGGATATAGGCATAGCGATCGGCCATGGCATGGGATCCGATCTGGATGAGCCCGATAACGGGGAAAAGGGAAATCAGATACCAGAACCACCCCACGGCAAGATAGGGCGACGAATACCGGCGGCGCAAAACCAGGAAAGAAAGCCCCGCAAGAACAAGCGCCGCCCCTGTCGCCATCCACGGACTCCAGGCCCCGGGATGGGGGTAATGGACGGCCAGATTCTCGGGCCAGAGCAGCTTGCCTATGTAAAGCAGGTAGGAAACAAGGGCGTTGGTCGTCCGGACATCCAGGGGATAGGCATCGAGCGACTTGAGCGCCCCGATCTTCTGCTCCGAATAGACGGTGACGAGCCCTACCAGGACGGACAGGACAACCAGGGGAATTTTCTCTGCAAGCGCCCGCGGCAGGGTGATTGTCTCGGCGCCAAACGCCGAGGAAGGCGGCGCCGGCTGCCCCCGCTTCCCCCATCGCAATCTGCCCAGCGGCCAAACGTCGATCAGAATCATAATGATGGGCATGGCGACCAGTGTCGGCTTGGCCATCAGGCCCAGGGAAAAGACCGCAACGACGATCCCATAACGGGAGAGCGCGGGGCCTCTCGCATAATATCCATAGGCGGCGAGCGTGAGGATCCAGAAGAAAGCGCTGAGCACATCTTTGCGCGCCGCCACCCAGGACACGGGCTCGACGTTCAGGGGATGGACCGCGAACAGGGCGGCGACAAGGGCGCTTCTCCACAGGCTGCCGGTCATCCAGCGAAGAAGAAGGAAGATCGAAATCGTGCTGGCAAGATGAAGGAGGAGGTTGGTCCAGTGGTAGCCGGACGGATTCGAACGATACAGATGGGAATCGGCCATGAGGGAGATCCATGTGAGCGGATGCCAGAAACCGGCTTCCGTGGCGCGAAATGCCCAGGAGAGGTTGTCAGGCGTGAGCCCTTTCCGCACGGACGGATTATCCGTCACGTAAACATGATCGTCGTAGTTGATGAAATCGAAATTCCGGACCGGGTAAAAGATCACGAGAACGAGGGCCCCAAGCACCAGGCAAAGGAAAACCGTGGTATTTTTCCCCGGCATGTCCGTATTCCTACCTTTTCTCATTGCCTGTCATTTTTGGCATCTCCGTCAGATGTCTTTTCGCTTCTTCATGTTGCGGGTCGATGACAAGTGCGCGATAAAAAGCGGCCTTCGCTTCTTGGGGATGTTTTCGATACAGCAGCGTCTGCCCGAGGGCAACGTGGATATCCGCCTTCTCGGGGAGCATAGAAAGCGCCTTCCTAAAATGAATCTCCGCTTTCTCATATCTCCCCAATTGAAGGAAGGCGCTTCCGAGATTATGATGAATCGCCCCGTCGTCAATATTCAGCCGTACCGCCTCCTGCAAATATGAAATCGCTTCCTGACATTTTCCCGTGCGGATGAGGGCAGCGCCAATATTGTTATACAGGAAGGCATGGTCAGGGCGAACGGCGAGTGCCTTGCGATACTCCCCGATTGCCTCTTCAACACGCCCCTCGCTATCGTACATCAGGCCAAGGTTGTTGTGGGCTATGAAATTGTTCTCGGTCACTCGGAGCGCGTGGTGGAAGAGCGACTTGCTGTCCCGCCAAGTCCCGAGCTGAAACCAGGTGGTTCCCGAAAAAGTCGCCAGCACGAGCACGGCCGAGATCGCGACAAACAGCCTGCGAACACGAAAGAGACCGGCCATGTCCGGAAATCCCCACGCAATCATCAACGCCAGACCGATGATCGGTATATAGACATACCGATCGGCCATTCCATGCAGCCCGACCTGGATCAGCCCGATCACGGGCAGCAGCGTACCCAGATACCAGAACCAGCCTGTGAGAAGGTAAGGCCGTCGTTTCCGTCCGGCCAGCACGAGCACGGTGATCGCGGCAAGAGTGAAGAAAGATGCCATCGACTTCCACAGGGGGGTGGTCATCGGATGCGGATAAAAAAAGGCCAGGCCGGACGGCTGGATCATTTTCCATAGATACAGGACATAGGAAACAAGGGCGTTGGCGATCCGATCGGCAAGCGGCAGGGCGGCAAAGGAGGACAGCGCACCCAAGTTGCGCTCCGCCTCGAAGACCAGAAGAGAAGCCAAGACGGCCAGGAAGATCAGCGGGAGTTTCTCATACAGAAGGCGCCTCAGAGGCAGCACCGTAAATCTCCGTTCGATTGGTGAACCGCCATCCGTTCGTTCAGCACCTTCATCCCGCGCGGTTGAAAATCTTCGCAACGGCCAGTAATCGAGCAGGAGCATCGCAAAAGGCAGCGTGACGATCATCGGTTTTGACATCAGGCCGAGTGCGTAAAAGAAAACAACGGACAGATACCGGATGATGCCGGGCTTTTCAGCATGTCGGACATACGCGAAGAGCGTCAACATCATAAAAAAAGCGCTCAGCATGTCCTTGCGCTGAGACACCCAGGCGACAGGTTCAACCTGAAGTGGGTGAAGGGCGAAGAGTGCGGCGACAAAAGCGCTTTTCCAAACAGCACCCGTCATCCGGTCAAGGACAAGAAAAAGCAGCAGGGCGCTTGCGAGATGAAACAGGACATTGGTCCAGTGGTACCCCCCGGGGCGAAACCCGTGCACTTCATAGTCCAGCATCAGCGAAAGCCAGGTGAGCGGGTGCCAGAATCCGGCCTCCGTATTGGTGAAAGCCCACACGACATTTTCTGCCGTCAGGCCGGAAATCACACGGCCGTTCTTGACCACATAGAAATGATCGTCGTAACGAACGAGCTTGAAAGTCTGGACCTGCCAAAAGACCGCGAGAATGACAACACTGAGACCCAAAGCGATCAGGCATCTTCGCCGGATATTCGAAGAATCGTTCATAAGCCGGTACAGTGGTTTCAATTCCATAAAAAAGGGGGTAAGTCCCGCTTACCCCCTTCTCTACCACGATCTTGCATGAAAATCACATCAGCTATGGTGTGATAGACCCCGTGCTATCGACAACAAACGAACGGCCGCCGGCCGTGTTTGTCGCAGTCATTTTCAGTCCCGACTGGCTGCCTTCGTCAACGACTATGCCCACTCCTGCAGTGGATTTGTAGCCGTAGCTGCTCAGAGCCCCCAAGGTAACCGTCGCGCTGGGCGAATCCG
>CAZDLM010000009.1:11001-34346 GCA_964506465.1 uncultured Syntrophaceae bacterium
CCTCATAGCCCCTGGTCCTGTAGGCCGTGAACTGCGGGATGGCGATGGCGGCCAGGATGCCGATGATGGCGATGACGATCATGAGTTCGATCAACGTGAAACCTTTCTGTCCTCTCTTGCGAAATGCACGAATCATAGATTTCTCCTTTTCATGAGTTATTGCACGAATAGACTAGCGTCCTTTTCATAGGAAAGTTCTGTTGATCCCCCTATCACCTCCTTCGCTTCATCCCGGTGGATGATGGCTCCTCTGATGTCGGTCCTTTCGACACCGCTCATCTACGAACTTCTAAAGCAAGCAAATAGCGTGCTAACAGGCGCCGACAAGAGACAAACGACTGCAAAAAATCTAACTGTCCGTCGATGCGTCAGTTTCTTCACTTCCGAGTCTGCGCCGGGCGCCTATTCAATGCCGGCGCCAACGGCCATTCAGGGGAATTTCACCGTTTCGGCCGCGATTTTCACCCATTTCCGGCCGCCCGGATCCGGCATACTTGCATGCACCCTGCCGGAAGACGCGCGCAGCGTGCGGATTTCGCACCTTGACACTGCAGCTTGCTTGCCGGTATAAGTTTCACATGTACGAAATCACCATCATCAAATCCTTTTCAGCAGCGCACTGCCTGAAGGAGATCGGCGGCCGGTGCGAAGACCTCCATGGGCACAATTTCAAGGTGGAGGTAACGGTGACGGGCCGCGACCTGAATGCTCAGGACCTCCTGATCGACTTCCGGGATCTCAAGGGGTGGACTCTGGAAATTCTCGAGGACTTCGACCATAAATATTTGAACGATCTCGAGTTCTTCAGGGGTGTCAACCCCTCTTCCGAGCGCCTGGCGAAAACCATCTATGATCGCCTGCAGGTCCGCTGCCGGCAAACCGCCGTGAAGGTCACCAAGGTGACGGTGTGGGAATCGGAAAACGCGCGGGTGGCGTACGGAGAGCCGGCATGATCGACATCCAGAACCAGCCCGACAACCGGAACATCGACATCCGCAAGGTCGGCGTCAAGGGCGTCAAGTACCCGATCATCGTCCTGGACCGCACCAACGGAACCCAGCCGGTGAATGCAACGATCAACATGTACGTGAATCTGCCCCATCGCTTCAAGGGGACCCACATGAGCCGTTTCGTGGAGATCCTCAATGAGTTCCGCGGGCGCATCAATCTGAAGACCTTCCACGTGATCCTGGAGAAAATGCGGGAGAAACTCCGGGCGGAGTCCGCCCACATGGAGATCACCTTCCCCTATTTCATTGAAAAGAAGGCCCCCGTGTCGCGGGCCAAGAGCCTCATGGAATACTCCTGCACCTTCTGCGGCAATCTAAACGGAGGGGAAGCCGACTTCTGGGTGGGCGTCGTCGTGCCGGTGACCACCGTCTGCCCCTGCTCGCGCGAAATCAGCAGGGCCGGCGCCCACAACCAGCGAAGCATGGTCACCGTCAAGGTCCGGTTCCGGAAATTCTTCTGGATCGAGGACCTGATCCGGATCGTCGAGGATTCCGCGAGCGGCGAGGTCTATTCCCTGCTCAAGAGGGTCGACGAAAAGTTCGTGACGGAAAAGGGTTACGACCAGCCCAGGTTCGTGGAAGACGTCGTCCGCAACGTCGCCGAGCGGCTCGGCAAGGACGGCAACTTTATCTGGTACAGCGTCGAAGCCGAAAACTACGAGAGCATCCACAACCACAGCGCCTATGCCTACGTCGAAAAAGAGTAAAGCGGCCGCGGGGAAGGATCCGCAGACCTTCTTCAATCTCTACCGCCACGGATTCGTCCGGACGGCCGTCTGCGTCCCCGAGGTCCGCGTCGCCGACCCCGCCTTCAATGCGCAGGCAACGATCCGCCTGGCGAAGGCCGCGGCAAAACGAAAAGCCGTTTTCGCCGTCTTTCCCGAACTCGGGCTCTCCGCGTACTCGAACGAAGACCTGTTTCACCAGGACGCCCTGCTGGCGTCCGTCCGTCAGGCCCTGGAAAAGGTCGCGCGGGAAACCGCAGGCCTGAACCTCGTCCTGGTGGTCGGCGCGCCCCTTCGTTCCGGATGCCGCCTCTTCAATTGCGGCGTCGTCCTGTACCGCGGAGAAGTGCTGGGGGTGGCGGTCAAGTCCTACCTGCCGACCTACCGGGAATTCTACGAAGGACGGCAGTTCAGCCCAGCGGAGGAGGCCGTCGAAAAGACGATTCGCCTCTGCGGACGCGACGACGTCCCCTTCGGCGCCGATCTTCTCTTCCGGGTCGACAACATTCCGAATTTTTCCTTTTTCATCGAGCTTTGCGAGGACGTCTGGGTGCCCGTGCCGCCCTCGTGCTTTGCGGCGATGGCCGGCGCCACCGTCATCGGCAACCTCTCCGCGTCGAACGTCACGATCGGGAAGGAGGAGTACCGCCACAGCCTTTCCGCCAACCAGTCCGCCCGCTGCATCTCCGCCTATCTCTACGCCGCCGCAGGATCCGGAGAATCCACGACCGACCTCGCCTGGGACGGCCATGCCATGATCTATGAAAACGGGAATCTGCTGGCCAAATCGGAACGCTTCTGCGGCGAGCCCCAGATCGTCCTTGCCGATATCGATCTGGACCGGCTTGCCCAGGACCGGATGCGGCAGACAAGCTTCGGGCAGAACGGCAGGACCCATCTGGAGAAGCTCCGCGCCTTCCGGAAGATCGCCTTTTCCGTCGCGCCCTTCACCGGCCGTAACCTCCTGCTGCGCGAGATCGCCCGCTTTCCCTACATCCCGGCTGATCCCGCCAAGCGCGACCGGCGCTGCTTCGAGGCCTACAACATCCAGGTGCAGGGACTGTCCCAGCGGCTGCGGGCATCGAACTGCAAGAACATCGTGATCGGTGTTTCCGGAGGTCTCGATTCCACGCACGCGCTGCTCGTCGCCGTCCGCACGATGGACATCCTGCATCTGCCGCGGACCAACGTGCTGGCCTACACCATGCCGGGCTTCGCCACCTCCGAGAAGACCTATGACAACGCGAAGAAACTGATGGCGGCCCTGGGGGTGGAAACCAACGAGATCGACATCCGGCCGAGCTGCCTCCAGATGTTCAAGGACATCGGTCACCCCTTCGCCCGCGGGAAGAAGATCTACGATGTGACGTTTGAAAATGTCCAGGCCGGGGAGAGGACTTCCCATCTCTTCCGCCTGGCGAATCTGCGGGGGGCGTTCGTTCTCGGAACCGGCGACCTCAGCGAACTGGCCCTGGGATGGTGCACCTACGGGGTCGGGGACCACATGTCCCACTACAACGTGAATTCCAGCGTCCCGAAGACCCTGATCCGGCATCTGATCCGCTGGGTGGCGCACACAAATCTTTTCTCGCAGGAGATTTCACGTGTCCTCGAAGACATCCTCGACACCGAAATCAGCCCGGAGTTGATCCCCGGCGCTGAAAAGTCGTGCCCCGCCCAGAAGACGGAGGAGGTTATCGGTCCTTACGAGCTGCAGGATTTCCATAATTTCTACACGACCCGCTACGGCTACCGGCCGACAAAAGTCGCTTTCCTCGCCTATTGCGCGTGGAGGGACAAGACCCAGGGCGTGTGGCCGGATGTTCCCGAGCACCGCAAGAACGCCTACACGATCGGGGAGATCAAACGCTGGCTCCTCGTCTACCTGTATCGTTTCTTCGAGATCAGCCAGTACAAACGCAGTTGCGTCCCCAACGGCCCCAAAGTGGGCTCCGGCGGATCGCTCTCCCCGCGCGGCGATTACCGCGCCCCTAGCGACAGCGATGCAACGACATGGCTGGCCGAGGCGGCGCAGATTCCGGACCGAGACTAGGGGACGGGAAAATCTCTCGCCCTCGCGCCGGATCTTTTTTGACCCTGCCGGCTCGCGCTGCAAAGGCAGGGAGCCCTGAAAAATCTCCAACGCGTCCCTGCGGACGGGAGATTTTTACGTTCCGGGGGTGGTGATGAAGAGAGGATCGTACAAGGATTTCGACGCGACGGAACTGTTCTGCCCGCGCTGCCGGCGGGCGGTGCCCGTGAGAAAGAGGCTGCTCCTCATTCTGGCCGAGGGAGAAAAGTACGACTATACCTGCGTCTATTGCGGGACATCGGTCGGAGACAAGCTGGTCACGCAGCAGGATGGTTCGAAGATTCTGGTCCCCTGAGTTTGAAAGACGAGATTGGCCGTCCCGGAGTTTATCCTGAGCGAAGCCGAAAGGAGCCTCTTCGCAATGACGATGTCATTCCTGCGAAAGCGGGAATCCAGCGTCCTTGTCCTGTGAGGTGTTCAAGATTCCCGAGTCGTGAGGCGTACTGGAGGTACGTCGAACGGCGAGGGGCAAGGGGAACGCAGCAGACGGGCATTCTTCAACAGCCGTTCAGACATCCACTTCAGGCTGTTCAAGAATGCCTGAATGCAAGGCTCCCGAAGTCCCGAGTCGTGAGGCGTACTGAAGGTACGTTGAGCGGCGAGGGACAAGGGAAACGCAGCAGACAGGCGTTCTTCAACAGCCGTTTCAGGACTTTCCGCCTTTTTCCAAGGCAGCCTTCAGCTTGTCCGCCAGGCTTCCCAGACCGCCCTGTTTCTTCCCTTCCCCGTAAGCGACGCCGTAATCGCGTGAGCCGTCGGCCCCTTTCAGATAGTCGCCCAGCAGTTCCCGGCTGTGGGCGTCTTCATGGCAATAAACGCAGAGATTTTCCCAGTTGCTCCCGTCGGGCGGATTGTTGTGATGGTTGCCGTCTTTGTGATGAACCGTCAGCAGACGCCGGTTTTCCCCTTCGAAGGAGCGTCCGCAGCGCGCGCAGACAAGCCCGTGGATGGCCAGGGACCGCTCCCGGTAGTCCTCCCCGGGCGGTTTCTCCTGCGCCTTCTTCAGATCGCGGACCACATCTTCGGGGGACCGCGACGGGGGGTTGCCGTCGCCCGTCGATCTCGACCGGACCCGCCCCCACTTGCTTCCGTAAGAAACTTTCGTCATTTCCGGTGCCGACTCGTACCCGGGCTTCTTTCCCCGTCTTCAGCCTTTGCGACGGTAGGCCTCCAGGAAGGCCCCGAGCCCCTTCTGCAGGGCGGCAAAGTCCTTGAGCCTCTTCCACAGCGGCAGGCGCACCCCTTCCTGGACGATATACTCAAAGTCGCGGGAGAGATCCGAAAGCACGCACCGTACCCTTTGAACCGGTTCGGCAAGCTCCTCCACCTCCCGGTTCACTGTCGCAGCCGTCCGTCTGTATGAGGAGGCGACCTCCTGGACGTCGGCCAGAATCCCGGGCAGGCTTTCATTGAGCGTCTGCAGCGCGACGGCGATATTCCGTGCGGCCCGCCAGCTCTCCAGCAGAAAGGGCACGCAGCACGCGGCCAGGATCAGGATGGCGATGCTGACGAGAAATGCGCTGATGTACAGTAGAGATTCCACAATCATTCCCCCTTGCGAAAGGGACTACGGATCAGGTCGTTTTTGCCTTCTCTTCCTTGTAGGCCTCCACGCCGGCATCGAGCGCCCTCTTCAGACGGCCCTTCTGGTCATGAAGGACTTCCTTGCCCTTGCCGGCCAGTTCGCTCGCCTTTCCTTCCACTTCTTCCACCTTCTCCTTTGCCGCCTCTTCCATCTCCCGGAACCGCTTCACAGCGGCTTCGTAGGCCCGCTTGCTCTTCTCCACGGCATATTCGTACTCTTCCTTGGCCTTGGCCAGCAATTCGTCGGCCGTCCGGGCGATGTCCTCCCGGGTTTCCTTGCCGCTCTTCGGCGCATACAAGACACCGACCACGACGCCGATGAGGCCGCCGATGAAAAGCCCCTTCACGAAATCGAACTGACGATCCGACATGGAATGTCCTCCTTTCGGGTTCTGACCGGACGGCGCAAACGCCTTCCGGATTCCGTTTCTTTCTTCCGCTCCCTTGCGCACCCGGCAGCGGCGGTCCGATAAACACCTGAAAAGTAATGTAACTGATCGAGGCTGTTTTTTCAACGGAAAGCTGGGAGGAGAATAAAAAACGGCCGGGCCTTTTGGAAAAAAGGTCCGGCCGTTCGAAACGGCGCCAAGAGTTCTTACTTGGCTGCGGGGGCTGCAGGAGCGGGCGCTGCCGGTGCTGCCGGCGCTGCCGCCGTCGTTCCAGCCGCAGGCGCTGCCTCGGTCGTTCCGGCCGCAGGCGCGGGCGCGGGGGCCTCGGTCTTCGCAGGCTCCGCGGGTTTCTGCTCCTCCGCCTTCTTGCATCCGACGACTGCAAAAGAGAACGTCACCAAAACAAGAAGAGAAAGGATAATAGCCATTACTTTCTTCATCGCATGTTACCTCCTTTCAAAGATTTGCCGCCGCCGGAAAACTTCTTCCCGATGCGGCAAGCGGCGCAAAAAATACGCTTTTTTTTCGCCTTGTCAAGAGATTTTTATCGCGTTATAAGGTGCCCGGAAAGTCGCGGCAATTGAAGCTCTCCGGAGCTCGATCAGAAGAATCTTCGATCCCCAGAGAAGGGATCTCAAACATGATTCGCTCGCTCACCCCGCAGCACGCTGCGGGGAATGCGCTCGCTGATGGATTCATGATCCTGGGCATTGATGTCGGCGGCACGCACACGGACGCCGTTCTACTCGAGAACTTCCAAATCAAGCACAAGGTCAAGGTTCCTACCGAAGAGAATCTCCTTGTCCCCCTCCTGAAGGCGACGTCCGAACTCTTCCGAGGTGAAGACCCGAAGAAACTTCAGCGCGTGGTCCTCAGCACGACCATTTCGACCAATGCCATCGTCCAGCAGAAAACCGAGAGAGTGGGGATCGTCCTCATTCCCGGCCCGGGCCTTCCCCCCACGCTCCTGCCCGCACTTCCGGATGCCCACGTTCTGCCGGGCTATCTGAACCATCGCGGCATCGAGGTGGAGGCCGTCGACCCGCTGCAGCTGGAAGATCTGAAGGCCCGTTTCCGCCGGGAAGGGATCCGTCATTTGGGCATTGTGGGCAAATTCTCCACCCGCAATCCCCGCCAGGAACTGGCCGTGCTCGAGAGAATGAAGGATGCCGCGGATCACGTCTCGGTCGGACACCGGCTCTCAGGCCATCTCAACTTCCCGCGGCGCGTCTCCACAACGTACCTGAACGCGTCCGTCTGGAAGATCTATCGGCATTTCGTGGGACAGGTTCTCGCCTTTGTCCGTGAAAGGGCTCTGGATGTGCCGATCTACATCCTGAAGGCGGACGGCGGAGCCTTCGAAATCGGTCAGTCGGCGGAATACCCGGTGCAGACCATCCTCTCGGGACCGGCGGCGAGCGTGATGGGCATTCTTCACGCAACCGGCGGCAAGGAGGATGCCGTCGCCCTCGACATCGGGGGCACGACGACGGACATCGCGATCTTCGCCGACGGCGTTCCCCTCCTGGAGGCATTCGGCGTCACCATCGAAGGGCACAAGACTCTCATCCGCGGCCTGCGGACGAAATCGATCGGCGTCGGCGGTGACAGCGCCGTGCGCTATGCGGACGGAAGGCTTCAGGTTGGCCCGGTCCGCGAGGGTCCGGCCGCAGCCATGGGCGGCCCGTGCCCGACGCCTACGGACGCCATGATCGTTCTGAACCTTGCCTCTCTCGGGAACCGGCAAGGCGCGGAGGCGGCCATCCGATCCCTCGCCGAGAATATGGGCGTCTCCGTCCCGCAGGCGGCGCAGGCCGTCTTTGACGAGACCTGCCGGAAGATCGCCGCCAGCGTGGAGGAGGAAATCGCGGCCATCAACAACAAGCCCGTCTACACGATCCACGAGCTGCTGGAAGGCAAGAAGCTTGATCCCAGGAAGCTGTTCGTTATCGGCGGTCCCGCTCCGGCAATCGCCAGCAATCTCGGGCGCCTCCTCGGTTGCACCCCGATAGTGCCGGAGCATGCCGAAGTCGCCAACGCCGTCGGCGCCGCCTTGGCGAGGACAACGGCGGAACTCACCGTGCACGCGGACACTGAACGCAGGACCCTCAGCGTCGTGGAAGAGGGAATCCTGATCGACATCCCCCCGACGTTCTCGCGGGATGACGCCGTCCGGATCGGCCGTGAAAAGCTGCGGGAGAAGGCGATCCGCATGGGGGCGGCTGAGACGGACCTCGACATCGAGGTCATCGAAGACCAGACCTTCAATATGGTCCGCGAATACTGCACGACGGGAAGAAACATCCGCATCAAACTTCAGATCAAGCCCGGATTCGTCAAGGGGCGTGCAGAGGGGAAGTAGTATGGACAAGCGGAAACGAAAAACCGGCCTCGTTTTCTTCCCTGCCTTCGACTGGGCCATATCGCCTTCCCACCCGGAGCGGGAAGAGCGGCTCCTCTATACGCAGGATCAGGTCTTCGAAGAGGGGCTCCTCGACTTCGACAACATCATCGAGTATAAACCCGGCCTGGTGAGCGACGCGCAGATCGATCGCGCCCACATCTGCGTTCCCGATGCGGCCGGCGTCGCCACCGAGTCGCACCGGATCTCCGCGGGCGGGGCGATCACGGCGGCGGACAAGGTGATGAAGAAGGAAGTCGACAACGCCTTCGCACTCGTGCGGCCGCCGGGACACCACGCCATGCTCGTCGTGCATGGGGCCCGTGGCTTCTGCAACGTCAACATCGAAGCGATCATGATCGAGCACATCCGCGCGCAGTACGGCGTGCGGAAGATCGCCGTCATCGACACGGACTGCCACCACGGTGACGGGACGCAGGACATCTACTGGAACGATCCGGACACCTTGTGCATCTCCATCCACCAGGACGGCCGTACGCTTTATCCGGGCACGGGGTTTCGCGAGGAATTCGGCGGCCCCAACGCACTGGGGACGACGATCAACGTCCCGCTCCCGCCCCGGACGTCGGATGAGGGCTTCCTCTACGTGCTGGACAACGTCATCCTTCCCATCCTCGGCGAATTTCAGCCGGAGATCGTGATCAACTCGGCCGGGCAGGACAATCACTACACCGATCCCATTACGAATATGCGGTTCAGCGCCCAGGGGTATGCCCTGCTCAACGAAAAGCTCGCCCCCGACATCGCCGTCCTGGAAGGGGGCTACTCCATCGAAAAGGCGCTGCCCTACGTGAACGTCGGCATCATCCTGGCCATGGCGGGCCTGGATTACAGCTCCGTGCGCGAACCCGATTTCGACCCCCTGTCGCTGCGGCAATCCGATGAGATCCGGCGGACGATCGAGGCGGAGTCCCGGGCCGTTATGGAACTCTGGGAACGGCGGAACGAACTGAAGGACGAAGTTGCCGGCGGTGCCCGTTATGTCAAACGCAAGAAGCAGATCTTCTACGACACCGACGGGATCCGCGAATACCAGGAAGAAACGGTCCGCGTCTGCAGCGCTTGCGGCGGGCTCGTGATGATCGACTCCATCGCCGATACGGGTAACCGCATCTACGCCGTCATCCTCCCCCGCCATGTCTGCCCGGAATGCCGGGAAAACGGCGAAGTCATCTACAACCGCATCGGCAAGGGACAGTACCGCCACATCTACTTTCAGGACAAGGACAACGACGTCTTCCAGGTCAAACCGTAGAGGCAACGCAAACTCGGAAAGGAAATCTCCATGGACGAAAACGAACGCAGGAAACGAACGCAGGAAACAGCGCAGAAGCTCTTCGCGGGCGGCATCAAGATGGATCCTCCCTACAAAACCTGGAAGGAGTTCGACCGGGAACTCGCCAACGACTTTTCGATGTTCATCACGGGGAATCTCTATTCCCGGCAGGTCCTGTCCCTTCCGGAGCGGCAGATGGTTGTCTGCGGAATGCTGGCCGCACTTCGGGCCGGAGGAGAACTCCGTCTTCATGTAAACGCCGCTCTGAACGTCGGGTGCGACCCCAGAAAACTCGCGGAGGTCTTCTTTCAGCTTGCCACCTATGCCGGCATGCCGGCGGTGAACGAGGCCCTGGCCATATACCGGGACGTGCTGAAAGAACGCGGCGAGTGGCCGCTCGCTCCGGCATAAGGATTCCGCTCCGTTTCTTCGTTCAGCGCACCGCGGCCGGGAACCGGTCCCGGCTGCAGTGGCACTTCGCCCGGTTCCATTTCGGAGCTATTCTTCTGCATCTTCTTCCATCCCTCCTCGTCCGCCTCTGCGGCCTCATTTGACATTCTCCGGACCGTCATTAACATTAAAATCGATGCTGACACGTAGTCCGATGGAGGGTCCTATGAAAAGATGGGTCCTGCTCATAATCATACTGTTTGCAGCGGGAAGTCTGCTCCTGGGCAGTGCACAAGGGGAGGCAAAGAAAAATATGGAGAAGACCAATATCGCTGCCGAAACGGCGATCTTTGCGGGCGGCTGCTTCTGGTGCATCGAAGCGGATCTTGAGAAAGTCCCGGGCGTTGTCAGTGTGATTTCCGGCTACACCGGCGGCACCGGCGAAAATCCCACCTATGAGAATTACGCAAGCACTGGCCACGTGGAAGCCGTTGAAATCCGCTACGATCCCGCAAAGGTCTCCTACGGGCAGTTGCTCGATTTCTTCTGGCGGCACATGGATCCGACGGACGCGGGCGGTCAGTTCGTAGACCGCGGGCCTCAGTATCGCGGCGCGATCTTCTATTTGAATGAAGAACAGCGCGTCCTTGCGGAAAAATCGAAGGCGGAACTGGCGAAATCGGGACGGTTCGATAGACCGGTCGTCACGGAGATCCTGAAGGCGGGGAGGTTTTATCCTGCCGAAGAGTATCACCAGGATTATTACAAGAAGAATCCCCTGCGGTACAAGTTCTACAGGAGCGGATCGGGACGCGACAGCTTCCTGAAGAAGGCGTGGGGCGGGAAGAAGTGAAATGGAGCGGGCGTCCCGCGGATGAATCTCGAGGCCTGCGTCGAAAAGCCCGCGGCACCGCAAGAGGAAACGGGAGGATTTGATGGGTGACATCAGGAATATCCGCAGAATCCTGAAGGGAAGACCGACCCTGGAGGGGGCGGGCGTCCACCTCAAGAGGGTGTTCGGAAACAGCCACGTGCCGCTGTTCGACCCTTTTCTGCTGCTCGACGATTTCCGTTCCGACCATCCGGATCACTACCTGAAAGGCTTCCCCTGGCATCCGCACCGGGGCATCGAGACCATCACCTATATGATCCGCGGCCACGTCGAGCATGGCGACAGCATGGGCAACCGCGGAGTCGTCGGCGCGGGCGACGTTCAGTGGATGACCGCCGGCAGCGGGGTCATCCATCAGGAAATGCCCAAGGGGGATGCGAAGGGATCGATGGGAGGATTTCAGCTTTGGGCAAACCTGCCCCGGTCTCACAAGATGATGGCGCCCCGCTACCGGGACGTGCGCGAGAGCACGGTTCCCGAAGCGGTCCTGGAAGGCGGCGTCCGCGTCAAGGTCATCTGCGGGTCGGCTGGCGGCCTGCAGGGCCCGGTCCGGGATATTGTCATCGATCCTGAATATCTGGATATCACCGTTCCGGCGGGGAGGGAATTCCTCCATCCGACGAGGCGCGGGCATACCGTCCTGGCCTATGTCATCAAGGGAAAAGGATTCTTCTGTCCGGACCGGCAGCCCTTTTCGCATGAGATCGAGGAAGACAGCTACTTCGACATGAAGGGGAGCGCCTCCGTCGGCAACGGGATGCTCGTCCTCTTCAGCGACGGCGATGAGGTCTCCGTCGCGACGGAAGAGGATCCGATTCGATTCCTGCTCGTCTCCGGCCGCCCCATCGGAGAGCCGGTGGCCTGGTACGGCCCCATCGTGATGAATACGCAGGAAGAACTGCGGGTTGCTTTCGCAGAATATCAGAACGGCACGTTCATCAAAGAGCGCGAGAAGTAGGCGGAGAAACGGACACCCCATGATCTTCGGTTTGACCTTCTCGTCGCTGCGGCTGCTGATCCTCTCGCTTGCGGCTCTGGCCCAGATCTATCTGTTTTATCGCGCCCGGAGGGCGATCCGATCGCTGCATCGCTCCAATCGTTTCAAGTCCCTGGCCGTCT
This sequence comes from uncultured Syntrophaceae bacterium, assembly GCA_964506465.1. GTDB lineage: Bacteria > Desulfobacterota > Syntrophia > Syntrophales > UBA6109 > UBA6109. The sequence goes on from CAZDLM010000009.1 coordinate 22,901, forward strand.
TTGGAACGGGAGTCGCCATTTTTCTTCTTTTCGCGGTGAACCTTTACGTCCTCTTCCGGCCCATTCCCTGGGCTTACCCGTCCACGGCGGCCCAGATCGGCTTCTTCTATCCCCCGGCGATCTGGGGACTGGGATCGGTCTTCTCCGCGCTGCTTCTCCTGCTCTCCCAGATTGCCGGCGGGATCGCGCGGTTCACCGCGCATCTCCTGAGAAGAATCGCCTGCCGTGCGACCGCCGCCGCGCCCGATGCAGCACGGCGCAGTTTTCTGCAGGCCGGCGCGGGCGCGCTTTTCGCGGCGCCGATTCTCCTGTCCGGTTATGGCGCCGCCTACGCCGGCAGGAAGGGCGGCGTCCAGGAGCTCGCCATCCCCTTCGGGCGCCCCCTGCGCGTCGTCCAACTCACCGATCTTCACGCGGGCGTTTACATGAACCGCGAGCAGCTCCGCTGCTACGCCGACAGGGTCATCTCGCTGCAGCCCGATCTTTTCGTCCTCACCGGAGACTACGTCTCGAACGCCCTGTCCTTTCTTCCCGGCTGCCTGGAGGAAATGGCGCGGATCCGTGCCCGTTACGGCACCTTCGCGACGCTGGGCAACCATGAGCACTGGTACGCGGGTCTCGGCGAACTTCGCCGGATTTTCCGGAAGAGCGGCATTCCCCTTCTCAACAACGAGCACCGGGTGATCCCGACCGAACGGGGCTCCTTCGCCGTCGCCGGCGTCGACGACCTCCGCAACGGCGACCCGGACCTGGATGCGGCCCTGCAAGGCATCGGCCCTTCCGTTCCCACCCTCCTCCTGTCGCATCGGCCGGAAATCTTTCCCGAGGCGGCGGGACGGGGGATCCCGCTGACTCTGTCGGGCCACTACCACGGAGGCCAGATCAAGATCGGCCTGCCCGGCGGCGGGGTCAGCCTGGCCCATCTGCGGACCCCCTATCCCGAAGGCCTGTACCGCATCGGCGATTCCCGCCTTTACGTCAGCCGCGGGATCGGCACCACCTTCACCCCGGTGCGTCTGAACGCACCGCCGGAAGTCACCCTCATCGAATTGACGTAACAGGATGGCAGAAAACGCCGCGATGTCCGCGTGTCCGACCCTTACAGGGACGAGGCCAGATCCTTCCCCGATATCCGGTTGAGGATGAAGAGGGGGACGAGGACGGAGATGATGAGGATGGTGGCATAGGCGGAGGCGGGGCCGAAATCGCCGCTGCCGATGCGCTGGAAGACCTCGACGGTCATCGTGGCCCAGGGCCCGTAGTACAGGACGATGGTGGAGCTCAGTTCCGCCAGGGTCGTCACCCACATGATGATCGCGCCGGTGATGATCCCGGGCATCATGATGGGGATGATCACCTTGATGAAAGATTTGACCGGGGGGACGCCCAGATTGATGGACGCCTCCTCGATGGAAATATCGATCTGCTGCAGGAGCGACGATGTCGTCTTGATCGAATAGGGGACCTTGCGGATGAAGTACGCGAGGACCAGGATCATCCAGGTGCCGGTAAGGACCACGATCCCCTTGTTGTAGGCGGCGGCCAGGGCGATGCCCTGAACGGTGCCGGCGATCGCCAGGGGGAGCATCACGAGGATATCGAGCAGGTAACTCACGGCGCCACGCCTGCGGACCAGGAGATAACTCACGACGACGCCGAAGAGAATGCCGATCAGCGTCGCCGTCGTGGCCAGGAAGAAAGAATTGATGATCGGACGCGGTGCGATCGTGAAGGCCCGGATGAAATTCTCCAGACTGAACTGGCCGAAATACATGACGGGCCCCTGGGTTTTCGTGATCGAAGAGACGATGACGACGGCAAAGGGGAAGAGGGCCACAAAGACCACCCCCGCACAGAAGAGCCAGATCAGGAAGGTGGGAAGCGGCCGCAGGCGTTTCACTGCCAGCGGATTCAAGGATGACATCGCGTAGCTCTTTCTCTCGATCCAATATTTTTGAAAGAGCGTCAGGGCGAGCGTGATCGCCAGCAGCACCATGCTCAGCGCCCCCGCCATGGCGGGATTGCCTCCCAGTTCGCTGATGAATTCGTTGTAGGCCTGCACGGAAAGCACCCGGAAATCTTCACCGATCAGGACCGGCACGCCGAAGTTTTCGATGCACAGGTAAAAAACGATCAGGGCGCCGGAGAGGATGGCGGGGCTGATGACCGGCAGGGTCACGGTGAAAAAGACGCGTAAACGGCCGGCGCCGAGATTGGTCGCCGCCTCCTCCAGAGAGCGGTCAATGGCGTTGATGGCGGCCGACACCATCAGGAATACGAAGGGGAAGAACTGCAGCGTGAAGACCAGGACGATGCCCTTCCAGCCGTAGATATTCGGCATTTCCAGGCCGAGGGGCTGGAAGATCTTGGCGAACAGGCCGTTTCGTCCCAGCAGGATCAGCCAGGCCTCGGCGCCGATAAACGTCGGAAGGATCAGGGGCAGCGTGCCCAGGGTCTTGATGAGGTTCTTTCCCGGAATATGGTAGCGGGAAAGGAAGAAGGCGAACGGGATGCCGATGACGAGCGCAAAGAAGGTCGCCAGCGTACTGACGAAGAGACTGTTCTTCAGGCAACGCAGATAATAAGGATAGTGGAAGAACGTCGCGTAGCTCTTCAGAGAAAAGAGGCCGGTCTCCGGGTTGATGAAGCTGGCCTTGAAGATAAAAATGATCGGATAGACGACGGCGAAGAAAAGGATCGCGAAGATCAGAACCAGGATCACGTTCCACGCCTGAAAATACTTGCCCAAGGCGCTCCCCTTATCCCCGCAGAACGACCGGCTTGTCCGGAGGAATCCGATACCAGAGGATGTCGCCTTCCCTGCGGACGTCTCCTTCGCCGGGATCGTGGACTTCGATGACGACATCCCCGCCTCCCGGGCCGGCGACCCTGTAGCGGATCATCGATCCCAAGAACGTGCTGCCGAGAATCCTTCCGGACAGGAGGTTTCCCCCCTCTTCCTGCGGTCCCGATGCGAGACGGATCCATTCCGGCCGGATCGAAAGAATCGCCGAACCTCCCGCCGGCTTCTGCCCGCGGAAGGATATCCGCTGTCCGGCGATCTCTCCGACGACCAAGGATGCCGCCTCGTCGTAACCGGTCGTCTGCACCTCGAGGATGTTGCTGTTTCCCATGAATTCGGCCGAAAAGCGGCTGCCCGGCCGGAAATAGACCTCTGCGGGCGTGCCGAGCTGCTCCAGGCGTCCCCGGCTCAGAATGGCGATCCGGTCTGAAACCGCCATGGCCTCTTCCTGGTCGTGCGTGACATAGATCGTGGTGATGCCGAGCTTCCGCTGGATCCGTCGAATCTCCTCGCGCATGCCGACCCGGAGCTTGGCATCCAGATTGGAGAGCGGTTCGTCCATGAGCAGGATCTGCGGCGAGATGACGAGGGCCCTGGCCAGGGCAACCCGCTGCTGCTGCCCGCCGCTCAACTGGTTGGGCGAACGGGTTTCCAGACCTTCGAGCTGGACGCTCTTGAGGATGTCGCCGATCCGTTCGGCGATCTCCCGCCGCGCGATTTTCCTGGCTTTCAGTCCGTAGGCGATATTGTCGAAGACGCTCAGATGCGGAAAGAGGGCGTAGTTCTGAAAGACCATCCCTGTTTCGCGTCGGTGCGGCGGCACGTCGTTGACGACCCGGTCGCCAAAGCGGATTTCGCCGGCATCGGGCCTGTAAAACCCGGCAACCATGCGCAACAGCGTCGTTTTCCCGCAGCCGCTCGGTCCGAGGAGGGTGAAAAAGTCACCCTCCTCGATCGTCAGGCTGACGTCGTCGACGGCATGAACCCGGCCGAAGCGCTTGGATATTCCTTTCAGCTCAACTCGCATCGTTTACTTGGACAGGATGATTTCCTTCCACTTCTTGAGGATTTCCTTCTCCAGCGAATTGGCCTCGATCGGATCGAAGCTCTTCAGCAGCGATATTTTCTTCAACGAGGGCAGGCCCTCCACGTCTGCGGCATCCGGCCGGGCCGGCCGGCGGGAGAACTTCTCGAAGATCTCGTCGACGACCTTCTTGCTGAGCAGGTAATCGACGAACTTTTTCGCCTCTTCGGGATGGGGGCAGTTCCGAACGATGCCGAGCGCCTCGGGCGCCATGAACGCCCCGTCCGACGGATAGAGGATGCCGACGTTCTTGTCCCCTCCGGCGATGTACCGGTAGGCGGCGTATTCCATGGTGATGCCCAGCGGGTATTCACCGGCCGCAACGCCCTTGTAGATGAGGCTGGAGCTGTCCAGGATCTTCGCGTTGTCGATGAGCTTCTTCAGGCCGTCCCAGCCGTAAAGCTTGTAGAGGCCATAGACCTGGGCATAGGCCGATCCCGACTTCTCGGGGTTGGCCATGACGATCTTGCCCTTCCATTTCGGCTGGAAGAGGTCCTTCCAGGCGAGGGGCTTCTCCTGCTCCTTGACGAGCGACTTGTTGACCATGACGATCATCACGTGGGCATTGGAGGCGGTCCAGCGGTTTTCCTTCTCCACGTATCCGGCGGGGAGGACCTTCGCCTCGGGCGACTTGTAGGGCTGAAAGTTGCTCTTGGCATTTTCCAGAACCGCCACATCTCCGCTCCAGAAGACGTCGCAGAGAGCCTTGTCCTTTTCCGCAGCGATCCGTTTCATGGCCTCGCCCGTACCCAGGCGCACGGTGGACACCTTGATGCCCGTCTTGGCCTCGAAACCCTTGCTCACCAGGTCAATCAGTTCCGAAGGATTGGAGGAATACAGGACGACATCCGCTCCCGCTGCCCCCGAAAAAAGAAATACGAACAGAGCCGCAGCCGCCAAAATTCCCAACCGATGACGACGCATAAAATGATGACCTCCTTTAAGGAAAGATGGGATCTGTTTCCTGCTGATAATATGAACCCGCCGCCCTGTCAATTCACAAAAAGTAATAAGCACATAGATTTTCCGACAGAAGCCGTCGGAAAATCGACGCCCCGGAAGAAAGCATTTGACCGAAGATCCGGGCACGGGGTAACGTGGATAAGATCTTTACGGCACTCCAGGCGAGCTGCCGCGCGACATTCCACACCCACAAAAGGCGGAATTGTGAAAGAAGATCCCCTCCATGTCCCCTACCCGGCCGTCACGTACTGCGGCGCGCGGCGGCCTGTCTATGCCCGCGGAGGGATGGTTGCGACGAGCCAGCCCCTGGCGGCGCAGGCGGGCCTGGCCGCCCTTCAGAACGGGGGAAACGCCGTCGACGCGGCGATCGCGGCAGCGGCGGCCCTCACGGTCGTCGAACCCGCCTCCTGCGGTATGGGCGGAGACGCCTTCGCCCTGGTCTGGGATGGAAAGAAACTGCACGGTTTGAACGGCTCCGGCCGTTCGCCTCTCCGGATGACGCCGGATCTCCTGCGAAAGCGCGGCCGCCGTGAAATCCCCGACTGCGGCTGGCTGAGCGTCACCGTCCCCGGTGCGCCGGCAGCCTGGCGCGACCTGCACCGGCGTTTCGGCCGCCATCCCTTCGCCTCCCTCTTCGCGCCGGCCGTCGATTACGCCGACCGCGGCCATCCCGTCTCGCCGGTTTCCCAGTACAAATGGCGCAAGGGAATGGCGAAGCTGCAGAGCGGGTTGAGCGGCGACGAGTTCCGCCAGTGGGCTTCAGTATTCGCGCCGGCCGGCCGGGCGCCGGAAGTGGGCGAGGTCTGGAAGAGCCCGGACATGTCGCGGAGCCTGCGGCTGATTGCCGAGACCTGCGCTGAGGCGTTCTATCGGGGCGAACTCGCGGCAGGCATCGCCGCCTTTGCCGCCCGGACGGGAGGGCTGCTGACGGAAGAGGATCTCTCGCGTCACGCCAGCACCTGGGTAGAGCCGATCGGCACAAACTATCGCGGGTTCGACGTCTGGGAAATCCCGCCGAACGGCCAGGGACTCGCCGCCCTCATCGCCCTGAACATCCTGGAAGGCTTCGAAATGGGCGGCTTGGCTCGCGATTCCGCGGAGAGCTTTCACCTCCAGATCGAGGCCATGAAACTCGCCTTCGCCGATGCAAGACAGAGCATCGGCGATCCGGAGCAGGCCGAGGTGCCCGTGAAAGCCCTTCTGGACAAGGCCTACGCGGGAGATCGCCGGCGGCGTATCGGCCGGACCGCCGGCATGCCCGATCCCAGCGCACCCCTCGCCGGGGGAACGGCGTACCTGTGCACGGCCGACTCCGACGGCATGATGGTCAGCCTCATCGAGTCCGTCTTCAAGAATTTCGGCTCGGGCATCGTCGTTCCCGGGACAGGGATCGCCCTCCAGAACCGCGCTCTCGGTTTCTCGCTGACGCCGGGCCACCCCAACATGCTGGCGCCGGGGAAAAGGCCGTATCACACCATCATCCCCGGCTTCATGACGCGCAACGGCACGCCGGTCGGACCCTTCGGGCTCATGGGCGGCCACATGCAGCCGCAGGGCCACGTGCAGTTGGTGGTGAACGCCGTGGATCATGGCCTGGATCCCCAGGCCGCGATCGACGCGCCCCGCTGGCACTGGCAGGAAGGACTGCACGTCAAGCTGGAACCCCAGGTCGAACCGGCGATCGCGGAGGATTTGAAGGCGCGGGGACACGCAGTCGGGATCCATCCCGACCTCGACCTTTTTGGGAATGGCCAGATCATCCGCCGGCAGGCGTCCGGCGTTTATGCGGCGGGGAGCGACGGCAGGACGGACGGTCTCGCGATCGGGTATTGACTCTCCCGCGTCAAGGCCGAACAGCGGGTCGAGGGCATCTCCTTCCGAGGGGCGCCGCGATCTTTTTCCGGCCCTGCAGCCCCTAGCTGCGCTGCTTCGGCCGGGTAACCGGAAAAATCTCGGATGGCGTTCCCGAAAGGAAATTCTCATTTAGATACACATCCCGATGATTTCAGGAGGTACAAATCATGGAAATTCAGGTCAAGAGAGTCTATGAAAAACCTCAAAAGGACGACGGCAGGCGCATCCTCGTGGACCGTCTCTGGCCGCGGGGACTGAGCCGGGAGGGCGCGAAGATCGATCGCTGGGCAAAGGAAGTCTCCCCTTCCCATGAGCTGAGAAAATGGTACGGCCACGAACCGGCAAAGTGGGAGGAGTTCCGGAAGCGGTACTTCGCCGAATTGTCGGGGAAAAAGGCAGAGGTGGCGCAGTTGCGAAAGGAAGCCGCCGAGGGGAAGGTATCCCTTCTTTACAGTTCGAAGGAAAATGAACTCAACAACGCGACGGCCCTGAAGTCGTATCTGGAGCACTCGGAGAAATAGCCGCCGTCACGGCGATGCCGTCTGCCGAGATTCTGCGTTCCGGAGCCGGAATTGGGACGGACGCCGGATTGCATTGCCGAAATCGCGAAAAGATGCTATGAACCCGCCTGTTTCACCGTCTGTAAAATCTCCAAGACGCTTGCCCGTCCGGATGCGGCGATAAGGCAGGCGGGCTGTCCATTGTTCGTGATCTGCATTGTTGTCACCGTGGTTGCATGGAACTTGCATTGAAAGTGACATGATGAGCATGGTGAAAAACCGTTTGAACATCCGCACGGGCCGATCTCTCCTGAAGGATGAGAGGGAGGCCGTCCGCGAGTTGCTTCAAGCCGTGCAGCAGCCGGCCATGCAAGCCGTCATCTTCTTTTGCTCTTCCCGATACAACCTGAACACCCTCGGCACGGAACTGGCAAAAAGCTTCGACTGTCCCCTGATCGGCTGCACCTCGGCGGGAGAAATCTCGACACGGGGATACCAGGAGTGGGGCATCGTTGGCGCCAGCCTCTCGTCCAGCCAATTGAGGATCCACCGCAATGTCATTTCCCCGCTGAGCCGATTCTCTTTGGCGGATGCCGAGAAGATGGCGGCCACCGTCAGGACAAATCTTTCTCTCGTGAAGGGATTGGACAGGAAGCGGATGTTCGGTCTTATTCTGATCGACGGTCTTTCCCTGATCGAGGAGGCAATCATCACCTCGCTTTATTCATCGTTTGAAGGGATCTCCATCATCGGAGGTTCTGCCGGCGACGACCTGGAATTCCGGAGGACGTTTGTCTACGACGATGGGCGTTTTCTGTCCGATGCGGCAATTTTTTCCGTCTTCGAAACGACGCTCCCGTTTCTGACCTTCGAAACCCAGCACTTTCAGCCGACGGAAACGAAGATCGTCATCACCGGCGCCGATCCTGCAAGGCGAATCATCAGCGAAATCAACGGCGAGCCGGCCGCTCAGGAATATGCCAGAGTTCTTGGTTTGAAGGAGAATCAGCTCAATCCCGCCGTGTTTTCAGAAAATCCTCTCCTGCTGCGAATCGGCGGAGAGTGGTACGTGCGAGCCATCGCAAGGGTCAACGACGACGGCACCCTGAGCCTGTTCAGCGCCATCGAGGAGGGGCTGGTCCTGACCATCGGGAAAGGGGTCGATATCGTCCGTAATCTTGAAAATCATCTATCCAAGCTGGAAGAACAGGTTTCGGGAGACCGTTTCTTCCTTCTGTGCGATTGCATCCTGCGAAAACTGGAATTCAAGAGCCGCGATGTCGTCGGCGAAATCAACGGCCTTCTCGGCCGCATCAACGCGGTCGGCTTCAGCACTTACGGGGAGCAGTACAATTCCATACATGTCAATCAGACCTTGACGGGGATCGTGATCGGTGGATGACGGGGACCGCATCCGGCAGCTCGAAGAAAAGCTGATAGAGCTCGAACGGCAGCTTTCAGCGAAGGAAAAGATCTGCCGGGTTCTCAGCAGGAGGGTGGAACGAAGCGTCGACTCCGTGGGGGGCGCCTATTCCATCTTTGAACGCAATATCCTTCTTCAGAACCTGGTCGACCAGCGTTCCGGCGAAATCGAAGAGACCAACAAGAGACTTTCCCAGGAAATCGCGGAACGGATCAGGAGCGAACGGCGTCTGCACCGTTTCATTCAGGGTTCCCCGATACCCACCTTTGTCATCGGAATCGACCACCGCACCGTCTATTGGAACAAATCCATGGAGGAGCTGACCGGCATCCGGGCCGAGGACGTTCTGGGCACAACGCAGCACTGGAAGGCGTTCTACAAGAAGGAGCGCCCCTGTATGGCGGACCTTATCGCGGACGGCGCCATCGGGAACTTCCCCGTCTGGTACGGAGACAAGTATGCCGAGTCGAAACGGATCGACGAAGCTGTGGAGGGGACCGACTTTTTCCCTGACCTCGGCGACGGCGGGAGATGGCTGCGTTTCACGGCCGCCGCGATCCGGGACACCCCGGGCGGGCTTCTCGGCGTGATCGAAACGATCGAGGACATCACCGAGAGCCGGAATGCCAACGAAAAACTAAAGCGCGGGGAACGTTTTCTCAGCAGCATCTTTGCCAGCATTCAGGATGGGATTTTCGTCCTCGACAGGGATCAGAACATCGTCCAGATGAACCCGACAATGGAACGCTGGTATTCGCACGCCATGCCGGCCATCGGCAAGACCTGTTACAGAGCCTTCCGGGGACACGACAATCCCTGCCCGGGATGCCCCGCCCTGGTGGCCGCATCGATGCAAACGGCCGCTCACGGAGCGATCCCGAGGATCGATTCCTCCGGAACGGCGTCGGGTTGGCTGGAGGTCTTCAGCTTCCCTCTGCTTGATCTGGAAACGGGAAGCGTGACCGGAACGATCCAATATGTACGCGACATCACCCTCCGCAAGAAAGCGGAGGAAGAAAAGGGGAAATTAGAGGCGGAGCTTCTTCAAGCCCGCAAAATGGAAGCGATCGGGACATTGGCCGGAGGAATCGCGCATGATTTCAACAATCTATTGATGGGCATCCAGGGATTCACTTCCCTGATCGGTTTGGACATGGACAAGGCTCACCCCCATTACGACAAACTCCGGAGAATCGACGAACTCGTCAACAGCGGCGCCGATCTGACGCGGCAGCTTCTGGGTTTCGCCCGGGGAGGAAAATACGAGATTAAGCCCGCCGATCTCAATGAGGTCGTTGCCAGAACTTCGGGAATGTTTGCAAGAACGCGCAAGGAGATCACCACGCACCACCGGTATCAGGAAGATGTCTGGCCCGTTGAACTGGATCGCGGTCAGATAGAGAGGGTGCTCTTGAATCTCTATGTCAACGCCGCGCAGGCGATGCCGGAGGGTGGAAATCTCCATCTGGAAACCCGCAACGTGACGCTGGATGCGAGCTATGCCAAATCGTATTCCGTCCCCCCCGGGGACTACGTGATGGTATCCGTCACGGACACGGGCATCGGAATGGACAGCAAGACCAGGGAACGGATTTTTGAGCCCTTTTTCACCACGAAGATGATGGGGAGAGGAACAGGACTCGGTCTCGCCACAGTCTATGGCATCGTCAAGGGTCATAAGGGCGTCATCAATGTTTACAGCGAAGTGGGCAAGGGAACAACCTTCAGGCTCTATTTCCCGGCTTCCGGAAAAGCGGTGAAACGGCAGGAAGAGGCTTCCGAAGAACCCCTGAGAGGTTGCGAGGCGATCCTTCTGGTCGATGATGAATCGATCATCATTGATGTAACCAGGGACATCCTGGAAAGTCTTGGATATCGCGTGTTCGTTGCAGCGAACGGGGCCGAAGCGTTGCGGATCTACGAAACGGACCGGGAAATCATTGACCTGGTGATCCTGGACATGATCATGCCCGGAATGGGCGGCGAAGAGACTTTTGATCGCCTGAAGGCGAATCATCCGGGTATCAAGATCATCCTCTCAAGCGGATACAGCCTGAACGGCCAGGCGAGCAGAATCCTGCAGAAAGGCTGCACGTCCTTCCTGCAGAAACCTTTCGGCATCGTCGAGTTGTCGAAAAAAATCCGTGAAGTTCTGGCTTCCTGATCGCCTCCAGCAGAAATATGTTCTTGACAAAAAGACATGCACGTCTTACGACCCAATTGCAAAGGGGAGTAGCCGTGCAGTGGATATCGTCAATACGGCGCGAAGCCCGGTACCACTGGTCAGGAAATCGACGAAACCGACAGGCGAGACCTTTATCGGGGGAATCCCCCGGTGAAGGTCTTTTTTTTGTATTTGGGGGGAGATTGACCTCGCCGACATTTCTTTCAAGGAGCGTCCCATGGTCGACAAGGAATGCCACGGAAAACCGATTGACGAACTCGTTCGCGAATTTCAAACGCACCTCGAAAAGGGCCTGAACGCCGGAGAGGCGCAGGACCGCCTCAAGAAGTACGGCGCCAACGAACTCTCGGAAAAGCCGCGGCCCGGCTTCTTCGCACTTCTCCTGTCCCAGTTCAACAATTTTCTCGTGATCATCCTGATCGTCGCCGCGGTCGTCTCCCTGCTGCTCGGCGAGTACATCGATTCCATCGCCATCATGGTCATCGTCGCCCTGAACTCCGTTGTGGGAGTGGTGCAGGAATCCAAGGCGGAAAAGGCGATCGCCGCTCTGAAGAAAATGGCCGCCCCGAATACGCAGGTCATCCGCGACGGGCACCAAGTCACGATTCCGGCCCGCGAACTCGTCGGCGGGGAT
>CAZDLM010000009.1:34356-75556 GCA_964506465.1 uncultured Syntrophaceae bacterium
AGGCCGGCAATTACGTTCCCGCCGACATGCGCCTCGTCGAGTCCGTCAATCTCAAGGTTGAGGAGGCCTCGCTGACGGGAGAATCCGTTCCGGTCGAGAAGAACGCGGCGGCCGTTCTGGATAAGGATATCCCCCTGGGTGACCGGAGGAATACCGCCTTCATGAGCACCCTCATCACCTACGGCCGCGGCAAGGGGCTTGTGACGGGCACCGGCATGCACACTCAGATCGGACTCATCGCGGAGATGCTCCAATCCTACGAGGACGAAGACACTCCCCTTCAGGAGAAACTGGCCCATCTTGGAAAGATTCTCGGAACGATCTGCCTGGCGATTTGCGGGATCGTCTTCCTCTACGGTCTTTTCCGCGATACGCACATGTCGGTCATCTTCGATTCCGGGTTCATGGATTACCTTTCCGGCGAGAAGAAGGACATCGTCAATCTCTTTATGGTCGCCGTCAGTCTCGCCATCGCCGCGGTTCCCGAGGGTCTCCCGGCAATCGTGACGATCTGCCTCGCCCTCGGCATGCAGCAGATGATCAAGCGCAACGCCCTGATCCGCAAGCTTCCGGCCGTAGAGACGCTGGGATGCACCACGGTGATCTGCTCCGACAAAACGGGAACCCTGACGCAGAACAAGATGACCGTCGTGCAGGGCTGGGCCGGGGGAAAGAGGTTCCGCGTGACGGGGGAAGGATACGCGCCGAACGGTGAGTTTTTCCTGAACGACGCCCCTTTCCATCCTTCCGGAGACCCGGATGTCGAGCTGCTTCTTCAGGGCGGATTGCTCTGCAACGACGCCCGCCTCGAAGAAAAGACGGCGGACGGGGGCGAGCGCTCCTGGCAGATCATCGGCGACCCGACCGAAGGCGCCATGGTCGTTGCGGCCGCCAAAGGCGGGCTTTTGCGCAAGGATGCGGAGACGAGCTTCCCAAGGATCATGGAAGTCCCTTTCGATTCGGATCGAAAGCGGATGATCACGATCCACCGGAATGAAACCAACCCCGGCCGGCCGGCTCCTTCGGGCTTCCGATATCCGCCCTTCATCGCCTTCGTCAAGGGAGCACCGGACGTCGTCCTGGATCTGTGCGGCTCCGTCTTACAGAACGGGACACCCGTTCCTCTGACGGAAGAGCTGCGCAAAGAGATCCTCGCACAGAACCATGACATGGCTTCCAGCGCCCTCCGTGTCCTGGGCACCGCCTACCGGCCGCTGCAAGAAGCTCCTGCGTCGTGCAATGCGGATGAGATCGAAAAGGATCTCATTTTTGCCGGCCTCCTCGGCATGATCGACCCGCCGCGGCCCGAGGTGGTCGAGGCGGTGAATCTGGCCAAGGGCGCAGGTTTGCGAAGCGTCATGGTGACCGGGGATTACCGGGATACGGCCGAAGCCATCGGCAGGCAGATCGGGCTTCTCACGCCCGGCGGCCTCGTTCTGACCGGCGCCGAACTGGACAAGTTGAGCGAGCAGGAACTTGCCGAGAAATCCGACAAGATCCAGGTTTGCTGCCGCGTTTCTCCGGCCCACAAGACGAAGATCGTCGACGCCCTCAAGGCGAGTGACCACATCGTGGCGATGACGGGCGACGGCGTGAACGACGCGCCCGCCCTGAAGCGGGCGAACATCGGGGTCGCCATGGGGATCACCGGAACGGACGTTTCCAAGGAGTCGGCGGACATGGTCCTCACGGACGACAACTTCGCCAGCATCGTCTCGGCCATCGAACAGGGCCGGATCATCTATTCCAACATCCGGAAATTCGTCTACTTCCTCCTCGCGTGCAACGTCGGCGAGATCCTGATCGTCTTCGGCGCCATGCTGGCGGGACTTCCCATCCCGTTGAAACCGATCCACCTTCTGTGGCTGAACCTGGTCTCCGACGGCGCGCCGGCCCTCGCTCTGGGAATGGAGAAGGGCGAACCGGACATCATGAAGCAGCCGCCCCGGCCACCGAAGGAACCGGTCATCACCTCCGACATGGCCATCGGCATCTCCGTCGTCGCCGTTACCGATATGGTCGCCGTCCTTCTGGCCTTCTATCTGGGAACGCAACGCTACCCCGGCCACCTGGAAGTCGCGCAGACCATCGCCTTCGTGACCTTGTGCACCTCGGAATTGCTGAGGGCCTTCACCGCCCGGTCCGAACACCACAGCGTCTTCTCCCTCGGCGTCTTCTCCAACCGCTGGATGGTCTGGGCCACGTCCGCCTCGATGCTGCTGATTCTTCTCGTGGTGTACGTCCCATTCCTGCAGCCTTTCTTCGATACCGTCCCCTTGACGCTGGGCGACTGGTTCTTCATGGCGCCGTTCTTCTTCGCATCGCCGATCGCCATGGAGCTGGTAAAAATCTACATACGGGCGAGAAGAACCAGGATGGAGAAGGCAGGGGCCGCGGCCTGAGTCTTTCCGGCAGCAGCTTTTTCGATGGCGTCAGCCTCACGTAGGAATCTGATGACGGCGGGAGGCTGACGCATCGCGCAAACCTCTTGACCCTTCCGCCGCACCCGTGTATCGTCTCCGCCTTCGACCACCCTCATGCTTCGACAAGCTCAGCATGACACATCCCTGTCACCCTGAGCCTGTCGAAGGGTGCAAGCGGGGAAAAGATCGCGGCACCTCCCGGAGGGGTCGCTCACGTACCGCCTCCTGTCTTGCGCAAAAAAAACGGGGCGCCCTCCGCAATCCCCGGGAGGACAACCCCGTTTTCCGACCTCTGAGGAAACCCGGCCGGCTCCTTGAGCCGGCCGCTTGTTATTGACCGGTTGGCACGACGATCTCCACCCTGCGGTTCAGGGCGCGGCCGGCCTCCGTGGCGTTGGAGGCAACCGGATCGGCAGGCCCCAGACCCTCTGCCGTCACATCGGCGGACGGGATGTTCTGGTTGAGGACAAGATACTCCTTGACCTCCGTGGCCCGTTTCTCGGAAAGGGTCTTGTTGGCGGCCGCCTTGCCGACACTGTCCGTATAGCCTCGGATCAGGATCTTGCTCCCGGCAGCATATTTCTTCAGGAATGCCCCCACCTGGTCCAGAACTGCCTTTCCGCCGGCGGAGACCTCGTTCTTCGGCGTGAGGACATTGATCGCCAGAACGGTGATAAGAATCTCCTTGTCCGTCGACTTGACTCCCGCATGGGGAATCTTCGCGGCGTCGGCGCGCATCGCCTTTTCCCGCTCCATGGCCGCCATCTTCTGCTGCAAGGCTTCCATCTTCTGCTTGTCCGCGGCCATCTGCTGCTCGCGGGCCTTGGCCTCCGCCGCCTCCCTCTGTTTGAGCAACGCCAGGCGTTCCGCTTCCAGCTTCGCCTGGGCCATCTCTTTTTCTTTGAGGGCCTCCAGTTCCGCCTTCTTCTTCTGCGCCTCCTCCAACTCCTTCTTCTTCTGCGCCTCCATTGCCGCCGCCTTCTGCTTGGATTCCTCCAGCGCCTTGCGTTCGGCATCCGCCTTTGCCTTGACCGTTTTCGCCGCTTCGGCCTCGGCCAGCTTCTTCTTCATGACATCCAGAGAGGTCTGAAAGTCGGCCAGGTCCTTGCGGGCATCCTTGAGTTCCGCGGACGCGACGGTTTTCCGGGATTTCGCCTCCGCGACCTGGGCCTTGACCTTCGCCATAGAGGCCAGGTACATGATCTCCCGGACGGCCGCCTCATTGGACTTCACCAGTTTCACCGTGCGGGACAGGAAGGATTGAGATTCCGCCTGCTGCTTCTCCGCCTGGGCCAGCCAGGACTTCGCCTGCGCGAGGTCGTCCGGCGCGTTCTTTTCCGCCCCGGCCATCCGCGCCTGCTCGATGGCGGCCTTGGCCTCCTCAAAAGCCACCGGAACCGGCTCCGCACCGAGGGCCGCAAGAGGGAACAGGAGGAGACCGAACAATCCCGCAACGGCGATACCCTGGACGATTTTTCCTGCGTGCTTCATGCTCATTCCCCCTTCCCTACTGGCCTTTTTTCAGTTGTTCGATCTCGGCCTTGACCTTCTTGAGGTCATCGTTCGTCGTCGCCAGATTTTCCTGATCGATCTTCAACTCCGCGACGGCCTTTGCCAGCTCCGCATAGGCCCTCGCCAGGCGGGACATCTGCGCAAATTGAGCTCCATCCTTCAGGGGGCGAACGCTCTCCGCGGCAGTGAGCATTTCCTGGGCCTTTGCCATATTTTCGGCCGAATACTTGTCGCCCTGCGCCTTCTGCGCCGTTGCCAGCGCCGCCTTGGCATCCAGAAACTCCTGCTCCAGAGCGGGCGTGATGTCCTGCGCGCAGAGCGGCCCGGCGATGCAGAGGCTCAGGAGAGCCCCGCAGACAAACACAAGGAACAACGATTTCTTCCCTGTCATGACGACCTCCTTCCAGGATGGCGGTTTGAGAAGATCCGTCTCAATTTTGCCGCGGATTATAGCGGGACGGGGCGAAGGAAGCAAAGAAAAAATGTTTCTCAGTCCGTTTGCCCAACGACGACCTCGTTTCAGCCCGTGCCGTTCTTTGTTGCAGCAGGCAGCGTGTCCAGCAGGCAAGGAAAGAATCGCCTCGATTTTTTTTGCGCCAAGCGAGCGCGGATGGGTTTTGCCGCCGAAGTAACGGATATAACGAAGAATCCATTGACAATAGGTTTGCTCCGTGAGATAGGCCTAACGGTGGTAACGGAGGACTTCTCGGACCTGGTCCATTAATTTGAGCTTCGGATTCGGGCGGAACTTCGGTTTATTTTCCATCTTTCACGTCTCAATATCGCCATAAGTGGAATCCGGCAAGGATATTTTCAATAAGCGGAAAATAAGCTTGCCGATATTCCATGTTCTATATTTCACTATCACAATACGTGGAAATATCGTCCGCCAATATGGTTCTATAGGATGGAAGATTTTTAAGCTATCACACTGTTGGGCGGCTGAGAGGAATTCTATAAGGAAGACAATATGCATCTGCTTATTCCGTATATTCGGCTAAGTCATCCAGACCCAGCGTTAGACGAATTCACTTATGGGGATGTTAGCCAACGCGCTCGCAAACTCAAGACCAGTTTGAATAAAGGTGATTATGTTTTCTTTCATACAAGTAGACACGGCAAGAAATATATCACTGCTTATTACGTCGTTGATCGTGTACTGAATACTTCAGACGTGTGCGAAGATAAAGCCTTGCGGGCGAAGTACAGGAATCCTCATATTGCAGAGTGGCTGGCAGGAAAACGACCTAAAAACAGGGATGACGCCATTGTGTTCGGCGACCCCATCACATCATATGTATTTGAAAAGCCATTATTGTTTGACAAGAAGCTTGCAGAAAAACTTTCCATCAACATAAAGTTCGGAAGTGGCAGGTCAGAAACACAAGTTATCGCTTCTTCTACACGAGCTTGGCGAGAACTATCCAATACAGACGTGGATGTATTGCTAAATGCTATTACTGCCGAAAAAGAGAGTACTCGGCAATTCACGCTTTTATCCTCCGAAGAAGTGGCCGAAACTTTAGAAAGAGATGTTGAACAATATCTTGCTCGCAATCCCGCTCTACTCGGCAAAGATCTCACTCTCTCCAGTCAGCAAAAATCAATCGGTGAGGGGAGACTTGATTTGCTGCTTGAAAATAGTCAAGGAAATTTAGTGGTGGTGGAAGTAAAATATGGCCGAATTGGACGAGATGCAATTCATCAAATCAAAAGCTATATCCATGACTTAAAAAAAGAGAAGGGTAAATCTATATCTGGCGTTATTGTTTGCGCTGGAGTTATGCCAGCCTTTGAAAACGAGATAAAAACCCAAAAGGACATTCAGATCTTCGTTTATGGATGGGACATGCGCGTTCAAAAATGGAAAGCCCGCTGATTGCAGCGCCACCCAACAATGCGTGCAGCGGACTTGGTGGTGGGCCGTGCAAAAAAGGTGAGCCCAGGCGAACGCATTTTTCCCGTTTCGTGAGTTGGCTCTCCCACCAAGCCGCTAACGCGAGCCGTTAGATGGCTGTGAACTGGGTCCAGGGGCAGAGAATGGCTGATATTCACCGGCAAATTGTTCGACAGAAACTTGAAGCAATTGGATACCGAGTTGCTGAAATAACGGAAGGAAAAAGACTCTCAGCCGATCTTGCAGCTCATGGTCTTGATTGTGGCCTCGTTGTGGAGGTAAAGGCTCGCAGGGATGATATAGAGGCCGCCCGAGAGTTCCTCACCGGATCGCCGGGTAAAGTGATTGAATCAATCTCGCCGTTAGTGCACGACGATTCCCTTTCTGACGTGGTTCACCACGCCGCAAGGCAGATAGGCGCTTCACAAGACGACTTTCCCGGACTTGGGGTGCTGTGGTTTCGAGCAGATCCAAATCTTGGTATCTCCCACTCCGATGAGAAGATGATAACAACTCTGTTGGGGAAGCGTGATGTCATTGTACGTAGTGCGGGAGGGGGTATAAGCATGACGACCTGCTACCTCGCTGGATATGCCGACTTCTATCGTTATCCTGCTATAGATCTCGCCGTGGTAGAAGACCCAGAAGACAGGGCTAAACTCCTAGTCAACCCGTATTCTCACCACCTCGCTGATGTCCGCATGTCACGACTCGTTAAAGTTGTGGCTGACGCCACGCCGGATGCAGTGATCGACCTTCATCATCTCGAGACGCCCCAGGATGGTTACGTACTTTGGGGTGAGTTCTCGCGGAAGCATGAGACAACCGCCCTTGCTGAATTGAAAAGACTCTACCCGGACCGGGACTTCCAGTTCTTCGACATGAAGAGCGTTATCGGCCGCATACGAGCGGATACGTAAAGTGCCCATCTAACCTGTCGTTTCACCGGATCGCTTACGCTCCCGGTGAACTTTTCGATTGGGCTTGATAGGAGGTGGTCGTGAATCAACTAATCGAGAAAGAAGTAGCAGCGTTGATTGATGTAGGAGAAAAGCTCAGCGCCGAAGCAGCAGCTGCCGGTTCATCTTTGGGGAACGATAAAATTCAGGAGTTATTATCAATGACTGCCAGAGGCGGGCAGCTCATTACTCGACTCTACGGGAAAGAAAGCCAATACCATGAGATGTATCAAGCGGCAACGAAAATTAATTACTTTACGGTAATGCATAGCAACCACTATGGACATGTAAGCAATTTAGTCGGCCTCTTTAAGGGAATCAAGCATGACATTGACACTGGCATGTTGGTGAATATGAAAAGCCTCCTTCAGGCTGAAATATTCGCTGACTTTCTCGATATGGCCGAGCATCTCCGCGGGGAGGGGTACAAAGATGCAGCGGCGGTTATTTTGGGGGCGGTGCTTGAAGATTCTTTACGGAAGATAGCGGATGCGAGCGGCATTTCCATCATGGGCTCCAAGGGTCAGCCACGAACCATAGACCCGCTGAATGTGGCTATCTGCAAGAGTGGTATCTATGGGCCTCTCGTGCAGAAGCAGATCACATCATGGGCCAACCTCCGGAATGACGCAGCTCATGGTCATTTTGCGAACTATGATGCGGCCCAGGTCAAACAGATGCTGCTTTTCGTTCAAAAATTCTGTGCGGATAATGTCAAATAGCGGGTGGCTAAGACATGTCGCCCAACAAAATTAATCCACCCGATCGCTACGCTCCGGGTGATTTCATCGTTATACGGAACTTTCGGACAAAAGGACGATAAAATGACTTACGTTAATGAAATACTTGAAGAAGTAATAAAAGCATCAAGCAATAGAGATAATACCGGACCATCAGGATTACATTTATTTGATTTGTTAAAAGTTGCTTGTGAAGAAATTGAAAAACTTGAGGTTATTAATTTCCCGCCAGATAAAAGATTTACATTTACTATGTTAAGGCAACAATACCGAAAGCTTGGCAAAATGGGTTCTTATTCCGGTGATCAATGTGCAGAATTCATCGCCTTAACAAAAGAAGTTCAGATATTGCTAAAATATTATGGGAATTATGGTTCTGCAGTAATATCAAGAAACTTTGATTTCATAATTGATAAAGATTTAAAGTCAATAATTGAAAGAGATTATTTGGAATTTAATAACATTCTAATTCCAGACAACGCATGGAAAAGTGCTGTAGTCTTATCCGGAAGTATATTGGAAGCTGTCCTTTATGATGTATTGGAAAATCCAAAATATTATACTAATGCAATGAGTGCTAAGAAAGCTCCAAAAGATAAGAGAGGGGCTGTAATTGATCTTAAAACTAAAGAATGGAAGCTTTTTGTGTTAATTGATGTTGCTGAAGAAATTGGCTTGCTTCCTACTGCAAGAGTTAATTCAATTGATCAAATATTAAGAGACTATAGAAATTTTATACATCCTAAAAAGGAGTTACGAGCAAAGTTTCCATGTACTGAAGCAGAAGGATTTCTGG
The DNA here is from genome assembly GCA_964506465.1 of uncultured Syntrophaceae bacterium. Lineage (GTDB taxonomy): Bacteria > Desulfobacterota > Syntrophia > Syntrophales > UBA6109 > UBA6109. The sequence goes on from CAZDLM010000009.1 coordinate 42,684, forward strand.
CAAAAGGCGCACTAGATTCTGTGATGAATCATTTTGAAAAAGTTGTACCGTAATTCGTATAACAACTGCTTCAACCTGCCGCGACTATGTCACGATTCTTGCGGTCGCCGCTTTGCTCCTCGGCAAGAACCGCGTCATGTACGCCTCGCAGGTTAAGCAAATGTTGGCTGAATGAGATAGGACAATGACAATCATTTCCGCTGATAGCTTGAAGGCTGACCTAAAACATCAACTCATCTACCTGCATTTGATGAGTTCCTTGAGCACTCAGAAATACAATATCGTCAAGAATCCTGAATTGAAATCGGAATTTGTCGGCATTAGCGAGAGCATAGACGAAATGGACTACGCCGCTCTGCTCGCAAAAGCCCCGATCATTATGGAAAACCTGAAATCGTTAACGGACTATTTCATCCGAAAGTACCCTCCAAAAAGGCTGATTTCTGAAATAGCGTCCTCGTTTAACGACTTTTTCAGAGTCGGCGAGAATCTTTTTACCTTCGGCGTGGAGTTAGGGTGGCTGGATAGCATGATGGACCTCACTGCCAAGGGGTGGCCCGCGGATTTGCCTTACCATACAAGGATCGGTCTTGGCCACCACGCTGGCTATGCCAACACGGAAGATGAGTTTCTCCTGAGAGACTCATTCTATGTGTTCCTTAAAGCCGAGGAGACTTATGCGAATCTGCTGAAGTTGAGAGATGCCCTAGGCGAAAAGACCGAAGTAATGGAATCAAACTTCAACAAGGATTTGTATGACAAGATCAATCTGCTGAAGTTCAATACTTCGACCTATTCGCGCCTGACCATTGTCTCCTTCTATTCGTTTCTGGAGTCCTTTGTCAACTCCGTCGGTTTTGATTTCTACCTCCGGAACAGGAGTAACCTCACAGACCGCCAATCCGAGATACTGAGAGGGAAAAAGGAGGATCGTTACCTCCAAATTGCATACAAAATCGAGAAGTTTCCTACTATCATTCGCCCCGACAAGAGGCAGATCATTTTTGTGAAAGACGAAGGACAGGTCAAAGAACCTTTCAAGACGCTTTTCAGAGACTACAAGGACCTCCGGGATTCCTCTGTGCATTACTCTCCTTCGAAAGTGAGAATATCCCACAGCCCCATCGAGTGGGTGACAAAAGCTCGGGAATTCAAAGACCTATCGGTCAAAGCAGCGCAGTTGTTTTGGGAGGCTTGCTATCCCGGGAGAGGAGGTCCGGACTACTTGGGCGGATTGGACGAGCAGATACACCTTAAGCTGGCTACGAAACGTTTGGAAATCGAGCGAGATATGCAGCGCAGCCAACAAAGCGCTGAACCGGACGCTTAACAGCGCCGGTTAGCTCCGTGTTATGCGTCGGAGGAGCATTGAATGACAGCCCATGAAGAGCTCTTTCAGCTCATCGAACCGCTTAGCGCTGCTGCTTCGGCGATTGAGCGAAAAGAAATCTCGCAACCTCTTTCGGCCCTGCGCACAGCAGTCGCAGAAGTTGGTCGTGCATTCTCAGACTCTTGGCTGGGATATCACTCTCGGGTCTACTACGAAAACTTTCAAACACCCCCGCCTGGGGCACACTTCAGCCAAGAATGGGGGTTAATGGATACGTTTGGGAGCATGGGTTCTGTGGGGAGATGGCGCGAATACCCTTTTGATAAAGTGAAGCAACATGTCTTACATCTTGCGGGAAATCCAGATCTCTCCGCAGCACGTGCGGCCGCCGAAGCAGCCGACGCGGCCTTCAACCATACGAAAGCTGAAATAACCTCAATATTTCAGACAGAGCTTGATGCAGGGGCAGACGCATTCATTCAAAACTTGAACGAACAGCTGCAGGCACTAGAAGTCCTGTCACCTGCCGAGGTTGCCGACAGGCTTCATCAACGCGGTCAAGTCATGACGCGCGACACTATAGTTCTCGGTCAAGGCACTCAGCTACCACCACATATCTCAGTAAAGGCGGAACTCCGCGCACTCGAGCATTCTTTCGCGATATGCAAAGAGGCTGCTGACATCGCACGAAAGGGCGCATCGCACCTCGAGCGGAAGTCTAGAAGAACAAGCCGCGAATCTAAGATTGGAACCAATGTCTTCATTGGTCACGGTCGGGCAGCAGCATGGCGGGAGCTCAAAGACTTCATTCAAGATCGCATCCGCCTACCTTGGGATGAGTTCAATCGCGTTCCGGTAGCTGGTGTAACGAACATTGCCCGCCTATCAGAAATGCTAGATGCTTCTGCTATCGCATTTCTGGTGATGACTGCGGAAGATGAAATGGCAGACGGTAGCTTGCAGGCCCGGATGAACGTCATCCATGAGGCTGGTCTCTTTCAGGGTCGATTGGGTTTCAGTCGCGCGATCGTGATGCTAGAAGAAGGATGTGCAGAGTTCAGCAACGTCGCTGGTCTTGGTCAGATCCGCTTCCCGCGAGGAAACATTGCGGCTGCATTTGAAGAGGTTCGTCGTGTGCTCGAACGTGAAGGCTTAATTGCAGGCGCCGCATAACTAGAGGCTCGAGCCGACCGCGTTGCCACGCGGCGGCTCAGCCACACGTTATGATCCCAGTACATCAATGAGGAATGAAATTGATATGTTAAGAAGGAATGTGCAAGTAATGTACGGTAGAGGGCTGGTGCTCATTGCCCTGATGACCTTTTGTACGGCGTTGGGTTGGGCCGGTGAGGTGCCGGGGCCGCTTCCCCGTATCGCCGTCCTGGCCATGGGTGGAACCATCGCAGGACAGAGCGCTTCTCCGACAGTGACCACAGAATACAAGCCTGGTGTGTTCGATGTGGGTTTGCTCATCAGCTCGGTCCCGGGACTCGCACAGGTGGCACGGATTTCGGCAGAGCAGATAGCCAACATCGATAGCGCTAACATCACCAACGGGCATCTGCTGAGACTGGCCCGCAGAATCAACACCCTGAGCGCATCAGGCGCGGTGGACGGCATTGTGGTCACCCACGGGACCGATACGCTGGAGGAAACAGCCTACTTCCTGAACCTCGTTGTCGAGACCGACACTCCCTTGATTCTCACCGGATCGATGCGACCCGCCACGGCGATAAGCGCGGACGGTCCCTTGAATTTGTACAACGCCGTGGTGATAGCGGGGACTCCGCACGCCCGAGGTCAAGGGGTGCTCGTAGCAGTGAACGAGCGGATCGACGCTGCCCGCGACGTAACCAAGACCCACACGACGAATGTCGACACATTCCGCTCGCCCGAAACGGGATGCTTGGGCTACGTGAAGGCGGCAAGGCACACCTGCTCAGGATGACCACAAAGCGCCACACAGTGCGTTCGGAGTTCCGGCTCGGGAATACGGATAAGCTACCGCGGGTGGATATCCTCTACGGTCACGGGAACGACTCGCGGGATCTCGTCGATGCGGCGGTGCGGGCCGGGGCACAGGGGATCGTTCTCGCCGGGGCGTTGGGGACGGTGGAATCTTTCCGGCTACCTACGAAGCGCTCAAGGAGGCGCGGGCAAAGGGAGTAATCGTAGTCCGCGCCAGCCGCGTGGGAAGTGGGGCGGTGGTACCCGTCGAAGACGACCGAAAGGACGGCATGATCAGCGCCAACACGCTCAACCCGCAGAAGGCACGTATCCTGCTGATGCTTGCTCTGACCCAGACCAGGGAACTTCGAGAGATCAGGCGGATATTCGAAGAATACTGAATTCAACCGTCAGGACGCCATAGCTTCAGCAGGACCTGAATATTAGGGAGAGAGAATTAGCCATAACCAGCAAATCCACCGGACTTGCGTCCCGCGGGCCGGTGATCTGCACGTTATGAGCAGAAAAACAAAGAGGAATGGCGACACGGAGCATAGGCTAGGCATTCTGAGCAGAAGGCAAAGACTTTAGACGGTGTGGTTACACGGGAGGCACCGCTCTTGCCGGAAGTTTTCCTTACCAATCTGGTTTTTTCTCTTACCATGTATTTCATGCAAACCGTTGAGATTCCTCTATTTTTGTCTTGACAAAACGCGGCAAATCCGATTATACAGCGGCGGTTTTTCTCGTATGCCGTACCAAGGGCGGCCGCGCTGCAACGGGGGCCGCACAGGGCTTCAGCAGAGATTCTCATCGCTCTTCAAAAAGGGGGGAGTGCCGTATGATCGGCAAGGCAGGACTCGATCATCTCGCCGTCAGGCTCGGCCGGGAAAACGTCTACACGGAAAAGGAGGACCTTCTGGTTCTGGGATACGACTCGACCCCGGAAATGCACTATGTTCCGGACGTCGTCGTCTATCCGAAGTCGCAGGAGGACGTCGTCTTCGCCGTGGACTTCTGCCGGCAGGAGGGGCTCCCCATCGTTCCCCGGGGGTCCGGCACCGGACTTTCCGGCGGCAGCGCCCCCGTCCAGGGCGGCATGGTCGTCTGCATGACCCGGATGAACCGCATCCTGGAGATCGACGAGGAAAACCTTACGGCAACGGTCGAGCCGGGCGTCATCACCCTCGACCTCTTCAACGCCGTCGCCGCGAAGGGCCTCTTCTATCCCCCCGACCCCGGTTCCCAGACGATCTCCACGATCGGCGGCAACGTGGCGGAAAACGCCGGCGGCCTGCGCGGCCTCAAATACGGCGTGACGCGCAACTACGTCATGGGGATCTCCGGCGTCCTGGCCGACGGCACGTCGATCGCCGCGGGCAACAAATGCGTGAAGGACGTCGCCGGCTATTCCCTGCGCGACATCTTCATCGGCAGCGAAGGCACGCTCGGAATTCTGACGCAGGTGACCGTGCGCCTCATCAATCCCCCCAAGGCCAAGCGCACGTTCCTCGCCCATTTTCAGGACATCCGCACTGCCGGACAGGCTGTATCCCGCATCATCGCCTCACGGATCATCCCCTCGACGCTGGAGATCATGGACCGGACGACCATCAACTGCGTGGAGGATTACAAAGCCATCGGCCTGCCGCGCGACATGGCGGCTCTCCTGCTCATCGAGGTCGACGGCCATCCGGCCACGGTGGCCGAGGAAGCCGACGGAGTGCGGAAGGTCCTGGAATCGGTCCGGGCCGACGCCGTTTACGAAGCCAGGGATGCCGCCGAGGCGGACAGGCTCGCCGCGGCGAGGAGGACCGCTCTTTCCGCCGTCGCCCGCGTCTCGCCCACGACGATCCTCGAGGATGCAACCGTTCCGAGAAGCTGCCTCTCGGAAACCTTCGCGGAAATCGAACGGCTGAAGGCGAAATACAATGTCAAGGTCGCGACCTTCGGTCACGCCGGCGACGGGAATCTTCACCCGACCGCCGTTACCGATGAGCGGAATCAAGACGAGCTCCAGCGCGTTCACGCCTTCTTTTCGGAACTGTACGAGAAGGTCCTGGCCCTGGGCGGAACCGTTTCCGGCGAACACGGCATCGGGCTGGCGAAGAGAGACTACCTCCAGCGGCAGATCGGCCCGGGCGGCGTCGGCGTCATGCGGCGCATCAAGGTGGCCTTCGATCCGGCGGGCATCATGAATCCCTGCAAGATGTTCCTCGATGAGACGAGCTGCTCCTGTTCCAAAAAAGGAGGGTCGCATGCCTGAAACCGCCGCGCTGGGGAACTTCGCCCCTGAAGACGCTCCTTCCTACGAGTCCATTCTGCAATGCATGCGCTGCGGCTTCTGCCTCGCCGTCTGCCCGACCTACGCCCTCACGAATCGTGAGCGGTCCAGCCCACGCGGGCGGGCCGCCCTGGCGCGCGCCGTTGCGGAGGGAAAGCTGGATTTTTCGAAGGCGGTCAAGGAAGAAGCCTTCTTCTGTCTCGACTGCCGCGCCTGTTCCACCGCCTGCCCGTCCGGCGTGAAGGTCGGGCCGATCATGGAATTCTGCCGCAGCCAGTCCCATGTTTTCCACCCGTTGCGCCCCGCCGCCGGAATGCTCCGCACCTTTATCCTGGAGAAGATGCTTCCCTCGCCGGGGCTCATGGAGACCTCGATGCTGCCGATGCGCCTCTACCAGCGCCTCGGCCTCCAATGGGCCATGCGCAACCTGGGCGCCAACCGCCTCCTTCCGGATGTCCTCGCCAAGATGGAAGGCATCCTCCCGTCGCTCGAGCGGCCCCTGCGGCAGGTCCTTCCCAACCGAATTCCGGCCCGCGGGGCAAAGCGGGGACGCGTGGGATTCTTTCTGGGCTGCGCGATGAGCCTGACGTTCCCCGAAGTCTCCCGCCAGACGATCCGCGTCCTCGCGCAACAGGGTTTCGACGTCCTGACTCCGAAGGAAGTCAAGTGCTGCGGCGCTCCGCATCTGGCCGAGGGGGACCGCAAGACCGCCCGGGAACTCGCCAGGATCAACCTCGATCTCTTTTCCGGGCTCGACGTCGACCGGATCGTCACGGACTGCGCCGGCTGCGGCTGCGCGCTCAAGGAATACGAGGAGGTCCTCGACGGCCGGATCGAGCACGGCCGCCTGGCCGCTTTCCGCGCCAAGGTGCGCGACGTGTCCGAGTTCCTGGCGGAAGCCGGTCTTCGGACGGAGGGATTCAAACCGTTCCCCTCTTCCGTCACCTACCACGAGCCCTGCCACCTCGCCCACGGTCAGGGCGTTTCGGCACAGCCGCGCCATCTGATCCGTCAGATTCCCGGCATCGATTACCGGGAGATGAAGGAGGCGAACTGGTGCTGCGGCATGGCGGGCTCCTTCGCCCTGAAGGAACTGGAGGCGAGCCGGAAGATCCTCGACCGGAAGCTCGCCAACGTCCGCGCGACCGGCGCCGATACCCTCGTCACGGCCAATCCGGGCTGCCACCTGCAACTGGCCTGGGGCGTCCGGCAGTCGCGGATGAGGCAGCCCGTGCTGCACATCATGGAACTTCTGGGCAGGGTGATTCCCGGGTGAAGACGACGGTAAACAAAAAAACCGCGGCCCTCGACACCGTCAAGGTCTGCAGCCGCAAATCCGCCCCTGGTAAAACGTGAACGATTGCCGATGGATACCGGACGGGAAATCTTCTAACCCGAAGAAACTCCGTTGAATTTTCAATATATTCCTCTTGACAAAGACTTCCATTCCCTCTATAGACGCGGCGTCGGGGGATGCTGGGTTCTCAGCGATTCGTCAGCAAGATATTCCGTCTTTCATCAAACAAAAAAGGAGAGGGCATACGTATGGCTAATGAAAACGAGAATCTCGAAAGCAAGCGTTGGTTGATCGCCGGCGCGGCGATTATCCTGCAACTGTGCCTCGGTACGGTCTACGCGTGGTCGGTGTTCAAGAACCCGCTGGTTTCGGCGCACGGCTGGTCCGGGATGCAGGTCCAGATCACCTTCATGATCCTCATCGGCATGATCGGCGTCGCCGCCGCCTTCGGCGGAGGGCTCGTGGACAAGAAGGGCCCGAAGTTCGTCGCCACCATCGGCGCCATCCTTTTCGGCATCGGCACCATCCTGGCCGGCGTCGCGGATGCGACGGGCAGTCTCTTCATCATGTATGTCGGGTACGGCCTCATCGGCGGCCTCGGCAACGGCTTCGGCTACGTCACGCCCATCGCCACCCTGATCCGCTGGTTCCCGGACAAGCGCGGTCTCGTGACCGGACTCGCGGTCATGGGTTTCGGCTTCGGCGCCTTCTTCATCGGCAAGATCGTTCCCGGCATGATCCTCAACATGGGCGTGGCCAACACCTTCTACATCCTCGGCGTGATCTACCTCGTGCTGTGCACCCTGTCGGCGCTGATGTTCAAGAACCCCCCGAAGGGCTGGCTGCCCGCCGGCTTCACGCCGCCCAAGACGGCGACCTCCGCGGCCGATTCCTACACCTTCGATGAAGCCAAGACGACTCCCCAGTGGTGGATGCTGTGGGCCATGCTGTGCCTGAACGTGTCGGCCGGCCTCGGCCTCCTTTCCCAGCTCTCCCCCATGGCGCAGGACGTCCTGAAGAAGACGATCACCGACGTCAAGGAACTGGCCATCGCGGGCGGCACGATCCTCGCCATCGCCTCGATCTTCAACGGTCTCGGACGCCTCTTCTGGGCCTCGCTGTCCGACAAGATGGGCCGCAAGAACGTCTTCATCACCATGTTCATCAGCCAGGCGATCCTCTATATCCTGCTGCCCCAGATCGGCAACACCGTGATCTTCACCGTCATCGCCTGCTACCTGCTGGCCTGCTACGGCGGCGGATTTGCCACGATGCCCGCCTTTGCGGCGGATTCCTTTGGCCCCGCCTACATCGGCCGGGTCTACGGCATCATGCTGACGGCCTGGAGCGTCGCCGGCGTCCTCGGACCGCTGGTCTTCGCCCAGTTGACGAAGACAACCGCCCTTTACACGGCGGCCGGCCTCCTGATCGTCGGCTTCGTGATCGCCATCAGCTACAAGCGTCCGGAGCGCAAGGCGAAAGCCGCCTGATCTTCGGCACCTGCAACGCGCAAAAGCGCCCCCGGGGCCGCCTGTCTCAGGCCCCGGGGGTTTTTTTCATTCCAGAGGCGTCCCATAGAGGTCCATCATGGATAGAACCGAATCTCCCCTTTACGACATCGAGGCGCTCGCGGCCATCATCCGCAAGCTGAGGAGCCCGGAGGGCTGTCCCTGGGACCGGGAGCAGCGCAGGGAGGATCTTGCACGATACGTCCTCGAAGAGGCCTATGAAGTGGTCGATGCCATCAAGAGCGGCAGCCCCGAAGCCCTCAAGGAGGAGCTGGGAGATCTCCTTTTCCAGATCCTCTTTCTGGTCCGCCTTGCGGAAGAGGCAGCCGAATTTTCTCTTGCGGATGTGACGACGGCGGTGGGCGGGAAGATGATCCGGCGCCATCCCCACGTCTACGGACAGGTTCGCGTGAACGGCGTGGCGGACGTCAAGGCGAACTGGCGGGACATCAAGGAACGCATCGAAAAGAAACCTCCGGACAGGCAGGGGGCGCTGGAGAAAGTCCCCCGTGCGCTGCCCGCACTGGCGAGGGCGCAGCGGATCGGCGAAGCGGCCGCCGCGGTGGGCTTCGACTGGGAAGGCACGGACGGCGTCCTGCAGAAGATCGACGAGGAGTTGGACGAACTCCGCGCCGCGTTGAAGGCGGGTGAAACGGAGCGGGTCAATGAAGAGATCGGCGATCTCCTCTTCAGCGTCGTCAACCTCTGCCGTTTTGTGAAGGTGGACGCCGAGCTTTCCTTGACGGAGGCGGTGAAAAAATTTATAGAACGCTTCCGCCGCATCGAGGAGCGGCTCCGCCGGGAAGGTCTGTCTCCGGCCGAGGCGGCGTTCCAGCGGCTGGACAGCCTCTGGAATGAAGTCAAGAAGGATGAAGAAGGATGAAATATTTTCTCTGTGTCCTGGGAATGGTATTTGTCATCGAGGGTCTCCCCTACTTCGCCTTTCCGGATAAGATCAAGGCATATCTCCTCAAACTCGTCGAGGTGCCGGATTCCAAACTGCGCCTTCTGGGACTGGCGGCCATGCTTGGCGGCCTCGCCCTCGTCTGGTTCGGCCGGAGCTGATCGCGCGAGGGTCGATCACGGGCAGGTCCCGTTACAGGTTTTTCCCCATATGAAACTGAAGAACTTCGACTACGAACTCCCCGAGGAATTGATCGCGCAGGCGCCCTGCGCGGATCGGGACCAGTCTCGCCTCCTCGTCGTCCACCGGGATACGGGCCGTCTCGAACACCGGCGCTTTTACGAGTTGCCCGAATATCTCCGCCCGGGCGACGCCGTCGTCGTCAACGACTCCCGCGTCATCCCCGCGCGCCTCTTTGGAAACAAGGAATCGGGCGGCCGGGTCGAGTTCCTCCTCCTTGCCTGCGAAGACGAACGCACCGCGCTCTGGACGGCGCTCCTGAAGCCGGGCCGACGGGTGCGGGCGGGAACCTCCGTGACGTTCGGGAGGGACGCGGTGGCGGAAATCGTCGAAAAGCTGCCGGATCATACCTGGCGCGTCCGCTTCGTGACGGACACGGATTTCAACACCTTTCTGAACCGGCATGGGTACGCTCCGCTGCCTCCCTACATCAAACGCAACGGCGCGACCGGTATCTCCGCCGCCGATCTCGAACGGTATCAGACCGTCTATGCCAGGGTGCCGGGATCGGTCGCCGCCCCCACGGCGGGCCTCCATTTCACCCCGGAGGTCCTCGCCGCCCTTCGGAGCCATAGCATTCCGGTTGCGGCGGTCACGCTGTATGTCGGCTACGGCACTTTCCGGCCCATCGAAACGGAGGACGTCGAAGATCACGTCATGGATGAAGAGCGCATCGAGATCGGAGCCGAGGCCGCCCGGATCATCAACGCCGCCTCCCGGGTGGTCGCCGTCGGGACAACCTCGACGAGGGCGATCGAAACGGCGGCCGGCGAAGACGGCACCGTCTCCGCCGGGTCCGGGCGGACGCGTCTCTACCTCTACCCGGGCCGTCCGTTCCGCCGGGTGGGCGCCCTCCTGACCAACTTCCACCTCCCCCGCTCGTCCCTCTTTCTGCTTGTCTGCGCATTCGCCGGCAGGGAGCGGATGATGGAGGCCTACGCGGAGGCGATCCGCGAGCGGTACCGTTTCTTCAGCTACGGCGACTGCATGCTCATCCTGTGAAAGGAACACGGTCGATGGTCACTCCCGGACAGGCCTTCCGCTTCGAGCGGATTCGAAACGATGCCGGCGGCAGCGCGCGGACAGGACGGCTCGTAACGGCGCACGGCGCGGTGGATACCCCTGCCTTCATGCCCGTCGGCACGCAGGGCGCCCTCAAGGCCCTCCTGCCCTCCCAGGCCGAGACCCTGGGCGTGGAGATGATCCTCGCCAACACCTATCACCTCTACCTTCGTCCCGGGAGCGAAACGATCCGCACCGCCGGAGGGCTTCACCACTTCATGGGCTGGAAGAAACCGATCCTCACCGACAGTGGCGGTTTTCAGGTCTACAGTCTTGCCAAGCTGCGGAAGATCACGCCGGAAGGGGTTCTCTTCCAGTCGCATATCGACGGTTCGAGACACCTTATGACTCCGGAGAAGGCTGTAGCGGTCCAGGAAACGATCGGATCCGACATCATGATGTGCCTGGACGAATGCACTCCCTATCCCTGCTCGAGGGAAGACACCGAGGAATCCCTGAAACTGACGACGGATTGGGCGGCGCGGTCCAGAAGAAGCAGAGTCGTTCAAGACCAGGCGCTGTTCGGAATCGTCCAGGGCGGCGCTTATCCGGAATTGCGACGGCGAGCCGCAGAGGAGATCATGGCCGTCGGCTTCGACGGGTATGCCATCGGGGGCGTTAGCGTCGGAGAGCCGCGGGAGCTCATGTACGAAACCGTCGAGAGAACGACCCCTCTCCTGCCGGAAGACAGGCCCCGTTACCTGATGGGCGTGGGCACGCCGGAAGACATCGTCCGCTGCGTCGGCTGGGGAATCGACATGTTCGACTGCGTCCTTCCCACCCGTTGCGCGCGGCATGGATTGTTGTTTACAAACGAAGAAAAGGTTGTTATAAAACACGCCCGTTATCGGGACGACCAAGAGCCGCCGGACCGCGACTGCGACTGCCACACGTGCAGGAACTTCTCGCGCGCTTATCTGCGGCATCTTTTTATCGCCGGGGAAATTCTGGCGTTTGTCCTGAATACGATCCACAACGTCCGGTATTACATTCGACTGATGGAGCGCATCCGCCGGGCCATTGCGGAAGACGGGTATGCAGATTTTCAAAAGGAATTCTTGAAACGATGAAGGAGGATATTCCATTGAATTCAATCGCTTATGCCATGGGAGGCCCCGGCGGCGGTCAGGCCGCGCCGGGCGGTGACATCAGCTTTTTCGTGATGATGGCGGTCCTCTTCGCCATCTTCTATTTTCTCATCATCCGACCTCAGCAGAAAAAGCAGAAAGAACTCAAGGCGATGCTCGCGGGGCTGAACCATGGGGATACGGTCGTGACCACCGGCGGCATCCACGGCAAGATCGCCGCCCTCACGGATACGGTGGTGACCCTCGAAATCGCGCCCAATGTCAAGATCAAGGTAACCCGCATCGCCATCGCCGGCATCGTGCAGAAAGCAGAAAAAGAATAGAACGGAAAGGTCCTCATTATGTGGAAAAGCATACAGATGAGAACGGCGATCACCGCGATCGTTTGCCTGGTGGCGCTGTTCTACCTCACGCCCACGTTCACGTCGAACCTCCCCTCCTTCTGGAAGGAGAATCTCCCCAAGGATGCCATCCACCTGGGGCTGGACCTTCAGGGGGGAATGCATCTCGTCCTGGAGGTCGACACGGAAAAGGCTCTGGAAAGTCATGTCGAACGGATGACGAACGCTCTTAAAGAATCGCTGATGGACAGCAGGATACGCTTCAGGAACGTCGAACGCATCAAGGGAAGTCAGATTGGCTTGGAGTTGCCGGACAGCGCGTCCCAGAGCGCCTTTGAGAAGCTGATCAAGGATCAATATGGTGATCTGGTGATTGTATCCTCGGAAGTCGCAGACGGCAGGCAGAAGATCCTGCTCGGCGTCCGGGACGCACGCAGGGCCGAGATCAAGAAGCTGGCCGCGGAACAGAGCCTCGAAACCATCCGCAACCGCGTCGACCAGTTCGGCATCTCCGAACCGGAGATCATTCCCCAGGGAGAAGATCGGATCATCGTTCAAATGCCCGGGGTCAAGGATCCCGGCCGGGCCAAGTCCCTGATCGGCAGGACGGCTCTCCTGGAGTTCAAGCTCGTGGACGAGGAGCACAGCCTGGAGGAGGCGCTGAAGGGAAACATCCCCGAGGGGGATGAGATTCTGAATGAGGTCCGCGTCGATCGGCAGTCGGGCCGGCGATCGAGTTCTCCCCTTCTACTCAAGAGCAAGACGCTGCTTACCGGCGAATCCCTGGAAAGCGCCACCGTCCAGATCGGCGATCGTTTCGGCGAGCCGCATGTGTCGATCAAATTCAATTCCCAGGGAGCTGCCGACTTCGAGCGGATCACGGGGGAAAACGTCAAAAAAAGACTGGCGATCGTGCTGGACGGGAGCGTCCATTCCGCACCGGTGATCCAGGAGAGGATCTCCGGGGGCAACGCTCAGATCACCGGCTCTTTCACGATGGATGAAGCGAGGGACCTCGCCATCGTCCTTCGGGCGGGGGCTCTTCCGGCGCCGGTCAGCATTCTTGAAGAGCGGACGGTGGGCCCGTCGCTGGGCAGAGATTCCATCGAGCAAGGCATCTGGTCCTGTTTGATCGGGAGCCTTTGCGTCGTCTTGTTCATGATCATCTACTACCGCCTTTCCGGAATTGTCGCCGATTTGGCGTTGATACTCAATATCGTGCTCACCCTGGGAACCCTTGCGGCCTTTCGGGCGACGCTCACGCTTCCCGGAATCGCCGGCATCGTGTTGGGCGTCGGCATGGCCGTGGACGCAAACGTCCTCATCTGCGAACGGATCCGTGAGGAACTGCGGCTGGGGAAAACGCCCCACGCGGCCGTCGATGCGGGGTATGCAAAGGCCTTTCTGACCATCTTCGACTCCAACCTGACCACGCTGATCGCCGCGATGTTCCTTTTCGGTTTCGGAACGGGTCCAGTCAAGGGATTCGCCGTTACTCTCAGTATCGGGCTTATCGCCAGCATGTTCACCGCCGTCTTTGTGACGCGGATTATATATGACTACTTCATCTGGAATCGGAAAATCCAGACGATCAGCATATAACGCCGGGGGAGCTTCATGGAAATCATCAAACCAAATGTGAATTTCGATTTCGTGGGGAAGATGAACGTCGCCTTCATCGCCTCCATCGTCATGATCGTCGTCAGCATCCTGTCGGTCATTCTGCACGGCGGCCTGAATTTCGGCATCGACTTTGCGGGCGGAACGCTTGTTCAGATCAAGTTCAACGCCGAAACACCGACCGAAAAGATCCGCTCGGCCTTCAAGCCAATCGGTCTGGAAGGCAGCACCATTCAGCAGATGGGTCCGCAGGAATTCGTCGTGCGGACGGCCGAGTCTTCTTCCGATACGAAGGGCCTTTCCGGAAAGATCGAAGACGCCCTGACGGCGGCACTGGGTAAGGGAACCTTCGAAATCCGCCGCGTCGAGGTCGTCGGTCCCAAAATCGGCAGGGACCTCACGAACAAAGCGATCTGGGCCCTCGTTTTCGCTTGGCTGGGGATGCTGGTTTATATCGCATTCCGTTTCGAGTTCCGCTACGCCGTGGGCGGCATTCTCGCCCTGATTCACGATACAGTCATCACGGTGGGAGCCCTTTCGCTCCTCGACAAGGAATTCACGCTGACCATCGTGGCCGCCCTGCTGACCATTATCGGATATTCCATCAACGATACGATCGTCATCTACGACCGTATCCGGGAGAATGTGAGAAAGAATCCCCGGCAGCCGCTGAAGGAACTCATCAATGTGAGCGTCAACCAAACGCTGAGCAGGACGTTTCTGACGTCCCTGACGGTCCTGGTGGTGGTCGTCATCCTGTTCTTCTTCGGAGGTGAAGTGATCCACGATTTTGCCTTCGCCATGATCGTCGGTGTTGTGGTGGGCTCGTATTCCACCATCTTCATCGCCTCTCAGTTCGTCCTCCTTTGGGAACGATTCCGTCCGGCGAAGCAGAGAAAGCGCTGACCTTGATCCCTCTCGAAGCAGCGGGACTGACCCTGTTCATCTTGGCGCTCGCCGCCGGGATTTTCGCCACAGTCTTCAGCCTGCCGGGAACGGTCCTGATCCTGGTTGCCTCCTTTTTGTATGCGCTCTTCACGGGTTTTGAGCCGATCGGCTTCCGGGTGCTGGCCGTGCTGGCGATTTTGTCCGTCGCCGCCGAGGCCGGCGAGTTCGTCCTGGGAATGCTCGGAGCGGCGCGGTTCGGCGCCTCCAGGAAGGCGTTCTGGGTCTCCCTGGGAGGGGGCCTCCTGGGTGCCTTCCTCCTGGCGCCGCTCCTGTTCGGCGCGGGGGCGCTTCTGGGCATGTTCGTCGGCAGCTTTGCGGGCATGCTCGCTGCGGAAGTACTGAGGCAGCGCCAGATCAAACCGGCCCTGCGGGCCGCCTGGGGCGCGCTCCTGGGCACGGCTGCCGGCATTCTCTTCAAAGGGTTGTGCGCATTGGCGATGACCGTGATTGTGCTGATGAAGATCTACTCATAAGGAAAAGGCTGACACATGTCGAAACCCAAATCGAAAATCCAGGAATATGTGGAGGCGATTCTCATCGCCATCCTCATTGCGTTCTTCATCCGGACCTTCATTGTCCAGGCCTTTAAGATTCCTTCCGGCTCCATGAAACCGACGCTCCAGATCGGCGACCACATCCTGGTCAACAAGTTCATCTACGGCGTCAAGATCCCCCTGCTGCGGACTACGCTCATCCCCGTGACGGAACCCAAACGCGGCGACATCGTCGTCTTCATCTATCCGGAAGACCGGTCCAAGGATTTCATCAAGAGGCTGATCGGGGTGGCCGGCGACACGGTCGAGATCCGCAACAAGAAGATTTTCCTAAACGGGAAGCCCTACGAGGATCGGCACGGAGTGTACACAGACGACGTCATCATACCGGCCGCCCTCCAGAAAAGGGACAACTTCGGACCCGTGACGGTTCCCCCCGATAAGATCTTCGTGATGGGAGACAATCGGGATCAGAGTTACGACAGCCGTTTCTTCGGTTTTGTCGATCTCAAGGATGTCATGGGAAAGGCCATGATCATCTACTGGTCCTGGAACAGCGAAGAAACGAACGTCCGCTGGAACCGGCTCGGCCAGATCCTCCGCTGAAGCGCCGGCGCCCCGTGGCGTCTTCGCCTTTCGAAGCCTGCAGCAGACCGGGCTGCGGTTCACGTTCCTTCGCCCGGCTCGAAATACCGCAGCACCGCTTTCTTGCGTCCCGTCAAGCGTCGGTACTCCACCGCCGGATACCCCAGGGCAATGACGGCATGAACCTTTTCGTTCTCCGGGATTCCCAGAAATTTCTGCAGAGACAAATCCCGGCGCATGGCCGCCACGACGAAACCGACAAGGCACGTCCCCAATCCCATGGCATGCGAGGCCAGCAGGAGGTTCTGAGCCGCCAACAGCGCGTCCTCCGCGGGGCAGCTTCCTCCGGGCCGGCTACCGATGACGATGGCCGCAGCCGCCCCGTGAAAAAGCCGGTCACGACCGTCCTGCCGCCACTCGGCGATTGCCTTCTCGACAGACTGGGCATACTCCCGGTAATAGCCGTCCAGTTCCGGCCGCCCAAGTCCCTTGGCGACACTGCGCAAGACGGCATTGCGCGACAATCGGTTGAGGCGCTCGAACAGGGGCAGAATCCTCTCCCCGAGCGCCAGCAGATCCCGCCGCGCGGGCAGGATCGTAAATGTCCAGACCTGACTGTTTGTCCCGGACGGCGCCAGAGAGGCGATCTTGACGAGATCCTCCAGGATCGGCCGTTCGACCGGCCGATCCTGGAAATTGCGGCAGGACCGCCGTGAGGCCATGAGCTGCGTCAATTTCGCCGCGTCGAAGCCGCCCCATGGAATCCAGTCTTCCTTCATGCGGAACGTCGCAAATTCCAGCATGGCGGGGTCGACGGCGCTCACCGAAACGGCCCCGGCGGGGCACACCGCAACGCACTGCCCGCAGGCCAGCGAGCGCTCGCCGTTCACGGCCGCCTTCCCCTCAACGAGGGAAATCGTTCCCGACGGGCACACCCGGATGCAGTTGCCGCATCCGATGCACCGTTCCCGATCAATGACCGTCGTTACCCTGCGTTTCATCTCGCCCTCTGCCGAACCCTCCGAAAAAAGGATGCTCCGACCGCGTCCGCGCTTCCTACGACAACAATGAAAAGACCACCATGGCGACCGACATGCCGATGAGGACGGACACGGTTCCCCAGGAAATGATATTCATCACGGGACCGTTCACGTAGGTCCCCATGATCCGCCGGTCGTTGATCAGGGACAGCATGAAGAGAAGAACGACGGGCAGGAGCAGCCCGTTCGCGACCTGCGTATAGAACATGATGGAGATCAGCGGGACATCCGGCAGGAGGATGATCCCAGCGCCGAGAAAGATCATCAGTGAATAAAGGCCGTAGAAGTGGGGCGCCTCGACGAACTTGCGATCGAGGCTGGACTCCCAGCCGAAGGCCTCGCAGATCGTATAGGCGGTCGACAGAGGCAGGATCGAGGCGGCGAAAAGCGAGGCGTTCAGCAGCCCGACGGCAAACAGCCAAGACGAATAATCGCCGGCCAGGGGTGCCAGCGCCAGCGCGGCGTCCTTGGCCGTCTCGATGCGGATGCCCGCCTGGAACAGCGTCACGGCGCACAGCAGGATGATGAAGAAGGCAACCAGGTTGACCGTGAGCGATCCGAAGACGACGTCCATCCTGAGGTAAGGATAGTCCTTCGCCTTCAGGCCTTTGTCTACGACGGAGGACTGGAGATAAAACTGCATCCAGGGTGCGATCGTCGTACCTACCAGGCCGAGCAGCATGGTCATATATCCCGCGTCCATGCGGACTTTTGGAGAAACCAGGGCTCTGCCGATCTGTCCCCAGTCCGGTTTTCCCATAAAACCCGAGACGATGTAGGAGAGGTAGAATACGCAGGCAAAAAGGAACACCTTCTCCACCGATTTGTAATTCCCCTTCACGACGATCCACCAGACGAGCGCGGCTGCAACCGGCACGGAGATATGCCGCCCGACGCCGAAAATCTCGAGGCTCGCCGCCACCCCTGCGAACTCGGCGACGGTATTTCCCAGGTTCGTGAAGAACAGGACGACCATGAGGTAGAAGGTGATCTTGGCGCCAAAACGTTCGCGGATGAGGTCGGAAAGCCCCTTGCCCGAAATGACGCCCATCCGGGCGCACATCTCCTGGATGATGATGAGCGCCACCGTGATGGGGATCAGGGTCCACAGAAGGGAAAGGCCGTACTGAGCGCCGGCGAGCGAATAGGTCGTAATGCCGCCGGCGTCATTGTCGACATTGGAGGTGATGATGCCCGGACCGATCAGGGCAAGGAAAATCCCCAGGGACCGCCAGAATCCCTTCCCGGAAAAGGCGTCAAGAAAGCGCTGCTTTTTTTGTCCGGAATCGCGTTCTGGCATGGGAATGGGTCGCCTTTGTCCATGGAACAGCCGATCTCACTTGCCCAGTTCGGGCGCGACGGCCTCCAGGAGGTTCTTGAAGTCGATGACCCCCTCGATCTTGCCGTCTTTGTCCACGACCGGGATCGCGATGATTCCGTACTTGGCGAAATGATCGGCGATCTCGCTCTTGTCGGCATCGAGACCGACGGTCACGATGCGGGTGTCCATCAGTTCGTCGACTTTGCACTGGTCGGAGGCCACCAGCAGGTCGCGCAGGCCGATCGCGCCCAGGAGGTGATCTTCGGAATCGACGACGTAGGCGTAATAGATCAGCTCCACTTCCTCCGCCTCCCTGCGCAGATGCGCGAGGGCGTCCGCCGCCGTCGTGTTCGGCGCAAAACGGATAAAAGACGTCGTCATCAGCCCTCCGGCTTTTTCCTCCGGATGGGCGAGCAGTTCCTTGATGTCCTCGGCGCTCTCCTTCTCCATCTCCTTGAGGATCACTTCCGCCTTGTCCTTGGAGAGCTCGCCGATCAGGTCGGTGGCTTCGCTCAGGGACATCTCCTCAATGATGTCCGAGGCGCTCGCCGGCGGCATGTCTTCGATGACCTTGACCTGGATCTTGGGGTCCGTTTCTTCGAGCGTCTCCGCGGCCATCTCCACGTCCAGGGTTTGGAATACCGCGGTCCGCTGATGAACATTCAGCTCCTCGATGATGTCGGCAAGATCCGCCGGGTGCAACTGCGAGAGGCGGTCCTGCGCGATCTTCAGGCGGAGCAGGTCCGGCGTCGAGATCGGTTGAATGAATTTCCAGGAGATGAACTGATCGGGAAGCGTGTAGTCGAAGAGCGACATGAGCAGTTTGTCGACCGCCTTCTCGAGTCCGACCCGCCGCATCAACCCGCGGAAACCGACGTCGACGTGAACCAGATGCAGCCCTCCGCGGATTTTCAGAAACTGCAGATCGTTGACGCGCCTGATCTTCGCCCCGTCGGTGTCTACAACCTGCTTGTCCAGGAGCGCCTCGCGCAGAAGGATGTCCCCGTTGCGCATCGCGGGACTTCGCCAATCGGCCGGGACCGCGTCGGCCGCGACGTATCGCCCGCCTTCTTCCCGTATCTTCCGCCAGGACAGGAGTAAGGACTCCCGCCTGTCGCTCCTTCTCACCAGCGCGTCCGTAACTACGGGATACGGCTCGGACAGAACGGCCATCAGATCTCCGATCCGTCCCAGAACGCGTCCTTCGGCATCGAAGATTTCCCGGTTCAGTATCCAGCTCAAAAACAAAAAAACCTGAGGATCGGACGTCGCCGGCATGGTGCAAACCTCCAGGTTGTGGGGTCGTCTATAGCACGCCTCCCCCCGTTACAAAAGGTTTTTTTATTCCTCCCTTTTCCAGGCCCCGCGCGTCTTATCCGGCTCCCCCAAAACCGGGATCCCCGCCGCCTTTCACATCCCGTTTGATGATCCCCCGACAGTATGCTATAAAGTTACAGTCCCTTTAAACGGGCAGGCCCACGGCCGATCACAACCGTCTCGTTGTTTTTCAGGCAGGTTCAACTGACCGCAACTTCTCGGATGGAATCCCGGTTGCGAAATCTCTTCTTCCCTCGATGCGAGGACTCATGCGGATGATCATTTTCACCGATCTCGACGGCACGCTTCTCGATTCTGCAACCTACTCCTGGGAGAACGCCGCGCCGAGTCTCGGGAGGATCAGAGCCGAAGGGGTTCCGCTGATCTTCGCCACGAGCAAGACGAGAGTGGAGGTCGAAAGGATCCGGGTCTTGATGAACGTCCACGATCCCGTTATCGTGGAAAATGGCGGCGCCATCTTTTTTCCCGCGGGCTATTTCGGATCCGATTCCGACGGGGAAGACCGCCCCCCGTCCGATCAGTGCATCCGCATGGGAAAGCCCTATGCGGAAATCCGGGCCTTCGTAGCCGATATGAGGGATCGCTTCTCCATCCGGGGCTTCGGCGATCTCGAAACCGCGGAGATCGCCGGACTGACGGGACTTCCCATGGACCAGGCCGGCCTGGCGCGGGCGAGGGAATTCTCCGAGCCCTTTCTGATCTCGGACCCCGCCGCGTTGCCGGATTTGGAAAGGGAAGCGGCCCGGCGGGATCTGAAGATCACCTCGGGCGGGAGGTTTCATCATCTGATCGCGGCGGAGCAGGACAAGGGCCGTGCGGTCAGAAAGCTGATCGACCTCTATGCACGTTTCCGCGGAACGAACCCGCGAACCGTCGCCATCGGCGACAGCCGCAACGACCTTTCCATGCTCGAACAGGCGGATCAACCGGTGTTGATCCCGCGGCCCGACGGAACCCGTGAGGAGTTCGACCTTCCGAACCTCATCATCGCCCCTTTTCCCGGAAGTCTTGGATGGAATGCCGTGGTGGCCCGCATTCTTTCGGAGGAAGGCGAACACCGCACCCCTTGAGAGGTTGAACGATGGAGCCAACGACCCGTTTCATGACTGCGCTGCGGAACCACGTGCGACAGCGACTCGAACAACTCGGACAGGCCGACATCGTCGTCGGCATCCCCTCCTATTACAGCAGCGGAACGATCGCCCACGTCATCGACGCCGTCGCCGCCGGTCTGGCGAAATACTGCGGCGAATGCCGTGCGATCATCCTGGTGGCCGACGGCGGATCTACGGATGACTCGCGGGAGATCGCCAATCTTGTCCAGATTCCCTCCTTCAACATTGAGAAGATCGTCACGATCTACCGGGGAATCCCTGGAAAGGGATCCGGACTGCGCGCCGTCTTCGAGGCGGCGAACTTCCTCAAAGCGAAGGCCGTCGCCGTCTTCGATTCGGATCTCGTCTCCATCAAACCGGAGTGGATCGGAAACGTCCTGAATCCCGTGCGGGAGGGATACGACTTCGTCGCGCCCTTCTACCGGCGCTACAAGCTGGACGGGACTATCACCAACACCATCGCCTACAACATGACCCGGGCGCTTTACGGCCTGCGCATCCGCCAGCCCATCGGCGGGGATTTCGGCATCTCCGGCCGCCTGGTCAAGCACTATCTCGACCAGGACGTTTGGGAGACGGATGTGGCCCGCTTCGGCATCGATGTCTGGATGACGACGTCCGCCATCGTCTGGAAGTGCCGGATCTGCCAGGCAAGGCTCGGCGTCAAGATCCACGGCCACAAGGATCCGGCCGCGGATCTCGGCCCCATGTTCCGGCAGGTCGTGGGCTCCATTTTCCAGATGATGGAACAGCATGAGGACTTCTGGAAGAACGTCACGGGTTCGAAAGACGTCCCAATCCTCGGCGCGGAGTTCGAGCAGGAGCCCGCTCCTTTTGACGTCGACGTGGAAAGCCTCATCGATTACTTCCGGGTCGGGTTTCGCAACTTCGAGAGCCTGTGGGAACGATCCATCGACGACATCGACATGAAGATCGTGCGCTCCCTGGCGGCGACAACGCGCAGGGAAGATTTCCTTCTGCCCATCGAGTCCTGGGTCCGCATCATCTACCGCTACGCCGCCGCCTTTCAGGCGATGCCCCGCCAGCGATTCAAGGTTCTCGACACCATGATCCCCCTCTATTACGCCCGCGTCGTTTCACTGATCAACGAACTCGCGGACGCCTCCCCCGAGGAAGCCGATCGGCAGTCCGAAGCGAAGGCGGAAGTTTTCGAGCGGATGAAGCCCTATCTTCTGGAAATCTGGAAAAAGGAGACGGCTCATGTCTGATTTCTGGCAGCATGCCATGATCTCGACGCTCCAGAGAATCAAGGAGCGTCCGATCGCGGAGATCGATGCGGAATTGACAGCCATCGCGCAGAAGCGGAAGATCGTCCTCCTCCTTCCCGCCCTGGCTTCGGAGTTCGACACCCCGGCCATGCCTGCGATCATCGAGGAATTGAAGGGGGCGAAATACCTGCACAAGATCGTCCTTTCTCTCGACCGGGCCGGGAAACGCGAATTCTCCCGCGCAAAAAAAGAGATGTCCCGGATTCCCGTGGAAACCAACATCGTCTGGCACGATGGACCGCAGATGCAGTCGTTCTACGACGAACTGCGGCGCTCCGACTTCGATCTCGATTACCCCGGCAAGGGCCGGTCGGTCTGGATGACGTTGGGATGCATCCTCGCCGAGAGAGACATCTACGCGATTGCCTTGCACGATTGCGACATCGTCAATTACCACCGGGAGATGCTGTCCCGGCTGATCTATCCCGTGGTCCATCCGGCTACGGATTTTGAGTTCAGCAAAGGATACTACGTCCGCGTCGCAGACAGGTTGTTCGGCCGCGTCATGCGGCTGTTCTACACCCCCCTGATCCGGTCTCTGCAACGGATTCTCGGCACGAATTCGTTTCTGTCCTATCTCGACAGCTTCCGCTACGCCCTTTCCGGCGAATTCGCCCTCCTGGCAACCCTGGCGCGCGGCATCCGCATCTCCCCGACCTGGGGTCTGGAGGTCTCTCTGCTGAGCGAAATCTATCAGAATGCTTCGATCAATCGGATCTGCCAGGTGGAAATCGCCGAACGCTACGAGCACAAACACCAGATTCTCGATAAGGGGAAACCGGCCAATGGGCTTCTCCGCATGGCGGAAGACATCGCCAAGGCACTCTTCCGGGTGCTGGCCCAGGACGGGGTCGTGATGAGCGACGCCTTCTTCCGCACCCTCCAGGCATCGTATCTTCAGGAAGCCCGCGTGAGCATCGAGAAGTACCACGGCCTTTCCCTGATCAACGGGCTCTCCTACGACCGGCACAGTGAAATCGAGGCCGTGGAGGCCTTCATGGATTCTTTGAAATCGGCGGTCACGGAATTCGTCCGCAATCCCGTGGGAATTCCCATGCTCTCCGCCTGGTCCCGCGTCGCGGCGGCCATCCCCGACCTTCAGGACAGGCTCCTGCAACAGGTGGAACTGGACAACCGCTAGTTCTTTCAGCCGTCGCCTGCCCGGAAAAGTCAAGAAACGGAAGGTTCCCTGCCCACAGCGTCGGGCGTTCCTGAGCCTTGCCAACGGCACCGTGATCCTGTATCGTAGAGCAGTCTGCGGCCGCGGAGGCTGCGCGATCGCCACGAAGGCCGTCGAGTCGGGCCCGCGTTGCGGGCTCACACCGGTCGTCGTTTCGATGACCGACAGTGACTTCTGCCGGAGCGTGTAGACGGACCCGTCGCCCTCAGTTCACCCCTCGAATGGCTCCGCGTCCGTCGGATCGATGGCAATCTCATAAAGAAGACGAGAGGAGGTACGCGTCTCATGACTCAACCGAAGCGTGGGAAAGGCGGGCGGAAAATGCGGAAGGAGCATGATCTTCTCGGACATCGAGAGGTCCCGGAAGAGGCCTATTACGGGATACAAACCCTGCGCGCCCTGGAAAACTTTCAGGCGAGCGGAATTCAGCTCAGCTTCTATCCGGTCCTGATCGAGGCCCTCGCCAACGTCAAGATGGCTTCGGCAAGAGCGAATCTCGAACTCGGGTTGCTGCCGCGACCGATTGCCGACGCCATCGTCCGGGCCTGCGCGGAAATCGTCCGGGGGAAATACCATGAGCACTTCGTCGTCGACATGATCCAGGGCGGCGCCGGCACTTCCACCAACATGAACGCCAACGAGGTCATCGCCAACCGCGCGCTGGAAATTCTCGGCTACAAGAGGGGGCAATATTCGCACTGCCACCCCAACAACCATGTGAACCTCTCGCAATCCACGAACGACGTCTATCCGACCTCGATCAAGATCGCCCTCATACGGAGCAATGAAACGCTGGTCGAGGTCCTGCAGACGCTGATCTCGTCTTTTCGAAGCAAGGGGAAGCAGTTTGCGCACGTCGTCAAGATGGGACGGACGCAGCTCCAGGATGCCGTGCCGATGATGCTGGGACAGGCATTCGAAGCCTATGCGGTGACCCTGGAGGAAGAGGTCGAAAGACTCGACCAGAACAGCCGGCTGTTTCTCGAGGTCAACATGGGGGCCACCGCGATCGGAACCGGCATCAACGCGGATCCCGCTTACAGCAAGACGGTGATCCGCCATCTCCGGGAAACTACGGGGCTGGAGGTGGTCCTCGCCGCCAATCTCCTGGAGGCCACCCAGGATACCGGCTCCTTCGTGATGTATTCGTCGGCGATCAAGCGCCTGGCCGTCAAACTCTCGAAGATCTCCAGCGATCTGCGGCTGCTCTCATCGGGACCTCGGACGGGGCTCAACGAGATCAACCTCCCCCCCATGCAGCCGGGCTCGTCCATCATGCCGGGGAAGGTCAATCCCGTCATCCCGGAAATGGTCAATCAGATCGCCTTCAAGGTGATCGGCAACGATCTCACGGTGACCCTGGCGGCGGAGGCCGGGCAGTTGGAACTCAACGTCATGGAACCGATCATCGTCCTCTGTCTTTTCCAATCGATCGGGATTCTCAAGAACGGGATGGCGACCTTGCGGGAGCGCTGCATCGACGGCATCACCGCCAATGAGGCCCGCTGCCGGGAACTGGTCGAAAGAAGCATCGGTCTGGTCACCGCGCTCAATCCGGTCCTCGGCTATGAGACCTGCACGCAGCTTGCCCGGGAGGCGCTGGAGAAAGACTTGCGCTTGTACGATCTGGTCATCAGCAGGAAACTTCTGTCAAAGGAGGAGCTCGATCGGCTGCTCCTTCCGGAGAACATGATCCGCTGATAACGATGGGGAGGTGCGCTCCATGGACAAGGCATGGGTTGAGGCGGCGATCGCCCGGATCGGAGAATTCGGGAAAGCGGCCCGCGGGTACCGGCGGCTGGCATTCAGCGATGCCGACTGGGCGGCGCGGGACTATGTGATCGGCCTGATGCGGGAAACGGGCCTCAGCGTCCGGAGCGACGTCTTCGGGAATGTCATCGGACGCCTGGCCGGCCGGGACGGCGCCGCGCCCGCCGTCGGAACCGGCTCCCACGTGGACACCGTGCCCGAGGGGGGAAATTTCGACGGCGTGGTCGGCACGGTGGGCGGCCTCGCGGCGGTGAGGCGTCTCGCGGCGCGGGGCGTCTTGGCCTGCCCGCTGGAGTTCATCCTCTTCATGTCCGAGGAATCGAGCCGTTTCGGTTTCGCCACCATGGGCAGCAAGGCCATGGCGGGCCTGGCCAACCCGGCGGCCTGGGTCAAGGCGAAGGATCCCGACGGCCGTGATCTCGTCAGCGTACTCGCCGAGCGGGGGTTGGATGTCGCGCGGTTGGAGACGGCGGTCCGGCAACGAGGCGAGTTAAAGGCCTTTCTCGAGATGCACATCGAACAGGGTCCCGTTCTGGAGGGGGAGCGACTTCAGATCGGCATCGTGGAGGGAATTGCCGCCCCCACGCGTCTGAAGGTAACCGTGAGCGGAGTGGCCGGCCACTCCGGGGCCACGCCCATGGGTCAGCGGCAGGATGCGCTGGTCGGAGCCTCGCAGGTAGTCCTGGCCGTCCAGGCGGCCGCCCGGCGGGAGGCCGCACACGGTACGGTGGGCACGGTGGGCGTTCTCACGGCGCACCCCGGGGCCATCAACGTCATCCCGGGAAGAGTCGAGATGATGGTGGACATTCGCGGCATCGACGGCCCAAGCATTGGACGCGCGGTGGCGGAAGTCGGGGCGGAGGCGGCGCGGATCTCCGAAGCGAACCGGACCCCCGTGACGCTGGAAACGCTCACAGCGGACCCGCCGGTCCCCATGGACCCCACGGCGGTAGCAACCATAGAAAGCGTCTGTCGCCGTCTGGGGATCCGCTGCCGGCGCATGCCCAGCGGGGCCGGTCACGACACCATGAACATGGCTCGGATCGCTCCCGCCGGCATGATCTTCATCCCCTGCCGGGGCGGAATCAGCCACAATCCGGACGAGTACGCTTCGATGGAAGATATCATGACCGGGGTCGACGTCCTGACGGAGAGCCTCTATGAACTTGCGCGATAAATCGAGCCCTTCGCCCCTTCCCTCCAACGCTGCCGGGTTTGAGGATGCGGCGATCGGCGCCCCTTCATGAACGGTGAAACGGCGTGCGGCAGCTTTGGCCCTGTTCTCGTACGTTGTTGCGCTACAAATCCTTGACAGACAAGAAACCTTTTGCCATATTCGGCACAACATGGAAGCGGTTTCCCTTCGCTTTCACAAGAGTACAAGAGACTCCTTCCCCCATGGAAGTGGGATGAGTGCTCGCGGAGTTCGGCGATCGTGGTCCTGATGAGAAAGCCAAGCACCCATCGGTGGTGGTCGATTTGAGCCGATGAAGAGAGCTGTCTGATGAGCGTCCGGCCTCCAGAGAAAACCCTTCACGAATTCTCTGAATTTTCCTTCGAAATTCTTAACCGTTTTGCGCACCCGTCGGGACCGTTTGCGTCAGCTTTGCGGCATATGACATGTGCTTTCGATAGGTTGTGATCTTAATTCATCATGGGAGGTGCGTATGGTCTGGGTAGGTCTTGTCATCCTCATTCTCACGGTTGTCGCGTTGGTCAAGCGCCTGGAAACCCGCATGGTCCTGATTGCCGCCGGGTTTATCATGGCGATCCTGTCCCTCAACCCCATGGCTGCTTTCAATGGTTTCACGGAAGCCATGACGAACAAGAACCTCGTCATGAACATCGTCAGCGTGATGGGCTTCGCGTACGTCATGAACATGACCAAGTGCAACGCGCATCTGGTCCACGGAGCGACCGGCGTCCTGAAGTATGTCGGGTTCCTGCTCATCCCCGGCGCGGTCTTCCTGACCTTCGCGATCAACATCGCTCTGCCCAGCGCGGCCGGCTGCGCCGCCGCCGTGGGCGCAATCCTGATCCCCCTGCTCATCGGCCAGGGCGTAAACCCGGCCATGGCAGCCTCCGCGGTCATGATGGGCACCTTCGGCAGCATGCTCTCGCCCGGCCTGACCCACAACATCTTCGTGCAGGACCTGACCACCAAATTCCCCACGTATGACGCGGTCACCAAGCTCCCCACGGCCCAACCGGTTCCGGCCACCGTGATGGAGGTCATCGCCCGGCACAGCACCGTGGACATCATCAGCGTCGTCATCTGCGCCATCTGCCTTGCGGTCCTGGCCCTCCTGTTCAAGGAACACAAGGGGTATGTGGACACGGAAGGCAAATTCGGCATGGGCGAAAAGATCAAAGTCAATTACCTGTATGCGCTCATGCCCGCTGTACCCGTACTGCTGCTGGTCTTTCTCCCCATGATCCCCAAGGACGTGCTGCCCAAGGGATGGGTCTGGATCACGAAGCTCGGCGTTGCCCATTGTATGCTCATCGGCACCTTCCTCGGCTTTGTCGTGACCCGCACCAACCCCGCGGAGGCGACCAAGGCCTTCTTCACGGGCGGCGGCAAAGGATACGCCGACGTGATGGGCATCATCATCGCAGCGGGCGTATTCACTGCCGGCCTGAAGGCCATCGGTCTGGTCGACGCGGGCATCGCCCTGATGAAAAGCTCCCAGCACGCAGCCAGCCTCGCCGCAGCCTTCGGGCCCTATATTCTGGGAATCATCACCGGTTCCGGCGATGCCGCCACGCTGGCCTTCAACCAGGCCATCACCTCCCAGGCCGCTCAATTCCACATGACCATCGTGGACATGGGCAGCCTCGCCACCCTGGGCGGATGCCTGGGGCGCACGATGTCGCCTCTTGCCGGCGCCGCCATCGTCTGCGCCGGTCTGGCCCTGGTCAACCCGTTGGAAATCCTCAAGCGCAATTGGCTGGGCACCACGCTGGCCCTGATCGTGTCCTATTTCGTGTTCACCAACATGTAAGGAATCATCGCCATGAACCACTGCATCGAACAGAAACTCAGCGAACTCGCTCCCACTCTTGTTCCCCGTCGGCGCGATCTCCACAGGCATCCTGAACCCGGGTGGACGGAATTCCGCACCGCTGCGATGGCCATCCGGCACATGGAAGCCCTTGGATACGCTGTGACTATGGGGGAAAAGGCCGTCAAGCGGGACCGCATGATGGGCGTGCCCGCGCCTGATATCCTGAAAAAGCATCAGGAACGGGCCGTCGCCCAGGGCGCCGACCCCGGGCTTGTAGCCCGCATGGAAGGCGGTTTGACCGGCTTCTGGGCGGATATGGACTTTGGAGGCGCAGGGCCGTCTCTGGCCCTGCGCTTCGACATGGACAGCAACGATGTGTCCGAAGCCACAGATGCGAAGCACCGCCCGGTTCGGGAAGGCTTCGCATCCGTCAACCCCGGGGCCATGCATGCCTGCGGACACGACGGGCATGTGGCCGTCGCGCTGGCATTGGCCGAAGTGGTCGCCTCCTGCAGGGATACGCTGCGCGGGAGGATCCGTTTTATTTTCCAGCCCGCCGAGGAAGGCGTACGCGGCGCCGCGCCCATGGCCGAGGCCGGAGCCGTGGAAGGCATCGACCACATCCTCGGTTTTCATATCGGGTTCCAGGCCAATCAGCCCGGCACCGTGATTTGCGGTACGCAGAATTTTCTCGCCACCTCCAAGGCGGACATCACCTTCACCGGTGTGACCGCCCATGCCGGGGCGGCTCCGGAAGAAGGCAGGAACGCCCTGCTCGCCGCCTGTACGGCGACGCTGAACATGCATGCCATTCCCCGCAGCGGCAAGGGCGACACCCGCATCACGGTAGGAAAACTTGTCGGCGGGCAGGGGCGTAACGTCATCCCCCCCAATGCCACCCTGTTTCTGGAAACCCGGGGCGTGACCAGCGAGCTGGACGAATACATGTTCAATGAGGTGCAGCGTATCGGCAAAGCCGCCGCCGACATGTGGGGATGCGGCTATGACATGGTCCTCACGGGAGGCACCAAGAGCGGGGAGAGCAGCCCGGAAATGGCGGAAATCGTCGCGGAGGGCGCCCGCGAGATGGGCTGCTTCGATACGATCCTGACCCGTAAGAATTTCGGCGCATCAGAGGATTACTCGCATTTCATGACGCTCGTGCAGCAGCATGGCGGAATCGGAAGCTACGTGCAGGTGGGAACGACGATCGCCGCCGGCCACCACAACAGCCGCTTCGATTTTGACGAAGCCGTGCTGCCGCGCGCGCTGGAACTTCTGGCCCGCGCCGTCTGGCGGATAGGCGGCAAATAGAACCGGCCGGGAGTCCCCGGAAGCGCCGGCGGGGAGAAGGACAGCCCTGTCCGCCCGCTCTTGAAATCGACGCGCGTTCATGTTTCGTATTGACAGGAGCGGGGGTTTCAGGCATAGTTCGATCACTTTCGGACACCCCTTTTAATTCAATCCCGAGAGATGAACAAAGGGTCCTTTTCATGAAAGCGGTAATTCCGGTGAACGATAGGCGCCTTCCCACAACCGTGGGGGGGCTTTTTTTTTGACCAGGACAACTTGAGGCAATGCCATGGAAAAGAAGCGCGTGGTGATGGACGCCGAAGGGATCGACCGGTCCCTGACCCGAATCGCCTACGAAATCCTGGAAAGAAACAAGGGGGTGGAAGACGTCGTCCTTGTGGGCGTCAGGACCGGAGGAGTCTTCCTGGCCGAACGGCTGAAGAAGAAGATCGCCGCCATCGAGGGGGTGGACGTTCCGCTGGGCGTCCTGGACATCACCCTGTACCGGGACGATCTTCTGACGACCAACCGCAAGCCGCGCCTCGGGAAAACGGATATCCCCCTGTCTCTGGACAACCGGAAAGTCGTGATCGTGGACGACGTCCTTTTTACGGGCCGCACGACGAGGGCCGCCATGGACGCCCTGATCGACTTCGGCAGACCGAAGCTGATCCAACTGGCCGTCCTCATCGACCGCGGGCACCGCGAGCTGCCCATCCGCGCCGATTTTGTCGGAAAGAACCTGCCCTCTTCCCTGTGGGAGGCGGTCAGCGTCAACCTCTCCGAGCTCCAGGGCAGGGACGAGGTCGTCATCGAGGAAGGAACCTGAAGACCATCGTGCAAGAGAGGTTTGCATCATGAAGCTCGGCAGAAAAGACATACTGGGAATGCGGGATCTGTCCGCCGACGAGATCCACCTGATCCTGGAAACGGCGGAATCCTTCATCGAGGTCTCCACGCGGGAAATCAAGAAGGTCCCGACGCTGCGCGGCAAGACCGTCATCAACCTCTTTTTCGAGGCGAGCACCCGGACCCGGACCTCCTTCGAGATCGCAGGCAAACGCCTGAGCGCCGACGTCATCAACATCTCCTCTTCATCCAGCAGCGTCGTCAAGGGCGAGACCCTGATCGACACGGCCCGGAATCTCGAGGCGATGAATCCCGATATCATCGTCCTGCGCCACAGCTCCGTGGGCGCACCGCATGTCCTGGCCCGTCTCCTCCGGCAGTCGATCATCAACGCGGGGGACGGCGCCCACGAGCATCCGACGCAGGCCCTTCTGGACCTCATGACGATCCGCCAGAAAAAGGGACACATCGAGGGGCTTCGCGTCGCCATCGTCGGCGACATCGCCCACAGCCGGGTGGCCCGCTCCAACATCCTCGGCCTGCAGAAGCTGGGCGCGAATGTCTGCGTGGCGGGACCGGCGACGATGATGCCCCGCTTCATCGGACAGATGGGCGTCACGGCATACGGGAACATCGAAGAGGCCATCCGCGGCGCCGACGTCATCATGATGCTACGCATCCAGACCGAACGCCAGCAGATCAGCGTCTTCCCCTCGCTCCGGGAATATTCCACCTACTTCGGCCTCAACCGCAACAACGTGAAACTGGCCAAGGAGGACGTCATCATCATGCATCCGGGGCCGACGAACCGGGGCGTGGAAATCGCACCCGATGTCGCCGACGGGCCGTACTCCGTGATCTTGAACCAGGTGACCAACGGTGTCGCCCTCCGGATGGCGCTTCTGTATCTGCTGACGGGAAGCGAATAGGAAATGCACACAGGGAGGACCCCCATGAAAATTCTTCTCAAGGGAGGGAGAATGATCGATCCTTCCCAGGAACTCGACGCGCCGCTCGACCTCCTGATCCAGAACGGCACGATCGCCAAGATTGGAGCGGATCTGCCCGCCGGCCCCGATGTCGAGATCGTCGGCATCGGGGGGCTGTGGCTCGTGCCGGGCCTGATCGATATGCATACGCACCTCCGGGAACCGGGCTACGAGTACAAGGAAACGGTGCAGACGGGGGCGGAGGCGGCCTGCGCCGGCGGTTTCACCGCCGTCGCCTGCATGGCCAACACGAATCCCGTGAACGACACCCGCTCGGTGACCGAGTTCATCCTCCGCAAAGCCGCCGACGCCGATATGGCGCGCGTCTATCCCATTGCGGCGGTCAGCCGGGGACTGGAGGGAAAGACCCTTGCGGAATTTCACGACCTGAAAGACGCGGGCGCCGTCGCCTTCTCCGATGACGGCAAACCGGTCATGAACGCCGGACTCATGAAGACGGCCCTGGAATATGCTTCCTCGCTGAACCTGCCCATATGCTCGCACTGCGAGGATACCCACCTTGCGGCGGGCGGCGTCATGCATGAAGGATTCGTTTCCTCCGAACTCGGATTCGCGGCGATCCCTCCGCTCGCCGAAGAGGCGATGATCACGCGCGACATCCTGATCGCGGAGTATACCGGCGGAGCGGTCCATATCTGCCACGTCAGTTCGGCCGGGTCGGTCCGTCTGATCCGCGAAGCGAAATCCCGCGGCATCCGGGTAACGGCGGAGACGGCGCCGCACTACTTCACCCTGACGGACGAAATCGTCCGCAGTTTCGACACGAATACGAAGGTCTATCCTCCGCTTCGCACGGCATCGGACATCGCGGCAATCGAAGAGGGCATGCGCGACGGCACGATCGACGCCATCGCTTCCGACCACGCCCCCCACGGGTTGTCCGACAAAGAGGTGGAATACGAATTCGCCTCGAGCGGCATCAGCGGCCTCGAGACGTCGCTGGCTTTGAGCCTCGCCCTGGTGGCGAAGGGCGTTCTGGGCCCCGCCGACCTGGTCCGCAAAATGAGCCTGAACCCGGCCGCCATTCTGAAGGTCCCCGGGGGAACGCTCCAGCTCGGCGCGGTCGCCGACATCACCGTGATCGACCCGGGAAAGAACTGGACCGTCGACGTGTCGAGATTCCGCTCGCAGGGAAAGAACTCCCCCTTCCAGGGGCGGGCGCTGACGGGAAAGGCCGTCCTCACGATCGTCGGGGGAGCGGTCAAGCACCGGGAGCTGTAGCGGCTTTCCGGCGGTTGGTTTTCGTTCATGACCATTTCGAAGGGCATCAAGACGGACGCGGTCGTCCTGCGTTTCGTCGACTACGGGGAATCCGACCGGATCGTCACTTTTTTCAGTTCCGATTTCGGTAAACTCAAGGGAATCGCCAAGGGCGCGCGGCGAAGCCGGAAACGCTTCGCCAACGCCCTCGAACCATTCACCCGCAACC
Organism: uncultured Syntrophaceae bacterium; assembly: GCA_964506465.1. GTDB lineage: Bacteria > Desulfobacterota > Syntrophia > Syntrophales > UBA6109 > UBA6109. The sequence continues at coordinate 74,974 of CAZDLM010000009.1, forward strand.
GGATCCTCTTCTCCCGCAAATCGCAAGGCCGGCTGGCGCTGATCGAAGGCGCCGACATCGTCGATCATTACCCCGGAATCCGCGCCGATCTCGAACGGACATTGACCGCATCCTACCTCATCGATCTGACGGACGGCTTCACCGCGGAGGGAAAGCCGCTTCCGGACCTGTTTGCCCTGCTGATTGAATTCCTCGCGCTGATCGATGCTGGCCGCTTCAAGCCGCCCATGCTCCGTTTCTTCGAAATGCGGCTTCTCAAGATCACCGGTTACGAGCCGGTGCTGGATCGTTGCACGTCCTGCTCGCGGCCGCTGGAGAATGCCGTGCAGTACCGCTTCTATCCGGCCGACGGGGGTCTCCGCTGCGCCCGCTGCGCGGCAGGCGAGGCCCAGGGATTTCCCGTCTCCCCCGGAACAGCCAGAAGCCTGCTGATCGGCCGCGCCGCGGACGTGCAGATGCTGGAGCGCGTCGCGCTGTCGGAGCAGTCCGACCGGGAAAGCCGCCGTCTGCTCGCCGTCTTCATCCGGCATATTCTGGGACATGAGCCGAAGTCCTTCCGGATTCTGGAGGAAATATCGCGGCC
>CAZDLM010000010.1:0-5802 GCA_964506465.1 uncultured Syntrophaceae bacterium
GCAGTAGACATGATGCTCCCGGACGCGGCGGGCGATGAGCTGGTTGTACTGGGACCCGAAGTCGATGATGAGAATCACGCCGTTGCTCCTTGCCATTCGTTCATGAGGCGGACGAATTCCGCGAAGAGGTAATTCGCGTCGTGGGGGCCGGGGGCCGCTTCCGGGTGGTACTGCACGCTGAAGGCGCCGCAAGACCGGTCGTTCATGCCCTCGGATGTGCGGTCGTTGAGGTTGCCGTGGCTTGCCTCGATGCCGCCGCCCGGCAGCGTCTCGGGGAGGACGACGAATCCATGGTTCTGGGAGGTGATCTCCACGCGCCCGTTGCCGCGGTTCTTGACGGGCTGGTTGAGGCCGTGATGACCGAACTTCAGCTTGCCGGTCTTTCCGCCCAGGGCCTGTCCCAGGATCTGGTGGCCCAGGCAGATTCCGAAGATCGGTACCCGGCCCAGAAGGCCTTTGGCGGTTTCGACGACGTAGGGCAGCGCGGCCGGATCGCCCGGTCCGTTGGAAAGAAGTACGCCCCGGGGGGAGTACGCGAGAATCTCGGAGGCGGTCGTCGTCGCCGGCACGACGACCACCTGACAGCAGTGCCCCTCGATCTGGCGCAGGATGTTGTACTTGACGCCGCAGTCGAGGACGACGACCCGGAGCCGGTCTTTTGCCTCCGGCACCGGCCTGGTCCCGATCAGGATCGGCGCGCCTTTGTTCCACAGGTAGGGCTCGCCGCAGGTCACGGCCTTGACGAGGTCTCGGCCCACGAGTCCCGGATAGGCGAGGGTTCGCTTGACGAGCGCGGCGACGTCGGTCGTTTCGGTCGACAGGACACCCCGCAAGGCGCCCCGCACGCGGAGCCTCCGGGTGAGTGCCCGCGTGTCGATCCCCTCGACGCCCAGCCGGTCGTGGCCTTCGAGGAATTCCTTCAGGGAGGCGGTGCTGCGCCAGTTGCTGGGACGGTTCTGGTACTCCTTGACGACAAAGCCTTCCATGTGGACCCCGGCCGACTCCATGTCGTCCGGATTCGTCCCGTAGCTGCCGATGAGGGGATAGGTCATCGCCACGATCTGCCCCTTGTAGGAGGGATCGCTGAGAATCTCCTGATCCCCCGTCATGCCGGTATTGAAGACGACCTCCCCCAGGACCTCGCCGCTGCCGGCGAAGGCGTATCCGGGAAAGGCGCTTCCGTCCTCGAGAACCAGGAGGGCCGGCCTCTTGTGCCGCATCAGGGCCATGGATCTTGGTCTCCGAAAAAGAATCCGCGCACTCTACGAAAATTCACCGCGGATGTAAATCATCTTGTGTGAAGCGGCCGGGCCCGGCGTCCGTGACGCCGGAGACCGGCCGGAGGAAACCCGGGTAAAGCAACCTGACTGCCTAGAGCAGCGGCAGGTAGCGCTCGATTTCGAAGGCGCTGACGTGCGTCCGAAAGCGGTCCCATTCCACCTTCTTGTTGGCGACGAACTTGTTGAAGATGTGGTCGCCCAGCGTTTCCCGGACAAGGTCGCTTTTTTCCACCAACTGCAGGGCCTCGTACAGGCTGCCCGGCAATGAGGTGATGCCGGCCTCGCACCGGGCCTGCTCGTCCATCTCATAGATGTCCTCTTCCACCGGATCGACGAAGGGGTATTCCTCCTCGACGCCCTTGAGGCCGGCCGCCAGCATGACGGCGAAGGCCAGGTAGGGGTTGCAGGCGGGATCGGGCGAGCGGAACTCGACCCGCGTTGCCTTCTCCTTCCCCGGTTTGTACATGGGGACGCGGATCATGGCGGAGCGGTTCCGGCGGGCCCAGGACACGTAGACGGGCGCCTCGTAACCGGGCACCAGCCGCTTGTACGAATTCACCCACTGGTTGCACACGGCGGTGATCTCCGGCGCATGCTTCATGAGACCCGCGATGTAGTGACGGGCCATCTTCGAAAGGCCGAAGGGCGCCTTCGGATCGAAGAAGGCGTTCTTGCTGCCCTTGAAGAGCGACTGATGCGTGTGCATGCCGCTGCCGTTCTGGCCGAAGATCGGCTTAGGCATGAAGGTCGCATAGACGCCGTTCCGGCGGGCGATTTCCTTCACGGCTGCGCGGTAGGTCATGACCTTGTCGGCCATGGTCAATGCCTCGTCGTAACGCAGATCGATCTCGTGCTGGCTGGGGGCGACTTCGTGATGGGAGTATTCCACGCGGATTCCCATGTCCTGAAGGGCGAAGATCGTCTGCCTGCGCAGGTCCGTAGCCCTGTCCACGGGCAGGCCGTCGAAATAGCCGCCCATGTCGAGGATCTCGGGGCTCTTATCGGAGGCGAAGTAGAAAAACTCCAGCTCCGGACCCACGTAGAAGGTATGGCCCTGTTTGTCGATCTTGTCGACCATCCGTTTCAGCACATAACGGGGGTCGCCGGCATAGGGGGTACCGTCGGGATTGAGGATATCGCAGATCATCCGGGCCACCGGCCGGTCCGAGGGCCGCCAGGGGATGATGCGGAAGGTGGTCGGGTCCGGCTTGGCGATCATGTCGCTCTCCTCGATGCGGCAGAAGCCCTCGATCGACGACCCATCGAATCCCATGCCTTCTGACATGCCCTCTTCCAGCTCGGCGGGCGTGATGCTGAAGATCTTCTGCACCCCGAGAACATCCGTGAACCAGAATTGGATGAAACTGACCTTCTTGTCCTTCACCACCTTCAATACGTCCGCTTGGGTCTTGCAGGAAAACATGACGAACTCCTTTCGATTTTTCTTGCGTCCTATGGATAATTTCAGGAGACTCCGAACCTCCCCGGCGCTCCCGCATTTCCGCGAAATTCCTTATTCCAGCGGCTCGTTCTCCACCAGACTCCAGATGCCGCAGGGGCAGGCGCCAGCGCAGAAGCCGCAGCCGATGCAGCGGTCCTCACGGACCGCATATTCGTATCCGCCATCCTCCAGCTCGCGGCGAACAATCGCCTGCTCCGGGCAGATCTGCTCGCAGAGGCCGCAGTCCCGGCAGGCGCCGCAGGAGGCGCACTGCTGTGAGCAGGCGACCGGCTCGTCCGCTTCGGCCGCGCGCGGATCGTAGTACTCCAGCTTCACGCGGACGGGATCGACGGCCGGCAGCTTGTCGTAGACCTGATCGCGGCCCCGGAGCATGCCGTCGATGGTCTCTGCGGCAATGCGCCCGGCGCCGATGGCCTCCGTCAAGAGCCCCAGTTTCACGGCATCGCCGACGGCGAATACCTGGGGGTCGCTGGTTTGGCAACGGTCGTTCACGACGAGGAATCCCTTCGCCTGCGCGATCGGTTCGGGAACGAACGAAAGGTCGGGGGCATCGCCGACGGCGATGATGACCGTATCGGCCGGCAGCGTTTCGCCGCTGGTCAGTTCTACGGCCTTTTCCGAAATCGCGCGAGTGAACCGCGGCCAGAGGAACTTCGCCCCGGCGGCCTCCGCGTGCCGACGTTCGGCGCCGTAGGAAGCCGGCTCCTGGATGTCGATCAGCGTGACGCTTTCGGCCCCGAGCCGGGCGGCTTCGCCGGCCGCATCGCATCCGACGTTGCCGGCGCCGATCACGACGACGTTTTTGCCCACGGCGGCTTCTCCGCATTTGGCGCCGGCCAGGAACGTGAGAGCCGGAATCGCCCGCTCGACGCCGGGGATGTTCGGAATCCGGGGTTCCCGGGCGCCGACGGCGATGACGACGAAATCATTCGCCTTCTTCAGCTTGAGGAATTCCTCCTCGGTCAGGGCGTGCCGGAGGCGCTTGTGAGGGATGAGCGCCGACAGCCGCCCCAGTTCATGATCCAGAACCTCGTTGGGGATCCGGCTGCAGGGAATCGTTTCGGTCATCTTGCCGCCGAGTTTCTGGCGGACGTCGTGGAGAACCACCTTGTGGCCCCTGAGGTAGAGCTGCCAGGCGACGGAAAGGCCCGACGCGCCGGCGCCGATCACGGCGATCTTGCTCCCCGTCGCGGCTGCGGGTTCCGGCGGCTTTGCCGCCAGGCTCGCCTTTCCCAGGAGGCGGGTGTCAACGGCGGGAAGATTCGCCTTCTGGCGCGTACAGTTCTGCATGCACAGATTCGGGCACAGGTACCCGCAAACGGCCGACGGGAACGGCGTGTACTCAAGGGCCAGGTTGACGGCCCCCTCGACGTCCCCCTTGCGGAGCAGTTCCCACCGTTTCTGCACGGGGATGCCCGTGGGGCAGTTGGCCTGGCAGGGGGGAAGATACTTCCCGTTCTCCCAGACCGGCACGAAACGGCGCAGGTCGCCGGTCGTAATGACAGGGATCGGCCGGCGGTCCAGATCGGACAGATCGCCGATCAGCCCGCCCGTCCCGAGTTCCTTTTCCCAGACGTCGCGGCGAAACTGCGCCAGGGTACGCGCCGGTCCGTCGGCCTTCTCGTGGGGTCTGCGGGCGACGAGCAGGCGCCACTCCCCGCGATCTTCCAGAAGGACCGGATGCAGGTCCTCCTTGCCGACGGCCGCGAGAAAGCCCTTCATGCCGCTTTCGAGCCACTGCCAGTCTTCGTCTTCCAGAGTCGCCAGGCGCACGTCCTCCTCGCAAAATCCCTGGTGCCGGCCGCGGAAGAAGATCTTGCCGCCGACCATTCCGGCGCAGGGGCGGTACCCGAGGATGTTGGCTTCCGCTTCCTTCTTCCAGCCGCAGATCACGGCGACCCCGCCCGCCATGAATTCGGCGAAGGAATCCCCGACGCTTCCCAGGACCCACAGTTCCGGCGGCTCGAAGCGGGGGTTGTGCTTGGTCATGGTCATGCCGCGGGCGCCGATGTCTCCGTCGATGAAGATCTTTCCCTGGGCCATGGCGTTGCCGACGCCGTTGGTGGCGTTGCCGCGTACCGTGATGGTGGCGCCGGCGTTGAGCCAGCCCACGTCATCGGATGCGGGTCCGACGGCATCGATCGTTGTATTTGGGGAACCCATGGAGCCCAGACGCTGGCCGGAGGTTCCGAGCACCCGTACGGCAACGGGTTCCGAACCCGCCCGCCAGAGCCGCCCGCCGATGCCGTGCTGACCCTGGGCGATGATCTCGATGGAGCGATGTCCCTCGGCTACGGCCTTCTGGATGCGCTCCTCCAGAACCCGCGAGTCGACCCGGAGGCCTTTTTCCATTCCGGGAATGATGATGGTCGGCTTGTTCATGATGATCGATTCCTCTTTTGCCTATCCGATGCGTTGCCGCCCGTCCGCCCCCTGTCCGCCTCAAGAACGCATTCGCCGTCAGATGACGTGGCGGATCTGGAGCCTCTCCGCGGCGTCGCGGTCGGTGATGCCCAGGGCGTCGGACATGCCGATGGGCAGGGATGTGGAGCGTCCCAGCGGCGCGACGATTTTTTTGAGCTCCTGGTCGAAGGAGACGAACAGGTCCACCAGGCGCTCCGCCACCTTCTCCGGGTCGAGGCGCCGGTCCAGACGCGGATCCTGGGACGTGATGCCCTTCGGGCACAAACCGAGGTTGCAGATGTTGCAGCGATCCTGCTCCGAGCCCAGGCATCCAGCCGCGGACTGCATGACGACCTTTCCCGCCTGGACGCCGCTTGCGCCAAGCATGATCAGGGCCGCGGCATTGGCGGCGAGATTGCCGTTCTTTCCGATGCCGCCGCCGGCGAAGATCGGGATCTCATTCTGCTTCCCCAGCTTGACCATGTTGAGATACGCGTCGCGGACGTTGCTCGCGATCGGGTGGCCCATGTGGTTCATCGAGACGTTGTAGGCGGCCCCGGTCCCGCCGTCCTCGCCGTCCATGACCAGACCGCCCGCGTAGGGATTGCGGGTCAGGTTGTTCAGTACCGCCAGCGAAGTGCTCGTCGCGGAGATCTT
>CAZDLM010000010.1:5860-63480 GCA_964506465.1 uncultured Syntrophaceae bacterium
ACTGGATCATCTTCGCCACGGCCTCTTCGATCGAGTACTTGGTCTGGTGGGTCGGGGGGCTGGGGAGGTTCACTCCCGTCGGCACGCCGCGGATGGCGGCGATGAGCTTGTTGACCTTGTACCACATGAGCAGCCCGCCGTCGCCGGGCTTGGCGCCCTGGCCGTACTTGATCTCGATCGCGCAGGGGTCTTCCTTCATCTCGGGCAGGGCGTGGATGATCTCGTCCCACCCGAAGTAGCCGCTGGCGATCTGGAGGATCACGTACTTCAGGAAACGGGACCGCAGGAGCCGCGGCGGGCACCCGCCCTCGCCGGTGCAGATCCGCACCGGCATGCCCATCTCCTCGTTGAGGTAGGCGACGCCCATCTCCAGACCCTCCCACATGTTCGGTGACAGGGCGCCGAAGGACATGCTGCCGATGATGAGGGGATAGATCTCCCGCACCGGCGGGATCCAGCCGTTTTCGCGGCTTGCTTTCAGCGCCTCTTCCGGCGGCAGGATGCGCCCGAGGAGAGTGCGGAGCTCGAATTCATGCCTGCCGGCGTCGAGCGCCGGGTCCGTCAGCATGGAGATGCGGACGAATTTGATGTCGTCGAGGAGGCTATGGGGGTCGTTGCGGCGGCCCCCGCGCCGCCGGGGATTTCCGGCCTGGTTGACGTGGAAGCGGAGTTTGTCCTGCTCGTCGTTGTGCACGGGAAAGATCGCGGCATTCGGACAGACGAGGTCGCACATGCCGCAGCCGATGCAGGCAAAGGCCGGTTCCGTCCGTTGCCGGACGCCGTGGTAGACGCCGAGGAGATTGCCGGGCTTTTCCTGCAAGCCCAACTTTACCTGGACGACGCGTTTGCGGTGGACGCCCAGATCGAGGGCGCGGACAGGGCAAACCGCCGTGCAGCGCCCGCAGAGGGTGCACTTCTCCTTATCCCACAGGACGACCCAGGGGAGATCCTTCGTGCTCAGCGTTGATGGGGTAATTCGTCCCATTGGCTCCATCGTTTTACCTCCCGGCGGTCCGGCCCCACCAATACCGTATCGTATCTCATCGGCTGAAAATCCCTGGACTTGTCGCGCGCCGGAATTGCGGCGTCCAGGCCGCACATCTCCGAGGAAAAGGCGTAAAGGCCCTCATGCCCGCCCACGACGCCGGGACGCAGCTTCTTGCTGTCCTGGACCATGAAGAGGGTCTTGTCCGGGAGGCAGCCCATGACGCAATTCGGCCCGTCGACGATCAGCGGCCGGCAGCTCTGCTTGAGAAGGCGCAGGCGGTCCCGGTTGGGATGGCGGTCGATCTCCTCGTCCTTGAGGGGTGTGATGATGTGTTTGTACATCTCCAGCCCCAACCCGAGCCGCCCCTGCGTGTAGTGGAGGATGTGCGTGAACGTCTCCGAATCGGACTGGTATCCCGTGTAGCCCGCGTATTTCCGCGAGGTCAGGAACTCGCGGATCGGCACGAAGGCGGTGTTTTCTCCGTTGGTCATGGTGGCCATGCCCTGGATGAAGAAGGGATGGCAGGCATAGATGCTGATCGCGTAGTTCGTGTTTTGCCTTCCTTGGGAAAGGATCGTCCGCGCTTCCAGCTCCCGGCGGTGGAGGCCGAGGTACTCGGCCACCGCCATGGGATCGCCGACCTCCTTGATCATGATGACGTCGGGCCAGAAGCTGAAGATCATCATGGAGCCGTCCTTCTCGCCCATCTCGCGGAGCTGCAGCCGGCAGAGCATGAGGCGGTGATGGACCTCCGCCTCGGGCAGCGTTTCCCATTCGGGCGGGTATTCGTAGACGCGGATCAGGTAGTTGTCACGTTTCGGCGTGCCGGGAGGGGGCTGCTTTGTGGGACGGAAGGACAGCTTGTATTTGGTCATGAAGTCCTTGTCCAGCATGAAGCGGTCAAGGGTCTTGATCCCTTCGTTGGAAAAAATGCCCGACAGGATCGGCCCTCCCTTGAACTGCTCGAAGTCGCCGCCCAGATCGGTCAGGAAGAGCCCTACGCCCGACCCGTCATGGCCTTCTTTCATGACATCCAGCGCCCGGACGGCGACCATCGGAGAGATCGGGTCCTTGCTGGTGATGGCGAAAAGCCTGCACATCGTCGTTGTCCTTTCTAGGTTCGACCCGTTTCAGACCCAAAGCGGCCTTATCCGGGAGCATCTGGGGCCTCTTTGTGCCAAATGCGTGCCATTTCTATTGTTCTTTTGCTTCTGGATATGTGCGCGGAACACAACGGAATAAAACGCTTTTTCACCGGCGCGGCGATTCCGGTCCCGGCGAAGAGGTGCATGATACGGCACAATTATGTACCGCAACTCTTTCACGGCACAATCTTGTGTGTTTTTTTCATGTCGGAGTTGCCGCCGTTTCTTCCCTGCCCTGTCTGTCCTGCCGGAACCTCTTGGAGTCGATGCCCAGCCGATGGATCTTGTATTGGATAATCCTCTTCGTGATACCGAGGATCTTCGCGGCCTGCGTCTGGTTTCCCCGCGTCTTCTTGAGGGCTTCGATAATCAGCGTCCGTTCCTTGGAGCGGATGGTGATGCCGAAATCGCCGCTGTCCCGGCGCTCGATTTCTCTGGACCGGGTCGGCAGGGAAGGCGGCAGATGCGCCGTTTCGATCGTATCGCCGGGGGCCACCAGGAGCGCCCGCTCGATGCAGTTTTCCAGCTCCCGGACATTGCCCGGCCATGGGTAGGAGAGAAACGCGTCCAGGACGGCCGGCGAGAGTTTCTTCGGTGTTTTCCCCATTTCCTTCGCATACTTGATGATGAAATGATCGGCGAGGCTGATCACGTCGTTGCCTCGCTCCCGGAGGGGTGGCAGGTGGATCGGGAAGACGTTCAGACGGTAGTACAAGTCCGCCCGGAAGCGTCCCGCCGCCACGTCCGCTTCCAGGTTCCGGTTTGTTGCGGCGAGGATGCGCACGTTGACGTTGACCACTTTCGAAGATCCAAGCGGCTGAAATTTCTTCTCCTGAAGGACGCGCAGCAGCTTCACCTGGGCGGCCGCGGACGGTTCGCCGATCTCGTCCAGGAAGATCGTGCCGCCGTGGGCCTCCTCGAAACGACCCTTACGGGTGTAGAGGGCGCCGGTGAAGGCCCCCTTCTCGTGGCCGAAGAGCTCACTTTCGATGAGCGTGTCGGGCATGGCGGCGCAATTCACCTGCACAAGCGGCCCCTTGCGGCGGGAGCTGTTCATGTGGATGGAACGTGCGACAAGCTCTTTGCCTGTGCCCGTCTCCCCGTGGATCAGGACCGTCGTGCCGGAATCTGCAACCTGGGCGATCAGGCCGAAGAGCTCCTGCATGACTTTCGAACTGCCGATGATGTCGATGGAGGGCGACTTCACTTTGCCGACGATCTGCCGGAGACGGCGGTTTTCCTCTTCCAGGCTGCGGATGTGGACGGACCAGGCGATCAGCTCCGCCACAGCGGTCAGCGTCGCCACCTCGCGATCCAGGTTCTCCACGTGGCGGGCCACCTTGTCGGCCGAAAGGACGCCGACGACGCGCTCGTCGTAGATAATGGGCACGCACAGAAAGGCCAGTTCCGACCGGTTCAGGAAGCGCCGGGCCCCCGTGCGGTCCAGGAAATGCGCCTCCTGGCCGAGATTGGCGACGGCCATGGGCCGTCCGGTCTGCGCAACCTTTCCGGTGATCCCCTCGCCGAGCTGATAGGTGACCTCCAGCCCCTCGATGTCGATGCCGTGGGCGACATCCAGCCAGGCTTCCCCCGACTCGCGGTCGATGAGCGAGATCATCCCCCGTTGCATGCCGAGACGGTCGCTGAGCTCCTGCAGGACCGCTTCCAGCTGATCCCTCAGGTCGCGGGGCTGCGCCATCACGCGGGCGATGGCATGAAGGGTCGCCAATTCCTCGTAATTATGGATGCTCAGTTCCTTGCTGCCGGTCATCCCCACCGGGGAGGGACTCCATAGGGAGTCGGACATAATCGGGACCTCAAAAAAGGCTACGGGAATAACGTTCTTCTGATCACTCTCGCCGGCCATGATTTTTACACTTCCGGAATCCCTGCTGCAACGTCTTTTTGATCCGTCGGTACAATATTGTTCCGAAAAACGGCGGTTATTCCTTCTTCTTTGTCTATTGACGCAAGAGTCGGGCCACTAATGAAACGCTGCAGGCAGGCGACGGCAGGTTTTTCTGCCGGCCGCAGGGTTCGCGCTCGGTATTTTGACATCACCGGCGACATCCGTTATCATGCCCACCTTCAAATCGCGTGAATTCCTTCAGGGAGAAAGATCTCTATGCCGAACACAGATCGGAAGAGAAGCGGATTCGCACTGGGAACTGGGATCGCGACGGCGCTGGCGATTCTGGGTTTGACGGCCATGGCCGCGACGGCGGCGGTTGATCCGCCGGCGCGTCAGCGTCCCCGGGTCGGTCTCGTCCTCAGCGGCGGTGGCGCCAGGGGCATGGCGCACATCGGGGTCCTGAAAGTCCTGGAGGAAATGCGCGTCCCGATCGACTGCATCGCCGGCGTCAGCGCCGGGGCCATTGTGGGAGGTCTCTACGCCGCGGGCCTGTCGACGGCCGAGCTCGAGAAGCTGGTTACCAGCCTCTCGTGGAATGAAGCGTTCATGGACACCCCGCCTGTGGATGAAATGGCCTTCCGCCGCAAGGAGGACAGCCAAAAATATAAGCTCGACATCGACCTCGGCTATCGGGACGGCCGCTTCACGGTGCCCCGCGGCCTCATCCAGGGGCAGAATCTCAACCTGCTCCTCAAACAGCAGCTTGCGCGCGTTCTCGAAGTCCGGGACTTCGACCGTTTGAGCATCCCTTTCCGCGCCGTGGCGTCGGACATCACGACGGGAGAAGAGGTTGTGCTGGGATCGGGCGATCTGGCGGAGGCGATCCGCGCCAGTCTTTCCATCCCCGGCGTCTTCGCACCGGTGGAAATCGACGGCCGTCTGCTCGTGGACGGCGGGGTCGCCAACAACCTGCCCGTGAACGTCGTCCGGCAGATGGGCGCAGACGTCGTCATCGCCGTCGACATCTCGACGCCGCTCCGCCCGAAAGAGGTGCTGCAGTCCTCGGCGACCATCAGCAGCCAGGTCCTGACGATCCTCATCCAGCGCAACGTCCAGGCCCAGTTGAAGACGTTGGGGGCGGCGGATATTCTCGTCCGCCCCGATATGGGCAGCGTGAAGTCGATGGATTTCTATGGATCGGGCCAGGCCGTCCGGATCGGTTACAGCGCCGCCGGAAAAGAGAAGGCCCGCCTCTCCGACCTTTCGCTGAGCGAAACGGAATACGGCGAGCACCTCGCGCAGCGGACGCGGCCGTCGTCGGATCCCCTCCGCATCGACTACGTCAAGGTGGAAAACCGCTCCAAGATGTCGCCCCGGGTCATCGAATCCCAGATCGAAACGAAGGCGGGGGAGCCGCTGGACATGGCGGCCGTCAAGAAAGACGTTGAACGGATTTACGGCCTCGGCACCTTCGAGCGCGTCGACTTCCGCCTGGAGAAGAGGGAAAAGGAAAGAGGGCTCGTCTTCGAACCGGTCGAAAAATCCTGGGGACCGACCTATATCAAATTCGGCCTGGGTCTGGCGGACAATTTCAAGGGCGACAGCACCTATTCCCTGAGTGCCAGCATCACCCAAACCGAGATGAACGCCCTCGGCGGGGAATGGCGGACCGAAGTCCAGGTCGGTGAAGAACCGCGTCTGTTCACGGAATTCTACCAGCCCATCGACTATTCGACGCGCTATTTTGTTGCGCCTCAGATTGAATACCGCGAGCGCAACGTCAATATCTTCGACGCAGAGGGCAATACGGTGGCGCGCTATCGGGTCCGGAATCTCATGGGCGGGATCGACGTGGGCCGCCAGTTCGGAAACTGGGGAGAGTTTCGGATCGGCCTCCGGAGGGCCTATGGGGCGGCCCGGATCAACGTCGGCGATCCGGATCTGGGAACCGGGAGTTACAACCGCGGCGGTCTCGCCTCCTCGTTCCAGTACAACACCCTCGACAACTTCAATTTTCCCTCGCGCGGCGCCACCGCCGATCTCGCCCTCGATTCGAACTTTGAGGCGTTCGGCTCGGAAAACAACTCGCACGGGGTATCGGTCAGCGCGCAGAAGGTGTTCACCTGGGGGGATTATTCGCTGATTCCGGGCGTGATGTATGCCGGGTATTACAACACCGATTCGACCGTTCAGGACACCTACGATGTCGGCGGCTTCTTCAACCTCTCGGGCTATCTCCAGGACGAACTCGCCGGCCAGCATGTGGGAGTGGGCCGCGTCATCTTCTACCGGAAACTCGGCAGCGGGGGGCTCGGGCACTACCGGTCGCAACTGTATTTCGGCGGCTCTCTGGAGGCCGGCAACGCCTGGCAGAAAAGAGAGGACATCAGTGCCTCGAACCTTCTGTACGCCGGAAGCATCTTTCTGGGGGCTGAGACATTTCTCGGGCCGGCCTATCTGGCCTACGGCATTGCGGAGGGGGGACACCATACGGTGGGCATGTACATCGGCCAGAGATTTTGAGGGCGCCCTCTTCGATCTTCCCGACGAATCTTCCCGCGATGAAATGTTCGGAGAAAGTTACGCAAGTGCGGAGGATCGTGTCGGCTGCGATACGGAAGGGCATTGACACGCCCGCCGCAACGTGGTTCGATGAACTCCAGCGAAGCCCGATGGGAACCCCGGCGCGTGTTCGGAAAGCTGCCGGGAAGAACGGTCGAAGGTTTCGAAGTTTCACGCGATCCGGAGATTTCCGTTCATGCGCACTCATGATATCGACTCCTGGCGTCATCGCCACGATTTTTCCGCGGTCGACGTCCACGGGGAGCGCAAAACCGCCCGCGTGGCCGTTCTGACCGCCGTCACAATGGTCGCGGAGGTCATTGCCGGCCTCATGTTCCGCTCGATGGCCCTCCTCGCGGACGGATGGCACATGGCAACCCACGTCGCCGCCTTCGGCATCACCCTCTTCGCCTATCGCTATGCCCGCGCCCAGGCGGACAATCCGCAATTCACCTTCGGTACGGGAAAGGTGAGCGTCCTCGCGGGCTTTGCCAGCGCCATCGCCCTAGCCGCGGTCGCGCTTTTCATGATTATGGAATCGGCGGCGCGCCTCTTCGAGCCGCAGTCGATCCGTTTCAACGAGGCCATGATCGTCGCCATCGTCGGGCTGCTCGTCAATCTTGTCAGCGGCTTGATCCTGCGCGACAGTGCGCACGGCCACGGCCACGAACATGGGCAGGCATGTGAAGTCGATCCGGGCGGGCATTCCATGGAGGGCGACCACAACCTGCGCGCCGCGTATCTCCACGTGCTCGCCGACGCGCTGACGTCCGTTCTTGCGATCGTGGCCCTCGCCGCGGGCAAGTATCTCGGCTGGGTGTGGATGGATCCCCTCATGGGGGTGGCGGGCGCAGCCGTCATTGCGCGCTGGTCTTACGGCCTGGTCCGCGATACGAGCCGCATCCTGCTCGACAGCTCCGCCGACGAGGAAACCCAGGCGGCCATCAAGTCAGCCATCGAGCAGGACGCCGACAGCCGCGTGGCGGATCTGCACGTCTGGCACGTCGGCCCCTATCATCTGTCGGCCGCGGTGTCCGTCGTTGCCGACAACCCGCAGACGCCGGAGGCCTACAAGCAGATGCTGTGCGGCGTTCCGCGGCTCACCCACGTGACGGTCGAGGTGAATCAGTGCCACTCCGCCGCCTGCGCGATCCAAGAGGCTGCGCCTTCCGCGACGAAGGAGCACAGCTGAACAGCGGGGATTGCGCGGTACGGACTTTCGCGTCTTGACATTGGCAAGATGCCTGCCTTACACAGAGACTGGGAAATGGTTGGAAGCTCGACGGATGCGGCCGCCTGCAGAGGCACATCATGAATTTCACCCAGTTGAAGGCGTTTTATTACGTCGCGAAACACGGCAGCTTCACGCTCGCCGCGCGTGAACTCAACATCTCGCAATCGACGCTCAGTCTGCACGTGCAGAAGCTGGAGCAGCAGTACGACATTTCTCTCATCAAGAGGGACAAGAACACCTTTCGTCTGACCGACGAGGGGAAGATCGCCTATTCCTACGCCAGAAGAATATTTTCCATCGCCGACGACCTGACCGTGAAGATGGAAGACCTGGTCTCGCCCTCCTCCGGCATCATCAGGATCGGCTGCGCCCCTTCCATCGCGCAGTATATCGTGCCCAAGATCGTTCTTTCCCTCAAGGAACACAATCCGGGACTGGAACTGCAGATCGATACGGACATCGCAAGGGAGATCCTGCGGAAGGTCCTCAATTTTGAATACCACGTCGGCCTGATCGGAAGGATTGCCTATCCGAACAACATCATCTCCCAGCAGATTCTGAAGCCGAAATTTCATTTCATCACGGCGGACGGCAAGATGAAGAAGCAGCTTCGGCTGAAGGAGCTGGCGGACTATCCCCTCATTCTGCCCGAACGCTGGTCCGTCACCCGCGAGTATATCGTCAAAGAGTTCCGGAAACGGGGCATCCCCATGGGGGATTGCATCCATTGCGAAAATGTATCGGCCATCAAGCAGATGGTCCATCTCGGATTGGGAGGTTCCTTCTTCCCCTATTACGCCATTGAAGAAGACATCCGGGAAGGCAGATATCGGAGCGTCGAGATTCTGGATGATCTGTTCCTGAACATCGACCTCATCTATGTTGCAAAGAGGAGAAAATCAAAGACCCTCAAGAGTTTTATTTCGACCCTCAAGAGTCTTTCCTACCCTGCGTATTTTGGTTTTTCTTGATCGGCGGAGTTGAGCGCACATCCGTCGCGCGTTCGACGGGGAGAAATTCCAATGATATCCGCGGTCACGGCTCATCCGAAAAGAGGGCATCAGTTGTGCCGGGAAATACCGCTTATCTATTTCTTCAATAATAAAACGCGTTTTCTGTATTTGCTTTCTGTCGCGCGAGCAGCCACACTACCGGCATCGGGCGTTTGAAAGCGGGCGTCCCCTGACGGAGGGGCCGTAAGGGTATGAGCATAACGAGCAGAAGACAGGAGGAGGGAACTATGAAGACAAGGGCCACGATTCTATTGATTCTCTTTGCGGCAATGACCGTCTTTGTCGGATCGGTGTTCGTGGGGGTCGCCTCAGCCCAGGGGAAGCTCGAGAAGGAGCTCATCGTCAGAAGCGAAGCCCACCAGGAACTCTGCATGACGCTGAAGAAGGAGTTCGAGAAGCTTCATCCCGGAACGGAAGTGATCATCACGAACATGGACAGCAGCGTGTCCTTCAAGAAGTCTTTTTCCGAAATGCCGAACCCCCAGGCGGACATTCTGACGACGAAAAAATATTTCTTCATCCTGGGACTGGCGGACTCGCAGAAGAAGTTCGGCTTTCCCATGTTCGAGAAATATCTGTCGCCGGAGAGGAAGCGCATGATCCCCGCCCTGATGGATACGGAAGGGTATTATCAGACCGAGCGATGGGGCGCGCGGGCCATCCTCTATCACATCGATGCGGAGAAAAAATACGGCCCCATCGACAGCTTTGCGGATCTGCTGAAATGGAAGGGAAGCTTCGATTATCCGAATCCGATTACGACGGGCGCGGGGTTTTCCGCGATTCAGACCATGATCCAGGATTTTCCGAAGGACAAGAGCGGGACCCAGCAGGAAATCTGGAAGCGGGGATATGAAAATCCCATCGGCGGCGTCGAGTATGCCGCCGCGCTGAAAAAGGCCCATCCGGAAATGGCGCATGCCGGGACATCCGCCATGGGGCAGCAGTTCACAAGAGGCGACCTCAATGCGATGTGGAACTTCGATATCTGGTACTATTCGGGCGTCATCCAGGACGGCTTGAAGATCAAGGCAGTGTATCCGAAGGAAGGGACGATCGTCTCCACGAACGACGTCGGCATTCTGAAGAACTGCCCGCACCCGAATGCGGCGCGCGCGTGGATCGATTTCGTCCTGTCGAAGAACATCCAGAGCCTTCTGACCGAAACCACCTATTACCGCACGGCGGGAAAGGACGTTCCGATTCCCGCCGCCATGAAGAAGATCGAGATCGCCCATCCGGAGCGGATCAACCTCGCGGTCGACGAGGAATATGTCGCCAAGAGAACCAAAGAGTATAAGGCGCTCTGGGAAGAAAAGGTCACCAAATAGGATTTGCGAAACTCCGATCGGGGCGATTGCCCAGGCAATCGCCCCGGAGATTCTCTTATGTCCGATGCGGCTGTTTCAGGAAGGCGAATGCCCGATCTGCGTTCGGCAATGTGGTTCACCATCATTGTCGCGCCGTTTGTCCTCTTCGCCATTTATCCCCTGCTGGTCATGCTCAAGGCGAGCTTCATGCCCGGCGACCTCATGGAGCCGAAGGGTTTCCTGGACAAGACTTCATTCTTCTTTGCCAATTTTACGCTGAAGTTCTATGGAAAGATCTTCGTTTCCCGCTACCTGCAGGAATTCTACAATACGCTGATATTCGCCGGCCTCAATACGTTCGTCAGCCTGGTCATCGGCACGACGCTGGCCATCTATCTCTATTACCGGAGATTTACGTTCAGCCGCCTGCTCTCGTCGCTGCTGATCATTCCCTACATCGTTCCGAATTACATCCTCGTGATTTCGGTGATCTCCGTAACGGGGAATAACGGCCTGATCAATATGGTCCTGCGGGCGATCCTCGGGAATCCGGACTTCACCCTTCCGCTGAAGGTCATGCACACCTATCACGGCGTGCTGCTGGTATTCATCTTCCACGGGATTCCACTCGCGGCGTTCATCATCTCCGCCGTCCTGACCTCCATCAACAGGAGCTACATCGAGGCGGCCGTCGGGCTCGGGGCGTCGCCCCTGAAGGCGATTCTCCGGGTCGTCCTGCCGCTGACGGTGCCGGGGATCATCGCAGCGGGGTCCATCATCTTTTCCCACACGATGTGCAATTACGTCGTCGTCCACCTGATGGGCGGGACGTCCTACGCCAACATGGCCGTGGAAATCTTCAACCAGTATTTCGGCTACGACACGTTCGACTTCGCCTCGGCCCTGTCGGTGGTGCTTTCCGCGATGACGATGACGATCATGTACGTGTATTTTATTCTGATCCGGAAGAAAGTGTGATGATCGACGCAAGACAGAAGAAGGCGCTGAGCGCCGCCGGGATGAAGATATCCGACAGCATCGTGACGCTGTTCGTCGTCGTGTTTACGATGGTGCCCATGGTCATCATCGTGCTTCTGGCCTTCGGCTGCAACTGGGGTGCCACCTTCAAATGGGGCTTCACGCTGGACTGGATGCTCAAGATCCTCGTCGGCTACAAGAATATCTTCATCTACAGTATCGCAATTGCGACGGTGACCATGCTGCTGACGCTGCTGTTCGGAACGCTGGCCGCTTACGGCATCATTACGAAGAAGATCCGCCGGACGGGCCTGCTGCTCGATGCGATCATCATGCTCCCCCTGACGATCTCGCACATCGTCATCGGCCTGGCGCTGCTCCTCACCTTCAATTCCCCGCCGATCCGGCTGCACGGCACGATCTGGATCATCATCATCGGGCATTTCATCGTCGCCATGCCGATCGCCTACCGGACGATCAGTGCGACGCTGGAATCGATTGACCTTTCGCTCGTGGAGGCGGCCAAGAGTCTCGGCGCCAGCGAAACGACGGCGGTCTACCGGGTGATCATGCCGCTGGCGATTCCGGGACTGATCGCCTGTTCCATGTTTTCCTTCATCTCGTCCATCGGCAACTATGCCCTCACCCTCATGGTGGCGCCGGAGCGCATCAAGACGCTGCCGCTGCAGTTGGTGGCGTTCATTTCGTCCGAGGTGGGCGCGTTCAACAATTTCAATCTCGCGGCCGCCTTGAGCCTGTTCATCATCATCATTATTTTCGTCCTCGATTATGTCATCCGGAAGATCACGGGCGCGAGCTGGCAAGAGAAGATGTCAATGTGAGAAATGCGATCCAGAGGGCCATGGCACTATGAGCGACTATGTCATCATCAACAACCTGACGAAATCCTTCGGCTCGACCGTCGCCGTGAACAACGTAAGCCTCAGCATCAGGAAGGGGGAATTCTTCACCTTCCTGGGGCCGTCCGGCTGCGGGAAAACGACCCTGCTGCGGTGCATCGCGGGTTTTGAGATCGCCGAGACGGGGCAGATCCTGATCGACGACACCGATATCCGGGATATCCCGCCCAACAAGAGGGACATCGGGTTCGGTTTTCAGAATTACGCGCTCTTCCCGACGATGACGGTCTTCAAGAACGTCGCCTTCGGACTGGAAATGCGCAAGGTCGGCGAGGCCGAGATCCGGAAGAGGGTCATGGACATGATCGAGCTCGTCGGGCTTTCCGGGCTCGAGGGCAGAAAGCCCAAGCAGCTCTCCGGCGGCCAGCAGCAGAGGGTCGCCCTGGCCCGGGCGCTCGTCATCCAGCCGAGGATCCTGCTCCTGGACGAACCGCTCTCCAATCTCGACGCGAAACTGCGAATCGAGATGCGCGTCAACATCACGCGGATCCAGAAAAAGCTGAATATCACGACGATCTATGTCACCCACGACCAGGAAGAGGCCTTCGCGGTATCGGACCGCATCATGGTGATGAAGGACGGCCTCAACCAGCAGATCGGCGTTCCCTCCAAGCTCTACTATCAGCCGAAAAACGAATTTGTGGCGAAATTCATCGGGCAGACGAATCTGATCCGGGGGGAATACCTCAAATCCGAAACGGATTACCTGGTCATCAACGCCTTTGGAAGCCAGTTGTTCGTCCGCAAGCCGGAGGGGTATGCCGATGGGGCCACCCGGAAGGAAATGACGGTTACCATCCGGCCGGAGCACATTATGGTGAATCCGGAAGAGCCCTATCGGAATTCCTTCGCCGGCGTCGTGACGGAAAGGCAATTCCAGGGGTCGTTCATCGCCTTTTACGTTCAGGCGGGCGGATCGGAAATCATCGTCAAGAAACTGGGACTGACCAAGGAAGAATTGAACGTCCAGCCCAAGGAAGGCGATACCGTCCAACTGGGTTTTTCTCCGGACGTATGCACTGTGACGTTGTAAGAGGGTTGCCGGTGCGCGTTCAGCGAAAGGACTCCGGCAAAGGCGCTAGGGCGCATTGGGAAAGCCATGATCATTGTTGCGCACCGGGGCGGACCGCGTGTCTATCCGGAAAATTCGGCTGCGGCGATCAACGCTTCGTTTGAAAACGGTGCGGACGTCGTCGAAATCGATATCCGGCTGAGCCTGGACAAGGTTCCGGTGGTGATTCATGACGACAGTCTGAAACGGCTGTTTTCCATCGACCGGAATGTCCGTGAAATTTCCGCCGCGGAATTGACGTCTCTCACGTACGGCCATCCCGAAGAGTCTCATCTGGCGACGCTGGAATCCACTCTGGAGAATTGCCGGGAGTTTCCCCTTCTGCTTCATGTCCGGGAGGAAAAAGAAGGGCTCCTGCCGATATTGGAGACCGTGGAAAAAAGCGGATGGTCCTCCAAGATCGTGCTGGGAATCGTAACCCTGGAAGCCCTCCGCACGGTGAAGGAGAAGGTCCCCGGTGTTTCCCTTCTTGCCTTCATCCCGTCGCCCGAAGATATTCCGGGTTTTGCCGCCGCCGGGGTCGACGTCATCAGGCTCTGGGATTCTTGGATCACAGAAGAGCGGATCCGCGAGATTCACCGCCACGGAATACTCGCCGCGGCGATGACCGGAAACCCCGGGAAGGATGTGGGCGAGACGACCGCGGAAAGGCTCCGGGAATTGGAAACCCTCGGCCTCGATTGGGTGCTGGTGAACGATGTGCAGCTCGCCGCAAAGACGTTGAAGCCGTTGCAGATCGGAAGAGACGTTTCTTCGGGCAGGTCAGCCGGATGATTCTTGCCGCATCTTCCATCCCTTATCGGAACAAGCTCAACACCAATTTTCTCGAGCAGATCGCCGGTGCGAGGGAAGACGGTTTTTGCGCCTGTGAACTGCACGGCTGTTATCCGGGGCAAGAGTTTTCTACGGGGGACGTGGCGGCGATCGCCGGACTGGACATGATCCTTTCCGTCCATGCGAACTATCGAGGCAACAACATCTCCAGTTTGGATTCGGAATTGAGAATGTCCGGGGTCTCCCAGATCAAGGCGGATATCCTGTTTGCCGAGGCTGTCAAGGCCCGGACAGTGGTCGTGCATCCGGGGAAATATGAGCTGGGCTGCAGGGAAGCCGCCTATGCGAAGCTGAATCTATCCCTTCAGGAACTGCTTCCCTTCGCCCGCGAGCATCACGTCCTCTTCACCCTGGAGAACATGGACGGGACCGAGCAGAAATTGCTCTCAAGCTGCGAGGATGTGCAGTATGTCCTCGCCGCAAATCCTGCACTTCAGCTTACCGTCGATTTGGCCCACCTGGGCATGACCGATCAGGACGTCTCCCGCTTCCTGAACGACTTTGCGCGGAGAATCTCCCACTTTCACGTCTCCGGATGCGTCAAGGGAAAGGCGCACACGGAGGTTTCCCTTCAGGACAGCCAGGTGGATTTCGGGCCCTGCCTGAACAGAATTCGGGATTGGGATATGATGATGACCATCGAGAATTCCGGCCGGCCTGAGACCATGCAGAGCAGGACGTTTATTGAGCAGGCTTTCCGCGGGGCAGCGCTGAACCGTCGCGCCGTGTGAGTCGAATCGGACCGCGTCCGTTATCAGCCCTTCGTTTTCCTTGCCGTTTCCATCTCCAGCTTCTTCATCATG
Organism: uncultured Syntrophaceae bacterium; assembly: GCA_964506465.1. GTDB lineage: Bacteria > Desulfobacterota > Syntrophia > Syntrophales > UBA6109 > UBA6109. The sequence continues at coordinate 20,572 of CAZDLM010000010.1, forward strand.
ACGAGCACCGCGGAGAGGGCCGCCTGTGTCATGCCGGGGATGCGGGAGGCCTGGCCGATCGTCACGGGCCTCACCTTCCCGAGCTTTGTCCGCAGTTCCTTGGAGAGTCCCGGTACGGTGTCGTAGTCGAATCCCTCCGGGATCTTCCGGCCCTCCATGTCCTGCATCTTCCGGACGGCATCCTGCTGGCGGCTGATATAGCCTTCGTACTTGGCCTCGATCTCCACCTGGCGGAGGACATTGCGGTCTTCGATCGGCCGCCAGCCTGCGAAGGGTTTCAGATTTACGTGGTGCAGCTCTTCCCGCCTCAGGAGCTGGAAAAGAGAGACCGGGTTGCGGATCGCCGCCGTTCCCATTCCCTCCAGCATCCGGTTCGTTTCCGCCACGGGGAAGACCCGGACGGACTTCAGGTGCTCCAGCTCCTCGCCGATCCGCCGCACCTGTTCCCGGAGCGCCCGGTGGTCGTCGTCCCCGACGAGCCCCAGTTCGTTTCCGCGGGCGGACAGGCGGATCCGCGCGTTGTCCTCACGCAGGATGAGGCGGTGCTCGGCCCGCGAAGTGAACATGCGGTAGGGCTCGTCCACGCCCCTTGTCACGAGGTCGTCGATCATGACCCCCATGTAAGCCTCAGAGCGCAGGAGCACGAAATGCGGCCTGCCCTGGACGGCGGAGGCGGCGTTGATGCCCGCCCAGAGGCCCTGGGCGGCGGCTTCCTCGTAGCCGGAGGTGCCGTTGATCTGCCCCGCGAGGTAGAGCCCGCCGACGGCCTTCGTCTCCAGCGTCGGCCGGAGCTGCGTCGGTTGGACATAGTCGTATTCGACGGCGTAGGCGTTCCTCATGATCTCGGCCCGCTCCAGGCCCGGCACGCTGTGAACGATTTTCTCCTGCAGCTCCACGGGCAGGCTGTTGCCCAGTCCCTTGGCGTACACCTCCTCCGTGTCCAATCCCTCGAACTCCAGGACGACGGGATGGCGCTCACGGCCGGAAAAGCGCATGACCTTGTCCTCTAGGGACGGGCAGTAGCGCGCACCGACGCCCCGGATGGCGCCGCTGTAGAGGGGCGACAGGGAGATGTTCTCGCGGATGAGGCGGTGCGTCTCCTCCGTCGTGCTGCCGAAATAGGAGGGAAGTCGCTCCGGGCGGAGCCGGTCCGTCCGGTATGAGAAGGGTTCGGGATCGGGGTCGCTGTCCTGGCGTTCCAGAACCGAAAAATCGATCGTCGAGGCCCGCAGGCGCGGCGGCGTCCCGGTCTTGAGGCGCCCCATCTCGAAGCCCAGTTCATGGAGATTTTCGGCAAGGCCGATCGAGGCGATCTCGCCGGCACGCCCGGCGGGGAAAGACGCCGTGCCGACATGGATGAGGCCATTCAGGAAGGTGCCCGTCGTGATGACCACCGTCTTCCCGGCATGGAAGACTCCGGTCTGGTCCTCGACGCCGGCGATCCTGCCGTCTTCCACAACCAGCCGTTCCACGAGGGCCTGGCGGAGATGCAGACGCGGCTGCTTCTCCACGGCGGCCTTCATGGCCAGGCGGTAGAGCTGCTTGTCGCACTGGACGCGGGAGGACTGCACGGCCGGTCCCTTGGAGGCGTTGAGCAGGCGGAAGTGCACGGCGGTCCGGTCGGCGATCCCGCCCATCTCGCCGCCGAGGGCGTCGATCTCCTTGACGAGCTGGCCCTTGGCAAGGCCGCCGATCGCGGGGTTGCAGGACATGAGGGCGATCGCATCGAGGTTGATGTTGAAGAGGATCGTCTCGCAGCCCATGCGCGCAGCGGCGAGGGCCGCCTCGCAGCCCGCGTGGCCTCCGCCGATCACGATGACATCGTAGACTGTGCCCACGTCTTTCTCCCGCCGCCCGGTCTCTTCCCGCAAACCCCTTGCGGCAATTCCGCTGATCTAATAACATGACGGAAGAAAAAACAACAACAACGAGGACGACTTGCCAAAACCCGGCTTCTGGAAGAACACGAAGCGCTACCACGATCTGAAGAGCTACTGGCGGAACCGCTTCGGCTGCACCGTCCACAAGCTCCAGATCGACGCCGGCTTTACCTGCCCCAACCGGGACGGCCGCGTGGCGACCGGGGGCTGCATCTACTGCGACGGCCGGGGCTCGACCCTGCGCCAGGCGGGGCCGCTGCCGTCCGTCTCCGAACAGATCGCCGGCGGCAAGGCCCTCTACCGGAACCTCCGCGGCGCCGACCGGTTCGTCGCCTATTTCCAGACCTTCACGAACACCTACGCCCCGGTCGACCGCCTGAAGGCGCTCTACGACGAGGCCCTTGCCCAGGAAGATGTGATCGGCCTTTCCATCGGAACGCGGCCGGACTGCGTCCCCGACGAGGTGCTCGATCTCCTGGCCTCCTATGCCGGGACGAGGCACGTCTGGCTGGAGCTGGGCCTCCAGTCGATCCACCCGCGGACGCTGCGCCTCATCAACCGCGGCCACGGGCCGGAGGAGTTCCTCGATGCCGTGGGGCGGGCGGCCGCCCGGGGGCTCCTCGTCTGCGTACATCTCATCCTCGGCCTGCCGGGCGAGACCCGGGAGGATGTCCTGGAAACGGCGCGCGTTGTCTCGGAACTTCCGATCCGGGGCGTCAAGCTCCACTGCCTCCTCGCCCTGAGGGGCACCCGCCTCGGGGAGATGTACGAGCGCGGGGAAGTCTGTCTCTGGGAGCGGGAGGAGTATGCTGCCGCCGCCTGCGACATCCTCGAACGCCTTTCCCCGGAGGTCGTGATCCAGCGGTTGACCGCCGACGGCTACCGGGATATATACCTCGCCCCGGAATGGGCGCGGAACAAGCTTGCCGTTCTCAATGCGATCGACGGAGAGATGACGCGGCGGGACGGCTGGCAGGGCAGGCTCTGGAAGCCGCGGACCGGGGAAATGAAGAAATGATCGGGATCATCGACTACAAGGCGGGCAACCTGACGAGCGTTGCGCGCGCCCTGCGCCATCTGGGGATCACCTGCGAAGTATCCTCCGAAGCCGCGGTGCTGCGCCGCGCTGACCGCATCGTCTTTCCCGGCGTCGGCGCCGCCGGCGAGGCGATGGCGAATCTCCGCGCGAGCGGAATGGACCGCCTTCTGGCCGAATGCCTGACCTCCGGCAGGCCGGTGCTCGGCATCTGCCTCGGGACGCAGATCATCTTCGATCGCAGCGAGGAGGACGGCGCGGAATGCCTGGGGCTTGTTCCCGGTCTTGTCAGGCGCTTTCCGGCGGACATGATGGCGGACGGGCGGCCCCTGAAGATTCCGCACATGGGTTGGAACCGTGTCGACTGGCGGATGGATCATCCCGTCTTCCGCGGCATCCCCGCGGAGGCAGAGTTTTACTTCGTCCACTCCTATTTCCCGGTGCCGGCCGATGACGCCTGGGTAGCCGGGTGGACGGAATACGGCATCCGCTTCTGCAGCGCCGTCGCCCGGCGCAACCTGGCGGCCGTGCAGTTTCACCCGGAAAAAAGCGGGGCGCCGGGATTGAGCATCCTCGAGAACTTCAGCCGCTGGGAGGGGACCGATGCTCAGTAAACGGATCATCCCCTGCCTGGACGTCCGGGACGGGCTCCTGACGAAGGGCGTCAAGTTCAAGGGCAACATCGATATCGGCGATCCGGTCGAGGCGGCCTTCGAGTATTACGAGCAGGGGGCGGACGAGATCGTCTTTTACGACATCACCGCCTCCTCGGACGGAAGAGATATTCTCATCGACGTCGTCCGCCGGGTGGCGGAGCGGATCTTCATCCCCTTTTCCGTAGGCGGAGGGGTCCGCACGCTGGACGACATGCGGCGGGTGATCCTGGCGGGGGCGGAAAAGGTCAGCGTCAACAGCGCCGCCGTTCAGCGGCCCGGGCTGATCGCCGAGGGGGCAAAGGCCTTCGGAAATCAGTGCATCGTCCTGGGCATGGACGTGAAGAAGACGGCGCCCACCGAGCAAACACCCTCCGGATACGAGGTCGTCATCGACGGCGGCCGCACCTTCACGGGGATTGACGCCCTGCAATGGGCGATGGAAGGGGAAAGACTGGGAGCCGGGGAGATCTGCCTCAACTCGATCGACGCCGACGGCACGCAGGACGGCTACGAAATCGAACTGACGGCGCTGGTCTCTTCCCGTGTCGGCATCCCGGTCATCGCCTCGGGCGGCGCCGGGCGGCCGGAGCACCTCGCGGAAGTCCTCACAAAGGGCCGGGCTGACGCGGCCCTCATCGCTTCCATGGTCCATTACCGGACTTATACCATCCGCCAGATCAAGGAGCACCTTGCCGGGCAGGGGATCCAGGTGCGGATGTACTGGTAGCGGCCGGACCGGAAGAACGCCATCTCCGATTTCAGCCTTTCAGAGGGAAAGCCTGCGCTGGATTCTTTTCTCTTGATTTAATTATGGGCATATGCTTATTATCCGGCCCGCGGAGAGTCTTATGCCTAGGCCAAAATGCTGCAGGAACGTCGACGGGATCCCGGAAAAAACCTGTTTCCGGCCTGACGGGGCTGCGTCGTTGTCGTGTCGGGAAGAGGTATTCCTGAGCATCGACGAGTACGAGTCGCTGCGTCTTGCCGATCTCGAAGGCCTGTATCAGGAGCAGGCTGCAACCCGGATGAACATATCGCGACAGACATTCGGCAGGATTGTCGAAGCGGCACGCCGGAAGGTCGCCGATGTCATCGTCAACGGAAAGACTCTCCGGATCGAGGGCGGTCCGATATCGATTCAGAGGGGCGGAGCTGCCCGATGTCCCCGCTGTCGCCATGCCCTGGCTCTCCCCCATTGCGGAGGGGATTCGGTGTGTCCGCATTGCCGAAACGAACTGTAACAGCAGATTATTTTCAAAAGGAGAAATTATGAGGATTTGTTTTCCCACAGCCAATCTCGAAGGATTGAAAAGCCGCGTTTACGGACATTTTGGGTCGGCTCCCGGTTTTGTGATCGCAGATACGGAGACCCGGACCGTTGAAGAGATCAGCAACAATGATCTGCATCACGCTCACGGCATGTGCCAGCCCTTGAAAGCCCTGGGAGGGCGCAACGTTGACGCAGTTGCGGTCGGAGGAATCGGAATGGGTGCCCTGATGAAATTGCAGGCTCAGGGGATCAGAGTCTATCATGGCGCGGAAGGGACCGTCGCTGAGAATATCGATTTGTTCTTGAAGAAGAAATTGCCTGAGTTCGACGCCAAACATACCTGTGCGGGACACGCCGGCGGAGGATGTGCGCACTGAAATCAAAACCAGTACGGATGAGGTAAAGAACCATGCCGATCTTTGAATTCCTGTGTGCAGAATGCGGGGCCGTCACTGAGGTGCTCGTCACCTCTTCCAATCAATCGACAACCTGCAGGACATGCGGCAGTGCAAACCTGAAGAAGCTGCTTTCCGCAACGTCCTCCCTGTCGGGGGCCGCCGGAAGGGGGCTTCCCGGCCCCGGCGATACCGCCTGCTGCGGAAGCTCTCCGGCACATGCCGGCTGCGCCGGACCGGGCAGTTGCTGTGGAAAGAATTCCTTCTGACGCGGGCGACAGGCCTTCTGAAGATCTCCGCAATAAGACGTGCCGCTCTTCAGATTCAGGATTTCATCCCTCGCCCAGCGCCTCGAGATCCGCCTCGTCCTTCTTACGGCCAACTGCCCGCTTGCTCTTGATGAACTCCTTCTTTCCGAGGAAATGCACGGGGACGTCTCCGTAATTCCCCTGCACCCGGCCCGCGGCCGCTTCCTCCCAGGATACGCCCGTGATCGAGGTTACGATGTCGATACGCACCGGCGGCACGCCAAGCTGGAGAACCTTGTCGGGGATTGTGAAATCATCGGCCGTCAAACCGACGGCGCCAAAACCGAATTCCTTGAGCGCCTCGAGAATCCCCCGGGCATTTCCCGGATCGGGGCGCACGAGAATATCCAGGGCGCCCGTATATCTGGGGACGCCGTGGTAGGCGAGCGCATGCGCGCCGACGATCAGGTAATCAACTTGATTTGCGTTGAATAATGCGAGCAGATCTCTGAAGTCTTCCTGAACCTCCATGGAACGTTCTCCTCAAGTGCTCGACAGCCGACAGGCGCTCTTCGGGGGTCTTCGACAACCAGTACGCAAGGTTCTCGCGTATCTCTGAGAAATTCTGCAGATCCGCCTTCTTCACTGTTTTCTGCATGGATGCCGGTACCCAAAACTTGACGTTCTCAATCCTGCCGCAGTCTATCAACGGCCGTCATGCGGCAGGCGAACGGATAACAGAAAGGATTCATCCTGTCTTTCTGTTGCACAAGATAACAGATGGCGGTCAAAAGTCAACAGATACTATTAGAAATATTCAGGAATTCTGGATTGGTGCGCGCGCCGGAAGAGGATGCAGACATGCCGGTCGCCTCCCGGGATCACCGGAAATGTTTCCCGGCGCCCGATCGCTTCTTTTCATGCTCGCCGGAGAACGCTTCCGCCCATTCCCGTGCCGGCAAATCGTACAGGCCTTCTATCTTCTTCAAATCCTGCCCCATCGTCATGGCCCGGCGCCCTGCTCGCACGCTGCGCTCGCCTCTTGCGGATCGCCCCGGCAAAGAACGGTTTATCTTGTCTATCCGGCAAAATAACAGGCGGCGTGCAAATGTCAATGTGTTCTGTTGATAAGCACGGCTCTCCGGTCCCCCCTCGTCAAGGCGGCGCGGAGCTTGGGCTACCTCGTCTTGTCGATGACGGAGGGGGGAACCCTGAACGGCGGATTCTTCCTCTCCCCGTACGAGAAAAGATAACTTTTTTATATTCTGATATTCACGACTTGACGGAAAGCGTCGTGCGTGCATATCATACCGCCCTCGATACGTTAATTCTCTACGGAGGGTTCGGCACCATGGATGCAAAACGATATGAACTGAACGTCCAGCTCGCCCAGATGCTCAAGGGCGGCGTGATCATGGACGTGACGAATGTGGACCAGGCGAAGATCGCCGAAGAAGCGGGGGCGGTCGCGGTCATGGCCCTGGAGCGGGTGCCCGCCGACATCCGCAAGCAGGGCGGCGTGGCCCGGATGTCCGATCCCCTGATGATCCGGCAGATCAAGGAGTCCGTCTCGATTCCCGTCATGGCGAAGGCCCGGATCGGCCATTTCGTCGAGGCCCAGATCCTCGAGGCCCTCAAGATCGATTACATCGACGAGAGCGAAGTCCTGACGCCGGCCGACGAGGAGTGCCACATCGACAAGACGAAATTCTCCATCCCCTTCGTCTGCGGGGCGCGGAACCTTGGTGAAGCGCTGCGGCGCGTCGCCGAGGGCGCGGCGATGATCCGCACCAAGGGCGAGGCGGGGACGGGAAACGTGGTCGAGGCCGTCCGACATATGCGGACGATGAACCGGGAGATCCGGCAGCTTGCCAACATGCCGGTCGAGGAAGTGACCGGCTACGCCAAGACGAACGGCATCCCGTACGAACTGGCCCTTCAGGTCCAGAAGCTCGGACGGCTGCCCGTCGTCAACTTCGCCGCCGGCGGAATCGCAACGCCCGCCGATGCGGCCCTCATGATGCAGTTGGGCTGCGACGGCATCTTTGTCGGTTCCGGCGTCTTCAAGTCCTCGGACCCGGCTGTCCGCGCCCGGGCGATCGTCAAGGCGACGGCCTACTTCAATGACCCGGCCAAGGTCCTGGAGGCGTCGCTGGGACTGGGAGAAGCGATGCCGGGGCTGGAAATCTCCGAGATCCCCCCCGAGCAGCGACTCGCGGAGCGGGGTTGGTAGAAAGGCTCCCTATGGCCACGGTCACGGCCCTTCGCGCCGGCGGCGCGGGTGCGGCCATCGGCGTTCTGGATCTTCAAGGCGGCGTGGTCGAGCATCTCGATCACCTGGCCCGCCTGGGACTCCGCGGAATCCCCGTCAAGAAGGAAGAAGACTTTGCCGCCCTCGCCGGGCTCATCATCCCGGGCGGAGAGAGCACGTGCCTGGCGCGGCTTCTGCGCATCTTCGGCCTCCGGGAGGTCATCCTCCGGGAATTCGCCCGCGGGATGAAGATCTGGGGGACCTGCGCAGGGGCGATCCTGCTGGCGCGCGAAGTGATCGGCGATGCGCCCTTTTTCGGTCTCATCGACATCCGCCTGGAGCGCAACAGTTTCGGAAGCCAGCTCGACAGCTTCAAGACCGAGGCCGATGTGCCGCAGGTCTCGCCGGAACGGATGCCGCTGACCTTCATCCGGGCGCCGAAGATCCTCTCGGCCGGTCCGGACGTCCGCATCCTGCTGGCCCTCGACGATTACATCGCCGCCGCCGAAAACGACGGCGTTCTCGTCACGGCTTTTCACCCCGAACTCACCGGGTGCCTCGCCTTTCATCGGTATTTCGCCCTCAAGTGCGGGTTGCGCCCCTCCGTAGAAACGTTTTCGACCATCGATGCCTCCTGGGACATGAGAAGCTGGACGCGCCGTGCGCCGCGCGTCATCCGGAGGTAGGGGCATGACGGCCTACCGTGTTCTCGGGGTCAGCGTCCTGCTGATCCTGGTTTTTGCGGTCGTCGTGATCCTTTCGATGCTGTTGGGCGCCGCCTCCATCCCGTGGGCGGATGCGCTCCGGGGCATCCTCCTGGGTTGGACGCCGGGAGGCGGCCCCCTGACGCCGACGGAGAGGGACATCATCTTTTCGATCCGCCTGCCCCGTGCGCTGTTTGCCGGCGTCGTCGGGGCGTCGCTCGCCGTCGCCGGGGCGGTCTTTCAGGCCCTGCTGCGAAATCCCCTGGCGGATCCGTACGTCCTCGGCGTTTCCGGCGGATCCGCCGTCGGGGCGATGCTGGGGATCGTTGCCGGTGTGGCCTCAATCCCGGTGGGCGTGCCGCTGACGGCTTTTGCGGGAGGGCTCCTCACGATCCTTCCTCTGGTAGGGATTGCCCGGAAGGGCTCGACGCTCCGATCGGAAACGCTGCTCCTGTCGGGGGTCATCGTCAACGCCTTCCTGTCCGCCGTGATTCTCTTTCTCCTGTCGGTCGCGTCCCGAGCGGAGCTGCGCAATGCCATGTTCTGGCTGATGGGCGATCTCTCCATCGCCGGGATCCGCGAGGCCGCCGTCGGGGCACTCGTCCTCGCCGCCGGATTTCTGGTTCTCTATGCCGATGCGCGGCATCTCAACCTGGTCTCCATGGGCGAGGAAACGGCGCGGCAGTTGGGCGTCGAACTGGAGGGGTTCAAGGTGAGGATGCTGCTGGCGGCCTCCCTGATCACGGCGGCGGCCGTTTCCGTGAGCGGGATCATCGGTTTTGTGGGCCTCATGGTGCCGCACGCGATGCGCATCGTCTTCGGCGCGGACCACCGGCTGCACCTGCCAGCCTGCGCGCTTTTCGGCGCGTCTTTTCTGGCGGCGGCCGATACGCTGGCGCGGACCGTCGTCGCTCCGTCGGAGCTGCCCGTCGGCGTGGTGACGGCCCTCTGCGGGGCGCCCTATTTCATCTACCTTCTGCGAAGGAGGGACCTGTAGGTGGAGGCCGTCCTTGACGTGCGGGGGGTCGATTTCGCGTACCGGCCGGCGGAAACGGTGCTGCGGGACGTCTCCTTTTCTGTGGCCGAGCGGGAAATCGTCGGCCTCATCGGACCCAACGGTTCCGGGAAGTCCACCCTGCTGCGGATTCTGGACGGGCTGCTGAAGCCGGCGGCCGGGGAGGTGCTCCTGCGCGGCCGCCCGATCTCGCGCATCGGCAGGGAGGAGCTGGCGCGGACGATCGCCGCCGTTCCCCAGGAACAGCCGGTGCCCTTTCCCTACCGCGTCCGCGAGGTCGTGATGATGGGGCGGTTCCCTCATCTGCAGCGCTTCCATTTCGAGGGCGCCCGTGATATCGAGATCGTCGCCGGGGCCTTGGAGATGACGGGGATCGCGGAACTCGCCGACCGGAAGATGGGCGAACTCAGCGGCGGCGAAAGGCAAAAGGTGTGGATCGCCCGTGCCCTGGCCCAGGAGCCCGAGGTCATGCTGCTGGACGAGTGCACCGTCTTCCTCGATATCCGGCATCAGCTCCTCTTCTTCGATCTGCTGCGCTCGCTGCACGGCAGCCGGGGGATCGCGATTCTGTTTGTCACGCACGACGTCAACCTCGCCGCGCGCTACGCCGAGCGACTGGTGATGCTCGACCGAGGCGGGGTCCGGGCGAGCGGCACGGTCTGGGATGTGCTGACGGAGCAGAACATCCGCGACGTGTACGGAACGGACGTCCTCGTCGACCGCCACCCGGCGACGGGGGGGCCGCGCATCACGACGCTGGCCGCTCTTTGAAAGCTGAATAGGGAGATTTGCAGGGCATTCTTTCCGATTGCGAGCGGGCAATCTGCAGTTAAGGGAGAGATTGCCGCGTCGCTGCGCTCCTCGCAATGACGGGAAATATTGTTCTGCAAAGAACTTGATAGGGCCCGATCGAAAGCGGATACCGTTTTATCGATTCGACTTTCGAGAAGGGAAAATCCGACGGAGCAAGGAAACCGGTGTGGAACCGGTGCTGCCCCGCAACTGTGAGCGGAACGAAATCCACGGTTTGCCACTGGGATTCCCAGAGGAAACCCGGGAAGGCGTGGAAAGTAGGATGCCGCGAGCCAGGAAACTTGGCCGCCGGATGCAAAAAGGTTTTTCCCGAGGGGGAAAGGAGACGAAGCTATGAAGATTTGGCGGACATGGTTTTTCGTTTTTGCATTTGCGTTGGCGGTTGGTGCCGGCGATGGGTTCGCCGCGCAGGAGGAGAAGGGTTCATCGGGGTCGGCCGTCATTCTGGAAGAGGTTGTCATCACGGCCACGCGCGACACGGAAGAGATCCGCAAGGTGCCCGCCCATGTATCCGTCATCACGGAGGATGACATCAGGAAATCCGGTGCGACGAATGTCACCGAGCTTCTGGACAAATTGGAGGGAATCCAGTTTCGCAGCTACAGCGGCGCCCCCGCGCAGTCCTTCATCGACATGCGCGGTTTCGGCGGCGATAACCCCTACGGGAAGACCCTGGTCATGCTCGACGGCAGAAGGCTGAACCGGCCCGACATGTCATCGATCAACTGGCTGCAGATCCCCCTCAGCAACATCGAAAGGATCGAGATCGTCCGCGGACCGGGAAGCGTCCTGTACGGCGATGCGGCCATCGGCGGCGTCATCAACGTCATCACCAAGAAGGGGAAGGGAAAACCGCAGGTCAATGCCTCCTTCACGGCGGGGAGTTACGGTCTGCACAACGAGCAGGCCGGCATACGCGGCGCTGCGGACAAGTGGACCTATTCCCTGAACGGGGAAAACGAATTCAGTTTCGGATACCGGGATCGATCGAAGTTCTCATCCCGGAACGCGGGGCTTGACGTGGGGTATCTCGCCAACGACCGGCTCAACCTTTCCTTCGGACTGTCCTTCAACAAGACCGACTACCAGATGCCCGGCGCCCTGACCAAAGCCCAGATGGAACAGGATCGGCGGCAGTATCAGCCGGCCACTCCAGCGAACTGGACGAGCGCCGCACCCGACGACGACGGGTCGGACAAGTACACCAATGCGAATATCGGCGTCACGTCGTTTCTGGGTCCCCTGGGCCGGCTGGACGTTAATCTTCTGTATGGAAAGAAGCATATAGAAAACAACATGCCTTCCTTTTGGTCCAACAAGTACTCGGACACGGAAGTGGAGACGTACGGGCTGACTCCGAAATACGTCCTGGACAAGGAGATTTTCGGTTTCAGGAACAAGCTGACTCTGGGGATCGATTGGTACCATGAACCCTATGAAAAGACCTTTTTCGGCGCTCGGGAACGGACGACGAAGAATTCGATTGCCGATTTGACGAGAGACAGCTCCGGCTATTACGCGAGGGATGAGTTCCACATTTTCAATCCCCTGATCCTCAGCCTCGGGTTCAGGCAGGACCGGACGATCCAGAAAGGGAAGAACACGGACTACGCGACGCCTGCCAACAATTTCGACGATGAAAAGGTGCACGCGGCGGAGGCTTATGAGGCCGGTCTTACGTATCTTTTTGGAAAGACTTCGAGCGTCTACGCAAAATACGCGACTGTGTACCGCATCCCGTTCATCGACGAACAGGCCAGTTACAACGGCTGGGGGGGCGGCTTCAACAGGAACCTGGAGAAGGAAACCGGAAAAAGCGTGGAGGTGGGAACGCATCTTTCTCCGATCCCCGGTCTGAAGATGGGCCTTTCCCTGTTCCGGATCGACATGGAAGACGAAATCGCGTGGGACGCGGTGGCGAACAAGAACCGGAACATGGACAAGACCCGGCACGAAGGCGCGGAGATGTCCGCGTCGTATGAATTCGTGGATTGGGTGAGGGCCTACGGGAATTTTACCTACCACCGGGCGACGTTCGAGGCCGGCCAGTACAAAGGGAAAGAGGTGCCCCTCGTCCCCGGCAGGACCGCCAATATCGGCATGGAAGTGGATCTGCCCTTCTCGCTCGTATTGCGCCCTGAGGCGCGCTATGTCGCCGATTGTTTCCTGAGCGGCGACTTCGACAACAATACGGACAAGGTCGAGTCCTACACCCTTTACAACTTCTATCTTTTCTATCGGCCGAAGACGGGAAAGTGGAGGCTCTCGGCCTTCCTGGGAGTGGAGAATCTCTTCGACAAGAAATATGTGAACTTCGGGACGGACAATGTTTCCTGGGTAGGAGAAAACACCTACTACCCGGCGCCCGGGATCACCTGGCGCGGCGGTGTTTCGCTGGCGTTCTGAGGAGAGGACGCATTCACGGAATGTATAGGAAAAGGCCTGCTGTAGGGGCGCTTTGGAGATTTTTCGGGGCCCCCTGCCTTCGCAGGGTCGCAGCCCCCCGATGCCACTGTCCCGGCATCGGAAAAAGCCCGGATGCGGCGTTGCGCCGCCTCTCTCGTCGCTGCGGCGTACATCGCAGTACGCCTCGCTCCTCGTGAGTCGCGCGCCTTGCCTGCGGGACTTTTCCCTTCGCCGGAAGGAAGAAGACTCTGAGGGCGCAAGCCCGAGTTTGGCATCGGCCGCGCAGCGAGAAGCTGCAGGGTCGAAAAAGATCCAGGCGGCCCGGGGCAGGCCTTTCTGGGCATAATACTGCACAGTAGCGGGAATTATGGGCTGATGGGAGCGAAGGCGGCGGGATGCGGCTGATGTCGGAAGGATCGTCACTGCGCGGAAGGATCTACGCCTCGATGTTCGGGGCGCTGACGGCGGTCGGCGCCTACATCGTGGTTCCGGTTCCGCCCGTCCCGGTGACGATGCAGACATTTTTTCTGTACCTGGCGGCCTGCCTTCTGGGCGGGCCGCTGGGCGCCTGGAGTCAGGCGGTCTATGTCCTGATCGGCGCCGTCGGACTTCCCGTCTTCGCCGCCGGAAAGGGCGGACTGGGCGTCCTCCTGGGGCCCACCGGCGGATACCTGATCGGCTTCATCGTCGGCGCCTATGTCACGGGCCGCCTGGCGCAGGGCGGAAAGCCCGCCGGCTCCATCCGGCTTCTCCTGGCCATGGCGGCGGGGACGGCCTGCCTCTATGCCCTGGGCGTCGTCCAACTTTTGCTCGTTGCACGTCTCTCGCCGGCGAAGGCCCTCGCCGTCGGGGTGCTGCCCTTCCTTCCCGGGGATGCCGCCAAGATGGCGGCGGCAGCCTTCATCATACGGATTCTGAAAAGCCAGCCGCCGTTTCGGGGAGGCTTGCGATGATTGTCGCCGACCGGGTGACCTTCGCCTATGAGGCGGCCGACGAGCCGGTGCTGCGCAGCGCTTCGCTCACGGTCCGCGAAGGGGAATACGTCGGCCTCATCGGTGCCAACGGCTGCGGCAAGACGACGCTGATCCGCCAGCTCAACGCCCTCCTTATGCCCAGCGAAGGCTCCGTCACCGTCGATGGCCTCGACACGAGGGACCGGGGCGCTGTTGCGGAGATCCGCCGCCGCGTGGGCATGTCCTTCCAGAATCCCGAGCATCAGATCGTCGGTATGACGGTCGAGGAGGACGTGGCCTTTGGTCCCGGGAACATGGGATTGCCGCCGCAGGAGCTGCGGAGACGCGTCGACGACGCCCTGACCGCCGTCGGCATCCCCGCGCTGGGCAAGCGTCTGCCGCACACGCTCTCCGGCGGCGAAAAGCGTCTGGTTACGATCGCCGGCGTCATCGCCATGGATCCCCGCTACATCGCTTTCGACGAGCCTTCGGCATATCTTGATCCCGCAGCCCGGCGGCGCGTGCTTGCGCTGATCCGGTCCTTGAACCGCGAGCGGGGCATCGGGATAGTTCATGTCGCTCACGACGCGCGCGAGATCGTCCACGCGGACCGCGTCGTCATCATGGAGGCGGGCGCCGTCCGCTGTGAGGGGACTCCACGGGACATCCTCACGCGGCGGGAGATGCTTCGCAGTCTGGGACTCGACGTGCCGCCGGCCGTCGAGATTCTCGAGCGGCTTCGGGAGGCGGGCGTCGGCGTGAAGGGCGGCGCCCTCACGCTGAAGGAGGCCTCCCGCGAGATCGCCGCCCATATCCGGGAAATCCCGCCCGGCGGCAGGGAGCAGGGGCGATGATCCGTCCGGCGGGATATCTGGTCCGGGAAACCGCGCTCCACCGGCTCGACCCGCGGGTGAAGATCCTGGCCGTGTTTGTCCTGAGTGCGGGGGTTTTTGCCGCCAACGGCGTGGACGCGCTCCTCATCACGGCCGTCCTTGCGGGAGGCGCCGCCCTTGCCGGCATCGGCGTTTCCCGGCTCTTTGCCGAGCTTCGTCCCATGACCCCCGTCATCGCGCTTCTGTTCTGCCTCCAGGCGCTCTTTGCAGAGGGAGCGCCGGTCGATCTTCCCGTGCTCCGCGAGCTCGGCGTCAGCCCGCAGGGAATCCGGCTCGGCTTTTTCGTAAGCTGGCAAATTGCCTGCCTGCTGACCGCGGCGTCTCTTCTTACGATGACGACGCCACCGTCGGAGATCGTTGCGGCAATCGAACGGATCCTGCACCCGTTGCGCCGGCTGGGCGTTCCGTCGCGCGATCTCGCTATGGGGGCGTCCGTCGCCCTGCGCTTTCTCCCCGTCTATCTCGAAGAACTGGACCGCATCCGCACGGCCCGGGCCGCCCGGGGCGGCGAGCTGCCGCGGCAGGGCATCGGGGCGCGCTTTCGCACCGCCCGGATGACGGCGGTCCATGTCCTCCTTTCGACCTTCCGGAGGGCGGGAGAACTGGCCGATGCGATCGAGGCGCGCGGTTATGCAGGGCAGCCGGCGACGACGCTGCGAGAACTGCGGATCTCGAACCGGGACCGGATCGCGCTCATCGGGCTTGCCCTCCTTGCTGCATGCTTGACGGCGGGACGCATTTGGGGGTAAGGATTTTCAAACTTCCGTACCGATCGGTTGGAAATGTCCGATACCTTGCTGTGGGTGGATTCACGGGAAACGCTGGAGGAGGCCCTTCGAGAGCTCAGCGCATCGGCCGCCGCCGGTCTCGATACGGAATACGATTCCTTCCGCTACTTTCATGAAAAACTCTGCCTGCTGCAACTAACCAACGAAAAGCGCACCTACCTCGTCGATCCGCTCGCGGGCCTGGATCTAGCCGGACTGGGGAGTTTTTTTGCGGACCCGGCGATCGTGAAGGTGACCCACGCCGGCGACAACGACCTGCGGATTCTCAAGCGGGACTACGGGTTCTCGTTCCGGGGCATTTTCGACACCCACCGCGCCGCCTCCCTGCTGGGAGACAGCCATCTGTCCCTGTCCACCCTGATCGGCATCCACCTGGGCGTGCAGATCGACAAGAAGAGGTCGACACAGCGCTCCCGCTGGGAAAATCGTCCCCTGTCGGCCGAGCAATTGCGCTATGCCGCCGAAGACACTTCCTTCCTCCTTCCCCTGTATCGGAAACTAGCCGCGGACCTGCGGGAAAAGGACCTGGAGGCCGAGGCGCAGAGGCGCTTTGAACAGATGACCGGCGCCGAGTGGCACGAGAAGCGTTTCAACCCGCTGGGTCACCTCTACGTGGAGGGCTATGAGACCCTTGCGCCGGATCAGAGGGAAAGGCTGGCGAGGCTTTATCGGTGGCGCTTCGAACAGGCGAAGAGGAAAGACCTGGCGGTCTTCCGCGTGCTGTCCGATCCGGAACTGGTCGCCATCAGCAGGTCCGGGGAGGGCACCCCGGCAGGACTCGTCGGATCCGGGGCCCTGTCGGCGGAAAAGGCGCGTCGCCTGGGCGCGGATATCGTCTCTCTGATGGAAGCGCTGTGCGGAAGGGAGTGACACGCCGGCTTCAGCGGGCGCCGTTATTTCCCGCCGCCCGCACCGACTCCGCAAAGATGAAGAGCTTCTCCCCGGGCTGGAGCGTCCTTTTTCGATCGGTCCGGTTCCAGATCATGAGCGCCGGGAGCGGCACCCCGAAGCGCTGGGCGATTCCTGAAAGCGTATCCCCCTTCTTCACCGTATAGACGAAATTCCAACGCTCCGCCAGCCACTGTTCGACGAGCCTTTCCAGGCGCTGCTGGAATTTCGGCGCGGCCCCCCTGGGAACGTAGAGCGTCCTTGTCCCCTCAAGGTAGTAGCCGCGGATCTCCGGGTTCAGATCCTTGATCACCTTGAAGGAAGTGTCGGCCGCCTGGGCGATCAGAAAGATCGGGATATCCTGCTTCACCTTCACTTCCACGGGTTCCGCGTCCACCGGCCGGTAGAGGTCCTCCCCGTTCAGGGCGAAGCCGTACGCCCGGGGATTCGTGTGGATCATCTTGGCCGCAACCGCCCGGAAGACATACTGCTGGGTCTCCAGCGGCAGGTACAGGCGGTAGTAGTCGTTCGTGTTCTGCACGAGGATTTCCGACTTGAGCCCCTCTTCGCCCATGTTGTAGGCGGCGGCGGCCAGCGTCCAGGAATGCAAATCGGCGTACAGCGCCTTCAGGTAGGCGATGGCGGCCCGCGTCGAATAGGGAAGGCTCCGGCGCTCATCGATATCGCTGTTGACAGTCATGCCGAATCGGGTCGCCGTCGGATCGATGAACTGCCAGAACCCCCGGGCCCCCTTGTTCGAGCCGATGTGGGGCAGGAGCGCGCTTTCGATGATCGCCATATACTTCAAGTCGGACGGCATCTCGTTGCGCCGGAGTTCCGCTTCGATGTACGGCAGGTGGCGGCCCGCCCGTTTGAGCCACAGGATCGTCTGCGGGCGGTTCCAGATCGTCGTGAGCAGTTCCTTCTCCAGCCGCTCGCGGACGTCCGGTTCCGCGAGGGGAACGGGTTCTCCGCAGAAGTCGAGCGGACCCTGGACGCGGAGCGAGGAGATCAGAAAAGGCGCCGACGCCGTTTCGGCGTGCGAGGCGGACGGGGGCGACGCCGGCTTCTGGGCCCAGGCCGGAACGGAAAGGATCAGGATCGCAGCAATCAAAAATATTCTTTTCATGAGGGGGGAACCTTGTCCGCAGCGTTCTTCACCGTGAAGGGGATGGAAAGTTCATAGATGCCGCCATCGAGAACGGCCCGCACCGGGTAAGGCGACCGCTCGTAGACCTTGAGCATGGCCTTGTTGTCCGCGAGGACGTCGGCGGAGAATCCCTCGATGCCTTCTTCGCGGGCTTTCTTGATCAGAAGCATGAAGAGAAACGACGCGATCCCCCGGCCTTGGTAGTCCTCGTCGACGATGAAGGCCGTATCAGCGTACGGGCGGTCTTTGCTCCGTGCGTAGCGGGCCTCGGCGATGATCTTTTCCTGGCCTTCTTCCTCGATCACCCCGACAACGGACATCGTCCGGCGGTAATCCACGTTGACATATTCCTGCATCTTGCCGTGGGGCATGGCCTTGATGGGGCTGAAGTAGCGGTAGTACACGGCGCGGTCGGAGAAGCGGTAGAAGAGGCGCCGCATCCCCTCCTCGTCGGAGGGCTTGATCGCGCGGAACCGCACGGTGAGGCCGCTCTTGAAGGTGTGGGCGGAGGCGATTTCCTCGGGGTACATGTGGCCGGACACGGCCAGGTAGATCTGGTCCTGGTACAGGATCCGGAATCCCTTGGCCTGGCGGACCAGCTCCGCCCGGTCGTCAGGGTGGGCGATCTCGATCAGCGCCTGTGCCCGCTCGCGGACCGTCCGGCCCCGGAGGTAGGCCACGCCGTATTCGGTTACGATCATGTCCAGCGATTCCCGGTTGGGGAACTGGTAGGGGAAGTCTTCGATGGAGAGCATGATGTTTGCCGCGCCCTTCCGGTTCCGGCTGGGAAGGGCGAAGATCGTCCGCCCGTTCCGGGAGAGGGCGGCCCCCATGTAGAGTTCCTGGACGGCCCCGGGCGCCGCCGTCATGTTCCCCCTGCCGATATGGAGCGCGATGTTTCCCGTCAGATCGGCCTTCCGCGCGGGCAGGATGCCGACGAAACCGTCGTTCAGGCTGATGTTCTTGGGATCGGAGACCACGTCCAGAGGCTGGAACTCCACGAAGGGGTTGCGGTCGAGCCAGCGCAGCAGCTCCGCCGTGCCCAGCGCGTACGAGGCGAGCGACTTGCCGCGGAAGAATTGCTTCCGGCGGTTCGTGACGGCGCCGCTTCTCACCAGGTCCATGAGGGCGTCGGTGAAGAAGGGGGTGTGGATGCCGAGGTCGCGCTTGGTCTGGAGCTGTTTGCCCAGGGCCTCGTAGAGCGGTCCGATGGCAAAGGAAATGCAGCTTCCGTCTTCCACGACGGAGGCCACGTTGGCGGCGATCTTGTGGAAAACCTCGTCGACGGGCCAGCGGGGGACATACAGGGGCGGCTCCGTCGCGTGAATGAAGAAGTCAAAATCGTCGACGTGCACCAGGGTGTCGCCGAGCGTGTAGGGGATCTGGTCGTTGATCTCGCCCACGACGAGCGAGGCCTTTTCGATGGCGTACCGCGAGACGTCGACGCCGACGCCGAGACTGACGAACCCGCTCTCGTCCGGCGGGGATACCTGGACGAAGGCGGCATCGATGCGCAGCACGCCGGATTTGAAGAGCCAGGGAATGCGCGAAAAGCGGCTGGGGACCAGATCCACGCGTCCTTCCCGGATCGCCTGGCTCGCGATCCAGCCGGAGAAGAAGGTCTTCAGACGGTACTTGTTGGCGTAACGTTCGTCGATGGAGACGGTGTCACCCAGGCTGACCAGTTGGATCAACTCGAGGTCCTGGAGGTGCGCCCCCGCCGAGGTCATGAGGTGTTTGACCAGCGTCCGCGGCTCGGCCGTCCCCGTGCCCAGGAAGATGCTCATGCCCGGTTCGACGGCGGCAATCACTTTCTCGGGGGAGACGACCTTTTCCTTCCAACTGCTGTTCATAGGTTCCTCGATGGTGCGTCGGACGCGCGGCTTGCCTTTCCCCGGACGGGAGGACAAAACGTTGCGGCGGCGCCCTATCATTAGTGCCCTGCGGCAGCTCCATTGTCAAGAGAGGTGTCCTGAAAAATTCTTTGCCGGTTTCAGTAGACGAGCCGCCCTGTTTCCTTGTCGTAGATGCTCAGGGCTTCCGATGGGATGCGGATGAAGAGCCGGTCGCCCACGTCGCCGGCGAAGACGCCCGGCTGTCTTGCCGTGAGGATCTCGCCTCCCCATTTCACCTGGACGATTGTGTCCGCCCCGGCGGGCAGAACGGAATGGATTTCGACGGCATCTTCGCCTTCTGCGGCGGAGAGCTGGATGTCTTCGGGCCGGACGGCGGCGACGATCTCGCGGCCGCCGGCGCCGCACGCGGCGGGCAGGACGAGAACGATCTCCGCGCCCTGCAGGAACGACCTGTCTTCGCTCCGCCGGATCGTGCCGAAAAGGAAATTGATGGTCGGGCTGCCGATGAAATCCGCGACAAACAGATTGGCCGGTTTCCGGTAGAGCCGCTGCGGTGGGTCCACCTGCTGCAGAACGCCCCGGTCCATGACGGCGACGCGCGTGGAAAGCGTGAGGGCCTCGTGCTGGTCGTGGGTGACGTAGAGGGTCGTTGCCCGGCTTTCGCGGTGGAGCCGCTTGATTTCGGCCCGCATCTCCATGCGCAGTTTGGCGTCCAGGTTGGAGAGGGGTTCATCCATGAGAAAGACGGACGGCCCGGTCACCAGCATTCGGGCGAGGGCCACGCGCTGCTGCTGGCCGCCGCTCAACTGCTGCGGATACCGCTCCTCCATGCCCTGGAGCTGCATGTACGTCAGGGCTTCGCCGACGCGCCTCGCCGTTTCCGCGCGGTCGGTCTTCGAAATCTCGAGGCCGAAGGCCACATTCCGGAAGACCGTCATATGGGGCCACAGGGCGTAGGATTGGAAGACCAGACCGACATTCCGCTTCCCCGGAGGAACGAAGATCCCGTCCCGGCTGGAATACACGACCTGGTCGTCGATCCGGATCAGGCCCTTGTCGGGCATTTCCAGACCCGCAAGCATCCGCAGCACCGTCGTCTTGCCGCAACCGGACGGCCCCAGGAGGGTGATGAATTCTCCGTCTTCCACGGTAAGCGAGAAGTCGTCCACGGCGACGACGTTGCCGAAGCGCTTGCTCAGGCCCGATAACTCGATCCGCGACATGTCAGAGGTTCTCCTTTCGTCCCAGGCGGCGCGCCAGGAATTCCCCGGCGATGACGAGAACAACGATAAAGACGATGATGGCGTCCGCGAACTGGGAATAGCCCTGCTCGACGTAACGGAACGTCATGGTGGTGAGGGTTCGCGAATTGGGCGTCACCAGCAGGATGATGAGGGAAAGCTCGCGCATGGTCGCGATGAAGACGAGGATGAACCCTGACACGAACCCCGACAGAGTCAGCGGCAGGAGAATCCTCTGGAAGCGCTGCCGCCAGGTCGCCCCGGCCATGACCGCCGCCTCTTCCAGTTCGCCCGCCACCTGCATCATCGAGGAGATGCCGGCCCGCGCCGAGAAGGGCATGTTCTTGGCAAGACACACCATGACGAGGAGGGCGAAGCTGCCGTAGAGTGCGGGCAGCGGACCGAGAGGGCGCGTGAAGAGTGAAAGGTAGATCGCCCCGAAGGCGATGCTGGGGATGAGGTAGGGCAGGAAGGATCCCTGCTCCACGAGGGCGGCAAGCCAGGTCTTGCGTCCCTTGACGACGGCATAGCCGACGAGGGTCCCCAGGATGCCCGCGAGAACTGCCACGAGGACCGAGAGCTCGACGCTGTTCCAGGCGGCGCCGAGGACCTGGCTGTTCCGCAGGATGCCGCTTTCCCCTTCGGCGAGCGAGGGCGTGCTCTGCCCGATCCAGAAGTGGAGCGTCAGATTTCCCAGGGAATAATCGTTGGGATAGAGCATGAGGGTCTGCCACGTCAGAAGGCAGAGGGGGGCGACAACGCCGAAAAAGATGAGGCTTCCCGAAAAAATCAGCGCGACCGCGCGGAATTTTCCCAGGGGCGTCAGGTGCTGGTGGAAGCCTTTCCCGGCGATGGTGGCGAAGCTCCGCGATGCCGTCAGGCGCTGGTTTGCATAGATGATGAAGACGGAGATCAGGATCAGGACGAGCGCCGAGATGTAGGCCACCGCGGGCGTGCGGTTCGTGATGTTGGTATAGATCGTCGTCGCCAGGGTGAAATACCGCACCGGGGCGCCCAGGAAATACGGGGTTCCGAAGGTCCCCAGCGCGCGGGAGAAGGTCAGGATGAAAGCGGATGCCAGCGCCGGCAGGACGATCGGGAAGGTGATCTTCCGGAGGATCCGCCACCGCGTCGCCCCCTGGACTTCCCCCGCCTCCTCCAGGTGGGAGTCCACGGAAACGAGGGCGCCGGAGAGGAGGAGATAGGTGAAGGGGTAATAGTGGAGCGACAGGGTGATGACGATGGGAACGAACCCGTAGGCCAGCCAGTCCGGCGTCGGAACGCCGGTAAGATACTGGAAGATCCCCATGGCGCCGCCGATGCGCTCGTTCTTGAAGCAGTCGAGCCACGCGAGGGCGAGCGTATAGGAGGGCAGCACGTAGGGAATGACGGCAAAGGTTGCAAGCGTCCGGCGGAAGGGCATGTCCGTCCGGACTACCAGCCATGCGAAGAGTCCGCCGATCAGCATGGCAACGGCGGAAATGGCGAGCGACGTCGCGAGGGAATGCAGCAGCGGCCGGTAAAAGATGTTCTGGCTCAAGCGGCTCGCGAAGACGCGGGCATAATGGAAGGTGGTCCATTCGCCCGGCTCCGCCTGCCGGCTGATCCGGCGATCCGTCTCCTGCCAGACGGCCGTGTCGTGAACCAACTGAAAGAAAGGGACAATGACGAGGAAGAACAGCACGACGAGGAGAAGAACCCCCATCACCACATGGGGCTGACCCGCCAGGTAGCGCAAACGATTCCATCGTCCCCGGAAAGAGGAGGGGGTGTCAATTCCCGCGCTGCGATGCACGTCTCTCCTCATCGTGAAACAGCCGCCGGCGCGGCCTCAAAAGGTCGCGCCGGCGGCGGAGAAAGACCGTCGAACCGTTGCCGTTCGAGACTACTTGAGATTGCCGAGCCAGAAATCCCGGATCTCCTGGCCGTTGTCCCAGACGAATTTCGGGTCTGCCATCCAGAGGTTCAACTGCGAAAGCGTTTTCGAACCCTTGGGCGCCGGCTGATCCGTCCGCGTAGCGATGTTCCCGAAAACGAAATAGGGCTGGTAGCCCTGTCCGCCTTTCTCGTCCCCCATCATCCAGCGGACCATCAGTTTCGCCGCCTCAGGGTGTTTGGCCTTGCTGACGATGGCGACGATCACTTCGGTGGCTACGCCCATGACCGGCTGCATATCGTAGGCGACGTCAAAGACCAGTTTCGGATTCTTTTCCTTGTCCCGCAGGCGGGAAAAGGCCGTGATCCCGACGGGAGGCTTCTGCTGGCCGGGCTGTCCGACGGCGTTGGAGACGTCGTTCGTCGATCCAGCCACGACGGCGTCATTTTTCAGCACGCGGAGGATCCACTCGTAGCCCGCGTTCTTGGAGTCCTTGCTCAGCTTGATGGGCTGGCCGAAAACCTTCTGGTATTCCTTGGCCATCTCGTCGCCATGCTGGACGATCGTCGAGAGGTACTCGATGAATTCGGTCATCTTCGTCGGATCGGGGAAGTGAACCTTGCCCCTCCATTCCGGTTTCGTCAGATCCCAGAGGCTCTTGACGGGGGCCTGCTTGTTCGTCTCCGTATTGTAAACGAGGACATCCATGCTGACGTGGTGCGTGAGGAACGGCTTCCGGAAGCGCTCCGGCAGGACGGACTTGATGTCCGCGGGAACGTAGGTGACGATGTATCCCTTCTTCAGAAGTTCGTTGACCACGGTGGAGGGATCCTTCAGAAAGATGACATCGGCCACAACGTTGCCGGCCTTCTGCTCGGCAAGGACCTTCGTCACGATTTCCGCCGAATCCATGTCGAAGCCGTTGACCTTGATGCCGGGATACTGCTTTTCGAAGGTCTTCCCGAACTGGTGGACCCGCGAGGAGTACGAGTACACGTTTACCTCTTTTTCCGCCTTGGCCTTTTCGTAGATCTGCGGGGCATCGAACGTTGCGGCTTCGTAGGAACCCAATTCGGCCTTCTTCTGCCAGTCGTCCTGCGCCCAGAGACTTGCTGCCGGAACGGCAAGAGCCAGCAGCACCGATATCGTCCACGCAAAGATTCTGTTCATCGTCTTCTCCTCCTTTGCCTCTCGCGGCACATCCTCGTCAGCGGGGAAGGGATTTCCGGCAAAGCGCAGCCGCCGCTCATCCGGCCTGGCGGACGGAACCTGTCCGAACGCGGCGGGATTCTATCATAGGAATCATAGCGGATCAATCAACGAACGAAGGGATATTCCATGAAATTTGCGGAGGCGGGAAGGCGTTCACGGAAGCTGCCGGTTCGCGTCGTCGAGGAGGCGGGAAATCTCTGCATCCAGCTTGTCGAATTGGCTGATCAGTTTTTTCGCCGTCTCCGTGAGGTGCATGCCGGTCCGGCCGGCGTCGGTCTCGACGAGCTTTATGCCGAGGCGCTCCTCAGAGGCCCGCACCCGTCCCCAGGCCGCACGGTAGGACATGCCCAGCTTCTTCGCGGCGGCGTTGAGGCTCTGGCATTCGTCGATGGCCTTGAACAGGACATCCCTTCCGGGGCCGAAGACGACCTTGCCGTTTTTTTCCAGCCAGATCTTATGCCGAATTTCCATGATGCACCCCTTTGCGGAGCCGGATGAAACGCGAGGATGGCGCAAAACCTATCAAATAAAGCGATGCTCGGCAAGACATATGTCGCATATGGCATATGTCCATAATATCATTAGGTTTTTTATCAAATATCGATTGACAATTTTGCGGAAAAGCGATTAACTTCGTACCCGACGACAGGAGTTTTCCTCCAGAGCCTTTCCGGCGATCCCCACTCTTCGTAGAGGTTGCGCGATGAAGCTTTCCCGAGGTTGTCGTTCGATCATCTTGCCTGACACCATCTGTATTTCAACCAAACGAATCATCACGGAGGAGAGGTCATGAAGAGACGCACCATTGTCTTGATCACGTTTTTTGCCGTTCTTTCCCTTGCCTTTGCGGGCTGGGGGCTAGCCCAGACAAAACTCGCCCCCAAAGGGGCCGCCGTCTGGGACTTCCTGAAGAAGGCGGACTACGCGAAGAAGTGGAAGATGTGGCCCGACTCGAAGCCGATGCACAAGGGCGTCGATCCCCACGGCGCGCTGCTCAACGTCTACGTGAACGCCGCCGCCCTGAAGGGCATCGCCGCCAAAAAGGGGAAGCTGCCAGTGGATTCCATGGTGGTCATCGACAATTTCACGGCGGACAAGAAGCTCGCGTCCATCGGCGTCATGTACAAGGTGAAGGGCTACAACCCTTCCGATGGAGACTGGTTCTGGGCGCAGTACACCCCGGACGGCAAGGTCGACCAGGAGGGCAAGATCGACGAGTGCATCCGCTGCCATGCGGCGCAGAAGACCAACGACTACGTCTATTCGAGCAAACTGAAATAGCCTGCATCGGCCGTACCCCCGGGATCGCCGTCAGGCGCGGTTCCGGGAAAGGGATAAGCGTCTCGCGGAAATTTTTTCTCACGAAATTGGCAGGGCAATAGGCGGAGGGGAGATTTCTTGAACGATGCAACGGACGAAAGGGAGGGTTCTATGAAAGAAGAGATCAAGATTCCCGAAATATTTCACAAGGAGACGTCGCGCCGCGGCTTCCTGAAGGGAGCGGCGATCGCGGCTGGTGGAGCGATGGCGATCGCGACCATCGGCGGCGTCCGGCCGAAGGATGCCAAGGCGGCGGAAGCGCCGAAGGTCATGCAGCGTTATCTTTTCGTCGAACGCCAGAACTGCACGGGCTGCCGGTCCTGCGAGTACGCCTGCTCCGTATCGCACACGGGCGTCGTACGGCCCTCGGTGGCCAAGGTGCACGTCTACAAGCACAAGGGGGTCGTCGATATCCCCGTGATCTGCTGGCACTGCGACGACCATCCCTGCGTCGCGGCCTGCCCGACGAACCCCAAGTCGCTCACCGTGGATCCGAAGAGCAACGGCATTCTCCTCAACGAGAAGACCTGCATCGGCGAAAAATGCATGAAGTGCCAGGAGGCCTGTCCGGCCGGGTTCGTGCGGGCGAATCCCGACACGGGCCAGCCCCTCATGTGCGACATGTGCGGCGGCGATCCGGAGTGCGTGAAGGCCTGCCTTCGCCAGTCCGGCAATCCCCAAGGGCCCTGTCTGATGGCCAACACCCTCGGCTTCGGCGTCAACCTGGCGTACCGGAACGTGAAGCCGGTCAAGGCCGGTGAGGACATGCTCGAACTCGTGTTCTATCCCAGCAAAGGCGGCAGGGTCGTCACTGGGAAATCCGGGAAGGGGAGGTGATCACCATGACGACACCCAAAGGCGGATACTTCGGCAAAATCCTGGAAGTCGATCTGAGCAGGAACGAGGTCAAGGTGCGTGAGCTGTCCGACGAGGTCGCGCGCAAGTGCATCGGCGGCGCCGGCATGGGCGACCACTTCCTGACGACGGAATACAAGGCGCATCACGATCCCTACGCGGAGGACAGCTTCATCTTCATCGGCGGCGGGCCCCTGAACGGCACCTACTGCCCCGGGACGCGAGCGAGCTTTGTGAACCAGAGCGTCTACACGGGACTCACCAGCCACGCGGAGGTGGGCGGCCATTTCGGCAACGAAATCAAGTGGGCGGGCTGGGACGGCATCTACATCAAGGGAAAGGCGAAGAAGCCGGTCTGGTTGTCGATCAAGGACGACAAGGCCGAGATCAAGGACGCCGGGAAGATGTGGGGCAAGACGACGGAAGCGACCGACGAGATGATCCTCAAGGAGATGAAGGATCCTTACGCCCGGACGGCGGTCATCGGACCTGGCGGCGAGAACGGCGTTCCCATCGCCTGCGTCATCGTCGAGCGTTTTCGGGCGGCGGCCCGCACCAGCACCGGCGCGCTCATGGGCAACAAGAAGCTCAAGGGCATCGGCGTACGCGGGACGAAGGCCGTTCCCACGGTGGAACCGGCGAAGTTTCTCGAGGCGGCGAAAGAGGCCGAGCGTCTCGCCGTCGAACGCGAGGCATGGCAGGGGATCAAACGCTGGGGCACCGGCGGTCTCCTCGAGCAGAAACAGTGGATCACGAGCTCGCTCATCACCAAGAACTTCCAGACGACCTGGTATCCCGACATCGAGCACATCGGCGCCGAACAGGCGAACCGGACCTTCTGGAAACGGCACGTGGCCTGCAACAACTGCCCGATCCACTGCATGAAACTGGGCGTCATCCGCGAGGGCAAGTACAAGGGCATGATCGCCGAGGGTCCCGAGTACGAGACCGGCGGCCTCCTGGGCAGCAATCTCATGATGAAGGACTTCGCGGGCATGATGGCGATGATCGAGCTGTGCGATGCGCTCGGCCTCGACGCGATTTCCACGGGCGGCATTCTGGGCTTCACGACGGAGTGCGTCGACAAAGGCGTCCTGACGGCGGCCGACCTCGACGGCGTCAGGCCGAAATGGGGCAATTCCGACGCCTATCTCGATCTGATCCGGAAAATCGCCTACAAAACGGGCAAGGCCGGAAAGCTCCTTTCCAAGGGCGTACGGAAGATGTCCCAGGAGATCGGCAAGGGCTCGGAAGCCTGGGCCGTCCAGGTGCGGGGCAAGGAAATTGCCGCCCACGATCCGCGGGGCGACAAGGGCCGCGGCTACAGCTACGCCATGGGCCAGTGCGGCGGTGACCATCACGAGGGCGACAGCCCCGAGATCCAGGCCCGCTGGGCGATGGTCAACTCGCTTTGCATGTGCTCCTTCGTCGGCGGCTACCCCTGGGCCAAAGAGACCCCGCCGGTATTCGTGAACATGCTCAACCCGCTCTGCGGGTGGAGCATGACGGACCAGGAATACTGGGCGACGGCGAAGCGCATCATCACCATGGAGCGCTGCTTCAACGTCCGCGAAGGCGTCAGCCGCAAGCTGGACCGGCTTCCCAAGCGTTTCATGACGGAGCCGCTGCCGGAGGGTTTCAAGAAGGGCACGCTCTTCACGGCGGAAGACGAAAAGAAGATGCAGGAAGCCTACTACAAGTACTACGGCTGGGACGACAACGGGATTCCGACGGAGGAGACGCTCAAGACCCTTGGTCTGGAGCACCTGGTCGACGACGTCCAGCAGGCGAAGAAGAATCTGTAGAAAGACCTGACGGGGGGCGGGGTCCGGCTTTCGGGGCGCCCGCCCCCCATTCTTTTCGTTGCGCCGGATTTGTTCCGCCGGCCTTTTCCCGCTTGAGTCCGGGATTGTTTTATAGGAAGGTATCCGCCGGACATTTGCGCGTGTTGGAAGAAGGCGTTTTCTTCGGTCCCTGTCGGTTGTTTGAGGTTTCCCATGGCCCTCTCGCGCCGTGACCTGCTTCAGCTCATCGTTGCCGGGGCCGTTTCCGGAGTTGCCTTCAGCCTGGTCAAGGTCGGCGCCGCCAGGGCGCTGCCGCGTCCGCCGGGCGCCCTCGTCGAACCCGAATTCCTCAAGTCCTGCGCCCGCTGCTACCAGTGCATCGACGTCTGCCCCGCCGACGCCCTCCATCCCGCATCTCTTCTGGACGGACTGGCCAATGCCGGCACGCCTGTTCTGTCTTGGAAGAAATGCATTATGTGCATGGAATGCATCAAGATCTGCCCGACAGGAGCCATCGCAAAGATTCCCAAATCCGAGATCGATATCGGCAATGCCGTCATCGCCCGGGAGACCTGCCTGCAATGGTCCGGCAAGGGCGTCTGCGACGCCTGTTCCCGTGCCTGCCGGTACAAGGCGATCGAGCGGGACTCGAAGAAGAATCCGATCGTCGTCGAGGGGAACTGCAACGGCTGCGGCGCCTGCGAGCGCCGCTGTCCGACGAAGCCGGTGAAATCGATCGCGGTCTTCTACGACAAGGTGCGGCGTTTCGAGCCGCCGACGCAGCGGCTCCTCGTCCGTCTCGAGGATCGGACGGAGGCCGAGAGCCGGCGTGAATTCCCGGACTGGTTCGCCTCGCGCGTCAAGTCCCTGGCCGAACGATACGGCCTGTGGAAAGAGGAAGAATAGGAACGTGATGCAAGGGCCCTTTCAAGATTCTCCTCGGCCCGTCGACGGCCTGCCCGTTCTCGTGGAGGGCGGCGGCGTCGCCGGGATCACGGCCGCCCTGGATTTGGCCGCTGCGGGCCGCCGCGTCCATCTCGTCGAACGTTCGCTTGTTCTGGGCGGGCAGGTGCTGAATCTCGACAAGATCTATCCCACCGACTCCTGCGCATTCTGTCCGCTCTGGACGGATATCCGCCGCCTCCGGCGAAACCCGGCGATCAGCGTCCACCTGTCTTCCCGTGTGGCCGCCGCGGAAGCGTCGGCGGAGGGGACTCTCGCGACGATCGAAACGAAGCCGCCGCCCATTGCGCCGGAGCGCTGCATCCTCTGCGGCCGGTGCGCCGAGTCCTGTCCGCTGCATGCGGCGCGGCCGCTCGGCGAGCATGTCTATCCGCCCTCCTTCTTCATGGATGAGACGCTCTGCAACCGCTGCGGCCGCTGCATCGGGGCCTGCCCCACCGCGGCGATCGATCTCGAACGGAACGAGGAACGCGTTTCCCTGAAGGTAGCGGCGGTCATCCGCGCATCCGGCTTCCGTGAAGCGGAGCTCTCGCCGCTCCCGGAATTCGGGCACGGGACGCACCCCGACATCATGACGTCGCTGGAATTCGAAGCGTGGACGGCGGAGGCGGGAAGAAACGAGGGCCGGATCACCCGAAAATCCGACGGGGGAAAACCCGGAAACATTGCCTTTATCCAGTGCAGCGGCGCCCGCGACGACCGCCTGCTGCCCTGGTGTTCCGCAGTCTGCTGCATGCACGCTCTCAAACAGGCGTCCTGGGTGAAGCGTCGGGAACCGGGCGTCGACTGCTGGATCTTCTACACGGACCTCAGGACCGTGGGCCGGGACTACTATGCCTATTCCCTGCGCGCCGCGGAAGGAGCGGGCGTGCGGCTCGTCCGGGGACGGCCGGGTCTGGTTCACCCCCTGCCCGGCGGCGGTATCGCCCTGAAATTCGAGGACACGATGACGCAGAAGCGGGAGATCCGCCGTTTCGACATGGTCGTCCTCAACGGGAACCTCCGACCCTCCGTCGGAGATGGATATCCGGCGGACGCGGCCCCGCCGAAGAACGCATGCGGCTTTGCCGCCGAACCGGCGGACGTGACCGCCTCGGCCTGTCAGGGATCCGCGGCGGCCATGAAGACCATGACGTATGACGGAGAGGGACCATGCGGGGCGTGATCGCCATCCTCTGCCGCTGCTGCGGCCAGATCGAGCCGGCCGTCGACCTCGCGGCCGTCCGGGAAAAGATTGCCCGTGAGGACGGCGTCGTCTCCGTGGAGGTCTGCGAATCCCTGTGCCTGCCGGAAGACGCGGCGGCGATCGAAAAAGCCGTCCGGGACAGCGGGGCCGACCGGATCGTTGTCGCGGCCTGCTCCCCTTACGGGAAAGTGGGCGAGATCGTTTCCACGCTCTCCCGTCACGCCAACCGGCCGCAGATCCGCCTCGTTGACATCCGCGAGGGCTGTGCATGGATCCACCGGGAAGACCCGGCGGGAGCGACCGCCAAGGCCTGCGACCTCCTGCGGATGGCGCTGGGTTTCTTCCGCTACGGCACAAGGTCGGCGGATGCGGCCGTGCCCGTGCATCCCGCATGCCTCGTTGTGGGGGCGGGCTCTGCGGGCCTCGCCGCCGCAGTCTCCGTGGCTCGGGCCGGGTATCCCGTCCATCTGGTGGAGCGGGGGGCGGCCGGCGGAGGGATGCTGAGGATGATATCACGCGTCTATCCGTCGGATGCCGCCGCAGACGAAAAACTCCGCCCCTATCTGGAGGAAGTCGAACGGAACCCGCGCATCTCTTTCCACCCCAGGACTCGCGTGGCCGCCGCGACGGGATTCGCCGGCGACTTCAAAATCCGCCTGGCATCCGAAGTCGGCGGCGAGAATGTGCGCGTCGGGGCGGTCATCCTGGCGACGGGGGCGGGAGCGTGGCTTCCCCGGGGCCTGTACCGCTACGGCGAGCTCAGGAATGTCCTCACGCTCATGGAACTGGAACGCCGCGGCCGGGAAGGCAAGGGTGCGGCGAAGCGGACCGTATTCATCCAATGCGTCGGGGCGCGCTGCCCGGAGCGGCCCTACTGCGCCGCGATGTGCTGCCCCTCGAGCATCAAGAACGCCGTCGCCCTCCGCAAGTCCGATCCCGACGCCGAGGTGACGGTCCTGCACCGCGACATCATGACGCCGGGGCACATCCTGGAGCGCTACTACCGCAACGCCCTGAATGCGGGCGTCCGGTTCGTTCGTTACGATGCGGAGAAGCCGCCGGCCGTCTCCGGAGGGGCTCAAGTCGAACGCGTCGAGGTCTTTGATGTCATTAACGGAATTTCACGCACCATCGCGGCCGAACAGGTGGTCCTGAGCACGCCCCTTGTCGCCGGGAGCGACAATGCCCGGCTCTCCGAGATTTTTCGCATCCCCCTGGACCGCTACGGATTCTTCCGGGAGGATTATCCCCTTCACCCGCTGGAAACGAGGATGGGAGGGATCTTCGTCTGCGGGTCGGCGCGCTGGCCCGTATCCTCGGGCGAGGCCGTGACGCAGGGCGAGGGGGCGGCGGCGAAGGCCCTCGCGATCCTTGGCCGGGAGCGGATTTCGGCGCTCTCCATGGGTCGCATGCCCGAGGGGAAATTTGGCCATGCGCGCGTCGAGAACCGATTCTGCACGGGCTGCGGAAATTGCGTGGCCGTTTGCCCCTACGAAGCCTGCGCGCTGCAGCGGATGGGACAGGTCCGGGTCAGCCGGGTCAACAAGATGCGATGCCGCGCCTGCGGAAGCTGCACCGCCGTCTGCCCGAACGGGACGGTCCAGATGCCAGAGCACAACGCCAGGGCCGTAGGTGCGATGATCCGCAGGGCCTTTGCAGAGGAGGACTTCCGATGAACGTCCAAGGCTCCGCCGGCGAACCGGCACGCCGGACTCCCCGCGTCCTCCTCTTCGCCTGCCGCTGGTGCGCCCTGATCGGCGCCGATGCCGCCGGCAGGGGAAGGTTCCCCCTCCCGGCCTCCTTCCGCGTGATCCCCGTGGAATGTGCGGCCATGATCGAACCTGATTCCGTTCTGCGGGCCTTTGCGAGTGGCGCCGACGGCGTCGGGGTCCTGGGATGCCACCTGGGCGGCTGCCGCTTCAACGATGCGAACGGTGTCGCCCTGAAGCGGATGGAGGCCCTCGGCGATCTCCTGGAGACGGTGGGCATCGGCCGGAGGCGGCTGCTGCTTTCCTTCGGCACAGGCCACGAGGGGCATCAGTTTGCGGGGGTCCTGCGGACTTTCCATGCTGAACTGGAACCGCTGCCGCCGCTTTCGGCCTGGCGGGGGCCCTTGCTGAACACCCCGACCTTTCGGTAGGCGGGTACAATGATGAACGATGTCGTGAATGCGATTCGGGAAAAAACGGAGGCCCTCCTCGCCGGAGGGCGGGTCGGGGGAGTCCTCGGTCTCGCCCGCGACCGCTTCAACGTAGTGCAGCCGCGCGTCTTCCGCAAGCCGGAGGAGATCGCCGGCCTCGTGGTCGAACCCAAATGGAACCTGGCCAAACTCGCCATGACGGTTCTTCGTTCGTCGGAGGAGGCCTTCCGGCTCGCCGTCGTCTGCCGGGGATGCGACGAACGAGCCCTGGTGGAGCTCGTCAAACGGAACCAGATCGATCCCTCCCGGTTCGAAACGGTGAGTTATTCCTGCACCCGCGGACAGGCCGAGGCCTGTCTCTGCGCGAGACCTTATCCGGAGACGCCCGCCGCCGGAGAAAAGACCGCGGGGGTCGATCCCTTCGCGGATCCCCTCTTTGCGGGTCTCCTGTGCGGGGATGAGGGGGAACGCATGGTGCGCTGGACGGGGCTCCTGAACCGCTGCATCAAGTGTTACGGATGCCGGAACGCCTGCCCGATCTGCGTCTGCGTCCCCTGCAAGCTCGAGGACGACCTCTGGGTGGAGCGGGGCGTCGTGCCGGCGGAGACCATTCCCTACCATCTGATCCGCGCCTTCCACCTGTCGGATACCTGCGTCGCCTGCGGGGCCTGTCAGGACGCCTGCCCGGTCCGCATCCCGCTGCTCGCGCTGCAGCTTGCCATGCGCAGGTCCCTGCAGGAAAAATACGGCTACGAGGCGGGACTGCAGGCGGATCGCAAATCGCCCCTGCTGATGGATTTCGAGCACGCTTCCCCGGCGGGATTCGAGCTGCCGGCCTGGACGGCGTCGACTGAGGCTCCCCATGAGCGTTGAATTTGTCCGAACGATCTGCCCTTACTGCGGCACGGGCTGCGGCCTTCTGCTGAAGGTGAAGGACGGCCGCGTGACGGGGAGCCTTCCCGACCGGGAGCACCCTGTGAGTCGGGGGACCCTGTGCATCAAGGGATGGTCCGCCCACGAGTTCGTCGCCTCGCCGGACCGCCTGACGCAGCCGCTTTTGCGGGAGGGCGAAGGATTCCGCCCCATCTCCTGGGACGAGGCGATCGGGATCGCGGCGGCCAGGCTGAAGGAGACGGTGGAACGGTACGGCGCCGACGCCGTGGGCGGCCTTTCGTCGGCCAAGTGCACGAACGAGGAAAACTACCTCTTCCAGCGGCTGATCCGCGCCGCCTTCAAGACCAACAACGTGGACCACTGCGCGCGCCTCTGCCACGCGCCGACGACGGTCGCCATGGTGCAGACCCTGGGCAGCGGCGCGATGACCAATTCCATACGGGATCTCGCGGGTGCTGAATTTCTTCTCGTCATCGGTTCCAATGCCGCCGAGAGCCACCCCGTCCTCATGGGGGAGATCTATCGGGCGATCGACCGCGGCGCGCGGCTCGTCGTCGTCGATCCGCGGCGGACGGCCGTCGCCCAGAATGCGGCCGATCATCTCCGGATCCGCCCCGGCACGGATATCCCGCTCCTCTGCGGCATGATGCGGCACCTCATCGACGCGGGGCTCATCGACGACGTCTTCATCCGCGCGCGGACGGAGGACTTCGAGCCGTTCCTGGAATGCATCCTGGGCTGGACCGTGGAGCACGCGGCGGAAGAGACGGGGATTCCCGCGGAAAAGATCCGGGAAACGGCGGAGCGCTATGCGCGCGCCAAGGAAGCGGCGATCGTCTACTGCATGGGCATCACGCAGCACGCCTGCGGGACGGCGAACGTGATCGCGCTCTGCGATCTCGCCATGCTCTGCGGGCAGGTGGGCAAGGAATTTTCGGGGATCTATCCCCTCCGCGGCCAGAACAACGTCCAGGGGGCCTGCGATATGGGGGCGCTCCCCAACGTTTATCCCGGCTACCAGGCCGTCGGCGATCCCGCCGTCCGGGAAAAGTTCGAGAAGGCCTGGGGCGTCGAGGGGCTCGCGGACCATCCCGGCCTCACGGTCACCGAGATGATCTCCCGCGCCGGCAGGGACATCCGGGCGCTCTACATCATGGCCGAAAACCCCATGCTCAGCGATCCCGATGCGACCCACGTGCAGGAGTCCCTGAAGAAGCTGGATTTCCTCGTGGTTCAGGACATCTTCCTGACGGAGACGGCGCGGCTTGCGCACCTTGTCCTGCCGGGGGCCTGTTTCGCGGAGAAGGCCGGCACGTTCACGAACACGGAGCGCCGCTTTCAGCTCCTGCGCCGGGCGGTTTCTCCTCCGGGCGGGGCCCTTGACGATTTTGCCGTGTTGCGCCGGATGTCCGAAGCCCTGGGGGTGCCCGTCCCGTATGCCGAGCCTGCGGCGGCCATGGAGGAAATCGGGGCGCTCTGCCCGGCCTACGGAGGAATCCGCCATGAGCGCCTGGAGCGGACGGGTCTCCAGTGGCCCTGCCCCGAACCCGATCATCCGGGGACGCGCTTTCTCCACAAGGACAGATTTACGCGCGGCCTCGGGCGCTTTGTCCGGCCCGACTACACGCCGCCCAAGGAAATGCCGGATGCGGAATATCCATTTTACCTCAACACGGGCCGCATGTTCGCCCACTACCATACGGGGACGATGACGCGCCGCTCCCCCTTCCTGAATCGCGAACGGGAGGGCGCCTATGCCGAGATCCATCCCGACGACGCCAAGGGGCTTTCGATCCGCCACGGGGAGAAGGTGAGGATCTCGACACGCCGCGGCAGCATCGTGACGACGGCGGTCGTGACCACACGGGTTTCTCCAGGCACCGTCTTTGCGCCCTTCCATTTTTCGGAGGCGCGCGCGAACCTGCTGACGAACCCCGCACTCGACCCGGTCTCGAAAATCCCGGAATTCAAGGTGTGCGCGGCGAGGCTGGAGAGGGAGGCAAACCATGGATCAGGATGAACGCCTGCGCGAAGTCCGGAGACTCTCCGGCGCCGACGCCTGCGTCGAATGCGGCCGCTGCACGGCCGTCTGCCCGATGGCGGAGATGTACGCGAATTTCTCGATCGCGATGTCGCCGCGCGGCTTCATCAAGAAGGCGCTCTCCGGAGAGGACCTCCTTGCGGACCGGAACCTCTGGTACTGCACCGAGTGCAATGCCGGCACCGACGCCTGCCCTCAGGGGGTGAGCTGCCGGGACTTGGTCCGCGGGCTGCGCCGTCTGGCCCTGGAAAAAGGCAGACCGGAAGACATGAGCATCTGCCCCTCCTGCGGGGAGCCTTTTGTCACGGTGCCCGTCGAGCACTTCGTCCTCGGGAGGCTCAAGGATGAGGCGCCCAACGTCCTGAAATGGCTTCAGCTCTGTCCGGCCTGCCGGCGGGACGGATACCTGCGGAGAAACGCGTAGAGGACGCGGAAGATGGAACCTCTGAAAGATACGGGGGACAACCTGCTCGGACTCGACGATCTCCGGCCCCGGAAAGCGGAAGAGCGGACGCTGATGGACCGTTTCATGCCGCGCCGCCGTCCCTGCATCCTCTTCGATCCGGCCCGCTGCACGGGCTGCGGCACCTGCGAGATGGTCTGCGCGACGAGAAATGCCGGGCAGATCGCACCCGCCTCGGCAAGCATCCGTGTCGTCGCGGATGACGAACGGGGAAAGAATCTCGCGGTCTATTGCCAGCACTGCCGGAAGCCCCTGTGCATCGAGGCCTGTCCGACGCGGGCGATCGAAAAGGGCGCCGACGGCATTGTCCGGATCGACAAGCTCTTCTGCGTCTCCTGCGGGCTGTGCACGGCCGCCTGCCCGGAGGCCTCGCCCCTGCGGGACGGCCGGACCGCCGAGATCCGCAAGTGCGACCTCTGCGAAGGGGAACCGCTGTGCGTCAGAAACTGCC
Organism: uncultured Syntrophaceae bacterium; assembly: GCA_964506465.1. GTDB lineage: Bacteria > Desulfobacterota > Syntrophia > Syntrophales > UBA6109 > UBA6109. Next base: position 56,200 of record CAZDLM010000010.1, read on the forward strand.
CGACGGGCGCGCTCCTCTACACGAAGGGCAAGGCCTTTCGCTGGATCAAGGGCCTGCGCTGGTCCGTCCAGGCGATCTCCTTCCTGCTGCTGGTCTTCGTCTTCCTGGGGACTTTCTGCTACTTCAATGCGGGCAGCATCGATTTTGCCTGCCCCACGGGCATGATCCAGAACCTCTTCTCGACGGGGAGGATCGTGCTCATCGGAGCCGCCTCGGCTGCCGCCCTGATCCTGCTCACGATTCTCCTCGGGCGCGTCTTCTGCGGCTGGGTCTGCCCCTTCGGCTTCGTCCTCGACCTCGTGGACCGGGCGATTCCCAGGAAATTCGGCCTGCCCGCTTTCCTCAGGACGCGGATGGCCAAGTACGGCATTCTCGGCGGCGCCGCTGCGGGAAGCGCGGCGCTCGGACTCCAGGCCTTCTGCACGGTCTGCCCCATCGGGACCCTGTGCCGCTCCTACGGCCAGCAGGCCCTTTTCAAGAACGCGGAACTGGCCATTGTCCCCGTCCTCGCCGGCCTGGAACTGGCCGAGCGGCGGAGCTGGTGCCGCTACTTCTGTCCCGTCGGCGCGACGCTGGCACTCGCCGCATGGCTGGGCATCCTGAAGATCGTGATTGGCGCGAAGAAGTGCAAGAAGTTCTCCTGCATCTCATGCGCCGAGGTCTGCCCCACGGGTATCATCGACGGGGACAGGCTCCGCGAGGGGCTTTCACCGAAGATTCCGATGACGGAGTGCATCGGCTGCCTGCGCTGCATCGACCGCTGCCCCTATGGGGCGGCGAAGGTCCGCTTCCGCTGGCAGAAGGGTGTACCGGGAGATATGGAACGATGAGCGATCAGCGCGCGCGATATGGCGGAGCGATCGGCGTCGTCGATCTTTCGACGGCCGCCGTGACGCTGCGGCCCGCCGAAGATCTTCTCCGGGAGGCGCCGGGCGGGGCGGCCGCGAACCAACTGCTCCTTGCCGAATACGGACCGGAGGGGATCGTCTTCGGAACGGGACCGCTCACCGGCACCTTTGCCCCGGCCTCGGCGCTTCTGGTCGCCACGTTCGGGCTTCCGTCCGGAGAGTCCTGCCATGTCCCCCTGATGCAGCGGGCGGGACCGGACCTGCGTTTTGCGGGATTCGATTTCCTCGTCGTCCGGGGAACGGCCGCCAGACCCGTGTTTCTAGAGGCCGGTGCGGGGAAACTGCGGGTTCTCGACGGGACGGCGTACGCCGGTCTGACGGTCCGCGAGGTCGAGCGTCGCCTGAAGCGCGAATGCGTCGCCTGCCGGACCGTTCTTGTCGTGGGGCCGGCGGCGGAGAGGGGCAGCCCCTTTGCCGCGGTGTCCGTCGGGAGCCGGGGGAGCCTCGACAAGGTCGGCCTCGCCGGGAGGATGAACCGCATGAACCTCAAAGGGCTCGCCCTCAGCGGCACGGGAGGCCTGCCGTATGAGGCCGGGCACCTGACGCGGTCGCGGGACCTCCAATTGCGGATCGAAAGGGAATTCCCGGCGAAGCGGCCTGCGTTCATTTCCGTGCTCGAAGGCAGCGGCGCCGGCAGGGAGACGATCGAGCCCTTCCGGCGCGTCCGCACGAAGGCGCTTGCCTGCTGGCATTGCCCCTATCCCTGCATGCTGCACGCCGAGTTTCTCCGGAGCGATCCGGGAAGGCGGGCGCCGGAAAAGGGCAGAGGCGGGGTTGTTCTTGCGGACCACCTCGGATGGGCAGCGCTCGCGGCAAGGAGAGGGAAAGAGGCCTTCGCGCTTGCGGAAGAGTGCGTTGCGCTCGGCCTCGATCCTGTCGCCGCGGCCGGGCTGCTGCCGGCCGCCGACGGGCCGGAAGGCGACCACGCTTTTCTGCAGGGTCTCGTCAGGGACGGGGCGGCGGTACGGGAGACCACGGGGGACAAGATCCCGCTGGGAGGGATCCCCGTGGACTCCCACCGCCGCCGTTTCAGCGGGGTCCCGCCCGTTGGAGAAGCGGCGCTCCTGGATGAGCGCATCGCCCGGTCGCTGGTCCTCGGCATCTGCCCGATCTTCCTCCTCACGACCGGCCTCCGCGATGAGGCACTCCTGCCCTTTGCGGCGGCGTCGGATGAAGAACGGGTCTCCCTCGCCGCGGCTCTGCCCGGGGCCATCCGCACGATCACCGGCTGAAGCCGCCGGTTTTCTCCCTCCCCGCGCTTCAAAAACCAGTATCGCAATTCTCGAATGATCGGGAATGGGCACAATTATGTCAGATGTGACATAATTTTTCTTGACAGGTTCGCTTGACATCGGCTAAACGCAGGAAAAAAAGAGGACAGGACGGGATGAAGAATCTGAGCGAACGGATCCTGCACAAGACGATCGATGAGGCCCTGGAAAAGACGCCCTGCTGCCGGACCGTCCTCAACGCCTTCCGGCCTGTGCTTGTCGAGCGCAACCGTCTGATCGAGGAGTCGAAATTGGACGCGATCGCCGGCCTTTGTCCTGAAGAATGGGAATCCTCCCGGGGAGTGCCGCTGATCCGCCTGCAGCCCCTTTTCTCCGAGGGCGACCCGTGCAGACACATAGCCTCTTCCCTGATTCCCGCCATGCAGGAGGGTTTCCCCGACCTCAGCCGGGAGCTCGACAAGATCAAGTTGGATATTCTTGGCGGCCGGATCCGCCTGCACGAGTACCTTCGGATCTATCCTGATGCGGAGGGAGTGATCGTGGACGAGTGGGCGGCGCGGAGCGGCGTCAGGGATGGGACGCTCCGTTTCCTGTTGTTGAACGTCGCCAGGATTCTTCTCACGATACGGGCGAAAGGCATTGCACTGGGCATCAGGGACTCGCAATGGGACAAGGGCCACTGTCCGATCTGCGGGGAGTTTCCCATGTTGTCGATTCTCCGGGACAAATCGCAGCGCTGGCTTCATTGCTCCATGTGCGGCCACGAATGGCGTTTTTCCAGGGTCGTCTGTCCCTTCTGTGAGCGCGAAAGTCCGGCCGGGATGAATTTCTTCTTCCTTCAGGACAGAAAAGAAGAATCCGCGTTCGCCTGCGAGGAATGCAAACGTTATGTGATCAGCGTCCACCAGGCGATCGGGCTTTCCGACGTCGATCCGGACATCACGGCCATTTCCCTCCTTCATCTGGACCTGATGATGCAGCAGAGAGGCTTCCGTCCCGTTGCCGAATGCGCCTGGAACGTCCTGTAACGATTTTTCCCCCATCTGATGCGGTTCTTGTCGCAGGCGAAGGAGATGACGGCTGCATCGGAAACTTCTGCTGGAATTAACACAACCAGAAAATTTCATTGACATATTTTCAATTCGGCATTAGCTATGTCGCATTTGGCATAAACCATAAATGACATAAGCAAGGAGGCGTTTATGGAGATCACCAGGAGGGGGTTTCTCACCCTGTCCGGGACGATAGGATCGGGTATCGCCCTGTCTACGCTTGGGCTTGATCTGAGTCCCCTGAAGGCCCACGCAGCGGAAATCACCAAGATGGACAGGCTGCGGGCGGCGAAGCAGGTCACGACCGTCTGCTGTTACTGTTCCGTGGGCTGCGGGCTTGTCTGCAGCGTTGACCGGAATACGGGCAAGATCTTCAACATCGAGGGGGACGGCGATCATCCCATCAACGAGGGGTCTCTTTGCGCCAAGGGCGCCGGCTTCTTCGACCTGACGGAGGCCAACCGATACCGCCTCAAGAAAGTCCTCTACCGGGCGCCCGGAGGCACGGACTGGGAGGAAAAGAGCTGGGATTGGGCGATCCCGCGGATCGCCCGCCTGGTGAAGGACGCCCGGGACAAGGGTTTTGTGAAGAAGAACACCAAGGGCGAGCTGGTGAACCGTGCGGAAACGATCGCGCATCTGGGCAGCTCCAATGTGGATAACGAAGAGTGCTGGCTCATGAGCGTGAAGGCCAGGGCTCTGGGAATGGTGTATATCGATCATCAGGCCCGGGTCTGACACAGTCCATCGGTAGCGGCTCTGGGAGAGTCGTTCGGACGCGGTTCCATGACGAACCACTATATCGATCTGAAGAACAGCGACTGTATCCTGATCATGGGAAGCAACGCCGCGGAGCATCACCCCATCGCCTTCAAGTGGATCCTGCGCGCCAAGGATCGCGGCGCCAAGGTCATCCATGTCGATCCCCGCTATACCCGCACCTCCGCCCGGTGCGATTACCACGTGCCGCTTCGTTCCGGCACGGACATCGCCTTTTTGGGCGGCATGATCCATTACATCCTGGAAAATAAGAAGTACTTCAAAGACTACGTCTTGAACTATACCAACGCGTCTTTCATCGTGTCCGAGGGCTTCTATTTCAAGGACGGTCTTTTTTCCGGCTACGACAGGAAGAACCGGAAATACCATAAGGAGACCTGGGTCTTCGAAAAGGAGGCAAGCGGAATCCCGAAGCGGGACATGATGCTGAGTTCTCCGCGTTGCGTGTTCCAGCTCATGAAGAAACACTACTCCCGCTATGAGTTGGACAAGGTTTCCAGCATCACCGGCGTATCCAAGGAAAACCTCCTCAGGGTCTATGCGGAATACAGCGCCACGGGCGCCCCGGACAAGGCGGGGACGGAATGTTACGCGCTGGGCTGGACGCATCATACGACGGGCAGCCAGATCATCCGCACCATGTCCATGATTCAGCTGCTCCTGGGCAATATGGGCATCGCCGGCGGCGGCGTCAACGCGCTGCGCGGTGAGCCGAATGTCCAAGGTTCGACGGACCACTGCATCCTGTACGGCAACCTGCCCGGCTATCTGAAGATGCCTTCCGCGTCGCTGGATACGCTGGAAAAATATCTTCACAAATACACACCGGAGAGCAAGGATCCCCAGTCGGCCAACTACTACTCCAATTATCCGAAGTTCTTCGTCAGCCTGCTGAAATCCTTCTGGGGCGGCAAGGCAACGAAAGAGAATGGTTTTGGCTACAACTGGCTCCCCAAACTTGACGATGGCCAGCATTACTCCATCCTGCACCTGTTCGACAAAATGTATGAAGGCAAGATCAAGGGACTGTTCGTCGTGGGTACCGACCCGGCGGTCAGCGCTCCGAATACCGGCAAGGTTCGCAAAGCGCTCGAGAAGCTTGACTTCCTGGTCGGCGAAAATATCTTCGACAACGAGACGCACTCCTTCTGGAAGGGACCCGGCGTCGATCCCAAGCAGGTCAAGACCGAAGTCTTCCTGCTGCCTGCTTCCGCTTCGATGGAAAAGGAAGGTTCGCAGAGCAATTCCGGACGATGGGTGCAGTGGAAATACAAGGCGGCCGAGGCCCCCGGCGACGCGATACCCGTGGGAGAGATCACGATCCGGATCATGGCGGAAATCAAGAAATTGTATGCCAAGGAAGGCGGCCCCAACGCCGAACCGATCTTGAATCTGAAGTGGGATTACACAGATCGGAGCGGACGTTTCGAACCCTTGAAGGTGTCCCATCAGATCAACGGATTCTTTCTCCGGGATACGGTCATCGAAGACAAGGAAAAGGGGACGAAGACCGAGTTCAAGAAGGGTCAACTCGTGCCGTCTTTCGGTATGCTGCAGGCCGACGGCGCAACCTGTTCCGGCAACTGGGTCATGGCCGGCAGCTTCGGAGCGAACGGCGAAAACAAGATGGCCAAACGCGGGAAGGACGATCCGACCGGTCTGGGCTTGTATCCAAACTGGTCTTACGCCTGGCCGGTCAACCGCCGCGTCATCTATAATCGCGCCTCCTGCGATTTGAACGGCAGGCCCTACAACCCGAAACGCAAGCTTCTGGAGTGGACGGGCGACAAGTGGGTGGGCGATGTGCCGGACGGCCCGTGGCCGCCGCAGGCGGACAAGATGAAAGGGAAATACCCTTTCATCATGCAGAGAGACGGCCTCGGCGCCCTGTTCGGACCCGGCATGGCTGAGGGACCCTTCCCCGAGCATTACGAGCCGTTGGAAGGTCCGCTCGCAAAGAATCCCCTTTCGGGACAGCTGATCAATCCGGTGGTGCAGATCTTCAAGAGCGATCTGGACAAGGTTGCCAACGCAAGCGCCGAGTTCCCCTATGTCTGCACGACCTATTCCTGCACCGAGCATTGGTGTTCCGGGGCGCTGACGCGCTGGCAGATGTGGCTTCTGGAGATGCAGCCGGAGCTATACATCGAGATCGGCGAGGCGCTCGCCAAGGAGAAGGGGATCAAGAACGGAGAGCGCGTCAAGGTGTCGTCCGTCCGCGGCGAAGTTCCCTGCGTCGCCATGGTGACAAAGCGGTTCCGCCCCTTTACCGTCGAGGGGAAGACGGTCCATCAGGTCGGCCTGCCCTTCAATTACGGCTGGCTTTTCCCGAAGGACGGCGGCGACAGCACGAACTTCCTGACGCCCACGGTCGGCGACGGGAACACCTTCTGCCCAGAGTATAAGGCTTTTATGGTCAACGTGAAGAAATTATGAAGCGGCTGTTGAAAAACGCCCGTCTGCTGCGTTTCCCTCATCCTTCGCCATTCGGCGTACATCCCAGTACGCCTCATGGTTCAGGATTTCGGGGGTCTTGCATCCAGACATTTTTGAACAGCCCGTCAGAACCTTGGAATGACTTTAAGGAGGCTGAACGATGAAGTTCATGGAGGTCGTGAAGCTCATCGATACGACGAGATGCACTGCCTGCCGGGGCTGCCAGGTCGCCTGCAAGCAGTGGAACGAACAGCCTGGCACCAGGACGCGGAATCTCGGCAGCTACCAGAACCCCCCCGATCTGCAGTCGAACACCTGGACGCTGATCCGATTTCAGGAGCACGTCGACGCCGGAGGGACGCTCAAGTGGCTTTTCCGGAAGGACGGCTGCATGCACTGTACGGACGCGGCCTGCGTGAAGGTCTGCCCGAGCGGCGCGCTTTACCGCACGCCGTACGGGACGGTGGGTCTGAAGGCTCATCTTTGCATCGGCTGCAAGGAGTGCATGGCTGCCTGCCCGTTCGATATCCCGCGGTACGACAAGGCGACGGACAAGATCCTCAAGTGCGACCTCTGCCTGAGCCGCCTGCAGGCCGATCAACTGCCTGCCTGCATCAAATCCTGTCCCACCGGCGCGCTGACCCTCGGCGCCAAGGACGACATGATCAGGAAGGCCTACGCCCGCGCAAAGGCGCTGGGGGGAGATGCCAACGTCTACGGGGATAAATTCGTGGGAGGGACGCACGTGATCTACGTGCTGGGCGAAAAGCCCGCCGTTTACGATGAACTCCCGCAGAATCCGACGGTGCCCCTGTCTATCATCGTCTGGAAGGATCTCCTGAAGCCGCTGAGCCTGATCGCGGCGGGCGGCGT
>CAZDLM010000011.1:0-58990 GCA_964506465.1 uncultured Syntrophaceae bacterium
CTCCACGGTTTCGTCACACTCCGTCAGCCGATCCGAAAACAGAGACGGATGGCGATGACGTTTCTCAAGGCTGAGGCGATCATAGGCCGCGTAGCGATGGAAAAACCATCAGGGATCGGATGAAAGGGGGACGGCAAAGAACTGAAGCTTATCCGGCCAATGGAGCAATGAGGAGGAGGAACGGCGTCAGGTTCCGATGGGCCGCCTTGGCGGCTTTGGAAGGCACGACGCCGGTCGTCTGGAAGAAGCGAGGATTTGCATGCCCATCCGGCGCTGATCCTGAAGTCCCGGTCAGGCGCTTGCGGCCGAACGGCGGATCGGACCGAGTCTTCAGGTCAGGCGGGCTTGAAGGCTTCGATCAGCGCGTCCATGTGTTCGCCCGTCTTGAAGAGGCGCACTTTCGAAAACCCCGCTTCTTCGAGCCAATTCTTGATTTCCTCGAAGGTGTAGGTCGATCCCCCTGCCGTGTTCACCAACATGTTGACGGCGAAGATCGCCCCGTCTCTGGGCGCCGTGCGGCCGGGCTCCATGACGTGATCGCGGATGATCACCCTTCCTCCCGGGAGCAGAGAACGCAGCACCTTTCGGAACAGCTTGACGTTTTGCTCCGGGCTGTTCTGGTGGATGATGGCTGAAAGCAGCGCCAGGTCATGACCGCCGGGAAGCTCATCCCCGTAAAAATCGCCCGCCGTGAGACGAACGCGGCCGAGCATTTCCGCCTCGGCCAGGCGCTCGCGGGCGATCTCGATCACTGCAGGCCTGTCGAAAAGCGTCGCCTTCATTTCCGGGGCGGCCTGGAGGAAGGCGATGGTGTACGTGCCGGAGGCGCCGCCGATGTCGATCAGATTCCTTGCAGTGCCAGGCCCGACCGTTGCCGCGATCTTTTGCGCGAGGGCTGTCCCGACAACATGCATGGCCCCGATGAAGGCGCGAAGTTCATCGGCCGGGCGGGCTGAAGACGCCGCCGTTTCACTTGCTCCCCTCCCCTTCACGATGGAAGTGAGGCAGGACCAGCGCTCCCACAGGTGGGCGGCGTGGAGAATCATCGGGAGCAGAGACCGGGGACTCCTGTCGGTGAGGAACGGGGCGGCATCGGGGGAACACCGGTACCGGCCTTCCTGCTTGGAAAGCAGGCCCATTGCGGCCAGCGCATCGAGAAGGATGGTAAGTCCCCGCAGATCTGCGTTCAGCTTGCAGGCAAGATCTTTGGCGGTCGACGGCCGTTCGTCCAGGAACGTGAAGAGATTCATCTCGGCCGCGGAGAGAAGAATCCGGCTTTCCATGAACTGCCGGGCCAGCTTCAGGATGGCTTCAGGGCTGTTGTCGAGTTTCATCGTCCGCCTCCGATAAGTCTCGGTCTTGTCTTTTTCAGAGTACAACCTCCCATCCCGGTCGTCCTGATGAAGAGGCCCGGGCCGACCCCTGTTCAGTCGGTTTCATAGCAGGCCACGATCTCCCCGAAATACAGCGTGTGGTAATCCTTTTGGGGATAGACGGACGCATCAAGGTCTTTGTCGAAGTGGGCCGCGTCCATGGCGGACTTGTAGACGATCCTGCACTCGTAATGGCGTCCCGGCATCTTCAGGATCGGCGAGGCGACCTCACGGCCGTCGGCCGTCGAGAAGTTGCACATCTTGAACTTGTCCACATCGCGGCCGGATTTCGTGCCGCAATAGGCGATCTCTTTGCGCAGATCTCCCGCCGGTACTGTGACCGTGAAATCCCCGGCAGCCTCGATAATCCCGAAGGTGTGCCGGGTGCGCCGCACTGCCACCATCATGATCGGCTTGTTCCAGACGACTCCGAAGGCGGCCCAGCCGATCGTCATCGTGTTGAGGGCATCCCCGGATTTTACCGTCAGGAAAGCCCCCTCCTTGATCCTGCGGACACTGTCTTCGATGACGGCCATAGATTTCACGTCTTTCATAGAATAATCCCCAATTGTCGAAGGAATCCAGGTGCGTCGTGATGATCACCCTGATCCCGGCAGTCCACATTTTCCCCGCGTTCGCCTGCGAGGGCTCATCGCGCCCTAAGTTTTATTATAATAGACACGACGCCGGAAGGTCCATCAGGAAAAAATCAAATCAAGGCCGTGAATGCCTGAGCACGTCGCAATCAACGACGTCAACCAATTTCTTTCAGCTTACGCCAAAGCGTCGTCCTGCTGATTCCTAATTCCCTCGCGGCCTTCGTTTTGCAGAACTTCGCTTTTTCCAATATCCTCTGAATAATCAGAGACTCCTGGTCTTGTTTCGCTGTTCTCATCTGCTGTCTTAATGATCCGGTCTCCGAAGGAGCCTGCATGGCAGTGACTGTCGATGGGTATTGAATCAATTCCTCGTACATTTCGTCCAGGGTATCGCTATGGGGGCTCAGGCTGCTGCACAGAATCAGGCGTTCCACAAAATTCTGAAGCTGCCGGACATTTCCGGGCCAGGAGTACGTCATCAATTTCTGGACGTAGGACGCGGGTAATGCAATGGGACTGATCCTGTACTTGTTCGAAAACACGTTCGTATAATGGTCAAGCAGGATGGGAATATCCTCCCTTCTTTCCGCCAACGGGGGGATGTAGAGGCGAAGCACGTTCAGTCGAAAGAAGAGATCTTCCCTGAAGCGCCCTTCCTGAACGGAAATGTCCAGATCCCTGTTGGCGGCGGCAATAATTCGAATATCAACGGGGATCTTCTGATCCGCTCCAAGCCTCATCACTTCCCTTTCCTGGATCACCCGCAGCAATCGCGTTTGCACGTTCGTCGGCGTGCTGTCGATTTCGTCCAGGAAAAAGGTCCCTTTGTGTGCGAGTTCAATCAGCCCCGGCTTTCCACCTTTCCTTGAACCGGTGAAGGCGCCTTCTTCATATCCGAACAACTCGCTTTCCAACAGTTGTTCCGGGAATGCCCCGCAGTTTACGGAAACAAAAGGGGCTTTTGCCCTCTTGCTTAGATTGTGAATGGCCTGCGCCAGAACTTCCTTGCCGGTACCGGTAGCGCCCGTAATCAGGATGGTAGAGTCAATTTGAGAAAATTTTCGCGCTCGGCGCACGATCTCTTGGATGGCAGCGTTCTTATGCACCAAGTCCCTGATATGGTACTTGGCAACCATGCCTCTTGCAAGGTTCCGCCTGACCTCGTTTTCCACCTGGATGACATTCGAGATGGTCTTGATCGTCAATACCTTCCCCATGCGTTCGTTGTGCATCTGCATCGGTGCGTGATTGAATACAAACAGGTCACCATGGATCTTCTCAATCTGATTCTGAGTGGGTCCCTTGGTGTTCAGAACAATCTGCAGCAGCGACTCGCTCAGATAGTTGGAAATAGGAAATCCGATGACTTCCGGGGAGTCAATTTTCAAAATATCTTTTGCCGCCTGGTTGATGGCATTGATCCGTCCTTGATCATCCAGTGCGATGATTCCCTCCGTCGCGGCATCGATGATGCACTGATATCGATACGCTTTTTTCTGCTCCTCGCGATTGGTGTGGGCGACGGACTTCGCATCCTCGACAACGGCGGCGACGATTTCCTCGTTGGTTTCGAATTCAACATATTTCAGGCCGTGTTTCCGGCAGATCCGCATGGTCAAGCCGCCTCCAACGGCGACGTCATATCCCTGGTTCTTGGCGGCCAGAATGGCGCTTTCCATGGATGCAATATCCTTGTATATCGCCTGATGAATGCTGATCCCGAGGAGTTCCTCCACCACATCAAGACCTTCTATTTCGTTCATAAAGGTCGCCAAAATGATCTTTTTCCCATGCTTGGAAGCCAATACGAAGCTCTTGAAAATATCAATGGAAGCTTGGGGTATGGACAATACCGGTATGCGAAGGTTGTCGCGAAGCATCTTTACCGTCCCTAGGCGGCTGATGATGACATCCACTCCGTCCGCTTCCATCTTCTTCCCGGCATCGATGGCCTCTTCCAGCCCTTTGAATGCGCATTGCAGATTCAGTCCTTGCGCATGCGCAATTTTTTTCATCTGTTCGAGAAGTGACAACGTTGAAACGATCACACCGATTTTCAATTCTGCACCCTGCATAACTGCCTCCCGTGACAAACGCCACAAACAGAATGAAACACTTCGTCTCAATATTTGTACTCATTGTCAAGCGCTTGCTTCGATTTGAAAATCATCTTGAAAATCGGCGGGCTATAATCGTCGCGTTCTCCAGGGTGAGCGTTAGAGATGGGAAGGCTGTCACGGATGTGCTTGGACAGCCGGCGTTCAAGACGATGATTTGTTCCTGCGGATAACTGTGGACTCGACTGGGAAGGGAACGTTCTGCCTCGGGAACGGGGAAGCTGAATCGACCGCCCGCTGAAACCGGGGCAGCGTTTTCAGCATTCCTCTGCGTCTTTCAGAAGCTCTTTGAGTTCGCGCAGGGAATCCGGCTTGGCTTGTGCCGCCGCGGAATCCTTTTCCACAAACTCTACCGCTTTCGTTTCGCAGCACTTCTCACATTGCGGATCGCCGCTGCAGAGATCGCAGGTGATGATCTTCTCGTCAGGTTCATCCAGGTGGATCGCTTTGAATGGGCATGCTGCAACGCACTCCTCGCAAAGGATGCAGGCTTCGCCGTCGATTTCTATCGCCCCTGTCACCGCATTCCGGGAGATCGCGGAAACCGGACAGGCGGCGATGCAAGCGGCGTCTTCACACTGCTGGCAAATCATCTGCAGAAAAAAACCCTTCTCTTCTCTTCGCAGAATTCTGATCCTTGACCTTGACGGATCGGAACTTTCCGTATGAGAAACGGAGCACATCAATTCACATAATCCGCAACCGGTGCAACGATCCGGATGAAGGACCGGGATCTTACCCATTTCCAGTACACCTCCGTCCCAAGAACAAACGCCCGAAAATATCCGTTTCTGCAATCACCCTGCAGACAGGGCAGGGCGAACGTCTCACCGGCCTGTCGATACAGGCCGATCTATTCTTCGACAACCTGGCTGTGCCGTGCCAGTTCATCGGCGACGTCATCCAGATCCAGCTCCTTCAATTTGCTCCGTTTCGGTCTCCCCGTTTCCCGGTCCCATCCTCGGATGACGTAATACGAATCCAGCATTTCGTTGAACTTGTCGATATGAATCCGCTCCCCGTCCAGAGGCCCGCCTTTCAGCGTTTCATTCTGAAGTCTTTCGCAAGGCGTATCCATTTCGCGCCCGAATCCCCGCCGGAGATTGAAAGCCCTCTCCACATTCCAGATTCTCTCCCCGATTATTGACAGTTGTTCGGGGCTGAAGGTTTCGCCCGTGACGAAGCGAAGCATATCGCTGAATTCCTTATGTTCCACCGGAAAGCGCGACCAATAGGTGCCGAACCGGCAGAGCTCCATCGCGTCGATAAGGGCCGCAAAGTCCTGGTACCACTTCACCATGCGGGGCTTGCCGACTGTGTCATAAACCCGGGGATTTCCCACGTCCGGAGAACCGAAGCGCTCCGCCATAATCTTCGGATCCACGCCCCTGAAGCCCCCGATTTCCGCCGGCGGTTGCCCCCGGAGATGATCGCCGCCCCTCGTCGACGTATGAAAGGCCAGTGCAATCGCCTTGTGCCCTCTTACCTCCTCCGTCGAGGGATCGATTCCCTTCATATGGTAAACATGCTTCTCAGCGCCCCGGCCGATCTTTTGCGCCATCAGGAAGGCCCCTTCCGCAAGGAGATCCCCGAAACCTTCCCGGTGCGCGATCTTGTGAACGAGGTCCACCAGGAGGTCCGGGTCGCCCCAGCGCAATTCCATGCCGTCCGTATCGGCCTTCGTGAGAATCCCCATTTCGAAAAGATCGATGGCCAGGCTGATGCTCCCTCCGGTTGAGATCGTATCCATCCCGTACTGGTTGGCTAGATTATTCATGACCAGGATATTGGCAAGGTCGAGACTGCCAAGTCTCGGCCCGAAGGCAACGATGGTTTCCCATTCGATTTTCTGTCCTTCGGTTCCCTTGTGCTTGCCCTCGGGAATCCGATAGGTATGGTCGCAGTGCAGGAAGCACCCATGGCATGCCTTCTTCCCAGTCAGGAACTTGTCGACAAATGTCTGCCCGCCGATCTTCTCGACGGTTCCCTCCATTTGCGTTTGCCGAAAGTTGTAAAAGGGCATCAGGCCCAATGGATAGAGACCTTCCGTCAGGATGGGGGTTCCGTACCGGGGATAAAATCCGAACTTATAGTCGGAGGTGACGGCCTGGTAGATCTTTCGGAAGTTGTCCACAACACCTTGCGGGTCTGCAAGCCTGATCTTCTTGGAACCCTTTACGGCAATGGCCTTCAAATTTTTCGAGCCCATGACGGCGCCGCCGCCGCACCTTGCTGCGGCTCTCGTCAGCGAGGACATGACTGCGGCGAAACGCACGAGCTTTTCGCCCGCCTGCCCGATGGCGAGCACCTGCGCTTTCGGATCCTTCATCCGCGTTCGAATCGCTGTTGTTGTTTCCCACACATTCAATCCCCAGAGGTCGGCCGCCTCGCGGATGTTGACTTGATCATTTATGATTTCAAGATAAACAGGCCGGTCTGCCTTGCCGCGCACAATGATGAAATCATACCCGGCGTATTTCAGTTCTGCACCCCAATGCCCACCGGAGTTTGCATCTCCGAACAGTCCCGACAGAGGAGACAGGAAGGTCACGTTGAATCGGCCGGCGGCTCCGGGAGTTCCCGTCAGGGGGCCGGTCCCGAAAATAAGCAGATTCTCCTCCCCAAGCGGATCCGTGTCGGCGCTGAGGGAGTCGAACAGGATCTTTCCGTTAATGCCGCGTCCCCCAAGAAATTTTCGCGTCAATTCACGATCCAAAGGGCAGGTTTCCACTTTGCGGCGGGAGAGGTCGACATCCAGTACCCTCCCCATCCATCCGAACCACTCACTCATAATCTCTTCCCCCAGGATTCTTCATTTTCTGTATCGCCAACCCTGTGCCGTCCTCCCGCAATCGGATCCGGGATTTCCATCCGGTCGCCTTCTTTCAATTTCACCCCGCTGTCCAGACAACCGGGGAGACCGTTCAGAGAGCGGCAAACGATTTGGGCAACTCGTGCGTTCCCTGAAGGCCGTACCTCTGCTCGATCCGTCCGAGCAATGGGCCGATAGCCTGGTCGAGAGGTCTGGCGGACCGTCGCACCATCAGGCCCCTGAACGATTTGTCTGTCGGTCGAAAACCTCCCTGAGGGCGGTACGGGAATTCAGCGTAACCGAAATCATTTTTGCTTCCTGCCGGCACATCACTCCCACTACTGAATCAGCTTGTTCGGCAACCAGAGGACGATCTCGGGAAACACGATCACCAGAATCAAGACGGTGACCATGACGGCCACATACGGGACAATCGACCAATAGATATCCTCCATGCTGGTTCCGGTTGAAACGATCCCCTTCGTGTAGAACAGGTTCATCCCGAAGGGAGGCGTGATATAGCCCATGCAGATATTGATGGTGAACAGGACGCTGAACCACAGCGGATCAAGTCCCGCGCTGACGACGACCGGGAAGAAGATCGGCATGGTCAGAACGGTGATCGCCGCCCCGTCGATGAACATCCCCATGACGAACACGATGGACATGATGATGATCAGCACGGCCATGGCCCCGTACCCCTGTTCGATTCCTTTCAGAATCTGGGAGAGGGCTTCCTGCACGCCGATCGCATTGAGCAGCGTGGCGAAGAGGCTGCCGCCGATCAGGAGCCACATCACCATGCACGTGACCTTCACCGAGGAAAGGCCCGCCAGGTAAAGGTTCTGGAATGTGAGCTTGCGGTTCACGGCCGCGCAGCACAGCGCCCCGAACGCCCCGACCGCCGCCCCCTCCGTGGGCGTTGCGATGCCTGTGTAGATGCTGCCCATGACGAATACGATCAAAACGACGGGCAGGAAGACGGAGCCGAGCGATTTGATCCGGTCCTCCCAGGTGATCTTGACGTCGTCGGAAATGGGGGGACCCATTTCCGGCCTTCGGAGACACTGGATCACGATGTAGACGATGAACCCCAGGGAACACAGGAGTCCCGGAATGAGGCCGCCCGCGAAGAGCTTGCCGACCGAGAGATTCGTGAACCCCGCGATGATGATCATGATCACGCTAGGCGGGATGAGGGGGCCCAGCGCCGAACCGGCAGTGATGCATCCCAGCGCCATATGCTTGTTGTAGCCGCGCCTGAACATCTCCGTCAGGGCGATCGGCCCGATCGTCACGATCCCGCTCGCCCCGAGTCCCGAGATCGCATCGATGATGGTGCAGATCAGAACGGCGCCGATGGCCAATCCTCCACCAAGGCGTCCGACCCATTTGTAGAACATGTCATAGAGGTCCTCGGCGATGCCGGAGCGCTCCAGTACGGCCGCCAGAAAGACGAAGAAAGGAATCGCCAGAAAGACCTCCTTGGAGCTGACGGAGTAGATCGTCGTTCCGATGACGTAGAGCGAATTGGCGTTCCAGAAGAGCAGCCCGAAGATGATCGAGGAAGAAATCAGGCAGAAGGCGATCGGCAGGCCCAGCCCCATCAGGAGAAGAAATCCCAGAACAACGATCAGCGTGATCACCGTGAGGCTCATGCCTTATCCCCTTCCCTCAAAATAATTTTCAACTCCATGACGTCCCGGATGAACAGGCTCACGGCCTGCAGGAAGAGGAGGATCACGCCGATCAGAATGATGAACTTGATCGGATAAATCGGCGGTTCGAAGATCGTCGAGGCCTTTTCAAAAATGGCGAAGGAGTTCCAAGCGAACATAGATACCTGCCAGATGGCGAAGGACATGACGCCGAAAAAAATGACGTAAACGCAGAGGTTGACGATAAGCCTGGTCTTTCGCGGCAGTTTATTGACCAGAATATCCATGATGACGTGCCCGCCCTGCTGCAGGGTATAGGCGCCGCCCAGGACGACTAGGGCGCTGAAGCACTGGACATTGATGTCCCAGACCCAGACGGTCGGGCTGTTAAAGAAATATCGCATAACGACTTCGTACATGGCCATCAGCGTCATCGGAAGGAACAAGAAACTGGCGCCCTTGTAGATGTACCCGTTGACCAGATCAATGAGCTCGATCACGCGTTTCACGAGACTCTCCTCCACGGCGATTTGAAATTTGGCTTTGTTTCCAGGCCTTGACCGTTGGGCGGCGGAAGCGCCACGGCTCCCGCCGCTGACGGTCTCATGATTGTCAATATATCGTCCGAGACGCGGATTTACAACTTGCCCAGATACCGGTTTGTTTCCTTGATGATATCGACCGCCTGTTTGCATTCGGGGCTCTTTGCGGCAGCGGCATCCCACAAGGGGATGGCCATCTTTATCGCCTTGGCCTGGTCGGCATCGGACAGTGTATGGAACTGCACCTTATACTTCTTGATCGCTTCCGCCTTCGAATTCTCCACATACCCGGAATAGGTTGCCGCAATCTGAACAGCCACCCTCGGCGCGGCGTTGTCCAGCAGATCGCGGATGTCCTTCGGCAGGGCGTTCCAGGAGTTCATGTTGACCGCCCAGATACAGTTGATGCTGTTCGTCGTCGGCAGAAGGTAGTGCTTGACGACCTCTGCCAGTTTTCCCGAAATGAGGGCAGAAGCGGAGGCAAGGTACCCGTCGATGGTTCCCAGTTTCAGGGCCATGTACATCTCGTCGTAGGGCAGCGAGGTCGGGGTAGCCCCGAGTTCCTTGAGGTAGTTGGCATAGATCCCGACCGCGCGGATCTTCTTCCCCTTCAGGTCTTCCAGCTTCGTCACCGGTTTGGTCGTTCCGATGCCGTAGATATCGCCCATGGGGAAACTGACCAAGTATACCAAGTTGTGCTTGGCATAGACTTTTCTCATCAAATCATAGAAACCGAACTGGAACAAGGACATCGTCTGTGACCGCGCATCCGTCCATCCCCAGGGAACGCCTTGGTCGATGTTGGCTTCCGGCATGGCGCCTCCGTAAAAGCCCGGATACAGGAAGGAGAGGTCGAAGGCACCGCGTTTGAGGGCGTCAAAGGTATCCGCGACCGAGGCCAAAGCGCCCGGTTCATAGCGGGTAATCTGGAGACGCCCATTGGTCGCCTTGTTGATCCATTCGATCATGGGATTCGTAAGCAACCCCGCCTGCGGACCGCTGCCCGCGTACTGGTCTTGCAGCTTCCATTTGATCACCTTGTCCTGCGCCATACCGCTCCCGGCCATCAACAACAGCGAAACGGCGACGGCCACCACCCACATGCATTTCTTCGTTGTCTTCATCGGAACCTCCTTTAGTCGGTTTCTTCGGCATCCTGTGCATGTGAAACCCCGGTCCCCCGTCCCTCGACGCCGAACCGGCTTTTCACCAAAACGTGACTCCTCGATCCCAGTCTGCTTTCTTCTCCGGAACGGGCTACGGATATCGTTCCTTCTTCAGGACCAGTGGCTCGTGCCCCGGGATCACCTTTTGAATATCCCCTTCTACGATCTCATCGATGAGCTCGAAGCTTTTCCACATCTCCTGCATGTCTGTATAGACGCCGGACATGATGTACGGCTGGTTGTTGGCGGGATCGCCCTTCAGGTTATCATAGGTCGGCACGGCGTCGCCTGCGAGAACATAAGGCCCGTCGTCCGTTTCGACGACGACACCGATTCCACCCGGGCTGTGGCCGGGAAGAGGGATGATCTTCACACCTTCCACGATTTCCTTTTCCGCCATGTCCACGGTCTTGATTCTGTTGATCACCTTGAGAAACATCGGCTGGATTCCCAACTGCAGCGCTTCGTAAGAAGCATACAGGCAGGGAGTAGGATTCAGGGCGAACCTGAATTCCTTGTCTGAAACGATGAACTGGGCATTGGGAAACTTGTCGACGGTTCCGACATGGTCCCAATGGAGATGCGTCAGGATGACGATGTCGATTTCTTCCGGTTTGACGCCCGCTTTCGCAAGCGCACCCAGCATCTCCTGCTCCGGTGCACGCTGCGCTGCCTTGAAATAGGGGTGGTATTTCAGCGAACGCTCCATATCGGGCAGGCCGGCATCGACCAGGATCTTCTTCTTGGCGCCCCCGATATATGCGGCCACCGTCTTTCCGACAGCCGGCTGTCCCAGATACTTTCTCAGAAAAAACAAGCTCTTGTCGTAACTCGAATCTCCCAAATCCAGTGGAACGATAAATCTGCTCATTCTCTAGCCTCCTTGTCCGCGAAAAATCTTCCAGACTGCTTCAGCCCAGTCCACACGTTCGATAGGCGCGGCAGTCCTCCCGCCGGGCGCCGTTTGGAATTCACATGAAAGATTTCACCTTGCCCAGGATGTCCTTCATCTTCACGAAGATCGTCGAAAGGTCGTCCTGGTCCGCGTTTCTATCCATGCAATACTTCATATACTTATAGACCCAACTGCTGATGGGGAAATGCACGCCCGTGGTCCTTCTGAGGTTCCGCGCCAGGCTGATGTCTTTATAGGCCGTCGGGAAGGGAACACCCATGTTGAATTTCCCGTTGAGAATGAATTTCGGAAACCGGACTTCCGTGGCGAAACTGCGCGCCGTGCCGTTGTTGAACACGTCGATCACTTCATTCGCTGACAGACCAAGCCTTTCGCCGAGGATGACCGCTTCGCAGACGGCAAGGAATGTCGTATAGGATAGCTGATTGTGAATCAGCTTGACGGTCTGGCCGCTGCCGACAGGTCCCATATAAACGACCTTCTTGCTGATCGGCTTCAGTACGGGGAGGCATTTCTCGAAGGCCTCTTTCATGCCGCCGACCATGACGACGAGTTGTGCATTCTGCGCCCCTAAAGCGCCGCCCGATATGGGGGCGTCAAGAAACTCGATTCCCCTCTTCGACAATCGTTCGGCGGTTTCCCTGGGGAACTGGGGGTCGGTTGTCGTCATGTCGGCAATGATCGTCCCCGGCTTCGCCCCTCCGACGATGCCGTTCTTCGAATACAGGAGCTCCTTCACATCGCGCGAATAGTTCACGATGAGGAATAGGATGCCGCATTTCTTCGCCAATTCCGCCGGCGTTGCCGCGATGCCGGCTCCGAGCGCCCTGAACTCCTCTTTCACGTTGTCCCGGCGCGCATAAATCGTTAATGGGTATCCCGCCTTCAACAGATTCCTGGCAATCGGATTGCCCATGATACCCGTCCCAATTAACCCGATGTCTTCCATGCCCACCTCTCGCCCGGCCTTCGATTCGGCCTCTATTTCATCCGCCCTTGGACCCAAACACTGTCCAGGGCCGTCCATCCGGACCGCATCGTCCGACCATGCAGCCCTCTGCTGTTCGTCATCAACCGCCTGAGAACTACGTCTTCTGCTCTTTCGCGCTTTCCCCGCTTCTTCTGGATAAGAGGGCGAAGCCCGCCATCTGAAGATCCGCACCCTTCGCGTGGAAGGGCCGAACGTTCCTGTATACGATAGCCCCCGACGGGCAGATCGAGGCGCATGCCGGATTGCCGCCGCACAACTCGCACTTGAAGGCCTTCTTCCTCTCCTTGAGGAACATCATCGCCCCGAAAGGACAGGCGCTGACGCACTTTCTGCAGCCGATGCATTTGTTCTGATCAACGAAGACTCTTTTCGTTGAATCCTTCGTTCGGCCGATGGCGGCGACCGGACAGGCAGTCAGGCAGGGGGCATCCGCGCACTGCCTGCAGGTGGAAACAAAGTTGTAAGCGAGCGGATATTTCCCCTCCAGGAAAGTGATTGCGGCGATCCGCGATTTCGAGGGATTGAGCGCCCGTTCGTTTGCAAACGAACAGGCCAGTTCACAACTCTTGCATCCCGTGCATTTGTCGGGCGATATCTTCAATTGCTTCGGCATGACCCATCCTCACTTTTTCAGGACCGGAACAGTGAAATCCAAATCAAGTTTTTCCAGAAGTTCACGCGTGGGCCTTCCCTCCGGATCCCATCCCGACGTCCTGTAGTAAGACTGCAGCACCCTTTCGAACGTCGGCGCAATCGATTTTCCCATGGCGGGCCCATCGACGGGCGGCGTTCCCAGCCGGGGTGAAAAGCTGTCGTGCTCCTTGGTCATTCCCTCGCGGATATTGAACATGCGCATCAGATTCACCACTCTCCTGCCGATCTTCAGGGCATGTTCCATGTCGTAGTCGCTGCCCGTAAGGTCGTTGAGCGTCTTGATCATGGTCTTTGCGGTTGCCGTCTGGTAGTAGCAGTAGACGAGACACTCCTGGAACTGACGCCACCATGCGGACTTGGCATTGACCTCGCCGAGGTATTCATCGGGTTCCGCTGTCGGTTTCTCGATTCCCAGATCCGAAGAACCTCTTCCCGTGAGGTCCTGCGCCTCCTGGCTGCCTGCGTTCGATACGACCTGATTGAAGATCGTTCCCCATCGCGAACGGGGGTCATGAATATGCGGTGCGTTCCCCTTCTTCACATAGACGGCGATACTGGGGAAACCGCCGCCCAGACTGTCGGAAGCCCGTTTAACGCCTTCGGCCAGAATATCGCCGATACCTTCCCGGCGGCTGATGCGCTTCATCATCTCCATGGCGGCTTCCGCATCCCCCCACCGAAGATCAATCCCGTCAAGCTTCTCCCGACTGACGAATCCCTTTTCGTACCCTTCCATCATCATGCTGAGCAGAAAGGTTAACTCTTTGGCATCCATTCCGAGGTCGTCGTTTACCGTGTTCAGCATGGTTGTCGTACCCGGATCATAGATGCCCCAATTGGGGCCGAAGCCGGCGAGGATTTCGTATTCCACCTCCTCGCCGACGGCGCCCTTGTACGGACCACGGGTCACCTGCACCGAATGACAGTGTACAAATGTGCAATTGTAGCAGGAGCGGGGCACCGATTTGTGCGCCTTCTTCCTGATGTAGTCGCCGCTGAACTTCTCGGTCCCGGGGAAGATGTTCGTTGTCAGATTCTTCACCGGCACCCAGCCTTTACTGTGAAAATTCAGGAATGAGGCGATCGTCCCGTGCTTGCCGGTCGTCTTGCCCATGCCCGTATTGTGGGCCTCTTCCCGCCATTGCATGATGTCCGAGAGAAACGTCTCCGCATCTCCGCGATCGATCGGAATCTCCAGGGTCCCGTGAACCACGATTGCCTTCAGCTTCTTGGACCCCATGAGCGCTCCGAGGCCGCCCGTCGACGCGATATGGCCGCGATCGTTGTTCAGGCAGGCAAAACGAACCAAGTTTTCCCCGGCAGGCCCGATGGAAGCGACACTGATGTGATGATCGATCCCGTCTTCACCATATTTTTTCCGAAGCACCAGATCCGTCTCGAACGTTCCCTTGCCCGCCAGCTTCGATGCATCTTCGATCGTCGCCCGGCCGTCCTCGATATGTAAATATACGAGTTTGTCGGCCTTCCCCTGAATAATCAGCGCATCGTATCCCGCATATTTCAGGCGTGCGCCAAAGAATCCGTTTGACTGGGCGGATGCCAGCAATCCCGTCAACGTATTGCGGCCGGTGATGGAATAGATTCCCGAACCCGGAACCAGCGTGCCCACCAACGGACCCGTCGTGATGATCATGCGGTTTCTCGGATCATATGGATCGAGGCCCGGGATCGTTTCGTCATACAAGAGGCGAGTGCCGAGCCCGCTCCCGCCGATGTATTGATAGAGCAACTGCGGATCGATCGACTCTTCCGTAATCTTGCCGGCGGAAAGGTCGACCCGTAATACCTTTCCCATGTAGCCGCCTCTGGGAAATTGTTTCTTCATCGAACTGCCCCTCGCTGCGATCGCTTCGTATCCAAATATCAGTACGCCTTCTTGAACAGATCCAGGAAATCCTCGTAGGTCGTATAGCGGGGGTTCCACTTGTTATACCCGGCATCCGCGGAAAGCCTCGCCAGCTTCGGCAGCATCTCCTCGGTCGCCCCGACGTCCCGCAGCCGGGCCGGAATGCCCAAGTCTCTGCACATTCCCTTGACGGCATCGACCGCCTTCCGCGCCGCCTCCATTTCGGTCAGGCCTCGAATGTCTTCACCCATCGCAATCGCGACCCTCGAGTACTTCCTCGGGTTTGCCAGCAAATTGAACTCTGCAGCCGCCGGGAAGCAGACTGCATTCGAAAGGCCGTGTGAGACATGGCACAAAGCCCCGATAAATCGCGCCATGCAGTGAACGTTCCCCAGACCTGTCTGCCCGAACGTAATGCCCGCCAGATTGGAGGCGCAGGCCATGTTCAAGCCGGCCTCCAGGTTCTCACGGTTCGCAACGAACTGCCGGATGTTCTGCGACATCAACTCCATCGCTTGCAGATTGGCGGCATCCGTCACCGGATTTGCATTCAGAGAAATGTAGGATTCGAACGCATGAACGAACGCGTCGACGCCGGCGTGGCAGGCTACCGCGACCGGCAGTGTCTTCAGGGCAATCGGATCCAATATGGCGATCCTGGCAGGATTCAACGTCGCATGCCGTATCGACATCTTCAATCCGCGATCCGTATCGGTGATCGTACAGGACCCCGAGACCTCGGATCCGGTGCCGGCCGTCGTCGGAATCGCAATCAAAGGAACCGGTGGATTTTTGAACTTCTCGATCCCCTCGTAGTCCTTGATCCGTCCCCCGTTCTTCGCAAGAATCCCCACACCCTTCCCCGTGTCCATCGTGCTTCCGCCGCCGATGGCAAGGACGCAGGGCGCCTGATTCTTCTGGTAAAGGGAGAAAGCCTTCTCAACCGTATTGGCGCTCGGTTCCGGCTCGATTTCGGAAAACAGATCAAAGACGATGTTGTTATCCTTGAGAATCTTCTCCACCGAGGCGAATATTTCTGTCTTTACGATGACGCTGTCGGCAACGACAAACAGCTTTTCGATCTTCCATTCCTTGATGATGTCTTGCAGCTTCTGGTGGCTCCCTATTCCCATGTAAATCCTTGTAGGACAGTAAAAGGACTGGATCTTTGCGTTCATGGTTGTTTTTCCTCCAAATGATCAGCTTTTCAAACGTCGCCAGACCAACGCTCGCGCACAAAATGGAAGCGGCCGGCCTCTTGCATCGTGTTCCGAGGTACGCAATCCAAAGAGTTTAAGCGAATAATGTACCATTTGCGAGTGATGGCGTCATTTCCCGCTGTTCAACATTCTTTCAGATCATCCAAGTCTCTAGAATGATAGAATACTTGCTGTACAGCAGCGGGAGAAGCAATGGTAATCCTGTACAATGTTGGATGAAAGCGGCCAATCCCCGTGCGGCAGTAAATTTGTCTTGACTGCCGGCGACAATATCGATGTAATTTATTGGAATACTGTGACAAATACCGGTTGTTTGGCAGGAATGGAAGCAAAATGAACAGATCGTTTCAAGATGTTACGCAGTGGTTTAGTTACTGTACATAGTGTTTCAGGCGACGTCTCCACTCGAATCAGAAACTGCCGGAGAACCGATAAGCGCATTCCTCGCCTTTGCCGGCGGTAATCTTCATCGACCGCCGCGACAGGACTGTCATCGACTCTTTCGTTGAAAAGGAAGTCCGTCGTCACTTGCCCTTCCTAAAGCATCCACTCCGAAACATAGCCCAGGAGCATGGCGCCGACGAGGCTGATCGCGAGATAGAGAATGAACACGGGCCTGCGGACGACGCCCCACACCGCCGTCATGGCGGGAATGGTGGTCACGGGGCCGGCGATCAGGAAGGCGATGGCCGCACCGGGCTGCATCCCCTGCGCAAGCAGGCCCTTCACGATGGGCAGGGCGCTCAGGTTGCCGAGATAAAGCGGCACGCCGACCAGAGCGGACAGGGGAATCGCAAAGAAACTCTCCTTGCCCAGGACGGCGACGATCGTCTCCTGCGGTACATACCGCGTAATGAGCGCTTCGAGGAGAAAGGCCAGCAGCAGCCAGCGCCCCAGCCGCCAGCTCTGGTCCCACATCTTCTGCGCAAAGACAGACCAATCGATGGCCCGGAAGCTGGCCGCCGTCGAATCCCACCAGACCGGACGCTCAGGAACCGGCAAAACACCGGCGGCGGCTGTCTTGCCGGAGTCGCAGCAAGCCGCAGCAGGCAGAACGGTGAGGCCGACCGGCGGCGCCGCCGGTTCCACCTTCGCGGCGCAACAAGGCGCGACCTTGAGGGTATCCGTTTCATCCTCGGGCATGTAGCGGCGGAAGTATCCGGCGCGGGTAAGGGCCAGCGTCAGATAACCCGCTGCCAGGCTCAAGGCAAGCGATGATCCCAGTCTTGCCAGCGCCAGCGGCCAGCCCAGAATGCCGACGCTCAGCGTGAAGATCTCCGGGTCCATCGTCGGCGAGGCGATCCAGAACGACATCACCGGCGCCAGCGGCACGCCGCTGGCGAGCAGGCCGGCGATGACCGGGATGACGGTGCAGGAGCAGAAAGGGCTGAAGGCTCCCGCCGCCGTTGCCAGCAGGATCGAAAGCCCCGCCCGCGAGGCAAAAGCCCTGCGGATGGCGTCTTTCATATCCAGCATATTGATCATGACGCTGAGGAACATGCTCAGCAGGAAGAACGGCAGCACCTTCCACACGGCGTTGCCGACAAAGCGGAGAATTTCATAGAGGTCGTTCATAAAAGCTCCTTCATCGTAGTTTTACGATGTATTGGCGCCAAAAAAAGAGCCCTCTCGGGGCGTCCGGTCCGAACATCATCTTTTCAACAGCAGGCGGACAGCCAACGGTTGATCTGTTCCCTCAGCCAGGAGAAATTCTCCCGATCCAGGCAGTAGCAGGTGGCCGGCCCCTCGATCTCGCCGCGGATCAGTCCCGCCTCGCGGAGCACCTTGAGATGCTGGCTGACCGTCGACTGCGCCAGCGGCGTGGCTTCAACAATGTCGGCCGTGATGCAGATCTTCTTTTGCGCCAGAAATTCGACAATTCCGAAGCGGATCGGGTTCCCCAGCGCCTTGAGCATCCGCGCCAGGCGTTCTTGGTCCATTTGGTGAACAGGCTTGTTGACAGCCATCGATCCCATCTCCTTTATCGTACTTCTACGATATAAACCCACCCCTGTCAAGCGGATTCTCTTGCCTCGCGGAAAGACTTGAATTATGCCCCAAAACCCTTTATGGATGTCGTCACGCATCCCGTCACGAGGGATCAGAGGATAAAGCCATGCCGAAAGTCGCCATTGACAAGCTTGTCCCAGGAATGAAACTCTCGCAACCCCTGACGGCGCCGAACGGCCTCGTCCTGTTGAGCGAGGGGACGGAGTTGACGGACAAGTGGATCTCCCGAATCGAGGACATGAACGTGGGCTTCGTCCATATCGAGGGCCCCTCCGATCCGGGCATGCCGAAAGAGGAAATGATGGCCCGCCTGGATGCCCGCTTCGCCCCGGTGGAGGCCCAGCCCCACATGGGCAGCCTCAAGAAGATCGTAAGAGACCACATCGAGACCCTCTATGCCCAGTCTTGACATCCGGAAGTCCCGGAATCGCATCGAAAACATCAACGCGCTGCCCACGGTTCCCGGCACGCTGAAGCGCATCTCCGGCATCATCGAGAAGCCGCGCCTCGCCCTCGAGGAAATCAGCCGCTTCGTCGCCGGTGACCCGGCCCTGACGAGCAGGGTCCTCAAGATGGTCAACTCGGCCGTCTACGGTTTCCCGGGACGGATCTCGTCCGTTCCCCACGCCATCATGCTTTTGGGGCTGAACGTCGTGAAGGGTCTGCTGCTGGGCATTTCCGTTTTCGATATCATGCAGAAGGTCATGGGCGGACTCTGGGAGCATTCGGTCGCCTGTGCCGTCGTCTCCCGCTCCATCGCCGAAAAGATGAAGGCCAAGGTGAAGGATCCCGAGGAGGTTTCGGTCTCCGGCCTCCTCCACGACATGGGCAAGGTCATCCTCATGCTGGAGTACCAGGAGCAGTACCAGGAGGCCATGCGCGCCGCGGAATCACGGGGCCTTCCCATCTCCCGGACGGAGAAGGAAATCTTTCAGGAAACCCACGCGGCCGTCGGGATGTGGCTGTCCCGGAAGTGGCGCTTTCCGGAAAACCTCGTTGAGGCGATGGCCTATCATCACGACCCCTCCCTCGCCAAAGCAGCGCCCGTGGAAACGGCCGTCGTCCACCTGGCCGACATCCTGGTGCGGGCAAGAGGCATCGGATTCGCCGGCGATCCCTTTGTCCCCGCTGTCGACCCGGCGGCTTATGATCTGCTCGGACTGTCCGATGGAGACATCCGGGAGGTCCTGGCGGCGCTGGAAAAATCGATCGAGCAGGACACCGACCTTTCTTTGTCATGATGAAGACGATCGTCGTCATTTCACAGGATATCGTGTTCGCCAACCGCGCCGAGGCGTGCCTGAAGGAATCCTTCCGGACCGTCGTCTTTAAGAACGTCCAATCGGCACTCGACTACATCTACAACGCCATCCCCAACCTCGTCATCGCGGATTTTTCCGCCGGAGACGAGACGACGGGCGCCTTTGTCAACAATCTCAAGGAAGATCCCATCTTCAGCCAACTGCCCTTCCTCGCCGTCCTGAACGATCGCGCCGCACTTGCCGGGCTGCTCTCCCTGCTGGTGGAGGACTACATCTGGAAGACCGATCTCGAAAAGGAATTGCTCACCCGGGCGAGTCTCTGCATCCTCCGCTCCGAGCGGGTCGTCGAGGTCAATCCCCTCACCCGCCTGCCCGGCAACATCTCGATCAACCGCCAGATCGAGGACCGCATCAACCGCGGGGACGCCTTCGCCTTCGCCTACGCCGACATCGACTCCTTCAAGCCCTTCAATGACAAGTACGGATTCAGCCGCGGCGACGAGGTCATCAAGATCACGGGGCGCATCATCCTGAATGTGGTCAAGAACCGTCAGCCCACGGGGGCGTTCGTCGGACACGTCGGAGGCGACGATTTCGTCTTCATCATGGATATTCCCGGCATGGAGGAAACAGCCCGGGAGATCGTCAAAGCCTTCGACGACCTGATTCCGACCTTTTACGACCAGGGGGACCTCGAACAGGGCTTCATCCGGTCGGTGGACCGCAGGGGCATGACAGCCGACTTCCCCGTCATGGGAATCTCCATCGGCATCACCGACACCCGCTGCCGCAGGTTTTCCCATTACGGCGAACTGACGGAAACGGCTGCGGAGATGAAGAAGCGGGCCAAGTCGACGCGGGGCAGTTCCTTCGCCGTCGATCAACGGCGGGGAAGCCGCCCCTGAAGGTGCGGTTCGCCTCCCGCGAGCCCGATACCGGTCCGCTCGCGGAATTCCCGGCGAGACCGGAACCCGCACGAAGGGGATTCTGTCGATATGTGTGGAGGCGGGCGAGATCCCTTAGACTTCCCGGCGCCGCGCTGGAGTGTCAGGAGCGTTTAGCGGTCGATTTCTTTTCCGCCGGGCTCTCGTCCTTCTGCCGCAGATCGAGGCCCACGAGGATGCGTTCCTTGTTCGCCATGTCCCCGATGAACCTCCGGATCGGCAGAGGCAGCTTCTTGATGAGCGTCGGCGCCGCCAGGATCTGTTCGTCCCTGGTGAGGACCGGCTGCTGGTAGATGTCGATAACCGCCAGTTCATAGCGGCCTTTGAGATTTTCTTCACAGATCTTCTTGATGTTCCTGATCGCCGCCGTGGACGCAGGCGTCGCACCGGCCACGTACAGCCGCAGGAGGTACTTCTCCTGATCTCTATTCTCCAGGGCTTCTTCCATCCCGCTGACGGTCTTGACGGGGTCTTTCTTCTCCATGGACCTTCTCCTGTTCAGTGCAGGGGCCGCAGATCGAGGCCCACCAGCACGCGCTCAGTGTTGGAGAGGTCTCCGATGATCTTTCGTATGGGCTCAGGCAGCTTGCGGACCAGGGTCGGGATGGCGATGATCTGGTCCCCCCGGGCCAGCTTCGGATTGACCAGGAGGTCGATGACCTCGATGGCGTACTTCCCGGCCAGATGCTCCTCGCACAGGGTCTTCAAGTTGGCAAACGCGGCCATGGACTTCGGCGTCTGGCCCGCGACGTAGAGCCGAAGCTCCCAGAATTCCCTGTTTGCGACGACCTGCCTTGCGGGCTTGACCGGTCGCTTCTTCGGCACGCGCGTCTTTGCCTCTTTCATGAGATTTCTTCCCCTCAGTCAGCCCTTCGCCGGCGGGCCATGTCGGCACGATCATCCGAAATCGCCCGCTGCCGCTTCTTCTCTTCCGAGCTCAGAACCTCCAGTTCCTCTGACTCAGCGGCGAATTCGGCGCGCAGGGCCTCGATCCTCGCCTCCAGGGCCTGGCGCTTGCGCTCCTGCTCCCGCAGTTTCCGGTCCAGATCGCTCCTTTGGAGGACCGTCTCCGCCTTCTCCTTCGCTTCCTGAGCCGCCCGGGCGCTCCCCGTCAGCACCCCCGCCGGGCCGAGATAGACGTCGATCAGGTCGATGCCTTCGCCGGAGAGACGGACCTCGCGGATCTGGTTGGAATGGGCCATGCCCCGGGACTTGAGGATATGGAGGCCGCGGTTCCTTTCACCGTTGATCTCGATGTCCCGGAGCAGGATCCACGTGTCGATGAGAGAGGAGATCTCCTCGTTCGTTTTCTCCAGACCGCCGCCGAAATGCATCAGGTCCGTGAGCAGGGCCGTCACGTGCTCCATCTTCAGGTAATCGAAGAGCCGCGTGAGGATCGACTTGACCTCGGCGGAGGTCCCCACGGCGGTCAAGTTGCTCACGGGATCCACAACGACCACCTGGGGTTTGAACTCCCGGATCAGGTTGTGGAAGGTGATCAGGTGCGTTTCCAGGCCGTAGATAGTGGGACGGCTCGCGTGAAACCGGAGCAGTCCCTTCTTGGTGGGAGTGGCCAGGTCGATGCCGATGGAGGCCATGTTGCGGGCGATCTGGCTGGGCGATTCCTCGAAGGAGAAGTAGAGGCAGCGCTCGCCGCGCCTGCATGCGGTCTCGACGAACTTCGCCGAGAAGCTGGACTTCCCCGTCCCCGCCGTCCCGGAGATGAGGATCGTGCTCCCGCGGAAATAGCCCTTTCCGCCCAGCATCCTGTCCAGACGTGGAATCCCCGACGAGATGCGCGCGGAGGTGACCACGTGGTTGAGGCCGAGGGAGGTCACCGGCAGGATGGAGATGCCCGTCTTTTCGACGAGGAAGGGATACTCGTCCGCGCCGTGGGCGGAGCCGCGGTACTTGATGATGCGCAGCCGCCGGGTGGAGATCTGCTCCCGGATGCGGAAGTCGAGGAGGATGACGCAATCCGCCACGTACTCCTCCAGCCCGTGGCGCGTCAGCATGCCGTCGCCCCGCTCGCCCGTGATGATGGCCGTGACGCCCCGCGCCTTCAGCCAGCGGAAGAGACGCCTCAGTTCCGCACGGAGAATGTTCTCATTGGGCAGGGCCGCAAAGAGGGCTTCCACGGTGTCCACGACCACCCTCTTGGCCCCCACCGAGTCGATGGCATAACCCAGGCGGACGAAGAGGCCTTCCAGGTCGTACTCCCCGGTGTCCTCGATCTCGCTGCGCTCGATATAGACGTAGTCGATGGCAAGCTTCTTCTCGGCCTGAAGCTTCGCGAGGTCGAAGCCCAGGGAGGCGACGTTCTTCGCCAGTTCCTCCGCCGTCTCCTCGAAGGCTATGAAGACGCCCGGTTCGTTGAACTGCGTGGCGCCGCGGACAAGAAACTCCAGCGCCATGAGTGTCTTCCCGCAGCCGGCGCTTCCCGTCAGGAGGGTCGGCCGTCCTTTGGGCAACCCTCCGCCGGTGATCTCATCCAGGCCGGCGATGCCGGTCGGGCATTTCGCCAATGGAACCAGCTTGCTGACGTGCTTTTTCGGCATAGGACATTCCTCTGCAAATGGCTGTCGAACAAAAAGGCGTGCGCTTCACTCGGCGCGGGCCGGCAGCGAGAAACAGAAGCGTGCGCCCCTGTCCACTTCTCCGTCCGCCCATACCCGCCCGCCGTGCCGTTTGACGATGCGATGGACGATGGCTAGGCCGACCCCGGTGCCCTCGAATTCGTCGGCGCTGTGGAGCCGCTGAAAGACGTTGAACAGCTTGTCTGCGTACCGCATGTCGAAGCCGGCGCCGTTGTCGCGGATGTAATAGGCGGTCGCACCGTCCTTCGTGCAGGTACCCGCCTCGACGAGGGCCTCTTCCCGACCCCGCGTGAACTTGACCGCATTGGAAAGGAGGTTGACGAGCACCTGCCTGATGAGGGCCGGATCGCCCCACCCGGGCGGAAAGTCGCCGATCTTCAGGGTCATCCGCCGATGCGGGTGGGCCTCCTGCAGCTCTTCCCAGGTGCTCTCCAGCGTCTTCCGCATGTCGATCTCCGCCGACTTCAATTCATTCCTGCCCAGGCGCGAGAAGGCGAGGAGGTCATCAATCAGTTTCCCCATGATGCCGGCGTTCTCCCGGATGAGATTGAACCGTCCCTTCGTCTCATCATCGAACGTGTCGCCGTGTTTCCGCATGATCATCCGCGCATATCCGTCGATGGCCCGGAGGGGGGCGCGCAGGTCGTGAGACACGGAATAGCTGAAACTCTCCAGCTCCCTGTTCGCGTCCATCAACTGCGCTTGCTGTTTTTGAAGCTCGGCCGTCTGTTCGGCGAGGTGCACTGCCATCGCCTTGCGTTCGGTGACGTCCCTGAGGACGATGAGACAGCCGACGGGTTTCCCATGCCCGTCCAGGAGGGGTACGGCGCTGATCAGGAGATAACGGATCTTCCCGTCCGAACGGCGAAGGGTGCCGTCGACGGCGGACAAAGAAATGCCTTGAAGCGGAACGGCCGGCGACAGTGTCTCCCACCCGCCGTTTTCCGCCGCGTACCGGAGGTCGAAGAGGTCTTCGAAGACTCCCATTTCGGGAGGCTCCTGGCAGAACTCATGGAGCGCCCGGCTGCAGCGGATGATCCTTCCGGCGTTGTCGCAGACGGCGATCCCGACCGGCTCCTGCTCCAAGATGGAGCGAAGCAGCTTTTCTTCGTCGACGATTTCCCGGTAACGGATTTGATCCGCCAGGTCCGTGACGACCGCGGTAAAGATCCGGTCACCGGCGATATCCGCGACGTTCAGGGAAAGCTGGACAGGGAGATCTCCGTCCTCCCTGGATCTGAGGGCAACCTGAAAGCGCGAGATCCCGGGATCGCCCCGGCGGAGTACCCGCTCGATGATGCACCGGTCGCTGTCGGGCAGATAGTTTGAGAGGGATGTGCCGATGATGCGATCCAGCGGAACCCCCAGCATCGTCGCGAACTGAAGGTTTCCATAGAGGATGGTGCCTTCGGCGTTCAGCGTGAAAGCCCCTTCGCTGATCGATTCGACGAGAAGCCGATAGGATTGGTCGGCCCCCTGAAGGGTGTAGACCTTTTCCCCCTCTTTTCCGGAAACGACGATGGCGTCGACGGCCCCGGAACGGATGGCCTCCAGGGTCTCTTCCGCCTCCCTGAGGCGGACCTTCGGCTCGTCCATTTCCCCGGGAGAATCTTCGCGCGGCGGGCCGACCTTCTGTTTACGTACCATCGTCTTTTCCTCGCGATCGATAGTTTGTTACCATAAACCGTGCGTAATAACAATGATTCCTGCAGCCTATGATTTATCGGATGATGATTGCCCCGGGGGAAATCCTTTCGGCCCCTCCGTCAATCCTCCCTCTGCGAAAAAAGATTGACAAATTCGACCGATTCCTCCAGGACATCCCTCGGACGGCTATTTCGCTGTAAAGGGTTGGCAAGGCATGGTGAAGAAAAGGCCGAGGGTCGGGATCGCGCTCGACAGCGGCGGGGCCAAAGGCGGCGCCCACATCGGCGTGCTGGACGTGCTAGCGGAAACCGGCATCCCCATCGACTTCGTCGTCGGATCAAGCGCCGGCGCCTTTGTCGGCGCCCTGCACGCCACCGGTTCCCTCGGCAAGATCAAGGCCGTCGTCCGGGACCTGACGCTCCGCGAGTCGCTCAGCTACTATGTCGATCCGGTTTTCCCCCGGTCGGGATTCCTGGCGGGGAAAAAGGCCCGTGCGTTTCTTCGCAGCATTCTCGGAGATGTGAACATCGAGGACCTGCCCGTCCGTTTCGCCGCCGTCGCGACCGATCTCCATACCGGCGAGACTGTCGCCATCGACCGCGGGCCTCTGGCGGACGCCGTCATGGCAAGCATCTCTCTCCCCGGCATTTTCAAACCCGTCATTCACATGGGTCGCCTATTGACGGACGGAGGCGTCACCGACCCGCTCCCGCTCGACATTCTCAAACGCTATGCCCCGGACATCACCATCGCCGTGAACCTGCACCCGCGGATGCCGGACCGTTTCGACAGCGCCCGCCGGAGAGAGATCCTCCGCGAGGAAAAAAAGGTCCTGGAAAAGGACGTGGACGTTCCCTCCTGGATCATGGAGCGCGTTTCGGCCATGGCCAGTTCGGGAATCGTTCAAAACGGCATCGCGCCTATCGCCCGGAACATCTTGCGGAGACTCAACGGCAACGCCCTCCGCGACTCCTATTTTGTCGAGGTGCTCCGCGAGCAGTTCGGCGGGGGGGCGAAAAAAACCGCGCCGCCGCGACCCCATGTCCTGAACATCTTCGACGTCCTCCTCGCCTCCGCCAACATCCAACAGTACCAGAAAAACAAGCTCATCCTCGCCCACGAGAGCCACGATGTCCTGATCGCGCCCGACGTCACCGACATCAGCTCGCAGGAGTTCTCCCGGGTCGGGGAGGCGATCGCCGAGGGCCGCCGCAAGGCCGCCGAGGCCGTCGCTCAGATCAGAACGCTGCTGAAGAGATGACTCCCGTTGCATTGTTTCACCGCAATCTTCTATAATGCGCCATCGTTCAGTCACGGCGGCTTCCGGGAAGACGATCATGAGAATCCTCTACATCGCGGATATTCACGGCGCGTTCGACCGGGTCAAGGTCCTGCTGGCCGAGACCACCGCCGACCTCTACGTCGTCTCCGGCGACCTCATTGACATCCCCTTCTACAACATGGACACCGCCATCAATTATCATGAGCTGCAATCGTACTTCCACGCCCTCCGGCTCAAGATGAACCGGGAATCCATGCCGATCGAAGATTTCGTGGACGAGCTTCTCAACCGGCCCGGCGCTTCCGACGAGATCGAGGAGCAGGGCTCCCGCTATCAGCAGTACACCATCCGGGCGCGGCGCGTCCTGCAGCAAAAATACAAGGTCCTCGAGAATATCCTGTCGCTCAAGCAGACGGCCCAGATCTTCTGCCTGCCCGGGAACTACGACATGGATTTGAAATACACGGCGCTGCACGAACGGGACCTGCATCTGCACTGGCACGAGGTCCAGAACCTCCGGATCGCGGGCTACGGCGGCGCCGATCTCTGGACGCCGGGCGTCCCCGAACGGTACGTCGTGAAATACCGGGCGGGAGTCGGCGCCGACATCAAACAGAACGAAATGTACCTCTTTTTCAAGGCGGTAAGGCCCGACGTCATCGTCACGCACCAGCCCGCGCACGGAATCCACGACCGCATCAACCAGTTCGGTCCTTCCGGGTCTCCCGCCCTGCGCGGCTTCTGCGACGCCAATGCCCCCCTGCTGTGTCTGACCGGCCACGTCCACGCGGATTGGGGATTTCAGACCAGCGAGAGCACGATCTACCTGAATCCCTCGAACTTCGGTGAGGTGACCCTGTTGACGGGCGGGGTTTCCGAAGGGGGATTCTTTTTCTCGATCGACGTCGAAGACCGCAGGGTCCGCAAGGTGATCTTCCGGAAGCTCGTCGACGACCGGATCTATGATATCGCCGACTACGACGAGGTGGACGGCCGCTGGAGGGAAACGATCGTAGACGCGGGACGATACCGCGCGCTGAAGGCGGGGGAAAACTGCGACAGCAAGATCCAGAAGGTCTCGCACATCCCCGAGATCCAGCTCTACAACGAGATCAAACAGTTTTACCGGATGTTCCAGACGGAGGAGACGGAAGAACGTCTGGGCGTCCTCGAACAGGTTGCGAAGAGGATCGAAAGAAGAATCCAGGACGACATCGGCATGGATGTCATGGGATCCGTCAACATGGGCCAGAGCCAGACCGGTTCGGACATCGACTTTGTCCTCTACATCCGCAGCGGTTCAGGGAACGCGACCGACCTCCAGATGTGCGAGCAGTACAAGAACGCCAGTCGTATCATCGAGGAGACGCTGAAACCGAGATTCGCATTTCAGATCATGGACTGCATCGACCTGGACCTCGTGGAAAAATCGATCCGGGAGAAGAATTACGAGTGCGAGATGACGCAACGCTTCGTCGCCTACCGCTCGATCTGCCGGCCCATCAATTACCGCGTCATTGCGCCGGTGGAGGACCTCTTGAATCAAGACATGGAATACCGGTCTGAACTGGAGGGAAGCATCCGTTCCTACTTCCAGATCTTCACCAACACCTCGCAGCACACGCGGTCCTTCGACAAATACGAAAGCCGGATCAAGTCGGTCGGCATCAAGCTCCCCGAATCGATCCGGCTGAAGGTCCGCCAGTATCTCCGCCGCGACGGCCAGCGTCCTGAACGCGGCCCCGCCGACGGCGGAGATGCCGTCGACAAAGGGTAACGTTGTTCCCGCAAAAAGCCGCGGTCCTGCGCAACGTCTCAGGCGCAGGCTTCCGCCTCTTTCCGGATCTCCTCCGCCAGATCCGTCTTTTCCCAGAGATAGTCGTCCAGGAAGAAAGTCTTCGGCAGTTTCCGGTAGACGTCGCCGCTCAGGAGGTTGAAGCGGCGGATCATCCCGCCCGGGGTGAGGTCGAAGATCTTGTCGATGATCCGGGCCAGCACTCGGTTCGAAACGGCGCCCGTCCCGAAGGTGTCTACGTAGACCGAAAAGGGCTTCGCTACGCCGATCGCATAGGAGAGCTGTACGGAGCACTTCTTCGCCAATCCCGAAGCCACGATGTTCTTCGCCACGTACCGGGCGCCGAAGGCCGCCGAGCAATCCACCTTTTCCGGCGACTTGTTCACGACGGCGCCTCCGCCGACCTGCGCCCCGGGATAGCCGCCATAGAACTGTACGACCAGCTTGCGACCCGTCACACCGGAATCGGCCGCGCTGCAGGAGTTGACCGCCTGCCACTCGCCGGTGGGGTTGAAGAGGAACTCCGTATGCGAATCCGTCCATTTTCCGAGGCAATCGAAGGCAATCTTTTGCGCCTTCTCGCGGACGCTGTTCTTGTTGGCCTTGTCCACGTGACGGTAGTCAATGGCGTTGGACATGAGGCATTTCGCCACGCGGACCGGACGGCCCGTTTCCTCGTCGTACTCAACGGAAACCTGTCCTTTTCCGTCGGGCGCAAAGGCCGGATCGCCGCAGGTTTCGAAGACCCGCATCATCCGGTTGACCAGTACATACGTTAGCGGCAGCAGCTCCGGCGTCTCGTCGCAGGCAAACCCGTACATGATGCCCTGATCGCCGGCCCCGACCTCCTGATTGACATTCAGCACGGCGCTCGTCCCCTGGTTTATGTCCGGCGATTGCGGAATGATTTCGTTGAGGATCTTCATGGTCTTGCCGTCGAGTCCGACGGCCGTATCTCCGTATCCGAGATCGAGGACCGATTTCCTGACGGACCGCTCGACGTCCACCTTGGCGCGGGTGGTGACTTCTCCGCCGACAAGGCACAGTCCCCTGCCGAGGAAGACCTCCAGGCCGCAATGAGGCATGTTCTGAAGCCCCACGCCCATCTTCTTTTCCTCGTCGAGGATCTCGGCGATGATGTTGGCGGCGATCACGTCCGCCACGATGTCCGGATGTCCCACCTTGATGCTTTCCGATGTGATGCGCATGCTGTTTTCTCCTTGATTCATTTTTCTCTCCCGCCTCTCCGAAGATCCGGGGCAAAAAAAAACCCGCGCTGCGGCGCGGGCTGGCTTTCGGACGACCCTGGCGCTTTAGCACATTTATATCGCGGAGCAATTTACCGTTAAATCACCGCGTGGCTGCTATTAACACAGCCACAAAAAAAGTCAACATCCATTTTTTTGCGGCTAGAGCAAAGCCGGTCCCGGCAATAGGATAAAACTGTTTGACTTTTGCAGACGCCGGCTGTAACCGGAAGAGTCAATTGTTCACCACGCACATCGGGGAAAAACCATCTCGCATTGGGGCGGATCCTATGAAAACGATCATCGTTGGAATCGGCGGAGTCGGCGGATATTTCGGCGGCAAGCTGGCGTTTAAATATGCCGCGGCGCCCGGGCACGCGGTTTCCTTTGTAGCCCGCGGCGCTCATCTGGAGAAGATCCGGGCGGAAGGACTTTCGGTGCGGACCGTGGACGGAAATTTTGTCGCTTTTCCCACGGCGGTGACGGACCGGCCCGAAACGCTGGGACGCGCCGACATCATCCTTCTGGCCGTCAAGGGGTACGATCTGGAAGATGCGGTCTCTTCTCTGGCCGGCAACATCGGCGACGAAACGGTCCTGATTCCCCTCCTGAACGGAGTGGACAACGGGGACCGCATCCGTTCGCGGATCGGCCGGGGAACCGTCCTGGACGGCTGCGTCTACATCAGCAGCTTTATCGAGCGTCCCGGCGTCATCCATCAGGTGGGCGGCTCCTGCCGCATCCTCTTTGGGCCGGTTTCCGGTCCGATCGATCCGTACCGGGCCTTGGAACGATACTTTCAGGAAGCCAGCATCGCGGTGCGCCTGTCGGACAACATCCGGACGGAAATCTGGTCCAAGTTTCTCTTCGTCGCTCCTTTTGCATGCGTCACATCGCGCGTCGGACAGCCTTTCGGTGCGGTCGTCGAAAACGAAGAGTGGCGACGGACTGTGGAAGGCATGATGGAGGAGCTCCGCTCTCTTGCGGCGGCTCTCGGCGTCGTCCTGCCCGCAGACGCGATCCGCAAATCCATCGAGATGGCCAGGAAACTGCCCTATTCATCGCGATCGTCCATGCAGCTCGACTTTGAACGCGGGCGGCGGACGGAGCTGGAAACCTTTGCGGGCTACGTCATCAAGACGGCAAGGGACAAGGGGATCCCCGTGCCGTTGCACGAAGAAATCTACGCCGGGCTGACCCAACAGGCGGCGCCGGGGCCAGACAGGAAAGACCGCACGTGCTGAGGAAGCCGCGATGAAGAAGCCGAAGGTCTTCGTGGCAAGAATTCTGCCCGAGGAGGGGTTGAACCGGGTGTTTGAGGTCTGCGATGCCGAGGTCTGGCAGGAGGACGCACCTCCTCCCCGCGACGTCCTGCTGGAAAAGGTCCGGGGTGTCGACGGGCTGCTGTCGCTTCTGACGGACCGCATCGACGGAGAACTCCTCGACGCGGCGGGCCCGAACCTGAAAATCGTCAGCAACTTCGCCGTCGGTTACGACAATATCGACGTCCCCGCCGCAACCGAACGAGGGGTTTTGGTCGGAAACACCCCGGGAGTGCTTACGGAGACCACGGCGGATCTGGCCTTTGCGCTTCTGATGGCGGCCGCACGCCGCCTTCCGGAGGGCATGGACTTCGTTCGGGCCGGCCGCTGGAAGACCTTCCAGCCCACGCTCTTGCTGGGGCGTGACGTCTATGGAGCGTCGCTGGGGATTGTCGGGATGGGACAGATCGGCCGCGCGCTGGCAAAGCGGGCCGCCGGTTTCGATATGAAGATCCTCTACTACGATCCCTTCGCGCCGGCGGATAGTAGTCTGCCCGCCGGGGCGATCCGGTGCGCGACACTGGATGAACTGCTCCGCCGATCCGATTTTGTCAGTCTGCACGTGACGCTCGGCCCGGAGACCCGACATCTCATCGATGCGCGGGCGCTGGAATCCATGAAACCGACGGCCATTCTCATCAACGCCTCCCGGGGGCCGGTCGTCGACCCGGACGCGCTGTACGAAGCTCTGCAAAAAGGGGGAATTGCCGGCGCGGCGCTTGACGTCACGGAACCGGAGCCCCTGCCCGCCGGCCATCGGCTCCTGACGCTGAGGAACTGCCTGGTCGTGCCTCACATCGGCAGCGCGACTTACGCCACCCGAACGCGTATGGCCGTCATGGCGGCGGAAAATCTGCTCGCCGGCGTCACCGGCAGGGTACCGCCCCATCCGGTAAACCCGGAAGTCCTGCCCCGCCGTCGCTGACCGAAGCCGGTCAGGAAATCTCGCGGCATACCTTCTCGACTGCCTCCAGAATGTTCTTCGACTGCATAATCGGCCTGCCGAGGATGATGAAATCCGCTTCCAGCCGCGACGCCTCCTTGACGGAGGCGATCCGCACCTGGTCGTGCCGGTCCGGGTACCATGCGGGCCGGATGCCCGTGCAGATCTTCTTCAGCGGGATATCCCGGATGAAGTTCAGGTCCTTCACGGAGCACATGATGTATTCGTAACTGTTCATCAGTGCCATGTCCGCGAAGGCCTTGACGATTTCCTGCGTGCTCTTGTCGTAGATCCACTTGATCTCGAGATCGGTGAACGAGGTGAGGGCGGTTACGCCGGCGATGTATTTCAGGAGTTCCGCGTTCTTCGGCCGGAAATTGGAGGAACAGTGGATCGTCACGATGTTCGCCCCGGCATTTGTCAGCTTCGCGAGGCTGTTCTCCATGGTCGAGGGGATGTCATGGAGTTTCACGTCCGCCATGACACCGAGTTTGAATTCCTCCTTGAGAGACGTGATGATTTTTGCGGAGTCGCCTCCATAGAGCATGTCGCTGACCTTGACCCCCCAGATCATTCCCTGCTCCCACGCCTTCGAGAGGGTCGAAAACACCTTCGCTTCCGCCGCCGCCTGGTACGTCATGCCGTCGACGGCCACGATCAATTTGGGCATCGAAAACACCTCCATCCGCCTATACAAGGGGGCCGATGGGCCCGGAGACGGCCTTTCGCTATACGCGATCAGCCGTCATCGAACAATACAGCCGAGGAGCCGGAAATTGCGGATATCCCTGCTGCACCGGACCTGGTGCACAGCCGGACTCACCCCTATTCCACTTTTTTGAGCCTGGAAAGATCCCATCTCAGGAAATCCGCCGGCCATTCACGGTTTGCCTCATCCGGAGAGTCATACAGGCCGATTACGTAGTACCCGTGATAGAGGAAATGGGTATCCCGTATCTCCAGCACGGTAGCCTCGATGCTGTAGGTCTTCCCGTCCAGTTCTGCAATGAGAAAGGCATGGTCTCTGCGCAACCTGTCTTTCTCATCAAAGCATACGGCATAAACGATTTTCGCATTTATGCCCTTCTCCTTGAGAAGATGCCACAGGGTTGTCGACTGAATCGAACAGTCGAACTCCCTGAACTTGTATGATGCCACCCATGTCGTGCCCGTCCTCAACCCGAGCAACAGCTTTTCTGCCGTGGCGTACTGACAGTCGCCGGCCCATACGGCGCCGGACATCATGAAAAAAACAATCGCCAACAGAATTCGAGACACTTCCAGAACCCCTCTAGGGAGATCGGAAGGAGCGTCCCGAAACTTGAGGATGCAGCGCGATCCGATTGCCGCCCGGAAGCGGATGTGATAGGAATGTCCGCGTCTTCTGCAACCTATGCCGGGGAGGAGGGACCGACGATGTTCAAGCAGGCCGCGCGGGAGTGGCTGGACGAAATGGAACGGGACGGCAGGCTGGCAAGCCTGGACGAGGATGCCAGAGGCCGCCTCGTCGATCAATATGCAGGAAGGTTAGAGGAAATCTACCAGGAAGAGGTTTTGAAGCAGATGGAGTTCCGCGGCAAAAAACGGGACTACGAGCACCTTGTCGCCTACGACAGCCAGTACACCACAAAATTCCTGAACCAGGTCATCCCCGGTTATCCGCGGTTCCGGGAGGAGATCTTCGCCCGGGCGAAGAAGCTCATCGTCGGAGGGTGAGCGGCATGGACGTTGTCTTCTTGGGAACAAACGGGTGGTACGATTCGGGCACCGGCAACACCATCTCCGTGCTGATCCGCACGGTCGATTTCGATGTCATCCTGGACGCCGGCTACGGGATCGCCAAGATGGACCGGTACGCGGCCCCGGGGCGGGATACGTTTCTTTTTCTAAGCCATTTTCACCTGGACCATATCGCCGGGCTCCACACCCTCTGCAAGTTCCGCTTCGGGAAATTGACGGTCTGCGGGCCGGCCGGGACCAGAACCGCCCTCGATACGATCATGAATTCGCCCTTCACCGTCCCCCTCAGCGGCCTGCCCTATCCCTCCTCGGTATGCGAGCTGCCCGACGAGGGAGTCTCTCTTCCCTTTCCCGTGGAGGCGCGGCCCCTGCGCCATGCGTCCCTCACGCTCGGCTACCGTTTCCGCTTCGCCGGGCGTTCCATCGCCTACTGCCCCGATACGGGCTACTGCGAAAACGCCGTTCGCCTGGCCGCCGGGGCCGATCTGCTGATCGCGGAGTGCGCCTATCGGGAAGGGGGAAGCAACGAGGCCTGGCCGCATCTCAATCCGGAAACCGCCGCGCGGATCGCGGTCGAAGCGGGCGCCCGGCGGCTTGCGCTGGTCCACTTCGACGCAGTCGAATATTCCGCGCCGGAGGAGCGCCGGGGGGCGGAGGCCGTCGCCCGGAGGACTTTTCCGCCAGCCTTCGCTGCGATGGACGACACGATCCTGGCGCTGTAACGGGAACCGCCCTCAGAGGGCTTCCAGAAGACCGACAATCTCCACATGCGATGTCTGCGGGAACATGTCCAGCGGCTGGAGACTGCGCAAAGCGAACCCCAGATCCGTCAGGCGACGGATATCGCGGGCCTGTGTGGCGGGGTCGCAGGAGACGTAGACGATCCTTTTCGGCCGCAGGCGGGCCAGGCTTTCGGCGGCGCCTGAGCCAAGGCCGATCCGGGGCGGGTCAAGAACAATGACATCGACACCCGACCGTTCGAGCGACGCGTCCCCCGACAACGGGACGGCCGCGTCGCCGCAGGAAAAATCCGCGTTGCGAACCCCGAGCCGCTCGGCATTGAGCCGGGCGCAGCGGACGGCGGCCGGATCCCGTTCGATGCCGACGACCCGTCCGGCCCGGGGGGCGAGGAAGAGTGCGAAGAGTCCGGACCCGCTGTAGGCGTCAAGCACGACCTCGGTCCCGCGAAGCCCGCAGGCTTCCGTGACGGCATCCACCAGCGCTCCGGTAAGAGAGCCGTTGGCCTGGAAAAAGCCTTCCGCCGGCACGAGGAACGACTGTCCCCGGACATGGCGCAGGACGCATCCCCGCCCGGCAGCTTCCTCCGCGGCGCCGGACTGCGCCGACTCTTCATCCGACCAGAAAAGAACCTTCCGGTTCACGGACAAGCCCTCGCGTCCCCGCAGCTTAGCCCGGAACGCAAGGAATTTCTCTTCGATGGAACGGTGAACGATTTCGCAGCGGTCGATTTCCTCGATCCGGTGTTCGCGCCATTGCATGAAGCCCGCCTGAAGACGGCCGTCCTTGCCCGTCCGAAAATGGAATTCCGCCCGGTCCCGGTAGCGGAAAGACAGCGGCGAGGCAAGGATCGGTTTCACCGGGGGTTCGGGGATCCCGCCGATTCTTCGAAAGATTTCCGCCGCCTGCGTTTCCTTGAGGGCCAGCTGCCGTTCGTAGGGGAGCTGCTGGTAGCAGCATCCGCCGCATCGCCCATGCGCGGAACAGCGCGGTTCGATCCGATCGGCCGAAGGCTGCACGATCCGCAGCGTCTTCCCGCGGGCGAAGGCCTTCTTGACCTCGAGAACCTCCACTTCCGCCAGATCGCCCGATACGGCGAAGGGGACGAAGACGACCTGCCCGTCGATCCGTCCGACGCCCTCTCCGCCGAAGGCCGATCCGCGGATCGAGACCTCGACGACATCGCCCTGTTTCACGCCGCCCCGTCGTTGATGCAAATGGTTTTTTTCCTTTCGCTTTACAAGCATCCGGTTTGTTGGTAAGGACGACCCCAGCGTCCGGAAAACGCTCCGGAGGAGAGGGAAGTTTGAGCGAGCAGAATATACAACGGATCGAGACCGACGGCAAACGGATCATCCTCGTCGGCACCGCCCACATTTCACGGGAAAGCGTGGCGCTGGTCGAAAGGACCATCGACGAGGAGAAGCCGGACACCGTCTGCGTGGAACTCTGCCGGGACCGTTACGAGGCCCTCCGCCAGCAGGACCACTGGCAGCAGATGGATATCGTGAAGGTCATCCGCCAGAAGCGGACCTCCCTGCTCCTGTCGCAGCTGCTGATGGCCTCCTTCCAGAAACGGCTGGCGAAGAAATTCAACATCCGGCCGGGTGAAGAGATGATGCGGGCCGTCGCGAAATCGGAGGAGATCGGCGCTCAGATGGTGCTCGCCGACCGCGGCATCCGCGTGACGATGCTGCGTACCTGGCGCAAAATGGGTTTCTGGACTAAGACGAAACTCCTGACGGAGATGTTTGCTTCGCCTTTTGTCGCGGACGAAGTCACCGAGGAA
This sequence comes from uncultured Syntrophaceae bacterium, assembly GCA_964506465.1. GTDB lineage: Bacteria > Desulfobacterota > Syntrophia > Syntrophales > UBA6109 > UBA6109. Next base: position 35,232 of record CAZDLM010000011.1, read on the forward strand.
GAAATCGAAAAACTCAAGCAGAGCGACGTCCTGGAGGTCGCTCTGCAGGCGGTGGGAGAGAAGATGCCCAGCCTCAAGACGACCCTCATCGACGAGCGGGATCTCTATCTTGCCCACGAAATCGGCAATGCCCCGGGCGAGAAGATCGTCGCCGTCGTGGGCGCGGGGCACGTGCCGGGGATCGTCCGGAATCTCGGGACGGCGATCGATATCGATGCCCTCAATACCGTACCCCCGCCCAGCCGCTGGTCCCGGTTCTTCGGCTGGGGTTTTTCCCTCGGCATCATCGCGCTCTTTGTCGCCGGCTTCTTCTATTCAGGGTCCCAGGCGAGTCTCAGCATGATCAAGTGGTGGACGATCATCACCTCGGCATGCGCCGCCATCGGCGCCGCCATCCTGCTGGCCCATCCGCTTACGATCGCCGCCTCCGCGGCGGCGGCCCCGATCACTACCCTCCATCCCCTGATCGCGGCCGGCTGGGTCGCCGGCCTGACCGAGGCGAGCCTGCGCAAGCCGCAGGTCAAGGACTTCCTGGCGCTGGCCGACGACATCACCACGCTCTACGGTTTTGTCCGCAACAAGATCACGCGCATCCTGCTCCTCGTGGCCGTCGTGAACCTGACCACGTCGATCGGCACCTTCATCGCGATACCGGTCATGATGCGGTTCTTCTGAGGAGTATCGATGAACGATCGCCGGCGAACGTCATTCCTGTGTCCCAACTGCCGCAGGCTTCTCAGCGCAGGCGAGCCCATCTGCCCCTATTGCGGCATGAAGAACCCCTCTTCCGGGTTCCTGCGCCTGCTGCTGGCCGGCCGGCATGCGGACCTCGATCCCATCCGCATGCTCATCGGCCTCAACGCCGCCTGTTATCTTCTTTCGCTGCTCCTGAATCCGTTGGCCGCCGGTCTCTCCATGAATCCATTCACGTTCCTGTCGCCGACGACGAACAGCCTCTTCGTCCTGGGGGCAACGGGAACGATCCCCGTCGAGGGATACGGCCGATGGTGGACGCTGCTTACGGCCTCTTTCCTCCACGGAGGCATTCTCCACATCTTTTTCAACATGATGGCCCTCCACCAATTGGGCCCTTTCGTCCGCCAGGAATACGGAACTGCCCGCTTCCTGCTGATCTACCTCCTGAGCGGGGTCGCCGGTTTCCTCGTTTCGCTGCCGGCTGGGATTCCCTTCACGATCGGCGCCTCGGCTTCCGTCTGCGGCCTCATCGGCGCAATTCTCTACTACGGCAAGAGCCGCGGCGGATTCTACGGTCAGGCCGTCTACCGGCAAGCGATGGGATGGATCGTCGGTCTGGCCCTTTTCGGGCTTGTCTTTCCCGGCATCAACAACTGGGCGCACGGCGGCGGCATCGTGGCGGGCGTGCTGATCGGCTTTCTTGCCGGATATGAAGAAAATCGGGCGGAGACGGCCCTGCACAGGGTCCTGTCCTCGACCGTCGTGGTCCTGAACGCCGCCGTCCTCGCCTGGGCGTCCGTCCGGGCGTTCTATCTTGCATTCTTCTGAAGCGATGGCAGATATTTTCAAATCGGCGCTCGCGTTTCCTGGCGTCCTTTCGTCCATCTGGTCGAAGAGCGGCCGCCCTATGGAAACGGCGAGAACGGATTCGCAGAAGTGGAGCCTCCGCGGAATAAAGGTGAAGATTCCCGGTTGAAAAAAAGGCGGATGCCCTGCGACTGACAGCAGAATATCCGCCCGATAGAAATGCGGCTTCGCCGGAAGCAGGAACAACTCTCGGCCCGCCTGGCGATCTTGCGGCAGACGACTATTGCGGCCCCTTGGTTCCCTGGTAGATGCCCGCAGCAGCCGCCTTGTCGGTGGACATCCCCCAGGGACCGCCGATGTAGCTCCCGGACGGTCCGTAGAGGGAGCCCCCGGCGTTGGTGTTCGTGGGGGTGACGCCGTTGAGCTTCCAGTCCCCGCCCGTCAGCTGGAAGTGCGCGTCGGTGCCGATCGTCCCCGCCGCGTTGGTGATGGAAGCAGAGGCGTTTGCACCGCTGACGCTGAGGTGAAAACCGCTCAGGGTCTTGCTGGAAAAGTCAACGTCACAGGAGAAGCTGCCCGACATGCCCACGCCGCCCGCGGAGTTCCAGTAGGTCCCGAAGGCTTCCCCCATGTAGTACCCCCTTCCGGAAAGGCTCACCAGATCTGCCGAGGGCGTGCTCATGCCGAAGATGTAGTGGGCGCGGTTGTCGACTGCATAGTTGTCGGTGTCGACCGTAAAAGACGGCATCGTGGCATAACCCCATTCGAGATATTGCTCTCCAGTAGTCGGGTTTTTGTAGGTGCCCATGATGGTGCTGGAAACGGGAACCGTGAGCAGCCCGGAAGATTTCGTCGCGCCGAAGAGTTCGGCCCATTTCAAGGTGGGGTTCCCGAACTTTCCACCGCCTTCGACGCGGAGGTAGTCCAGGGAACTCAGGAGACCCCGTCCCCAGACGCTGGTGTCGCCGTCGTAGCGGTTCCGGCTCACGTAGACGTCCTGGACTCCAGCGGTGGAAAGGTTGGTGAGAATCCCCGCGAAGTAGCCCGTATGGCCGCCCGAGGCATTGGTTTTGGGGTCCGTCACGGGGTCCACCTGCTTTGCCGCCTGTTCGGTCTGGGTGGTGCTCTGCGTCTGGGTCACGTTCGACGTATCCACCACCGGCGGCTGCGTTGCCTCCGTCGTGGTCGTGGTCGTTGTCGTTGTCGTTGTTGTTGTCGTGGCCCCGCCTGCTGTGCCCTGCGTCTGGCCACCGCTCGTTCCCCCGGAACCGCCGGCCCCTGACGCTCCTCCTTGCGGGGGCGGAACGTTCGTCGCAGCCTGGAAGCTCTGGGAAACCTGCGGCGGCGTCGGGATCAGCGCCCCGATCCCCTGGGGAGTCGTCGAGACCGTTTGCCCCGCGCCGACGGTCTGCGTCCTGCCGTCGACGGTCGAGGTGACCGCCACCGTCCCTTCAAATCCGTGGACGACCGTCGTGACCCCCGGCGGCGGCGCGCCCTGGGCCAGGATGAGGTGCCGAGCCCAATCAGCGGAGGCGTCGGCGAGGAGCAGCGGGCGGGCAACCGCCGCTGTCCCGTTCGCGACAGTGACTTCGATGCCGAATTTCGTCCCCCGGACGCCGGTAACGGCCGTGGGGCTCACCACGTTCATCGTCGCGCTCTTGTGATTGAGCAGGCGGATGGCATAAAACATCGCCTTACCGCGTGCCAGCGCCAGAACCGATTTCTTTTCCGGGGTCTTCCGATCGCCGGTCATCTCCGTGACGGCCAGCCGGGTGTTGTCCCCCATAGTGATGATGTCGTCATTCAGGAGTTTGATGCGGCATTTGGAATCCTTCAGGGTAAAGACGACGTCCTGTTCGAAGAGTCGGTCCCCATCGGCCGCATAATAGGCCTGGCTGAGATCTCCCCGGGCCACGACGACATGGGCGATGGCGGACTGGATCACCCCGGCCGCTTTCATCGTTGAAGGGATGAAATTGTCCCTGACGGCGATGTCTTTGAGCTCCTTGGGGAGAAGATTCGCCGGGGCTGCGTGCCCCCTGTTCTCCGCGGCGAGGCTGTCTCCGATCTGCCATCCGCAGCAAAGAAGTACCAGGCTTGCGGCAAGGGCGATAAGGACGGGCGTGCGGCGATTCATGGTAACCTCCCGGAAAAATCAGAAATGGAATCCAACGCTGAGGGTATAGGTCTGTTTCCTGAACGCGTAGAGTTCAAGATTCGAGCGGTTGTCGATGTAGTTGAAAGCCAGTGAGGCGAAGAAGTGCTTCAGAAACTCCTGGCTCAGGGCGACGGAAAAAGCATGCCGCCGATCCACGCGGTCTTCCGAGTACAGAAGGGGCGCCGCCTTGTAATCACGGTTCGAATACTGATACCGGATAAAGAAATCCGTGTCCGTGGGAAAGCGCGTGTAGTAGGAGACAGCGCCGTAGGGGGCCGTGTAGCTGAAGCGTCGGACCTCCGCAGCGGATTGCTCATAGCCGCCGCTGATCGAAACGATGTGACGCCGGTTCAGGAAATAGAAGTTCGGCGTGATTTCATAGCGGTTCGTAACATTGTCCTGATCCTTGTTTTCCTCGGGGAAGAACCGTTCCTTGCTGTAGGCATACAAGGCCTTGACGCTGAAGCTGGAGGAGAAGTAGTGCTCCCAGCTCGGCCGGACGTGATAGATGGTCGACAGCGGATCGCTGCCGAATTCCTGTTTCGCGACGCCCAAGGGAAGTTTCAGGATGTCCCGCGGTCCGACCCACCAGAGTCCCGTCGAGACGTCCGCGAGGCCGTAGTTGTACTTGCCGTTATGGAAGTAGAACTGGTTGTAGAGATCGGCCGTCGTATTCCACATGAAGCCCTGTTTCTGGCCGAAATCGTACAGGACGTTCCCGGAGAAGTTCGAAATGGACGCCCAGTCCCCGATCTCCGCCGTATCGTTGTTGAGGGTCAGCGTTCCTCCCGTCACATTGAGCACCTTCTGGTCGGGACCGCTGGAGATGTTGCTGTCCCATTGAATCCCCTGGGAAAAGCGGACATTCCAGTACAGCGTCTTCGTGCTCTGCTCGATCGCCGCAAGGAGTCTGTCGATGTTCCGGACGACCGCTTCGGGCGGCCGGGCCTGCTTAACCGCCTCCGCCTCACGGCGGGCGTCCTCGTATTGCTTGAGCTGGAAATAGGCGGCCGCCAGTTCGAGGCGGACCCTGTGCAGCGAGGGATCGATCGCCAGCATCTGCTGGAATTTCTGCACGGCCAGACGCGTGTCGCCGACGTTCATGGCGCTCGTCCCGAGCCACCACATGATGTCCATCGTCTCTACGTCGGCCGAGATCATGTTGAAGATGGGCAGGGCCTGGGCGAATTTCCCGTCGTAATAGAGGGTCAGGGCTTCTGCGAGCTTCTCGTCGAGGCTGGCGATTTTTTCCGGGGGCAGTTTCCGCAGCTTCTCGATGGCCTCCTTGTTGGCCGTCCTGAAGTCCACCTCCCCGCCGGCGCTGGTGCTTTCGGTCGATGGCGGCACCGGACCGGGAGGCTGGCCGCAGACGGGAGGGGTCAGGAGCGTCAGGCTCAGCGATACGACGAGGATCAGGACTGCGAAGGAAAATTTGGGGAAATGTCTTCTGCTCATCGTTGGAATCCTCAGGAGAGTTGTTTACGGCGGGAGTGCCCTCGCGATGTCGGCCGCCGTCTGTGTGCTCGGTAATCGGCAGGGGCAATCGCCATCCCCCGCACCTTTTCGCCCGGATCTGTTCTTTCCGGGAGAAGGACTCCCCCGGGACACGCTTTTCTGAGGAAGGAGTCTAAGACAAGCGGGTTCGTCTGTCAATGGGAGAACGTTATCTCGGCCATGCGGTATGCAACGTGCCGTATGGCTCTTTGAAAAGACTGAACCGCTTGGACGGCAGCCGTCGAATGCAGAAAGCCCCATCCCGAGCGCCCGCATATGGCAGGAGATGATAGGCGCGGAAATGCAGAATTGTGAAACGACGCCGACTTCCTCTAGCCGAAGACACCGCCCATCTTGGAGCCGGCCAGGCGGTTGATGACAAGAAGGCACAGCGCCCCCAGGATGATCAGGATGAACCCCAGGGCCGCCGCCTCGTTCACGGAACCGCCGATGTAGAAGTTGAAGATGCCCACCGTCATCATCTCGTGGCCGGGAACGACGAGAAGCAGGGCGGCCGACGCCTCCTGCAGGGCCAGGATGAACGAGTAGAGCGACCCGACGAGCACTCCCTTCCAGATAAGCGGCAGCGTCACGTCCTTGAAGGTCTTCGTCTTGGTGGCGCCCACGCTTTCCGCCGCCTCTTCAAAAGACTTGTGAACGATGAGGAGCGAGGCGAAGGTCCCCCGCACGGTATAGGGAAGGCGCCGGACCCCGAGGACGACGGGGATGATGATCCACATGCCGATGAGCGCCACCTCCATGAAGGGGAGCGGATCCCGGAAGGCCCGCATGTAGGCGATGCCGATGCCCGTGCCGGGCAGCGCCAGGATCAGCGTTGTCAGGGAATCCAGCACGTCCCTTCCCGGCAGCTTCGTCCGCGCCATGACCCAGGCCACGGGCACGCCGACGGCGATGCAGATGAGAACCGAGATGCCGGAGAAGAGGAGGCTGTTGAGGATGAATTTGGGCGTTTCAAAGGCGACGCGCTGGAAGTACTGGAGGGTGTACTTCACGGGAAAGGGCGTCAGCGCCCACCCCCTTCCGAACGAATCCAGGGCAATCCCCAGATAGGGAATGAAGGCGAGAAACAGGATCAGCGTCAGGAAGGCTACGGCGCCGAACTGGGCAAGCGGCGAGAGCTTCTTCCGTTCGATGACGGAATAACTCAGCGAGCTGTAATCCTTGAGGGACACGTACTTCTTCGCGACGATGAGAAAGAGGATCGCCAGAATGACCATGATGGCCGAAATGACGATTCCCATCTTGAAGAGCCGCCGGTCCACGAACTGGACGATGTTCAGGTAGGCCTGGGAGGCCAGCAGGTCATCGACCCCGACGACAAGCGGCGTCGCGAAATCGGCGAAGGTCCAGATGAAAACAAGGAGCGCTCCGGAGACGTAGCCCGGCGTCGTCAGGGGAAACGTGATGTCCCAGAACTTCCGGAATCCCCGCGATCCGACGCTTTCGGCGGCCTCATCGAGCGACGGAGAGATTTTCCCCATCGCGTCCACGATGGAGAGGGTCATGAGGGGAAACAGGTGGAGCGTCTCGACGAGCAGAACACCATGGACGCCGTACATGAAATTGATGGGCTGCTGAAGGCCGAAATAGTCCTGGAGGATGATGTTCACCGTCCCGGCGCGTCCCATGATGAAGACGAACCCCATCACCCCGACCAGGGGGGGCATGATCATCGGGATGATCGTCAGATACGAAAAAAGACCCCGGCCGGGAAAGTCGTAGCGGAGGAGGAGAAAGGCGATGGCGATGCCGATGACGGACGTCGTGACCACCGTTGCGACGCCCAGAACGAGGGAGTTCATCAGGGACTTCAGGTAGTAGCGGTCCGTGAAGAAATCCTGGAAATTCGCCATGGTGAAGACGCCCTCTTCCGTCGTGAGGCTGTCGTAGAAGAGGCGGATCAGCGGGTAGATGAGAAAAACCAGGAAGAAGAGCCAGATGGCGGCATAGCCGGCCAGACCTCCGAACGTGACATTCTCGAGAAGACGGGTCTTCGGCATGACGGCGGTGGAAGTGCTCTTCACGTGCGGGATCCTCTCCTATTTCAGACGGGAATGCCTCGTGTAATCTGCACGGGGAAATGTACGAAAATCTTCTCGCCGACCGGAAACGGCTGCTGGTGCCAGGGATTCTGCACGTCCACCTTGAAGATGGTCTCCGGATCCAGCTCGATGTCGTAACGGATCGCATTTCCGATATAGGAGGCGAAACTGACTTTTCCCTCAAGCGTATTGACACCTTCCTTCGGCGCCCCCTCATAATTGATGGAGGCTGTCTCGGGCCGGACGCAGATCCTGCAGGGATCGCCCTTCTTCAACTGGCCTTCGTTCAGGCAGCGGAACGATCCGAAGCGGGTGGAAACGGCGAGCAGGTCCTGGGATTCCAGAATCTCCTGAACATCGCCGGGAAGCAGGTTGTTGATCCCGATGAAATCGGCGACAAAGGGATTCCCCGGCCGTTCGTAAAGATCGTGCGGCGAACCGATCTGTTGAATCTTCCCATGGTCCAGGACGGCGATCCGGTCGGAAAGAGTCAGGGCCTCTTCCTGATCGTGGGTTACGTAAATGGAGGTGATGGCCAGTTCCTTCTGGAGTTTCCGGATTTCCGCGCGAACCTGCTGGCGGATTTTGGCGTCGAGATTGGACAGCGGCTCGTCCAGGAGGAGAACATCCGGATTGAGCACCAGCGCCCGCGCCAGGGCGACGCGCTGCTGCTGCCCCCCGGAAAGCTGACCGGGAAAGCGTTTCTCCAGTCCTGTCAGGTTGACAAGAGACAGCGTGGCGTTCACCTTCTCGGCGATGTCCTTTTTCGGCACTTTCTTCTGGATATTCAATCCGTAGGCCACGTTCTCGAAGATCGTCATGTGGGGCCAAAGGGCATAGTTCTGAAAAACCATGCCGATGTTCCGCTCGTAAGGGGGAATCTCCGAGACTTCCCGGTCGCCAAAGTAGATTTGGCCGCAATCCGGTCTGTGAAAGCCGCCGATGAGACGAAGGATGGTCGTCTTGCCGCACCCGGATGGTCCCAGCAGGGTGAAGAGCTCACCGTCCTTGATGTCCAGCGAGACGTGGCTTACCGCCTCCAGCGTGCCGAACCGCTTGACCATGTCCTGAAGTTGAATATTCATAGGGGAACCCGTTCCGTCGCAGGTGGATGCAACGGGGACTCCCCGGGAACGTCATAAGCCCGGGGAGTCTCCCGTCAAAGACTGATGGCGACAATTACTTGCCCGTCTTGACAATATCCTTGTGTTTCTCGGCGATCTCTTTGCGGAAGTAGGAATTCACTTCTTCGATGCGCTTCTTCGGTCCGGCGATCTCGTCGTTGTAGACGTTGCCGACTTCGATGTCGAAGAAGGATCTCATCCCGCCCGTGAAGGCTACGGCCTTCTCCTGGTTGGACCCCGGAGCACCCTGGACCTTGTACTTGGGCGTGATGGGATAGACTCCGAGCTGGGAGACAAGCTGCTGTCCCTCTTCCGTCAGCAGGAATTCGATGAACGCGTGGGCCGCCTTGGGATGGGGCGCGCCCTTGAGCACGGCCATCGGTTCCGGCGTCACGTAGGCATTCTTCGGATAGACGTACATGACGTCATATCCGCCGAGGGCTTCCGCGAAGGCCATGTAGCTCGGAACCGCGAACCCGACGGCGAATTCCCCCTTGGAAACGACGCTCGGAACGTCGCGGGATCGCGCCGTGAAGATCCCCGTGTTGGCCGCCAATTTTTTCAGCCAGGCCCACCCCTTGTCCCAGCCGTGCATGGCAAGGATGACTTCATAGGAGGCATGGCTGCTGCTGGAGCGGTCCGGCGTGCACTGCGCGATCTGCCCCTTCAGTTTCGGATTGAGGAGGTCGTCCCAGTCTTTGATGACGACGCCGAGGCGTTTCAGAAGCTTCGGCTGATAGATGAGTCCGTAAGGCTCGAGCATCGTCCCGACCCAGAACTTCTTGGAGTCCTTCAGCGGCAGTCCAACGGGCTTGCCGATCTCGGCGGGGATTTCGTTCCACATCTTGTCCGGCACCTGGATCTTGTCCAGCAAGTCCTGCTTGGCAAGGTTGTCGAAGAGCGTCCCCTCTCCGCCCCAGAAGACGTCCGCCTGGGGTTTTCCCTTCCACTCCACGATCTGGCCGTAGGCGACGGGCGTGCCCTTGGGCATGGCGCTCGTCTTCACGTCGATGCCCCACTTCTTCTTCGCATAACCGGCAAAGGCCTTCAGCACCGGATCATGGACGTCCTTGGAAACGGGCGTGATCAAGTACAGTTCGTTCTCAACGGCCTGGGCGAAGCCGGTGCCGTTGAAGCAGAACAAGGTCAATACGCATAAGGCCACCATCCAGACAAAACGTTTCATGTCTCTCCCCTCCTTCGTTCGAAATGTTGGGTTTTCTTCCTCGATCTTCCGGTCCCCTTCCCCTGTGACAAGGATGCCCTGCAGCCAACGTCTATCGGCGCCTCCCCGCCCCGCCTTTCGGCTTCCGTCGGTCACGTCCGCAGGAATGCCCGAAACGCGAGGACGAGGTGGGATTCTCTGCTGTATATCGATCCGGGTTGAAAATAAAAACAGGGTCCGTGCATACGGACAGAATGGAGGTTCTCTCTGGGCAGGATGAGCGCATCATCGGCATCGTCGATTCGGAACCCACATGGTCGCGCTGCGTCATTCTATTCTCTGTCGACAAGACAGGGGCACCTTAAAATGAACGGGTTGGAAAGTCAAGATCTTGCTTTCCCCGATGGGCGGAAATCCGCGGAAGGCCTCATCAAAAGCCGCATCCGGCCGCGGAGATCGCGACTCCTACTCGACGGGAAAGTTGAAGTACCTGTCGGGATAGGGTTCGTTCTTCAGGGTGAAATGCCACCACTCCTTGTCGTAATTGCGGAAGCCGTGCTTTTCCATCAACGTCTTGAGCAGGAGGCGGTTGGTTCTCTGGAGAAGCCCTATGCCCGGATTTTCCGGGTGCGACAACTCGTGAAAGCAATCGAAGCCCGTGCCCATGTCGAGGCTGTTGTCCGCGAAGCGCTCGCCAGCCGGCCGATAGCAGGCGACCAGGGGCTGGCCGGCGGCGTACGCCGGCTGGGGAGGGACCGGCAGGGGGACGATCGTCAGATCGACGGTGCTGCCCCGGCTGTGACCCGACCGGCCGTCGATGTAGCCGTCGCGGAAGAGATGGGCCTTGTCGACCGTGGGATAGAACTCCTTCTTAGTGCGCACGTCGCCGAGGTCCTTCGCCCAGCGGACAAAGTGATCCACGGCGGCCTGGGGGCGATAGCCATCATACATCTTCAGGGTCAGGGAGAAGGGCGCCAGATCCGCCTGAACCTTCGCCAGGGCCTCAGCCGCCTGGCGGGTCAGCAGACACTTCGGCGCACGGTAGCCGTCCACCGGCCGGCCGACAAAATTGTGCTCACCGAAGTAACGAATCTCCATCAGCGCGGAAGGGACAACGCTCGCGACATCGACGAAACCGGGCGGCATCTTCTCGACTCCCGGAATGACGGCCACCGGGGACAGAAGGCAGCAGGACGCGATGAAGCACAGGACAAGCATAGACTTTCGCAGCACAGGAGATTCTCCTTTCAGAAATGATCCATCCCCATGACGATCATCGGATGGGCCGCGCGATCCAGCCAGGCAAGAATTCTCAGGAGGTCGTCCTCCGAGACGGCGACGCACCCGGCGGTGGGCGAATGGCGTCCCCGCCACACATGGAAAAAGATGGCGCTGCCGTGTCCCTTGACGACCGGGTCGGTGTTGTACCCGATGACGATCCCATACTTGTAGAGATCGTCGTCGCGTCTGAGCCTTTCGAACGAGGCGGCCGTGGTCACGCCCCTTTCGACCCAGCGGTTGTAATCGGGCGACTCGGGGTCATCGACCCACAGGTCCTCCTCGCGCGCCTGCCGGTAGGGCATCCTGGTGGGAGGCGTTTCCCCATAGCCGAAAACCAGTTTCAGGGGGAAGATGCCGGACGGCGACCGCCCGTCGCCTTCTCTTTTTTCTCCCGCCGGTGCGAAACCGTTTCGGCCGATGACAGCCTCGATCGGCCCGAAGACCTGCCGCCAGGCGGAATTGTGTTTCTCCAGCGCGTAGACCTTGATCCGCCTGACAAAAAAGACCGTCTCCTCCCGGGCGAGCAGAACCTGGCTCGTGTTGTCCAGGCGATGGGGTTGTGACGTCAGAGAGGCAACTGTGTCCGCAGGAGGGAAGGCATGCGGGAAGGAGCATCCGCCCATGAGCACCGCGATGGACGCAAGAACGAACAGGCCGGGCAAGACGATATTTCGGGCATGTTTCACGGACGCCTCCGCAGCTTTTGTGAAGCATTGCAGGGCCCGGCCCTTCCGCCAGGAAGTCGCAACCGGCCGGCCAGACCATCGAAACGATTTTTTCAGCGACCGGCCGGCTCCAGGGCGTCCCGTACAAGCTGAATCGGATGCAGGACCTTGAGGCCCGTGAGTCGCTGGATCTGCATGCGGCACCCCTCGCATTCCGTCAGCACCAGCTCGACGTTCAACCGCTTCACCGCCTTCGTCAGGTCGTCGCCGATCGCGTCGGCGATGGGCGCCTTCTCTTTCTTGAACCCGTAGAGGCCGCCCATGCCGCAGCAATCGGCATCCACCATCTCGATCTTCAGTTCAGGGACGAGGCGGAGGATGTCGAGGGAGGGGAAACCGATCTGCAGAGACTTCAGGTGGCACGGGGCAAAATAGGCGGCCCGGATCGGCCGAGAACGGAAGCGGACCTTGAACTGTCCCCTGCCATCCAGGTCGCGCAGATAATCGAACAGCTCGTGAAAGTGGCGCGCCACCTCGTCCGCATCGGGGATTTCCAGAAACCGACTGTACTCGTATTTGATCATGTGGCCGCAACTGGTCGACGTGAAGACGATCTCCAGGCCGGCCCGCACGGCTGCGAGCAGGGAGGGCACGTTTCTTCCTGCCATCCGGCGCGCCTCTTCGATGTCCCCCTGCCCCAAGGCAGGAAGGCCGCAGCATTCCTGCCGGGGGATGACAACCTCGAAGCCGGCCGCCTCCAGGACTCGGACCGCGGCGACGGCGACATCCGTTTCGTGGGTATTGGCGTAGCATCCGTAAAAATAGCCGACCGGTTTTCCGCCGCGCGCGGTGTGCGTCCGGAACCATTGGCGGAAGGTCTTTGTCTCATAAACGGGCAGCGGCCGGCGGCGGTCGATTTTGAGCAGGCTGTCCAGCAGGCGGCGGACAAGCGGATTTTGCAGAACCGCATTGGAGAGGCGTGGAACCCGCGCGGCGAGTCTTTCCACGAAGGAGTTGTGGGCAAACATCCAGTCCCGCAAGGGCATGCCGTGCTCATCCCGATACTTCGCCTTCGCGAGGAGATTCATCTCGGAAACGTTGACGCAGGAAGAGCAGACGGTGTCACACAGACGGCAACCGATGCACAGATGAATCCAGTCGTCCACGGACGGATCGCCCGGCTTGCGAAACCGCTCCGCCCCCGGTCCCGCCTGCTTGGGTCCCGGAAAGGACGCCGTCACCCGGGCGACGGGACAGACCCCCATGCAGGTTGCGCACCGGATGCAGACGTCGGGATTGACGATCTTCAGTTCTTCCTTGTTCATGACGCCAGGGCCTTTCGCGCCGCCCGATATCCCGTGGCGATTTCGATGCCTTCGCGGGATTTCTCGTCGATCCAGCGTTGATGAGCAAGGAGGGTGCCCGCGATCCAGAGGTTCGGCGAGACAGGACGCCCCCCGTAAAGAGGCCGCAAGTCCCCGTCCGTCGGCACGCCGACGCCGTGGATGGCATGCTCGCGGTTCTCCAAGAAGGAACGCTCGAACCACTGCCGGCGGGGCAGGCAGGCCGAAAGTGGAAGGCCCATCAGCGGCTCCCGGATCATTTCCTCGTCGGCGCAGAGCCCGCCTCCCATAAAACGGCCGGTCGCGAGGATGAAGCGATCGGCCTCGTATATCTGCGCCACGGGGGGATGGTGGACCTCAATGGCTTTGCACAACGTCCCGTCCCGCAGGACCCGCCGGACGGGGCTGCCCAGGAGAAAAGTCGCGCCGCGCGCGATCAGGTGCTGACGGAAACGGTGAAAGATGCGCATCCCGGGAATGGACGGTGGAAGAACGGGGATTTCGAAGATCCTGGTGTTCGTCCTGCCCTCCAGGTCCTGCAGGGTTTCCATGGGATTGCGCAGCCCCAGCAGGGCGGGAAAGCCGACGTGGGTTTCCCCATGAAGCCGGCGGACAATTTCCGCGGCGACCTGTTCCCGGAACGGGAGGCTCTCCAGGAGGCGCGCCAGGGAAGTCGCCGAGTTGTTTCGGTTGGCGATCTCCGGAATCGTCAGATTCTCGCCGCGGCACCCGAGCCCCGCCGCCGCGTATCCCGCGTAAAAATCCCGGAAACCCTGGAATCCGACGAGGAGCGTCCGTTCCTTCTCCAGCCGGACGGCCCCGCGCATCGTGGCCGGCACGAGATAGGTCGGCCTCTTCGTCCCGACGCCGGTCGGAAGAAGACAATTCCCCTCCCCCGCCGGCGCGAAATCGTAGGGCGGCGGGAACAAGGCTGCGAAGGCGTCGAGGGCCTCGCGGATCCCTTCCCAGCCGATCCCGGCATAGGGGTGATCGGGATGGTGTTCGATCCACTGCGGCATCTCCGCGGCCATCGCCGCGCCTTCGGAAAGCGTTCCCATGACATCGATGGACGCGGTGAAGAGGCACAGCCCGCCTGTCCCCTTGCCGACGACAAGGACCTTCGCGCCGGCGTCAACCGCCGTCTTCGCGGCCATCAGGCCGGCGAGCCCCATGCCGATGACGATGAGATCGTAGCGCATAGTCTTTTCAATAGCCCGTCAAAGATTGAAGAGCCCCTTGTAGATCGACTCGATCAGTTCTTCCTCCCGCAGGGACAGTCCTCCGAGAATGGGCCTGACGCCTTTCCAGCGCTCCTCCAGGAACCCCGTGAGGATCTTGTGCGGCTCGCCCTGTGTAAGCCCATGCTCCTGCAGGACCCCCAGCAGCCGGTAAACGCAGAAGGCGCCCTGGCACGTCCCTTTGGCCAGCCGGGTGCGGTGCAGGATGTCCTGCAGATTCCGCAGGTGGCCCTGCCGGAGGATTGCCTCAATTTCGCCCCTGCCGATCAATTCGCAATCGCAAAGCGTCTCGCCGCGCCCCTGCAGAGGAACGTCTCCGAATTCCTTCAGCCGTCCGCTCAGATCGAAAGGTCTTTCCGCACCGGGAAGGAGGGTAACGGATGTCCTGCAATCGGCATGAATGCCCATCTTCTCGCAAAGGAGATCGCAGACCTTTTCCGCCATGAGGCGGTAGGTGATGAGTTTTCCCCCCGTGATGGTGATCAATCCCGACAGGCCTTCGCGAGCCCCGTGATCGACCAGGACGAATTCCCGGCTGACGGCGCGGCCATCCGCCGCATCCTCGAACTGAAAGAGCGGTCGGACTCCGGCGTAGGCCCGGATGAAGCGCGTCGTCCTTACGGCGGGAATGAGGTCGGAGGCCGCCTCGATGAGCTGGGAGACTTCGGGAAGCGTGACCTCGATCCTGCTGATGTCGTCGACCGTCACGGAGGTGGTTCCCAGGATGGAGACCGTCTCGTTGGGTACGATGATATCACCGTCGCCCGGCGGCCGGCAGCGGTTGATGACGTGCCGGCAAAGACGGCGGTTCGTAATGAGCATGCTCCCCTTCGAGAGGATGAGTCCCAAGTGCAACCGCGCCAGTTTGAGGATATGGTCAGCCCAGGCGCCCGTCGCATTCACCACGAAGGGCGCTTCGATGTCATAGGGTTCTCCGGTAATGGTGTCCCTTGCCATCACGCCGCGGATGCGTCCCGCCGTAGCGAGCAGTTCGGTGACTTCCACATGCGTAAGGCACTTGGCGCCGTTCTTTTCCGCGTCGCGGGCGTTTTCGATGACCAGGAGGAAGGGATCGACGGCTCCGTCCGGCACACTCACCGCCGCGACGAGGGCGGGGTTGATCGCCGGGTCCATCTGCAGGACGTCGTCCCTCTGCAGCGGCTCCGCCTCGATGCCGACGTCCATGCAGGCGCGGATGAACGAGTCCCGCCAGTACAGGCTGTCTTCGGGCAGAGAAACGAAGAAGCCCCCCGTTGCTTCGATGCAGTGGGGGGCGATGGTCTTGAGGATCCGGTTTTCCGTGATGCATTCCCGCGCGGCTTCGCGGTCGGAGACGACATAGCGCGCGCCGCTGTGGAGAAGGCCGTGATTCCGTCCCGAGGCGCCGCTCGTAAAGTCGCCCTTTTCCAGAAGGACGGAGGGGATTCCCCGCAGGGCCAGGTCCCGGGCGATGCCCGTCCCGGTGGAACCGCCGCCTATGATCACGACCTCGGTCTTGAGATGCACGAACGGGGACTCCGCTGTGTGACTTGCATATGTCGTAACAAGCCGCCCAGGGATTGTCAAGGCGATTCGGGGCAGAAGCAATGTCAAATCTGTTGATTGGAGACGCTCATCGCGCGTGGCGCCTCAGGATGCTGCATTGGGGATTTCGCGAGAGTCTTGTGCAGTCCTCTTGTCGTGACGTCGAACGGCTATGAATCCCTTCGCACCTTCTATCCGAGTTTTTATTCAAAGGGCTTTTTCAGCGATTCGCGCAGGACTTCTTGGTAACGGTCGCGAATGTCTGCAATCTTCTTCTCCGCCTCTTCCGCCATTGCCGAATCTCCGCTTTGCCGAAATACAGACACGGCCAATTGATAATAGGGAAGTACTCGATGATCCCGCGGGTACCAATACTTTAACCCCGCTTTCAACACTTCGGCCGTCCCTGCGACGTCACCGTTTTCCAAAAGCATCTTTGCGCTCTGAATCCGCGCATCATAGCACCGCAGGTCGATCGCCAGGGCCTGCCGGAACGATCGCGAGGCCTTTTCATGCCAGTCTGGACCGGTCAGATCGCGATTCTGCGCATAGAGTTGACCGCGAACGACAAAGGTCTGCGGACGAAGGGGATTGAGTTTCTCGGCCTGCCGCAGTTTTCGTTCCGCCTCGTCAAAAGCCTGCTTGCGTGCCGCAGGATCCATCTGCGGATTCTCCTGCAGCGCCAGTTGATAGATGTTGGCTTGCAGATATCTGGGCAAGTCGTGGCTGGGCCACAGAGATCCGGCAATTTGCAGGGCATCCATCGCTTTGTCCGGCTGGCCCGCCTTGATGAGGTGCTCTCCGCGCTGATGATAATGATGGGAGATGCCGACGGTCAGGAAATAGATCCCTGGAAGCAAGGCCAGAAGCAGAAGAAGGAGGCTAATCGCCGAAAGACTGAACCACTTGCATGGAGAGACTTTCAAGGATACGAAAGATATGGGCTCATTGCACAGCATCCATAGCCGTCCCATCACTAAACCCGCCAGAATCATCGTCGGCATCGAATAGAGGTCAAAATCGAAAATGCTGTGCAGAAAGACCGAAAGCAGTGCCGCAAAAAGGCCCGCTGATTCGATTTTCGTGGAACTGCCAACCGTTTTGTTCCGATACGTCTTAACAAACAGGACCAAGATCGCGGCCAGAACAGCAAGCAGCAGAAGCAAAGCCGGCCATCCGCTTTCGGTCAGGATCTGAAGATAGTCGTTGTGAGCAAAGAAACCCGAGTCGTTGGCATCGTAGGCAAGGCGATATGCCGCATACGTAAGCCAGTATGTCCCCAAGCCATTGCCGTACCATGGAGAATCCTTCCACAAGTTCCAGGATTGCTCCCAGATGAGAAAGCGGGCACCTCCCGCTTGATAGGGGTCACGCAGAGATAGGATCCTTGACCCCACCTCGCCGGAGGAGAAAAAATGAGCCAGCAGCATGGCAGTCACGTATATACTCAAGATCGCAAAGATATCTTTTTTGCTGTCGACACGACCGTAGACGCATAACAAAAGCGATAGTGCCCCTGTCGAAAAGCAAAGCATGGCTCCCCGGCTTTTCGTCAAGCCGATCGTGAGAACGAGAAGAAAGATCACACAAAGCGTAAAATATTTTCGATAAATCCCGGCATTCTTTCTCGTCAAAAAGCATCCGGATGATATGAGGACCTGCATGGTGAGAAATGCCGCCAGGAGATTTCTGTAAACGAAAGGACCGCGGGGAGATTCCTGTAAAACAAAGAATTGATGCAAGCCCGCGACCGCCAGGCACAGTCCGACAATCAGCAGGATCAAGTTCAATTCGGACCAGGCATCGTCCGTCCAGGGAGAAACAACGCAGATAAAGTAAACCATCGGCAGAACGCCGACCCACCAGAACGTCAGACCGCTGATGTAGGGAACCCGGGAGAGGAAAAAGCTGACGGCCAGCCACAGCCAGAAGAACAGCAGCGTTCCGGACAGGAGATCTACTTTGACGACAAGGGTTTCCTTCTGCGCCCTGATCAGTTGATACGTCAAGGCACAGACAAGCGCCGCCTGCACCGCAAGGAAGACGTAGAGATTTCGTCCCTGGAAAAAGAGGCTTCCGATGAGCGCCGCCGCGATTAAGATCGGCGAGATGGCTTGCTCTTTCAACGGCATGTTCCTTATTAACCGCTAAAGGCGCCGGCGTAAACTTTTTTTTCGTGCCGACGTCCGTGCGCGCCGTGCATTTCGGAAAAAATCGCACCTCGTACCGAAAGAACGCGGGCACCTTATCGGGTCGGCCGATGACAAATCAGCGGGTTCCCTTCAGCGGGAAAGCCCCTGTCTGCGGGGTCGCAAATATTTTGCGGAATCTGTGTGCCTACGGTATAAAGGCTCCCGCAGATATGCCCAGGACGGTAAAATGAAAAGTCTCTCTCCGGAACGATGGATCAGCATTTTTCTGATCGTACTGGTATCAGCCGCCTTCAGCGGTGTCGCTCAGAATGGATTTGTCAACTATGATGACCCTGCCTATGTCCAGTATAATGACCACGTCCAGAAAGGTCTGACGAAAGAAACCGTCGGGCTGGCTTTCACCAAGGTATTTGCCGCCAACTGGCACCCTCTGACGATGCTCTCCCATATGCTGGATTGTCAGATCTATGGCCTACAACCCGCCGGGCATCATCTGACAAATCTTCTCTTTCATATAGCCAGCACGCTCCTTCTTTTTCTCTTCCTTCGCGAAACCACCGGCCGCCGTTGGGAAAGCGCCCTGGTCGCTGCGTTTTTCGGCATTCATCCCCTGCACGTGGAGTCGGTTGCGTGGATCTCTGAGCGCAAGGATGTTCTGTCAGGCTTCTTCGGAATCCTGACTCTATTGATGTATGCGCGTTACGCAAGGAATCCAAACCTTGTCCGTTACCTGTCAACCCTGGTGCTTTTCATTCTTGGTCTCTTGTCCAAGCCCATGCTGGTAACGCTGCCGCTGATTTTTTTTCTCCTCGACTTCTGGCCATTGGCGCGGCTTACGATATCCGACGAATCCGATGCAGGTCACTCTCTCCGCAGTAAAATCTTGCGATACCGTCTTCTTGCTCTTGAAAAGATCCCGTTTCTTTTCTTCTCCCTTCTGTCAGGCATCATGACGATCATCGCACAGTCAGGCGCCGGCGCAATGTCCACATTGGATAGCATACCTTTAAGATATCGTCTCGACAACGCGCTGGTATCCTATCAGCGTTATATGGAGAAGGCTCTCTGGCCCGATAATCTATCCATATTCTACCCCTATTCGTTTCACCCCTTGCCTGATTACCAGGTGATCGGCGCCGCCGTTTTTCTTGCGCTTGTCACGGTCGCAGTCATTCTGTCCGTTCGCCGCCATCCCTATGTCGGCATGGGTTGGCTGTGGTTCCTGATCACCTTGTTGCCGGTGATAGGAATTGTTCAGGTGGGACTGCAGTCCATGGCGGACCGGTATATGTATTTGCCATCCATTGGCATATATGTCATCGTTGTCTGGAGTCTTTCTTCACTGTCGCAAAGCCTGCCTCATCGTCAAATATTTGCGTCTGCGCTGTCCGTTGCCGTTCTGGCTTTCCTATCTCTCGCCACATGGCACCAGGTCCGCCACTGGGAGAGCACAAAGACGCTATTTCAGCATGCGGCAATCGTGACGGCTCAGAATTGGCAGGCCCACAACATCATCGGTGGAATTCTCCTGGCAGAGGGCAATTTGTCGGCGGCCGAGACGGAGTTCACAAGGGCGCTGACCATTTTCCCGAACCATTCGGACAGTCATGTAGGATATTCGGCCGTCCTCGAAAAGAGAGGCCAGATGGAAAGAGCCCTCGCGCATATCCAGGCGGCCTTGCGCATCAACAGACAGAACGCACGCGCCTACATCCATAAAGGAAATGTCCTGCAAAAGATGGGAAAGAAGGAGCAGGCGCTGGCTGCATATTCGGCAGCCGAGGGTCTGATCGATGACAATTCCTGGATCCGCAATACGCTGGGCAAGGCCTTTGCCGAGGTAGGCCGAACGGATCGCGCGCTGGCGCAGTTCTACCGCGCCCTGGTCCTGTCACCGAAAAGAGCGGATACGAACAACAACATTGGCACGGCTTTGAACCTACAGGGCAGACCGGATGATGCCTTCCGCTACCTTATGGCGGCCATCACCCTGCAGCCGGATTTCCCCGAGGCATACAACAACGCCGGCATCGCGATGCAGAAACTAGGAAATCTGGAAAAGGCTGCGTATTTCTTTTCCGCGGCGCTGGTCTTGAGACCGGACTATGAAAAGGCAAAGGGTAACCTCCGACGTCTGGCGGCTATGATTGCGGCTTCCTCCGGAGAAACGAAAAAGAAATGACCGAGAGTTGATGAAAAAAACATTGCCGTATCCGGAAACCGGATACGGCAATGACAGTGTCTCCTCTCTGCTATCTGGCAGCTTACTACTTTGTCGGCAGCAATAACGACCCGGTTACGGCACTGCCTCCAGACACATTTCCGGCAGTTCCCGATGCGCTGAGAGCTATGGTTCCAGGGTCTCCATCGGTCCCTGCATAGGAAATCTTGAAATCGCCTGCCGACTGGTAACTGGCGTTCAAGTCGGAAGCCACGCTGGTCGCAGTTGGTATCGTCCCTCCTGAAGACAAAATCCCCTTTGCAACAAGCAGGTTCGTCCTCGCCATCCCCTCGGCAAGCGCAGCATTAGCTGCGCTTGCCTTGGCCTCATCGATCAGAGCGACATACCTCGGAACGGCGATTGCTGCCAAGACGCCGATAATGATGAGAACGGCAATGATCTCAATAAGCGTAAATCCCCTCATGCTTCTGCTGAGACTTCGCTTATATTTCCAATTCGCCATTACGCCTTGCCATCAGATATCGGATTATTTTGTCGGCAGCAATACCGATCCGGTTACGGCACTGCCTCCGGACACATTTCCGGCAGTTCCTGATGCGCTTATGGCTATCGTTCCGGGGTCCCCATCGGTCCCTGCATAGGAAATCTTGAAATCGCCTGCCGACTGGTAACTGGCATTCAAGTCGGAAGCTACGCTAGTCGCAGTTGGTATCGTCCCGCCAGAGGACAGGATACCTTTTGCAACAAGCAGGTTCGTCCTCGCCATCCCCTCGGCAAGCGCGGCATTGGCCGCCTGCTTCTTGGCCTCTCCCGTCAGATCCATAAACTTCGGCACGGCCACCGCCGCCAGGATCCCGAGAACGATCAGCACCGCGATGATCTCGATCAATGTAAAACCTTTTTGATTTGATTTCATAAAACATCCTCCTTAATAGACGACCGTTTTTTATCCTGACGGTGCAGGTTTTTTTGATAATGGAATAATCCTTTACTCCACTTCGGAACGTAGATTTAGCATATACCATGCCACCCACCCGCAAAGGCATCTCACAGCAAAAGATAACTAAGATCATGATTTATAATGATTTTTCTAGAATATCCGTCGTTTTTCAACTCATCGGAAAACACCAGAGGAACAACTTCTACCATTTTTTGTAATTTATCTACATTTTTTGTAGACTCGCGTCGAGTGCTTGGTGATCTGCTTCACGAAGGGAACGGCTACGGCAGTCTGCCTATTGGACGGAAGAGATCCTGCGGAACCAGGGGGGACTCAGCCCTTCAACTCTTAGGAACGGGGAGGGAAGATTCGCAGAACATCCCGCGGGCAGGTGTATGCGGCAACCCGTCGCAGGATACTTCTTCTGTTCGCAGATGCCCGACTCCGATCCGGTCGACTTCCCGGCCGGGGACCACCTTGCAGTGAGGGGCACCCGATACCGCCTCATTCGGCGTTACCGTGAGAATGACCCCCTGTCCGCCCTTCTTGTTTCTTGACTTGTCTTTTTATTCCCCCTATTGTGATCGTCATATTTTCAGCCCGCACAGGGGCTGCAGATACAATCTTTGGGCAGGAGGAGAATCGGGACTTTTCATCGGGACAGCGGAAGGCGCACACCAAAAGGAGGGAGCAATTATGAAGAGATCTATATGGATTCTTGCAGTAGTTGTTGCCGTGTTGGTATTGCCGGCCGGGGTTTCCGCCAAGAAGATCACGGTCAATTGGTGGCACGCCCACGGGGGACAGCTCGGCGAGAGGGTAAACGAGATCGCAACGGGCTTCAACAACTCCCAGGACAAGTATGAAATCGTCGCCACTTACAAGGGAAGTTACACGGACACCATGACGGCGGGCATCGCCGCCTTCCGATCCAAGAACCCTCCCCACATCCTTCAGGTATTCGAGGTCGGCACGGCCAGCATGATGGCCGCCAAGGGCGCCGTGAAACCGGTCTATGAAGTGATGAAGGAATCGGGCCTGCCCTTTGACGCAAAGGCCTATCTGCCCACCGTAACCGCCTATTACACGACGAAGGACGGCCGGATGATCTCGATGCCGTTCAACAGCTCCACGCCGGTGCTGTACTATAATAAGGATGCCTTCCGGAAGGCGGGGCTCGATCCCGCCAACCCGCCCAAGACATGGCCGGAGATGGGCGAGGCCGGGAAAAAGCTCGCGGCGGCCGGCTACAACGCCGGTTTCTCTACGGCCTGGATCACCTGGATCCATCTGGAGACCTTCAGCGCCTGGCACAACGTGCCCTTCGGCACGAAGGCGAACGGCTTCGAAGGGCTCGATACGCAATTCGTTTTCAACAGCCCCCTCCACGTGAAGCATATCCAGCAGCTTGCCGACTGGCAGAAGGACAAGGTCTTCGCCTACGGCGGCCGGGACAACAAGGGCAATGCCATGTTCTCCTCGGGCGAAGCGGCCATGTACACCGAGTCCTCGGCGGGCTACGCGGGCTTCAAGAAGACCTGCCAGTTCGATTTCGGAACCGCCATGCTCCCCTACTGGCCGGATGTAAAGGGGGCGCCGCAGAACACGATCATCGGCGGGGCGAGCCTCTGGGTCATGCGCGGCCATCCCAAGGCCGACTACAAGGCCGTCGCAGCCTTCTTCAACTACCTCTCGTCAGCGGAAGTCCAGGCCAAGTGGCACCAGGCGACGGGCTATCTCCCCATCACCCAGGCAGCCTATGACCTGACCAAGAAGCAGGGCTTCTACGAAAAGAACCCCGATCTCGAAACGGCCCTCAAGCAGATGACGCTCAAGAAACCCACGGTGAACTCCAAGGGGGTCCGCTTCGGCAATCTTCCCCAGGTGCGGGAAATCGTCTACGATGAGCTCGAAGCTGTCTTTTCGGGCAAGAAGACAGCCAAGCAGGGCCTCGACGATGCCGTCGCAGCCGGGAATAAGAAGCTGCGGCAGTTCGAAGAAGACAACAAATAGCGACACCTTTGAAAATTTGAAAATGTCCTGCACGTAGAGGCGCTTTGGAGATTTTTCGGGGTTCCCTGCCTTCGCAGAGTCGCCGCCCCGATGCCACGGGTCGGTCGCCAGCAAAAGCCCGGATGCGTCGAAAAAGATCCAGGCGGCCCGAGGCAGGACATTTTCAAAGCTCTTATAGCGACCTTCATTTCGTTGCTGAAGATCTTTCCGGGGCCCGCCGGCAGCGGCCGGCGGGCCCACCGTCGATCCCGGTCGGATTTCTATGGAAAAACGCGTCGTCTTCAAGAACAAACTCCTCCCCTATCTTCTTGTCGCGCCGCAGGTGATCGTTACCCTGGTCTTCTTCATCTGGCCGGCTTTCCAGGCCCTCTACCAGTCCGTGCTGCGGCAGGACGCCTTCGGCCTGTCGACGCGCTTCGTCGGAATGAAGAACTTTGTCACGATCTTTTCCGATCCGGCCTACGTGCATTCGCTGCAGATCACGGTCCTCTTCAGCTTTTCCGTGGCGGCCCTTTCCATGTCCGTCGCCCTCATCCTCGCGGTGATGGCCGACCGTGCCGTCCGGGCGGCGACCGCCTACAAGACCATGATCATCTGGCCCTACGCGGTCGCGCCGGTCGTGGCCGGCGTCCTGTGGTTTTTTCTCTTCAACCCCACCGTGGGAATCATCGTTTTCTACCTGAAGGCGTTCGGGATCAAATGGAACCACACCCTGAACGGCGGACAGGCGATGACGCTCGTCATCGTCGCGGCCTCCTGGAGGGAGATCGCCTACAACTTTCTTTTCTTCCTCGCCGGCCTCCAGGCGATCCCCAAGTCCTTCATCGAAGCTGCGGCCATCGACGGCGCTTCGCCCCTGCGGCGCTTCTGGACCATCGTCTTCCCGCTCCTGTCGCCGACGACGTTTTTCCTG
>CAZDLM010000012.1:0-3153 GCA_964506465.1 uncultured Syntrophaceae bacterium
CCGATCCGGAGTGGAAGGGCGGCGATTACTACGAATTCGGTCAGCCGGAACGGGGGCTGGCGTTGGCCCGGATGATCGGCCACATCACCTTCATGAGCGACCAGTCCATGGAGGAGAAGTTTTCGCGGAAACTCAAGAACGGCGCCTACAGCTTCCGGTTTGCCCCCGATTTCGAGGTTCAGGGCTATCTCCGCTACCGCGGCGATCGCTTCGTCAAGCGTTTCGACGCGAACTCCTACCTGTACGTGACGAAGGCGATGGATTACTTCGACCTGTCGGGGAACGGCCTCTTCCCGAAAGCGGCCGCGGCGGACACGCGCTTCCTTGTCATTTCCTTCAAGTCCGACTGGCTCTATCCATCGTACCAGTCACAGGACATCGTCCGGAAACTGAAGGCGCGGCAGGTGGACACGACCTACTGCGAGGTCGCATCGACCTACGGCCACGACGCGTTCCTCCTGGAGGTGGAGGAGCAGACATCCCTGATCGCACCGTTTCTGGAAAAGACCTTCAAAGGCTATGACGTGGTGAAATCTCTATGACGTACAAAGACCTGCGCCTGGATTACCAGGTGATTTACGACATGATCGAACCGGGGGCCCGCGTCCTGGACCTGGGATGCGGCAGCGGCGATCTCATGTACCTGCTGGCGCGCGACAAGGCCGCGAAGGTCCAGGGAGTCGAGTTGGACGAGGCGGCGATCTACGAATGCGTGCGGCGCGGCCTCAGCGTTTTTCACGGCGACATCCAGAGCGGTCTGGAGGATTATCCCGACGGCTCCTTCGATTACGTGATCCTGAACCAGAGCATGCAGGAAGTCCGGAAGGTCGATTTCGTGATCCAGGAAGCCCTTCGCGTGGGCAGGAGGATCATCATCGGATTTCCCAATTTCGCCTATTGGAAGGCCCGGTTCATGCTGTTCTTCCGCGGACGGGTTCCGATCACATCTTCACTCCCCTATCATTGGTACGATACTCCCAACGTGCGTTTTCTCAGCATCACGGACTTCCAGGAATACTGCGTGGAAAAAAATCTGCGCGTCCTTTCGTCGCGCTGCCTGGGCGAGATGAAGGAGGTATCGTTCTGGCCGAATCTATTCGCCTTGAACGCATTATTCCTCCTGGACAAGGCTGCCAACCCGTCATCGTAAGAAAATCCTGAAGAACAGTTCAATAAGTGGGGCCCAAGGCCGTCGCCCTGTTGAGGCGGCTTGGGCGGCCATGTCGGCGGTCAAGATGATGCGGACAGACTTTGGATCCGCTGCAATCTTGAGAAGTGCCCATGGAACGGACGGCAGAAATTGACCCGTCAGGATTTTCGAAGCCGGGAATAAGGATATCCCCTAATGACACTCCTTTGCACTTCTCCCTATAATGATGTCGGCAAGGGAAATCATCGTCATGGGCTCACAGGACCGTCAGCAGATACCGCAAGAGTTCCATGACGGTAGACTTGTGATTTGACGCAATGAAATGAAGCAATTGGACTGAAGGAGGATCCGTCGATGAAAAGGATGGGATTGGTTTTTTGTGTGCTTCTGTTGGCGGGCGCGCTTGCCTATGCGAAGGACTACGAAATGACGAAAAAGGCCGGTGATTATACCGTCGTCGTGAAGATCGACAAGAACCCTCCCGTAACCGGCCAGAACCGCATGGAGGTGGCCGTCACGGACAAGAACGGCACGGCGGTAAGCGATGCGGCCATCGATGTAGACTACGGCATGCCGGCGATGCCGGGGATGCCGGCCATGAATTACAAGACGAAGGCGGCGCCCATGGGAACGAACTACACGGCGATGCTGGATTTTTCCATGTCCGGCGCCTGGACGATTGCCGTCAAGATCAACAAAGGCGGCAAGGTGCAGACGGTGAGACTGAATGTTGACGTTCGGTAGGTCGAGAGCGGCCGCGCTGATCGTGACGGTCCTCCTGCTGGCCGCGGCGCCGTTGTGCGCGCAAGTCGCGGTCCTGGAAGACTGGATAGCGGAAGCCCTGCGGAACAACCCCGAAATCCGGGCGTCGCAGTCCGGCGTGGAAGCGGCGAAGTACCGCATTCCGCAATCGCGGGCACTCGCCGACCCGATGGTGGGAGTCGGCTACCAGAACGAAGGATTCACCCGCTACACGTACGGTGAGATGGAAGGGGCGCAATGGATGTTCTCGGCATCCCAGGCGCTGCCCTTTCCGGGAAAACGCTCCCTGAGAGAGGAAACGGCGGAGAGGGACGCGCAGGGACTGGAGGCCCAGCACGAAGCCCTGCGCCTCAAAACGGCGCTCCGCGTCCGGGAACTGTACTTCGATCTTCTTTCCCAGCACAAGAGCCTCGCGCTTCTGCAGGAAAAGAGGGGTCTCCTGACCAGCATCGAGGAGATGGCTCTTGCCCGCTACGCGACGGGAAAGGCAATGCAGCAGGAGGTGCTCATGGCGCAGACGGAGAAGTATATGCTGCTGGAAAAGGAGGAGATGATCCGGCAGAAGGTCCGCTCTCTCGAAGCGATGACAGCTTCCGTTCTGGGCAGAAGCGAATCGGCGTCCATCGGAATTCCCGCTGTCCGTCCTCCGCAGGCGACGGAGGGAAGCGCGGAGGATCTGATCGGAACAGCCGTGGAATGTTCCCCGGAGATCCGTTCGAGAATCAGGATGATCGAAGCGGCCGATGCAAAGCTCCGCCTGGCGGGGAAGGAGTACTATCCGGATTTTTCCGTCGGCGCCAACTATTTCAACCGCTCGGGCGACTTTCAGGACATGTGGAGCGCCACGATCGGCATCAATATCCCGATCTTCTACAAGTCGAAACAGGACATGGCCGTGCTCGAGGCGAAAGCCGGCCTGAACCGCGCGA
Organism: uncultured Syntrophaceae bacterium; assembly: GCA_964506465.1. Lineage (GTDB taxonomy): Bacteria > Desulfobacterota > Syntrophia > Syntrophales > UBA6109 > UBA6109. Next base: position 2,842 of record CAZDLM010000012.1, read on the forward strand.
AACAGGAAGCGGATTCGCTGAAGCTCATGATTGCCGCCGCCATCCGTGACAATTTTTCCATGGTCCGGGCGGCGGAAAAGCTCATGGAATTGTACAAGAGCGGGCTCATCCCGAAGAATTCGCAGGACCTGGAGTTTGCCCTCAGCGGGTACCGCTCGGGAAGCGGCGAGGCGTCCACTGCCGTGGCTCGCGTGAAGGGGCTTCTGGATTATGAGACGCTCTACTGGAGCCAGTACGCGGAACGGGAAAAGGCCGTAGCGCGGATCCGGGCGATCTGCGACTGCCACGGCGTGCCGGTGATCTGCGATTCGG
>CAZDLM010000012.1:3163-21608 GCA_964506465.1 uncultured Syntrophaceae bacterium
ACCGGAAGGGGGAGAAAGGTGAGAACGAACTTGAGGGTCTTGATCGTCGCTATGCTGGCGGCGGGCTTGGTTCTCTATTTTTTGCGGGCCGGAACGGTTTCCGGGCCGGCCGAGGTGTGGGCCCAGGATCACTCGGCGCATGGAACTGCCGCGCCCGCGAAGACGAAGCCCGCTACGAAAGAGGCGGCTCCCGCGGCCCCGAAAGCCGGGGAATCCGGCGAAGCCGCTCCGCAGGTCGAGATCGGCCCCGACCGCCTGCAGTTTCTCGGCGTCAAGACGGCGCCGGCGGCTTATCAACCCCTGCGCAAGACGATCCGGACGGTGGGACGATTTGAGTATGATGAGCGGCGGCTGGCCACGGTCAACACGAAGATCGAAGGCTGGATCGAAACGCTTTACGTGGACTACACGGGACGGTCCGTGAAGAAGGGCGAGGCGCTGGTCGACATCTACAGCCCGGAGCTGGTCGCGACGCAGCAGGAATTTCTGAACGTGCTCGCCTGGACGAAACGCTGGGCCGCGAAGGATGACGCCCTGGGGAAGCAGATCGCCGGGGATGCCGACTCCCTCTTGAAGGCAGCGCGGAGGCGTCTGCGGCTCTGGGACATTTCCGACGAGCAGATCCGGAAGATAGCGGAGACCGGCAAACCGGTGCGTACGCTCACGCTCTTCAGCCCGGTGGACGGAACGGTGATTCAGAAGATGGCCGTTGCCGGCATGCGGGTCATGCCGGGGGAAAAGCTATTCGATGTGGCGGATCTTTCCGTCCTGTGGCTCATTGCCGATGTCTATGAATACGAACTTCCCCTCATTCGGGTGGGACAGGAAGGCCGCATCAGGCTCAGCTATTTTCCCGGCAGGGAGTTTGTCTCCCGCGTTGAGTACGTTTATCCCACCATTTCCCCGGATACGAGGACGGGACGCGTGCGCCTCTCCGTCGCGAACGAAAAAAGCGAATTGAAACCCCAAATGTACGCCGATGTGGAATTCCGCATCGACCTCGGGCGGCGCCTGGCGGTGCCGGACTCCGCGGTGATCGATACGGGAACGGGCCAGGTGGTTTATGTCGACAGGGGGGAGGGCAACTTCGAACCCCGCCAGGTCTTGACGGGCGTCCGCGCGGACGGTGTCGTGGAAATCCTGAAGGGTCTGAGAAGCGGGGACAAGGTAGCCGCGTCGGGGAACTTCCTCATCGATTCGGAGGCGCAGTTGAAGGGGGTCAAACCGCTTCGCGCCCCCCGCTAGGGTTCAGGCTGCTGAAAGCCAACCCCGCGGCCATCAGATTGCGAAGGTCTCCATGATTGTAAGGATCATCGATTTCAGTGCGCGCAACCGATTCCTCGTCTTCCTGATGACTGTCGCCGCCGTCGGCTGGGGCTGGTGGGCGATGCTGCGCACTCCACTTGACGCCCTGCCCGATCTCAGCGATACCCAGGTCATCGTCTATACGGAATGGACGGGGCGCAGCCCCGACCTCGTCGAAGATCAGGTCACCTATCCCATCAGCTCTTCGCTCCTGTCGGCACCCGGCGTTCAGGCCGTACGCGGCTTTTCCTATCTCGGGAGCTCCTTCATCTACATCATCTTCCAGGAGGGGACCGACATCTACTGGGCGCGGAGCCGCGTGCTCGAATACCTCCAGGCCGTAAAGAACAAGATTCCGGCTGACGTCAACCCCGTTCTGGGACCGGATGCAACGAGCCTGGGATGGGGTTTCTCCTACGCCCTGATCGACGAGAAGAACCAATACGATCTGGCCAGAATGCGTTCGGTTCAGGACTACACCATCAAACTCGCTCTCGAAAGCGTGCCGGGTGTGGCACAGGTGGCGAGCATCGGCGGTTTTGTGAAGCAATACCAGGTCACGGTCAATCCCAACCACCTGGCGGCGTTTAATATCCCGATCACGAAGGTGATGGAGGCGATCCGAAAGAGCAACCGCGATGTGGAAGGGCGGGTGCTGGAGCTTTCCGGCATCGAATACATGATCCGGGGCAGGGGATACGTCCGGAGCCTTCGGGACCTGGAGGAGATTCCTGTAGGAACGAGCGGCGCCGGCACGCCGGTGTACCTTCGCGACGTGGCGAGGGTTCAGTTCGGTCCGGAGATGCGCCGCGGCGTCGCCGACCTGGACGGAAAGGGTGAAGTTGCGGGCGGCATCGTCGTCGTCCGGTTCGGCGAGAACGTCCTGAATGTCCTGGAACGCGTGAAGGAGAAGATCCGCAGCGACGTGGCGCCGGCACTGCCTCCGGGCGTGAAGATCGTCACCACCTACGACCGGAGCGACCTGATCCGGCGTTCCATCGGCACGCTCCGGGAGGAGATCGTCAAACTGGCCGTTGCCGTGAGCGCCGTCTGCCTGGTCTTCCTGTTTCACCTGCCGAGCGCGCTCGTCGTGATCCTTACGCTGCCGGTGGCGATCATCATCTCCTTCATCTGCATGTTCTACCTGGGAGTCACTTCCAACATCATGAGCTTGAGCGGCATCGCCATCGCCATCGGGGCCATGGTGGATGCCTCGATCATCATGGTGGAGAATGCGCACAAAAAGCTCGAGGAGTGGGAAACCGCCGGAAGGCCGGGTTCGAGAACGGCGGTCGTCATCGAGGCGGCCAAGGAAGTCGGGCCGTCCCTGTTCTTCTCGCTTCTCGTCATCACGGTCGGCTTTCTGCCGGTGTTCACGCTGGAAGCCCAGGCGGGGAGGCTGTTCAAGCCGCTCGCCTACACGAAGACCTTCGCGATGCTGTTTTCCTCTTTTCTGGCTGTGACGCTCACGCCCGTTCTCATGACCCTCTTTATCCGCGGCCGCATCCGGCCCGAGGAGAAGAACCCCATCAGCTTCGTCCTCCACCGGCTTTATGATCCGGTAGCACGGCTCTCGCTGCGTTTTCCCAAGTCAGTCGTCCTCCTGGCCCTCATCGTGATGGGAGTTTCCACGTATCCCTTCCTGAAGCTTGGGTCCGAATTCATGCCGCCGCTGTACGAGGGGACCCTGTTCTACATGCCCGTGACGATGCCGGGGGCGTCGATTTCGGAAGTCTCCGGACTGTTGCAGATGCAGGACAGGATCCTCAAGAAGATCCCCGAGGTTGCCCAGGTGTTCGGCAAGGCGGGGAGGGCGGAGACGGCGACCGACCCGGCGCCGCTCGAAATGTTCGAAACGGTCATCAACCTGAAGCCCGAATCGGAGTGGCGGCCGGGCGTGACCGTGGAGACGCTCAAGGACGAAATGAACGACGCCCTGAACATCCCCGGCGTGGCCAATTCCTTCACCATGCCGATCAAGGCACGGATCGACATGCTGGCAACCGGCATCCGGACGCCCGTCGGCATCAAGGTGATGGGGCCGAATCTCGAGGAAATCGAACGGATCGGCCGGGAGCTCGAGGGATACCTGAAGGATGTTCCGGGGACGAGGAGCGTCTATGCCGAACGCGTGACGACCGGGTACTTTCTCGACATCCGCGTCCGCCGCGAGGCGGCGGCGCGCTACGGGCTCGCCGTGGACGACGTCCAGGAAGTTATCCAGGCCGCGATCGGAGGGATGAATCTCACGACTACCGTGGAGGGAAGGGAACGCTACCCCGTCAATCTTCGGTATCCGAGGGAACTGCGCGACGACGTGGAAAAGATCAAGCGCGTCCTCATTCCCGTGATGATGGCAAGACCGCAGCCGTCCATTCCGGGCATGGGCGCGCCGGCGCTTCCGCAGGTCCCGCTTGCGCAGCTCGCGGACGTCCGGATCGTGAGGGGCGCTACGTCGATCAAGAGCGAAGAGGGGCTTCTGGTCGCGTACGTCTATATCGATTATTCCGGGCGGGATGTCGGCGGGTACGTGAACGCCGCGAAGAAGAAAACGGCTGCCCTGAAGATCCCGGAGGGATACCGGCTCGTGTGGAGCGGAGAGTACGAATATCTCGTCAAGACCGAGGAGCGGCTGAAGGTCGTCATTCCGTTCACGCTCTTCCTGATTCTCGTTTTAATCTATTTCAATACGAAATCAGCCGTCAAGACCGCGATCGTGCTCCTGGCGGTCCCCTTTTCGCTGGTGGGTTCCTTCTGGTTCTTGTACCTGCTCAACTACAACATGAGCATCGCCGTCTGGGTGGGGATGATCGCCCTCGCCGGTCTGGACGCGGAGACGGGCGTGATCATGCTGCTCTATCTCGATCTCGCCTACGAAAAGTGGAGAAAAGAGGGCAGGCTCGCGACCCGGGAAGACCTGAAGGAGGCGGTCATCTTCGGCGCCGTGAAGAGGATCCGCCCGAAGATCATGACCGTTACCGTCATCCTGGCGGGGCTGATCCCGATCATGTTCAGCAACGGCACCGGCGCGGACATCATGAAGCGCATCGCCGCGCCGATGATCGGCGGCGTCGTCACCTCGGCCGTCCTCGAACTGCTCATCTACCCGGCCATCTACGAGATCTGGCGCGGGCGGGGCCTGGGGAAATCCTGAAGGAGAGAAGGCGTCAATCGTTGGCGAAGTGCGGCGGCAGGCTGTAGAGCTGCCGCATGACCTCTTCGAAGTAATCGGGCAGGTAGCGGTTCCAAAGCTTGATCGGGATTTCGGTGATCTTCGTCTGGCGCGAAGCGGCGATGCTGAAAAGATAGACCATCAGGTATTCCGTATTCCGCGCGAGCGCGCCGCGGTACTGCTCCTTCATGCGCTGCTCGATGATGCGGTCTTCGTGCATGCAGCGGCCGATCTCACCCTCGAGGGTTTCCTCGTAGTTGGAAATGATGATCTCCAGGTTGACGTGATCCTCTCCACTGTAAACGAAATTCAGGAACTCCTTTTCGATGCCGTCCTGGTCAATGCCCTGGTCGGCCACGGCTTGTGTCGAGGCGGCGCCGATCGGCCTGGCGGTGATGTGCTTCTTGGACGGCGCATGGCGGACCACGAGGTTCGTCGCGTTGTAGTTGCCCGTGTGGGCTTCACGCTCCAGGATTTCGCAGTCGCCCGTCTCCGCAAGCGCCCGGGTCAGCCGGTCGTGGTCGTCGTCCTCGAGGATGACCTTCAGGCCGGCGACGTCGTCGATGAACAGCTCCCCGATCTCGCGGATTTCGCGGCCTGAGCGCAGGTCCTCCTGGATTCTTACTTCGGCGCGGACGAACTCGGCGAGCATGTCTTCCGGCGTCGTGAACAGATTCTCACGCGGGACGCCCAGCGCCTGGGCGCGGCTGTCCGCGTAGGCCTCGGCCTGCTTCTTGATGGCCAGATAGATTCCGTCGATGATCCGGCGGGCGGTCTTCTCGGCGATTCTCCGCAGCCTCTTGATGCGGCTCGATCCGACAAACAGGTTGTGGTCCCCTTCCCGTCCGAAATACAGTGTCGCCTGGCAGGGAGTTTCGCGGTAGTAGCGTTCAGGATTGCTCCGGTAGCTGAGGATCATCTCGTCGATGCGACGGGAACGGTAGGGCGGATTCGCAATCAGCACGTCCTTGAGTTCACCTTTGTGAGAGATGCTGCGGCTCGATATCGGGGAGCCGTGCAGCCGGCCGAGCAATTCCTCCGACAGCATGCCGAGGTATCGGGACATGAAGATCATGTTGAAGGAGACGAGGCGGTTGATCCGCGCGGCGTCGTCGGGGTGCACTTCGCCGTACATCCATCTCCGGATGATATCGTGGAGCTCTCCGCGATGGAGAAAACTGTTGAGCGTAATCATGGCAGCGGGCGCAAGTCCTCGATTGAACAGCGGTTGACAGCCGCAGACTCCAGTAAATAGCGGGTTTCACTCTAGGCCAGGGTTCTGCGCATGTCAACGACAAAAAGGCGTTCAAGTTCGGTCGAGGAGGCCGGCCGGCGTGATCCGGCGCGGGGGGCCGTGCCGTTTCAGCCGAGACGGGCGCTTAAGGGAGGGAGAATTTCTGCCGATAGCATCTCTGGAGTCCTTTGCCGGGAAAACTTGATCCAAAGAATATCAGGCGGAGCCCATGAGAGCAGTCCATCCCATTTGGAAATTTCCCCTTTGGGGAATCGTCGTCCTGACTCTTGGATGCGCCTCGGGACTTCAACCGGTCTGCAGGCACACGTCCCTTATGTGCGCCCTGGTGATGCAGGAAAAGTATCGGGATGTCCAGGTCGCCTTCGGTCCCGTCATCGGTGCGAATGGAGAGGTGGATCCATTGGTCTCTCATGCACAGACGAGAGTGCTCGTCGACGGGAAATGGACCTGGGTGAATTATGCGGGCGGCGCCTGTCAATTGACGGATATCAAAGAAAATTTTCTGGACCTGAATGCCTACTCGGCTGAGATGTTCTATGCCTGGCTCTGGAAGTCGCCGGGGGCGGCGGCAAACCCGCCGCTGCCCACGATGAGCTTCAAGGATTCCATCAGCAGCGAAGAGACCGGAAGATTTCGATGAGTGTCAGGCGGCAGCGCCCTGATCCCAGCCGGTCGGTATCGCCTTGCCTGTTATGCCGGCGTTTTCCCCATCCCCTGCCTCTGATTCAGCACCTCGCGAACCTTGTGCGCCATGACGTGTTTCATTTGGCCCTCTTCCGCCGACTAGCATGTCGCCCCGGATGAATGAAAGACCGCCGCGCAAGAGCGAAGGGCCGCGCGGCAATGTCAAGATGTCTGTGTCAGGTTTAAGAGGAAAGGGCCTCCGGTCTTGCTTTTTTGAAGTTTTCGGCCACGCAGCCGCCTGGCCTGCCCGCCGGGATTGTGCTATGAGATCCGCAGCGGACCGCTCCGGACAGGCGCCGGGCCGCTCAGCGGCGGAGATTCCGGGAAAGAAAGACCAATGTCGCCTTTAGCCAAATGTGCGAATCGCATTCTCTTTCGAGGCAAGCATGTCTGCCCGCGGTGGCTCTGTTTCACCTTCGACAACGTCTTCCGGAGATATTTTCAGGACCCGGCGGCGCTGCTCCTGCCCTACGTTCGCGAAGGGGATACGGCGATCGATGTGGGGCCCGGGATCGGCTTCTTCACGATTCCGCTTGCAGAACGGGTGGGCGATGCCGGACGCGTGATCGCGGTGGACATCCAGCAGTCGATGCTCGATGCCCTGCGCCGCCGGGCGGTGAAGCGGGGAGTGGCCGATAGGATCTCGACGCATCGAGCTTCGGAAAAGTCCCTGGGAATATCGGCGGAAGCGGATTTCATCCTCGCCTTCTGGATGGTCCACGAGGTTCCGGATCGGGAGAGGTTCTTCGGGGAACTGCGGGAACTGCTCAAACCTCAGGGGCTCTTTCTCCTGGCGGAGCCCGGCATCCACGTCACGGCATCGATGTTCGACCGGATCGTCGCCGATGCGGAGGCCGCAGGCTTCGAGGTTCGGAGCAGGCCGCATATTGCCTTCAGCCGGGCCGTGGTCTTTGTGAAAGGACGGGCGGCGGAATGAAACGGCCCTCCATTTTGGATAAGGCCGGATTCCATTACGGATGGGCCGTCCTTGCCGTCGGAACCCTGGCGGTCTTCAGCGCCCTGGGGCTCGGCCGTTTCGGCTATACGATGGTCCTGCCGGCCATGCAGACGGATCTCGGCATGAACAACGCGCAGGCCGGCCTGCTGGCGACATTCAATTTGGCGGGCTATCTGATTTTTGTGATCGTGGGAGGCGCGCTTTCGACGCGATACGGTGCCAGGCTCGTCGTCTTCGTGAGCCTCGGATTCGCGGGGATCGGCATGATCGGCACCGGCCTGGCGGACCACTTCCTTTCGGTGTCCGTGTGGCGGGGATTGACCGGCGTCGCCAGCGGCGGCGGGAACATTGCCGTCATGGGGCTGCTGGCGGCCTGGTTCGGCAGCCGGAAGCGTGGGCTGGCATCCGGCATCGCCGTGTCGGGCTCGTCGTTTGCACTGGTTTTCACCGGCGAGTTCGTCCCCTGGATCAGCGCGGTCCAGGGAGCCGGCGCCTGGCGCACCTGCTGGCTTCTTTTCGGCGGACTCTCCATCCTGGCGGCGGTCGTTGCGTGGCTGGTTCTCCGGAACCGTCCGGCGGAGATGGGATTGACGGCGATCGAGGAAGAGAAGGTTCCGTGTCCGGGGCCTTCGGAAGCCGCGGAGATGATCCAGTGGAAGAAGATCTACCTGTCCGCGCCGGTATGGTCCCTCGGGCTCATCTACAGCGCCTTCGGCTTTTCCTATGTAATCTACATGACCTTCTTCTTCAAATTCCTGATCCAGGACGGCGGATATTCGGTGCCCGGCGCGGGAGCGCTTTTCATGATCATGGGATGGGTCAGCCTTCTCTGCGGCGTGATCTGGGGCACGGTGTCGGATCACATCGGGAGGAGGGGGGCGCTCATCATCGTCTTTCTGATCCACGCGGCGGCCTTCGCACTCTTCGCATGGGGGGGATCGCATTTCTGTCTGACGGTTTCGGCGGTCCTCTTCGGGCTGTCGGCATGGAGCATCCCGGCGATCATGAACGCCGCCAGCGGCGACCTCCTTGGACCGCGGCTCGCTCCGGCCGCACTCGGTTTCATCACGCTCTTCATGGGGATCGGACAGGTCGCCGGTCCCGTCGCCGGCGGAATGATCGCCGATGCGGCGGGTTCCTTCTCGCCCGCATTTCTCCTGGCTTCCGCTGTGGCGTTTCTCGGCGCCGTCGGATCGGCCCTGTTGATCAAGAGGAACTAGCGTTTTCTCTCACTTCCGCCGGAAGGCCTCGGCGAAGGGATTGTTGAAGGGCGCGGGCGCCTTTTTCCCGCGCCGCGCCTCGCTGCCCTTCGGCGGCCCGGCCGGGCTGTCCCGGTGCTCTCCTGCGGCGGGCCGCGGCGGCCGTTCCGGCTTCTGTCCGGGGAACTTCTTCATCGACAGGGAGATGCGCTTCCGCGGCAGATCGACGGCCAGAACCGTCACGTCCACTTTCTGGTTCACCTTCACCACGTCCCCCGGCGATTTGACGAAGCCGTCGGCGAGTTCACTCACGTGAACGAGGCCGTCCTGGTGGACGCCGATGTCCACAAAGGCGCCGAAGGCCGTGATGTTCGTGACGACGCCCGGCAGCTTCATCCCCGGCGTCAGGTCTGCGATCTTCTCGACGCCTTCGGCAAAGGCGACATTTTCGAACCGAGGGCGGGGGTCCCGTCCGGGTCTGGCCAATTCGGCCAGGATGTCGCGCAGCGTAGGGAGGCCGATCTTGTCCGTGACGTAGCGTTCGAGGTCGATGCGCTGTCTGCGTTCGGGATCGCGGATCAGGTCGGCGACGGAGCAGTCCTGGTCTTTGGCCATCGCTTCCACGACGGCGTAGCTCTCGGGATGAACGGCGCTCGCATCCAGGGGATTTCGACCGTCGCGGATGCGGAGAAAGCCCGCCGCCTGTTCGAAGGCCTTCGGACCGAGGCGGTGAACCTTCTTCAGTTCGGCGCGGGAACGGAAGGGGCCGGTTTCGTTCCTGTGCTTCACGATGTTTTCGGCCAGTGCGGGCCCGAGACCGGACACATAGGACAGGAGCTCGGGACTCGCCGTATTCACCTCGACGCCGACTGCGTTCACGCAACTGACGACGACGTCGTCGAGGCAGCGTTTCAGTTCGCCTTGATCGACGTCGTGCTGGTACTGGCCGACGCCGATCGATTTCGGATCGATCTTGACGAGTTCCGCCAGGGGGTCCATGAGACGGCGGCCGATGGAAACGGCGCCGCGAACGGTGAGGTCATGGTCCGGAAACTCCCGCCGGGCAGCCTCCGACGCGGAATAGACGGATGCCCCGCTCTCGTTGACCATGACAACCTGAATGCCCTTGGAGAGCGCCAGCGAACGGAGGAAGGCCTCCGTCTCGCGGCCGCCCGTCCCGTTGCCCACCGCAACCACTTCGATACCGAAGCGCTCGCAGAGCTCGCGGACCCTTGCCGCCGCCTCCCCGCGGGCGTTCTCGGACAGCAGCGGGTAGACCGTTTCGTGATGGAGGAGTTTGCCCTGACGGTCCAGGCAGGCGACCTTGCAGCCGGTGCGGAAACCGGGATCGATGGCGAGAACGGTCTTCTGTCCCAGCGGGGGGGACAGCAGGAGCTGGCGGAGATTTTCGGCGAAGACGCGAATCGCCGTCTCGTCGGCCCGCTGTTTGGCGGCGAGGCGGATCTCGGTCTCCATCGAGGGGGAGAGGAGACGCCTGTAGCCGTCCTGCACGGCGAGGCGGACCTGCCCGGCCGAGGCGGTAGTCGCCTTGACGAACAGGGCTTCCAGGACCGCGAGGGCTTCCTCTTCGGGCGGCGTGACATGAAAGGTGAGGAACAGTTCCCGCTCACCGCGGCGGATCGCCAGCACGCGGTGCGACGGCGCGGAGGAAACGGGTTCATCCCAGTGGAAGTAGTCCTTGTACTTGATCCCTTCCGTTTCTTTTTCCGGGATGACGCGCGAACGGAGAACGCCCTTTTCGAAGAAGAGGGTCCGTATGCGCGCCCTCGCTTCGCGGTCTTCGTTTACGGTCTCGGCGATGATGTCCCTCGCGCCGGCAAGCGCTTCCTCGACGGAGGCGACGCCCTTTTCGGCGTCCACGAAAGACGCCGCCCAAGCGGCCGGATCTCCCCCGTCCTGAGCGAGTATCTGCAGCGCCAGCGGATCGAGGCCTCTTTCCCGGGCGACCGTCGCCCGCGTCCGGCGTTTCGGCCGGAAGGGGAGGTAGATGTCCTCGAGAACCGTTATCGTTCCCGCGGCGGCAAGTTTCTCCCTGAGTTCGTCGGTGAGGAGGTTTCGTTCCGAAAGGGATTTCAGGATCGCCCCGCGCCGCTCGTCCAGTTCCCGGAGCTGGATCAGCCGATCGCGGACGGCCGTGACAGCGACTTCGTCGAGGGAACCGGTCAGCTCCTTCCGGTAGCGTGCGATAAAGGGGACCGTCGCCCCCTCTTCGATCAACTGAGCCGTCGCCCGGATCTGCCCGGGAGTCAGTTGAAGTTCGGCGGCGATCTGCTCGTGATGGGATTCGTTCATGGCGCTCCTCTCCGCAAAAGAGAAAGGAGCCTCCTATCACAGGAGCGGACGGAAATACAGCCTGCGAAATGCCTCGCCGGAAACCGCGGATGCGAAAAGGCGGGACGGATCCTTCCCGGGCGGACCTTCAGACCTTGTCCGGCCTTTTCAGTTCGAAGATGTCGCGGGTCCGACAGTAGAGATCGGTTCCGCCCAGCCGGCCGACGGCCTTGAGTTTATAAGGATCGATCATGCCGTCGACATACAGATCGTCGCGGACGTGCACGCACAGGATTTCGCCGACGACAAAAAAACGCACATCCGGCAGCTTGCCGAACTTCAGGATCTTGAGCAGGCGGCATTCCATCTTGACGGGCGACTCCGCGACCAGGAGCGCCTTGACAAGATCGGCCTTTTCCGCGCGCAGGTTGGCCTTTTCGAACTCGCTGACGCCCCAGGGGAAGTCCGTCGAGGTGAGATTCATCGCCTCCGCCAGGTCCTCGTTGACGAGGCCGATGGCGAACTCCTTGGTATCCTCGATGTTTCGCAGCGTGTCCTTTTTCTTGCCCTCCCGCGTGTTGCCGATTCCGAAGCCGAGAACCGCCGGCTTGGAACTCATCAAGGTGTAGGTGCTGAAAGGGGCGAGGTTGTTCCGGCCGAGCTTGTCCACGGTGGACACCCAGGCGATGGGACGCGGCACGATGGCGCCGGCGAACAGATGATGGGCATTGCGGTTGCTCAGGGTTTGCGGATCGATCTTCATGGATTCCAGCCTCCTCGAAAGGGATGGGTGAAATGATGAAAATTCTCTAAATATCCGGCCGTGCGGAACGCCTTCCGTTCCTCAAGCATTTCAATAACTCGGGATATAATTTGTTGACAAGGAAAATCTATTCGGTCTATGTAGCCTCCTCACGATCGCAGAGGATTCCGGAGCGGTGGAGAATGAAAAGCGGCACGCGCCGGAGGCAGGGAAGGGGAAGCCATGAAATACCAGGCATCGCGTCTTGAGCGCGGATATTCGAATCGGATTCTTACCGTCGATCTGGGAAGCGGCGCCGTCGCGGCGCCGGTCCTCGATCCGGAGATTCGCGACTTCTTCATCGGCGGCCGGGGGCTCGGCCTCTATCTCCTCCACAGGAGCACGACCTCCCGTACGTCCCCATCCGACCCGGAGAATCCCCTGATCTTTTCACCGGGGCCGCTCGGGGGCGTTCCTCAGTTTCCCGGGACCAGCAAGTGCATGGCCGTCTCCCTGTCGCCGCTGACGGGCATCCCGGGCGTCTCGAATTTCGGCGGGCACTTTGGCGCCTATCTCAAGTACGCGGGATTCGATGCGCTGCAGATTTCGGGGAAGTCCGCGCGGGAGGTCATGCTGGTCGTCGATGGCTTCCGCAGGGAGGTCTCCCTCGTGGACGCGCCGGCGGGCGACCACGTCTTCGACCTGGAACAGGAAATCGCCGGGCGGTTTGTCGCGGCGGGATACGACCGGAAAGACATCGCCTTCCTCTCCACGGGGATCGGCGCGGCCCGCACGGCCTACGGCTGCATCAACAGCCACTACTTCGATCCCACCAAGCCCGCCGACGGCGCCAAGGGGATGTTCCGGACGAAACAGGCCGGGAGGACGGGACTCGGCACGGTCATGATGGAGAAGAAGCTCCGCTGCGTCGTGGTACTGGCCGAATTTCCGAAGGGCGACAACCCTTACGGAGCGGCCGACTGGGGCAAGGTCAAACGGGCGGGGACGCTGCTGGGCAAGGTCGTCCGCGACGTCGATCCGCAGTCGCTCAAGATGCACCGGAAGGGAAGCGCGGGCCTGATCGCCTTCATGAACAAGGACGAATTTCAGTCGCTTCCGGTCAACAACTACCAACTGGGCTCGGACCCGCGGGCGGACCGGATCACCGGAAAGTTCTATGCGGAACATCTCTTCGAGCACCGCGGCATGGACGGCTGTTTCCCGGGCTGCAACCTGCGCTGCACGAAGGGCGGCTGGGTCACGCTGACGTCCGGGAAACGCAGAGGCGAGAAGGTTTGGGTGGATGGGCCCGAATACGAGACCGCCGCGGGCTTCGGCTCCAACCTCGGCATGTGGAACGCCGAGTTCATCATGGAGGCCAACTGGCACTGCGACGACTACGGCATCGACACCATCACGCTCGCCGTCATCATGGCCTTCCTCATGGAGTGCTTTCAGAGGGGCTACCTGACGAAGGAAGACGCGGGCGGGCTGGAACTGAAATGGGGCGACGAGGCTTCGGCCCTGACCTTCATCCATCAGGTGGCGGAAGGCAAGACGGAGTTGGCCGCCGCCGCCGGCAGGGGGATGCTTGCCGTCGTGGAGTTCGTGGCGCGGGCATTCGCAGCGAGGACGGGCCAGCCCGAGCCTCTCGCGGAGCTCCGGCGTTTTGCCATGCAGACCAAGGGTCTTCCCTTTTCCCTGTACCGGACGCACCGGTCGCTTTCCATGCAGGCCTCCTATGCCGCCGCCAGCGACATCGGAGCGCATCACGCCGCCGCCTGGCTCATCAAGGTCGACCTCTTGGGGGCATTCCCGACCATGGAAGACAAGGCCAGGGCGCTCCTTACCTACCCGAGGGTCCGGCTCGGCAATGACAACCTGGGTTTGTGCAAACTCCCCTGGGTGGACGTTTTCAACCCGGAATCCGGAACGCGGAAGAACACGGACATCTACATCAACCCCGCCTCGCAGGAACTCTACGCCGATTTCTACAACGGCATGCTCGGGACGGCCATGACCTGGCAGGAAATCTTCGCGCAGACGGACCGGGACATCAACCTGCAGAGGGTCATGAACGCCATGGTCTTCGGCGCCGATACGGGAGGCCGCGACGTCCTTCCCGACCGCGCCATCGGGCCTACGGACGACGGCCTCTACGAAGCCGAAGCGGAGTTCAACGACGGGGAGACGGCCCGTTTCGTCGGCAGGCCGCTGGAGGAGGTTCGCACCCTCCCGACGCCGCGAAAACGGGAGATCCTGATGAACGCCCGAAAAAAGCAACTGCAGGACCTGATCAGCACCTACTACCGCGAGCGGGGCTGGACCGATGCCGGCATCCCGACTGTCGCGACACTCAAGGGCCTCGGCCTCTGGCCATTCCTCAGCGAAGAAGCCCGCACGAAGATTTCCGCGCTGGCCGCCTGAAGTCATCACCATCTTTTGACGTCCTCTTTGTCCGTTCGGAGACGTCGGAAGAGGTGCCGCGGATATTTCAGGATCACGCAAAATCCATTTACCGGGAGGCCGATCATGAGTGAAAAGGGCGAAGAGATCATCCGTTACTATGAGAAGCAGCTTGGCTGGGTACCCCCCTTCGTCGAGATGTTCGCGAAGCATGCGCCGGGGCCGCTCGAAGGATACATGGCCATGCGCAAAGCGGTCATGAAGGATTCCCCTGAAGGCGGGCTGCCGAGAAAGGTCAAAGAGATGCTCTTTTCCATTCTCGACGCCGTGACGGGGGAGTCCACCGGAGCGCAGGCCCATGCGCGGGCCGCGGTCGCAGCCGGGCTCACGCCCGCCGAACTCGCCGAGGGCTATGCCATCGCCGTGATGGTTACCGGCATTACCACGATGTGCAAGGGCGGTGCGGACTCGATCCGGGCCGCGGAAGAAGAACAGCGGGAACGGCGATGCGGATGACTTCGGCCGGAGAAGCCCCGGCCGTACCGGGAGTCATTTGCGCGGCGTCTTGAAACGGTAGGAAGAGAGGTTCGGATGGGCGACCTCCTGACGCTCCCAGTAGCTGACGGCGCCCCATTCGGTGCAGCGCGGTTCCCCGCCGAGCAGGAAGCAGGCGCGGACCGTCCAGAGGTACTTCGTGTCGGGCGCAAGCTCGACCTCGATCGCATGGGCCGGCTCTTCCAGGCCGGTCCGCTCATAGCGCCAGGCCGGATCTCCGATGCGGGACACCTTGAGTTGGTAGCGAACGTCGCGCACCGGGGCGGGGCCGTAAATTTCGATCCATTCGACTGCCGGGTCCTCCGGCCGGGGAAAGCTTTCCCATTTCAGCCCCCCGGATTCTCACAGAGCGGGAAAGGGCGACTCTGCGTTCGGTCCTTGAAGTCCATTCGATGGATTCGCTCTTGCTCTTGGGGATTGTCGATCTTGACATAGAGCTCCGGAGGCCGCCGCCTCCTCCCCGGACCACCCCGTCGCCGTGGGCGGACCACAGCGTGCAGGAAAAAGCATTCGGCAGGGAAGCAAAGAAGAGAAGGACCATCAGGGCGACTGTCTTCATGGGGCGGTCTCCGTGCGGTTCTGTGTTTGACGTCGCGGGATAGCGTTTTTTGCCGCGTCTTGTCAATGGAATATATCGGCTGGTCCGACTCCCGCAGCACCCCGCTGAGCTTTCGGAACAAAAAAACCCCCTCATGCTTTCGCCACCGAGGGGGTACGAACGGGATCCGCCGTTGCCGTTCTGAGTTCATGGGCCGGAACCGCAGTTTCAATTTCTCAGGTCTCGCATGCGACGCCCGCGGCGCCGGCTGCCTGGAGTTCTCTGCGTTCGGTTCCGCCAACCTGACCAGTTCTCGCGCAGGGCAGAAGTTTCGTTGTTGATGGTATCGGCGGATCGGAAAGGGAACTTTAGTGCGGATTTCGCTGAGGCGTCCGGGCCGGCAGGGGCGCGCCGGCAGGGGTCCTCTTAAGCAGGCATATCGCCCTTGGGAAGCGTGAAATGAAACGCCGCCCCTTCGTTGAGCCTTCCTTCGGCCCAGACGCGGCCGCCATGGCGGTGAACGATGCGCTGAACAATGGCCAGTCCGATGCCCGTCCCGTCGTAACGGTCGGGGTTCAGCCGCTCGAAGACCTGGAAGAGCTTGCCGTAGTATGCCATGTCGAAGCCGATGCCGTTATCGCGTATGGAATAGACGACGTTGCCGTCCGCGCTGCTGTCGGTCATTTCGATGACGGCCGGCTTTCTGTCCCTCGTAAACTTGACGGCGTTGTCGATGAGGTTCTTCAGGACCTGGCGCATGAGGACGGGGTCGCCGTAGCCGGGAAGGGTGACGGCGTTGCGGAACTCGATTTCGCGGTCCGCGTTCGCAGCCCGGATCTCCTCCCATACCTCGTTGATCAGGGCGGCCATATCGAAGGCTGCCCGATCCATCTGCTTGCGGCTGGACCGCGAAAAGGAAAGAAGGTCCTCGATGAGGCGGCCCATTGTCTGAACATTGTCGCGGATGATGTTGAGCCTTCTTTCGGAGTCCTCGTCGAGTTTACCTTCCAGTTTTTTCAGCAGCGATCGGGAAAAGCCGTCGATCGCCCGCAGGGGCGCCTTCAGGTCATGGGAAACGGAATAGCTGAACCTCTCCAGTTCCTGGACCGTGTCCTCGAGCTGCGCCGTCCGCCTCTTCACCTCTTCCTGCGCCTGTCTGCGGCGGGTGATGTTCCTGGCGATGGCGAGGATGCGCGCGGTCTCGCCGCCTGCACTGCGGATCGGGGAGACGATGACGCTCCACCACTGCGGAACGCCGTCGAACGTCGGGCGGTAACCGTCGAACATGCCTACGGCGCCCTGCCTGGCCTTTGCTACGGCTTCTGCGGCGGCGATCCGGTCTTCCCCTTCCCAGAATTCCTCGAAAGGAACATTCAGGTAGGATTGCACGTCGGGGACTTTCAGCAATGCCTGCCCGGCCTTGTTCATGAACTGCACGCGGCCGTCGAGATCCAGGATCGTGATGCAGTCGCGGGTGTTTTCCACGATGCTCTCGTTGAACTGATTGAGTTCGCGGATGGCTTCTTCCCCCTTTTTCAGGTTTTGGAAGAGAAGGCGGTGGGGCGCGACGATGCCGGTTTGAATGACGGCCCGGTAGAGCAGGAAGAACGAGATGATGACGAGAAAATGCCCCAGCATGTTGAAGATGCCGTAGACGTCGACATAGAGGGTGAACATGGCCCCCGCCAGAATCATCACCGCGTAGGAGGAGACGATCAGGCGGAACACGTGACGATCGAATATTTCCTTCTTGCGGCTAAGGATGACGATCGCGACGATGAGGATCGCGGAGGCGACATATTCGCTGACCTTCTTGAAGAGGGTCAGACCGGATCCTTCAATGTAGCAGTCGGGGAAGATGTGCCAGGCGAAGATGCTCAAGAGTATCAGAGCGGTAGTTCCGGCGTAGGCCGCGGCGACGTACAGCGGTTTGCACCTTCTGTTCAGGAACAGGAGGGCGGTCAGAAAAGAGAGGCTCTGCAGATACCGGAAGGCCATCCACAACTGCGTCGGCGGATTTGATGTGAACCCCGAAAATATGGCCATGCCGCGATAAGAGAGGAAGTGGATGATGAGGATGAAACCGAGGAAGACATTGGCGATGCCGAGAAACAGGAAGTAGTGGATGTCCGAATAGCGGCGGGCGTTCCACGCGATGATGAAAGTTCCGAAACAGACGACGGCCACAAACAGGTCCGTCAGAGAGTGGAAGAGAAGATAGTTGTACTGCTTGACGGTGAAGAGGCCCGTGAAGAGCAGCAGAAAGAAAAGGAGAGTCCTTTTCAGACTGGAGTAAGCGGTTTCGGTCATGGGAACCTGAAGCGGATTACCATCTGGACGGAAAGGCAGACAGTCCTTGACTCAAGAGCATCTCCCGCCATCTGTTCTGCCCACGAGCCTGTTACGCTGCCATCGAGGCCCGCGTCGATGTGCCGCCGTTGACGAAAGACGCCGCGGGCGAACGCCGCAACAGGCTCCGCCCGCGGCGCACGTGCCGCTGAAAGAAAAAAAGATCAGACGGGAACCACCAGCACCGGCTTCTTGCTGTGGCGGAGGACCCGTTCCGCAACACGCCCCAGAAGGGCATGGGCCAGGATGCCCTTGCCGTGCGATCCCATGATGATCATGTCGCAATCATATTTGTCGGCCCTGTTGAGGATCTCCTCGAAGGGGTGCCCGATGACGACCTCGACGGATTCCACCAGGTTGGGGCAGTTGGGGTCATCCTTGAATTCCGTGACGCACATCCTCTCCAAGCGCTCCTTGATCAGTTGGCGGCCTCCCGTTTCAAAATCCTTGTAGTGCTTCTCGATGATCTCCGGCGACATCACGGGCAGAATATTGACGTTCTGCAATTCCTCGACGACGTGCAGGATGACGATTTTTGCGTCCAGGACCTTCGCCAGCTTTACCGCATAGATGTAAGCCTTCGGCGAGGTTGCGGACAGGTCCGTCGCATACAGGATCCGCTTGATCTTTACGGGCATGATCGCTCTCCTCTCTTTTCCTCGGATTTCACTGTCTTGCTGCACTTATAACAGATCGGGAGCGGCCCTTCAAGGGCGGAAAACGGAAGCGGGCCTTGCAGTGGACACGGTTTTCAACCGTGGACGCGCCCGGGTCGTTTGCCGCCCCTTTCGTATTCCGGAAAAATTGGAGTTCTCCTGATCCGGAGAACTCCGATTCCCAGGGAGGAGATCAGGTTTTTCATTCGCTCGCTCACCCGGCGGCTTGCCGCGCGGAATGCGCTCGCTGCCGGATTCATAGTAGAGGAGGGGAATGACGACCAGAGTCAGGCCGGTGGTGCTGCCGCGGGACCGGCGGGTGATCGTCCATGGC
>CAZDLM010000012.1:21618-58349 GCA_964506465.1 uncultured Syntrophaceae bacterium
CACTCGCTACTATTTCTCCGGGGGGTCTGGTACCGTCCCTACCGATCGCCATTCACGGTCGTCGTGCCGCCGATCGGTCTTTTTGTGCCGGTCCTGCCTCCGTATTACACGACGATCTGGGTCGGCGGCGTGCCGTATTATTACGCCAATGAGGTTTACTACGCGCACAGGGGAGACGGCTACGTGGTTGTCGAACCGCCCGCAGGCGACGTCAGCCAGGCGCCGCCGCCGGCGGAAGAGATGTTCGTTTACCCCCGGCTCGGCCAGAACGAAAAGCAGCAGGCGGATGACCGTTACGCGTGTCATCGCTGGGCCGTCGATCAGACGGGATTCGATCCGACGCAGCCGCCCGGCACGACACCCGAAGGGGCGAGAACCGAGAAGCGCGCCGATTACCAGCGGGCCATGGGCGCCTGTCTCGACGGACGCGGCTACACGGTGAAATAGCCGGAGGGTTCCGGTTTTGGCGGGGTCCGTCGCTGGATGGCGGCTTGGTGATCCGGTGGCGGACCCTCGATAGGCCTACGAGGCGCCGTCCTTGCGGGAATTCATCATGCAGGAGATGACGGATACGGCCAGGATGCCGACGATGATCCCCAGGGCGATGCCGATGGGGATCTTGTAGATCGCACCGAGAATCATCTTTCCCCCGAGGAAGACAAGGACGATGGAAAGCCCGTAGTGGAGGGACTGGCACAGACGCATCATCCCGGCCAGTGCGAAATACATCGCCCGCAGCCCCAGGATGGCGAACACGTTCGACGTGTAGGCAATAAAGGGGTCCAGCGTGACAGAGAAGACGGCGGGTATCGAGTCCACGGCAAAAACGACATCCGTCGTTTCGATCACCAGCAGCACGATGAAGAGAGGCGTCGCCTGGCGGCGCCCGGCCTTCTTCACGAAAAAACCGCCCTCTTCGTAGGAAGCCGTGACGGGTATCAGCCGGCGAAAGAGCCTCAGAACAGGATTCTTTTCGGGGTGGATCTCCCTGTCCTTTTCCACAACCATCTTGATGCCGGTCACGATGAGAAATGCACCGAACAGATAGATGACCCAGTGAAATTGCTGGATGAGCGCAACGCCCGCGGCGATGAAGATTGCCCGCATGATCAGCGCCCCCAGAATCCCCCAGAAAAGGACCTTGTATTCATAAACGGCGGGAACGCCGAAATAGGAGAAGATCAGCAGGAAGACGAAGAGGTTGTCCGCGCTGAGGGTCCTCTCGATGAGGTAGCCCGCCAGATATTCGAGCGCCGCGTCATGGCCCCGGTAGAAATAGACGACGACGCCAAAAAGAACGCCAAGGACCGTCCACACGATGCTCCATACGACCGCCTCCTTAATCTTGATGACGTGAGCCTTGCGGTGGAAGACTCCAAGATCCAGGGCCAGCATCAGGATCACGAAGACATTGAAAAGCACCCAGGGAATAATCCGTTCGGTCATCATGGCCTCGCTATCCGTCAGCGGATTTTTCTTGTTGCCGGTCAAACGTGCTTTTCAGCTTCCTCAGCAACCGTTTCGCCCAGACAAATTCGGTCGCCAGAACAGCCAGCCCCAGGGGAATGATCAAAACTGCGGGTCCGGGCAGGACGATCATGGCCAGGCCGATCAGCAGCAGGGTGAAGCCGATGATCACCGTGAAGATTCTCTTGATGCGGCGTATCGCCTCTTCCATCTCCTGTGTCCCGTTGCCGGGCGGCGCGGGCGGGAAAGGGAGGCCCGGGAATCCGGCATTTTTGCGATGTCAGCCTTTCATACCGTCCTTCGGCTCTCCCGGCCATTGGGGGCGCCCTGATTTTCCGGTGCGAAATTCCTTAGTCCGATCCGGAGAAGCTTCCGAATCGTCTCCACGAGAAGCATCTCCCCACGGCCCTCCTTCCGAAGAACCGTCAGGTTTCCTATGTGATCTTGTTGTTCCAAAACGTGTGATGTTGTTAACAATTGAGCATATTCCGCTTGCTTTAACATGAACTCCAACTTTATTGTTTGCACACTCTACGTTCGCTTGTCGCAAGTTCGCGATACCCATATGTGACACGCTTACTGCGAAGACTGGAAATTCGGCATGAAAATCATGGTCGTCGACGACAATCCCGACATTTTAGAGGTCCTGTCGTCTGCCATAAGACTCTGCGGCCACACGGTCGACACGGCATGCGACGGCTTCGATGCGATGAATCTCCAGTTGAAAAATCGGTACGACGTGATTGTCACGGATGCGGATATGCCCCGGATGGACGGTTTCGAGCTGTGCAAGCTCATGAAGGAGCGATTCCCAGACCTCTATATTATCGGCATGAGCGGGACCTATGGGGAAAACGTATTCAGGGAAGCAGGGGCCGACATGTGCCTTGCCAAGCCTTTCAGCATTCTTGACGTTCAGAAAGCCGTGGAGGGCGGCTTGCGGCCTTCGCAGGGGAAGTCCGCTTAGGTGGCGGGGCGGCGGTTGGCGCACGTCCGTTACGCTTCCGCGCGAGATCCGCATCAATGTTGGTGAACACGTGGGTCTGGACATGGACGATGACAGGCCCTACCGATATCACTCCGACATCAAGAAAAAATATCCGCCCGGCCAGCTGAAAAAGAAGGGCAAAGGGAAGAAGCGTGATTGAACTTTCAGGTAACCAGGAGGAAAAAGGAACCGTGAACGATTCTGCGGGCATTCCGGTTGAGCTGACCGGTACGATTAAGCTTCTCAGTTTCCTGGCCGGATCATCAGCGGAAGATTCGAGTTTCCGCTTCGTATTGCGCAACGCTGAAGGCAGATTGTTCTCCCTGAGATACTCCCATAAGAATTATGAGATGGCGAAGGAAGTCCATCATTCCCTGATATCTGACATGCAAATAAAAGTGCTGATCAAAGGGCCCATTCAGAATGGGGAGAAATATTATGATGTAGTCGGGATCATCCATATGCCTGCGGTCACTCAATGATGCACGACGAAATGTACCTCAGAAATATTGGAGTAAAAAGGGAGGGTATATGAAGGTATTCAAATTGGCGGTTCTGGTTTCCATCATGGTGTTTGTTGGCGCTGCGACAGCGGTAGCGGGTGATTTCGACTGGTTCAGGGATTTCAATGCCCAGGCCTCGCTGGACCCGACTGGATTCAAGGCACGCCTTGCGTCACGCTTCCAGATCGGAGACGCGAAGATCACTGCCGTGCTGGGCAATATGCCGGAGCCCGCGAACGCATACATGGCGCTCCGTCTGGGAGAGATGTCCGGAAGGCCGGTCGAGACGGTGATGGAGGAGTACAAGAAGAGCAAGGGAAAGGGATGGGGCGTCATGGCGAAGAACCTCGGCATCAAGCCGGGTTCCGCGGAGTTCAAGGCCCTGAAGGCCGGCCACGACATGGACGGCGGCGCCAAGGATAAGGGAAAGAAACGTGCCCAGGAAAAGGGCAAGGAAGGAAAATCGAAGGACAAGGGTGGGAAGGGAAAAAAGTAAAGCGTGACAAATGGAACCCCGGCGGTTCTGCAGGCAAGAGGACAGGGGTTGTGTGTAGACCGGAGAAAATCTTAATTATTCTTGCGTGAAAAGGGAGATTCAGCATGAAGAAGATATTTTGTTCTTTGATTGTCGTGGGGATTCTTCTTGGAGCCGTGAGCGGCTTCGCGGAAATGCGGGCAGGGGCCTATTCCATTTCTCCGTACATCGGTATCTACAAATTCGAAGGGAACCTGGACTTGGAAAGCGGCCCGACGTACGGCGTCCGGCTCGGCTATGACTTCACGAAGCGTTTCGGCCTGGAAGCCGATCTTGGCTATGTGGACACCAAGTACACGGAGTTCACGCCGGATCGGTACACGGATGTATACAACTACCGACTGGAAGCCCTCTATCACTTCTTTCCCGACAAGAAGCTTGTGCCCTTCGTTGCGGTTGGTTTTGGCGGGCAGAGCATGAACTACAAGAATACGTCTAAGTCGAACTCGACGCATTTTGCCGGGGATTACGGAGTAGGGCTGAAGTATTTCCTGACGGAGAATGTGGCTTTGCGCACGGATCTTCGGCACATCCTGGGCTTTGCGAGCATCGAGAACAATCTGGCCTGGACCTTCGGATTGACGTTTCTCTTCGGCGGCGAGAAGCCGATGGCGGAAAAGGCCATTGTGCGGGAGGCGGCTGCGTCCGCGGTGGCGGCGCCTGCGGATTCTGACCGTGACGGAGTTGCCGACGGCAGCGACAAGTGTCCCGGCACGCCGGCAGGGGTCAAGGTGGATCTCAACGGCTGTCCTTTGGATATGGACGGCGACGGTGTTTACGATTACCTCGACAAGTGTCCCGATACGCCCAAGGGCGCCAAAGTGGATAGGGACGGCTGCCCCCTGGATACGGACAGAGACGGGGTTGCGGACTACCGGGACAATTGCCCGAGTACGCCGGCCGGTGTGAAAGTCGATGCGAAGGGGTGTCCTCTGGATACGGACGGGGACGGAGTTTTCGATTACCTCGACAAGTGCGCAGGCACTCCGAAGGGCGTGAAGGTGGATGCCAACGGATGCCCGCTGGACAGCGACAAGGACGGCGTTTACGATTACCTTGACAAGTGCCCCGGTACGCCCGCGGGCATCAAGGTCGACAAGGATGGCTGCCCAATCAAGGCCTCCATAACCCTCAAGATCCAATTTGACACGGGCAAATCGGTCATCAAGAAAGAGTATCGCGATGAAATCAAGCAGGTCGCCGATTTCATGAGACAGTATCCCCAGACGGACGCAGTCATCGAAGGGCACACCGACAACGTCGGGCGCGAAGCGGCCAACGTCAAGCTGTCGCAGGCGCGTGCCAACAGCGTCAGGGACTACCTCATTAAAGAATTCGGGATCGAAAAGGATCGTCTGAAGGCCGTCGGTTACGGTCCGAAGAAACCCATCGCAAGCAATGCAACGGCGGAAGGAAAACAGCAGAATCGAAGGGTTGAAGCGGTCATTTCCACGGTGGTGAGAAAATAGGGCGGCACGATGCTTGGATTCTGAAGCGGAGGCCCTATGAGCGCTGACATGAGGTCATGGGGCCTCCACTTGCTAACGGGAATAAGCAGAACAAAATTTACTTCTTTTCAACCGAATACTCTCTATTTTGGATGCCACCTGAAACAGGAGACTTAGAATTCGTTCTTCCATGTTTCATTGCCGCAGCAAAAAAGACGGGGGCAGATATGAAACAATATTGCGCGGAGTTTTTCGGGACTTTCTGGCTGGTCCTCGGCGGGTGCGGCAGCGCGGTTCTGGCTGCTGCGTTTCCTCATGTGGGTATCGGTCTGCTCGGCGTTGCTCTGGCCTTCGGGCTGACCGTTCTGACTATGGCGTACGCGATCGGACACATTTCCGGCTGCCATCTCAACCCGGCCGTTTCCGTCGGCCTTTGGGCGGGAGGACGTTTTCCCGCCAAGAGACTTATTCCCTATATCGTCTCGCAGGTGCTGGGAGCGATCGTGGCAGGGGGTGTTCTCTATGTCATTGCCTCCGGCAAGGCGGGTTTCGAAGTGACGGCGGGATTTGCCGCTAACGGGTTCGGCGCGCATTCGCCCGGCGGCTATTCTTTGCTTGCGGCTCTCGTCACGGAAGTGGTGATGACTATGATGTTCCTGCTGATCATTCTCGGCTCCACCGATAAGCGCGCGCCGCAGGGATTCGCGCCGATTGCGATCGGACTGGGTCTTACGCTGATTCACCTGATCAGCATTCCGGTGACCAATACGTCCGTCAATCCGGCTCGCAGCACGGGCGTCGCCCTATACGTGGGGGATTGGGCTGTCGCTCAGCTGTGGCTCTTCTGGCTGGCTCCGATCGCAGGAGCCTTGCTGGGTGCCGTTGTCTACCGTTTGCTTCAGGAACAGGAGCCCTGACCATATCGGCGCCGAGAAGTTGACGCCATCCGCGCGCGGAGAAAGCTGAGGAAAACTTCCGATCGCATCACCGGAAAAGTGTTGTTTTGATGATCGCAGTCGGGGCCATGGCGCAGACAGCCGCGCTGGCGTACAGGCAGGCCGACGTACATACAGGGTTGCACAAAAATAAATAAAAGGGGTTGAGCGAAATCGCTAACCCCTTTATTTATTTGGTGGGCGATGCGCGAATCGAACGCGCGGCCTTTGGTTCCGGAGACCAACGCTCTATCCTTCTGAGCTAATCGCCCACTCGAAAGTCTGTTTCACCGTGGATTCCGGAGAATTGCTCCAATCCACCAGGCGCGGGTTTCATACAACGGCTTTTGGGAATAATCAACCCTTTTCGCTTGCCCGTTGCGAACGGTCGAAGCGGATGTCCGTCAGAATCCTGCGGGCGGGAACGCTGCGGTTCATGGTGCAGATATGGAGGCCCGGGGCCTCATTCCGCAGCAGATCGGCCGATTGCCGCGTTGCGTGTTCGATCCCGTATTTTTCGATTTCTTCGGGCTTGTCCTTGTATTTCTCAATTTTTTCCCTCAGCGGGGAGGGGATTTTCGGATCGCACAGGGCTCCGATTTTTTGGCTCTGTTTGTAGTTGAGAATCGGGAAGATCCCCGGAATGAGGGGAACACGGACGCCGTTCTTCCTCGTCGTTTCGCGGAATCGATAGTAATCGTCGTTGACGAAGAAAAGCTGGGTGATGACGAAATCCGCTCCTGCATCGACCTTTTTCCGCAGGTTCCTGACGTCCTCCTCAAAGGAGGTGGCCTCGCAATGGCCTTCGGGATAGCCGGCGACGCCCACGCAGAAATCGGTCCGGGACCGGATGAAGGTCACCAGCTCGTTGGCATACCCGAATCCGTCCCGGGGGCGAATGAAACGCTCGGTTCCCTGCGGCGGATCGCCCCGCAGGGCCAGGATGTTCTCGATATTTTCGTTCTTCAGCGCGTCGAGGATGGCCGCGATGTCGTCCTGCGAGGCGTTGACGCAGGTCAGGTGAGCCAGCACCTCGTGATGGAAATCCTTCTTGACCTTCGAGGCGATCTCGATCGTTTTGTCGCGCGTGCTCCCACCGGCGCCGTACGTGACGGAAATGAAGTCCGGTTTCCAGTCGCCCAGTTCCCGGATGGTTTCGTACAGGCTCTCCAGATTGCCTTCCCGCGCGGGGGGGAAGACTTCGAAGGAGAGGGTCGGCGTTTTTCGGGAGAACAGGTCTCGTATCTTCATCTCACGCGGCTCCGGAAAGTCATGGCGAAGACGTCTGGCTCTTCATTCGCCTGCTGCGGGATTCATGTCATTTGAAAAGCAGGATGTCAATAGCTTTTCAGACACATTTTCAACTGTCGATTGAATCGGGGGGAACGATCTGCTAGAGTACGGGCGGCTTATGCAAGCGATGACCGGATTTTTCAACCGAAGGCCCAGTATCTTCCTCGCAGGGGGCATCCTCCTCTTGTCGATTCTCGCGGCGCCTCCCGCCTTTTCCGCTACCGAAGTCTTCAATATCCGCCATTGGGCGGCCCCTGACCACACGCGCGTCGTGTTCGACGCCACCGAAGAGCCGTCCTACACCGTCGAGAGGGAAGAGGCGAAGCTGCGGATCGTCATACGCGACGCCGCCTTGTCTGCGTCGCTTCCCGCAGTAACGGCCATCGAAAAACCGGGAATCCGGAACGTCCTCCTGAACGCCGCTGAAAACCAGGTGACCATCGAGATCGAGCTTTCCGGGCATACGGGCGCCAACATTTTCTCCTTGAGCCGGATCGAAGACAAACCCCATCGCCTGGTCGTCGACATCCTCCTGCCGGAACCGAAAAGGAAGGAGGCCGTGGAGACGGAGTCGCCCGCCGCGCCCGTCAAACGAAAGATTATCGTCCTCGATCCGGGACACGGAGGCGAGGCGCCCGGGGCAGTCGGCCGCGGCCGCACGCAGGAAAAGGACGTGGTCCTCAGCATCGCAAAGATGACGCGGGAAATTTTGAACAAAAAGCCGGGATACCGCGCCCTCCTGACGCGGGACGGGGACTACTACGTCTCGTTCCGAAAACGCATGCAGACCGCCCGGGACAACAATGCGGACCTCTTCGTCAGCATCCACGCGGATGCCTCGCGCAGCCGCCGCGTCTGCGGGAGTTCCGTTTATACGCTTTCGCTGCGGGGCGCCAGCAGCGAGGCGGCCCGCCTGCTGGCGAAAAACGAGAACCTCGCCGACATCATCGGCGGCTCCCCTGCGGGGGAGAGCGCGGACGAATCCGATCCGATCGTCCTGAACATGTTTCAAACGAATTCCATCAACCGCTCGAAGAGCTACGCGGAGATTCTGATCCAGCATCTTAACGACGTCGGAACCGTGAAATTCCGCCGGATCCAGGAGGCGCCGTTCCTCGTGCTGAAGCTGCCGGAGATCCCGTCCGTGCTGGTGGAGACTGCGTTCATATCCAACCCCGCCGAGGAAAAACTGCTGCGGAACAAGCGCCACCAGAGAAAGCTCGCCCAAGCTCTGGCATCCGCCATCGAGGAATTTTTGCCGCCGGAGACGGCCGGTGCGCCCACGCTGCAGACAAGAATGGAGCGGACGGAAACGCCGCAATCGGAACCTTCTCAGGCAATCCGCGAACCGGCGCCGTCGAAAGCATCTGCGCCCGAAACGGCCGTCGCCGCGGTGAAGCCGGAAGATGCCGGGGCGGCGCGCAGCACCGACGGGATGCGAAAGAGCGGCGGTACCGGCCCGAAGACGATGCCGGAGGCGGAGGCGAGACCTGCGTCCATCCCAGTGGCCAAAAGCGGCGGCGGGACTTTCGAAACGTACGTCGTCAAGAGAGGAGATTCCCTCGATAAGATCGCCCGCCGTTACGGCGTCAGCGTTGCGCAAATCGCAGAGCGGAACCGCATCGATCTCCGGAGGCCCTTGTACGTGAATCGCAAGCTGAAGATCCCGCTTTCGGGCGAAGAAGGCGGATCGGGGGGAAATTCGCTTCGTTCCGCCTCCGTCGAGAATAGGGCGGCAAAGACGAAGACGCCCACTGTCTATTCGTATCATAAAGTCCGCAGAGGGGAGAATCTCACCTCCATTGCCAAGAAATACGGAACAACGGTAAAAGAGATTCGCGCCTTGAACGGCATGAAACAATCCGACGCCTTGGTCATTCAGCAGATGATCAAGGTTCCTTCCCGCAACGGGGTCCGTTCTTGAGGAGGGAACCCGTGCGCCCGTGCCGAAGCATCCTTTCCCTGGTCTTGTTCCTCCCGCTGTTCTGCGGGACCGGACTGCCTGCGGCCGTGAACGGCGGTTTCGGGGACGATGGTCCTTTCCGCGTCCTGCCCGAGCTTGCTCCCGGCGTTCCTTCGTTCATCTCGAACAAGGCCTTCGACGCCGCCGTTGGTGAGGACCGCTATCTTCCTCTGAAGAGGTTCGATGAACTGCCCGCCGGATCAGCGGGGCAAGGGGAGGACGGCAAGGGGCGGACGTTCATGCAGCACCTGAGTTTCACCTTTTCGCGCGCCGCGACCAGGGACATCGGGATCGATCCCTCGCGGCGGGGAGAAGAAGAGCGCGCCTGGGAAAAATTCCGCTCCCTGTCATCGTCTTTGCAGACGGAGTCCTATCGAGATTCCCTGGAGGCCATGGGGAAGATCTTCCAGCCTCAGGTGAATCTTCATATCGAGTTTTGAGCTTCGCTCAGCCGGCTGCTCCGTTCCACGTCCGCAGCAGCCGGACCAGAAGACGAACGCCCACGCCCGAAGCCCCCTTGGGGATATAGGGCCTGTCTTTGCCCAGCCAGGCAGGGCCGGCGATGTCCAGATGCGCCCAGGGAAAATCGCCGACAAATTTCTTCAGGAAGGAGGCCGCCGTGATCGTGCCGGCGGATCGGCCGCCGGCGTTCTTGACGTCGGCGATGTCGCTCTTGATCTGTTCGTCGTACTCCTCCCAGAGCGGAAGCTCCCAAACCTTCTCTCCCGTAAAATCGGCCGCCTTGCGAATCTTTCCCTTGAGGGCATCGTCCGTTCCCAGCAGGCCGGCGACATAGTCGCCGAGGGCGACGACGCAGGCGCCGGTCAGGGTGGCGACGTCGATGATCGCGGCGGGCTTGTATCGTCCGGCATACGTCAGGGCATCGGCCAGGATCAGTCTTCCCTCCGCATCGGTGTTCACAACCTCGATCGTCTGGCCGGAGAGGGATTTCAGGATGTCGCCGGGCTTCAGGGCGCGCCCGCCGGGCATGTTCTCGGTCGCCGGGACGAGCCCGACGAGGTTCACGGGCAGCTTCAGGTCGGCGGCGGCCATGACCGTGCAGATGACGGCGGCGCCGCCGGACATATCCGTTTTCATCTCGTCCATCTTCTCAGCCGGCTTCAGAGAGATGCCGCCGCTGTCGAAGGTCAGGCCCTTGCCGACCAGGACAAGGGGCTTGTCGCTCTTTCTGCCGCCGCGGTATTCGAGGATGATGAAACGGGGGGACTGCTTGCTCCCGCGGGCAACCCCCAGAAGGGCGTTCATGCCGAGTTTTTCCATCTTTTGTTCGTTCAGCACCTTGACCGCGATGCTTCTTCCCCTGGCTGCCGCAACGGCGCGCTCGGCCATGTCGACGGGCGTCATCTCATTGGCCGGCGTGGACACCATGTCTCGGGCGAGGCAGACGGCGCGGCAGAGGATCTCGGCACGAGACGCCGCTTCGCGCACGACGGGGATCTGACGGTTTTCCACGACGATCGTCATCTCCCGGAGATGTCGGATTTCCTCCTTCTGCACCGTCTTGTACGGCGTGAACTGGTAGCTGCCGAGGATCGTCCCCTCGACAACCGCCTCAGTGAGATCTCCGATCAACGCGGACGGTGCGCCGAAGTCGAGCGCGGTCGAAAAAGACAGGACATTCGACGAGAGAAGAAGCTGAGCCGCTTTTGCATAGGCGCCGCGCACACGGTCGAGGTCGAAGTCGCCGCGCTTTCCCAGTCCGACCAGGACCACCCTCTGCCCGGAGCCGGAATCCCCCGTATGCAGCAACTCCAACTGCAGGTGCTTGCCCTCGAACTCGCGGCTGCGCAGCAGCTCGGAGATCCAGCCTCCGGAGGATTGGTCCGTACGCTGCGCCGTTGCAGAGACTTCGGCCTCTCCCTCGTAAAGAGGAACAACGAGACAGCGATGGGAAACAGGGTCGGGAAGGGTGCCTTTCAGAACTCTTGTTTTCACGGAGGACTCCTTTTTGGCAATCGGCATTTTGATCTGCATTCGCGTATGTCTTTAGCCTAAAATAGCCGAGGTTTTCAAGTCTGTTTCGCCGTAGAGGATCGGAGGGCAGTCATTCGCAATCGGCTGCGACCGGAGCGTCGGCCTTTCGCCTCTCCGCTGCAGCGGGACAGGGCGGTTTCCTATGAGATTCCCGCTTTCCTTTTGCGCGAAAGATGTATATTATTACAGACACTTACATGCCGCTTTCCGATACAAGCGGCCCGGGAAAGAGACCCGTCTCGAGTGCCCCGATGGCGGACGGTTCAGCACGAAATGCGCGGGCCGGAAGAGATGGGGGAGCGGGCGCAATAGGACGAAGATGAAGGTTCACCTTTTCGAAAAGAGACGAGATGGATTTACGGCACTGGAAGTGATCGCCGTCATTTTCGTCATCGCTGTCGTCGGCGTCACGGCGGCATCCCGCATCGCCTCCAAGACCTATTACGATATCGCCGCCGAGACGGAGATATTGAAGGCGAACATCCGTTATGCGCAGTTCCGCGCCTTGTCTGATGCTGATACAAGTTACAGCGTCAATAACGCCACTTGGGGAATATCGCTTTCGGGAGACTCCTACACCCTGCAGAAGAACGGCGCCCCCGCAACGACCAATTTCCCGGGTGAGAGTTCGCCGACGCACAATCTGCCAAATGGCATTTCCGTTACGGCGGGAACGGTCACATACAACGTATGGGGTATTCCCGTTGACGCGGCGGGCCTTCCACTCGCCGGCAACGTGACGATCGGCATCTCCGACGGGACGTCTTCCCAGACGGTTACGATCACGCGGAATACAGGATTTATCCCATGAAGATGTCGAGAAGACGGGGAAACAGCGGATTCACCCTTATTGAGGCTATCATCGTCATCGTCGCAGCGGCGATCCTCGGCGCGATGATGTTCACCTACTCCAGCACGGCGCTCATGAAGAGTTCCCAGCCGCTGCATCATGCGACGAAGGCCTTCGCACTGCAGAAGGTCATGGAGAATATCCTGACGGACTACAATCTGAACTACAAGTCGAATCTCGTGGGAATCAAGACAAAGATCGCCAGCGCGGCGTCCCAGCAGCCTCCACCGACAGGTTACGGACCCTACACGCTGGTCTTCAACGACTACATCAAGTTCGTCGGCAATGCGGAAACGTCCATCGTCGTCGGCGTCGATCCACAGAACCTGCTGAAGGTGACCATCAAGAATGACCTGGGCGAAACTCTGTCGATATTGCTTCCGCTGATCGTTCAATAATAGGGGATCTATGAGCCGGAGAACATTGAACAGGAAGGGTTTCACCTTAATCGAAATTCTCGTTTCGCTTTTGCTGGTCGGTATCGTGACGGCTGTCATCGGTCTTTCCAGTTATCATATGGTCAACGGTTTTGTCTTCGCCCGAAAGAATGCCGATACCCTGTTGAAGGGACAAATCGCCATTGCGCGCATGACAAAAGAACTGAACAATGTGAAGACGGTTTATGTGGGCTCCACGAACGGTACACAGATAACATTTACGTCGTACAGGGATGCGGTTGCCGTGGACCATACGATATCCTGGGGCGGAAGCGGCGCCGATCTCCTTTTTGACGGCATTGTCCTGACGGACCAGGTCGGCAGTTTTTCGCTCGCCTATTACGCCAATTACAGCGGCACTGCGCAGACGACCTGGTCGGCTGCATCGCGTATGATTGAAGTCAGCCTTGTCTTGACGGGAGCGGAAAATACGCCGGCGGCATTCAGCGCCCGCGTTCTGCCGTCCTTCGATGTCCTGATCGGAACGTAGTTGATGGACGAAGCGGTTCAATGCCATGAAAAACCCCACATACCCGGACGGAAAGACCCAATGATGCCGCGACGGCAAAAACGGAAAAATCCTCAAGCCGGTGCGGCGCTGATCGTCATCATTGCCTCCATGACGGTTGTTGCCGTCCTGGGTGCCGGAATGCTCGGCCTGTTTTCCACTTCGATATTTTCGGAGCTTTTCATCAACAACCGGGAGAAGGCCTATTATCTTGCGCAGGCCGGCAGGCAGTATGCTACGGCGGTCATCAATGCGGCCAACATCTCCGGCGATCCGACTCCCATCGCGAATCTCAACAATCAGACCTTCACCCTGTCCGACGGCGGACAGTTCTACCTGCGCACGGACACGACGGACGTCAAGTATACCGCCGTCGAATCCACGGGAATCGTCAACGCCAATACCGCCTTCGAGACGAAGCAAAAAATCGGATTCCGGATCGCGAGCATAAAGTTCAGTAAGGGCGTCTACGCCGTGGGCAGCATCGCCGTGAACAAGAATGCATTCGTCGACAGCTACGATTCGCGCTTGGGGCCCTACAGCTTCGCGACGCACACGCAGAATGCGACCGTCCAGACCAACGGAACCGCGGCTTCCAGCATCTTCGTGCAGGCCGCAGGAAAAATCTTCGGCAATGCCGTCTGCGGCTACGGCGGCGACCCCGCGGTAGCCATCTTCGGGGCGGCCGGTACGATCACGGGGACAAGGACCGCATCGACCGCCAATGTCACGTTTACAGCGGTGGATCCTCCCACCGGATGCAGCGATTTCAGGACCTGCGGGACGCAGATCCCGGATATCACCGCCAATACGGCACTGGCCGCCGGTACCTACGGAACGAAGAACGTCGATCTGAACAGCGAAACCCTCACGATCAACGGCGACGTCAAACTTATTGTGCACGACACGCTGACCTATGATCGTAAGGGGAATCCGGTATACTCGGACGGCAACCTGAACATGATCAACGCGTCGAAAATCCTTATTTCGTCGGGCGGGTCGCTGGAACTGTATGTCATCAGAACGTTCACCATCGGCGGCACCAGTGTGATCAACCCGCCGCCATCGCCGGCGACGGCGGTGAGGATTCTCGGTGTCACGACGACGGAGTTTAATTTCAGCAAGGCTTCTACGACCTATGCGGGGATTTACGGCCCCGGTGCGACGTTCACTCTTGACTCGACGTCGCAGGTCTTCGGGTCCGTTGTCGCCAAGACCGTCTCAATCTCCGGCAGCACGGCGATCGGAACGGGAACCACGGGCTCCATCCACGTCGATACGGGTTTTGCGCTCAACGAGGGAGTCGTATATTGACCTGAAACAGCAGATCGTCCGGGCCGGTGTCCGCCCTTTTCTGCAGGTTGAGTTCCGCGCATCGTCAGATGCGCCTCGCCGGGGATGAAGTTTCCGACACCGGAATACGTCAAGATGCGAAGATCAGATTGATTTACAAAGGAAAACCTGTTAGCGTCCGCGAGCAATACGACGGATGATTCCCAGTCGGCGGCGACGGCGACGGAAGATCCGCGATACGAAAGATCTCAGGAGGAGAAGATGGCATCTACCACCATGGAAGTCCGGCAGGGGCAGAAGGCTTCGCTGGAAAAAGAGTTGGCCGGGCGACTCGCAGCGTTGAAGACGCGTGGTCTCGATGAGAAGGAAATTGCCAAGGACCCGGTTTTGAAGAACCTCTGCGCAAGAATGAAGCAGGCAAACGCGCGGATCGCCGCGATCGAGAAGAAAGCCCGGAGGACGGAAGATCTGGCCAGGATCAAGGCCGAAAAGGCCGCGCAGCCGAAAGAACAGCCGGAAGAAAAACCGGAGAAGAAGCCGGAGAAGAAGGCCAAGGCGGAAAAGCCTGCAAAAGAAAAGGCGGAAACAACGGACGCCAAGGAAAAGGCGCCGAAGAAGAAGAAAAAGGACGCCGAACCGAAAGCCGAAGCGTGACGCGGGCGGCATCCGCCGGAGAGTCGCGCGGAGCCCGGTGAATATCGAGGGCATGACGGCGGTCCGCAGGGGGCAGCCCCGGGCGGACCAAGCCTTCTATTTCATATAAAGTCGATCAGCTTCCCGCTGGTCTGCCGCAGCCGCTGGCTGAGGAGCTTCCCCAGCACGAGAAGAAGCTTCGCGGCCAGCCCGGGAAGTTCGCGGACCAGGCGGTCGAAAGAATCCTTCGTGAGCATCATGATCATCGCGGATTCCGCGGCGATGGCGCTTGCGGAACGGGGCTCTCCGTCAAACAGGGCCATTTCGCCGACCGTCTTCCCCCGGGTGATGACCGACAGGATCTTCTTTCGCGTTTCCGCGTCTTCCTTGACGATCTGGACGCTTCCCTCGACGATGAGGCAGAAAGAGGCGTCTTCCCGCCTTCCTGGAAGATCGAATCGCCCGCCTGCACGCGGAATACTTCAACGTAGCGGGCGAAGATCTCGATCTCTTTCCAGGTGAAGCTGCCGAGCCAGTTCGTTCCCTCCAGCAGCTCCGCCTTTTCCTTCAACGTCTTATCCAGCTTGAGCAAGCGCGAACCTCCAGCCTACGACAGCTGCTGGATTGCCGCCAATTTCCAGGCCGGCTTTCCGACGGGACGGGTGAAGGTCCAGTACTCCTCAAATCGGACGGGGGCGTCTTTCGACCCGCCGCTGATCCGGCCGGTCTTCTCATCGACCGTGTAGTCCAGAAGGTTCGCCAGGAATTTCACCGTCACGAAATCCTGCCCGCCTTCCTGCCACGCCTCCGCCAGCTCGACCGAGCGGACGGCGATATTCTCCAGCCGGTTGATTCTTCCTTCTTTGCGCATCGTGCGCACCTGCTCCTCAAAATTTCCGAGCATCTCGGAGGTCAGCAGGCCGGCGGCCGGGGACATGTCGCGCTGCGTCCACGCGGCCTGAACCTTGAAGAACGCGTCAGTGCTCTCTTCCAGGAAGCGCGAAGGATTGTAGGAGGGATCCATTTGCCGGATGTGCGCCACGCCGGCATCGAGGTCGCTTCCCTGCAACGGAGCAACGGACCGGGGAGTGCCGGGCGCCGTCCCAATCTCCGGGGCAGGGGATGCCCCGTAATAGGCGGACGATTCGGCCGCCCGACGGCGTTTTCTGAAGTAGGAGAACAGGAAGTACAACAGCAAGCCGATCAGCGCGATGTCCAGCATTCCGATTCCACCGCCCGCCGTTTCGGAAGATTCCCCCGCCATGCCCAGGCTCCGGAACAGCATGGCGCCCGCCATGCCGCCGATCAATCCGCCCGCCATGCTCCGCAGGAAGCCGCCCTGCTGCGGGAAACCGGCTGCGGGCGGGGACGCGAGCTGTCCGGCGCCCGGCGCGGTCTGGGCAGGCGCGGGTGCAGCCGGCCTCGGAGTCGAAAACGACCGGGAGCCTCGGCTTCCGAAGGATCTGCCGCCGCCGGCCCTGGCAAAGGCGCTTGATTCCAGTGCGACAAAAAAGACGAACCACACGACCAAAAGGCCGATGCAGGCCTTAAACAGACTCTTGAAAGACATAAAACCTCCCGGACCATATTTTGTGGTAGACTCCCATACACGGCCAATCGATTCCCTGTCAATTTGTTTTCGCTGTTCCCGGGCCTTCACTTGCCCGCCCACCTGACTTCAGGAGGTTTGCCATGCACTTCCCCCTTCGTTGGATAGCGGCGGCACTACTGGTTGTCCTGTACCTGAAGGGTAACGCCAAGCCTTTTTACTATCAGGACGCCGACGGCATCGTGGTCAGAACCGCCGACGACGGCAGGGTCTCCGTCGTGATATGCAATCAGGGAAGGCCGATCGAGGTGGTGCCGTTGGAGCTGATCGATGCCCTGACGGTGGAATGCAATCGAAAAACCCTCTAGCGCGGAAGAGGAGCAGATCCCGCCGAAGACGGGCGCTCATGCCGATATCCATCGCTGGAGGGCGAAAGAGGGGGCGGAATTTGAATAAAAAAAGGCCGGGGAAGTCCCGGCCTTTTTTATCGCGAGAGGTCTCTGCTCAGACCGCTTCGATTTTCACTGCGCACACCTTGTACTCGGGAATCTTCCCGATCGGGTCCAGAGCCGGATTGGTGAGCCGGTTCACGGCCGCTTCCTTGAAGTGGAAGTTCATGAAAACGGTGCCTTCCTGGGACCGCTCGGTGACGACAGCCTTGGCCTGGACTTCGCCGCGGCGGGAGGTGACCTTCACGGTCTGTCCTTCGTCGATCCCGAACTTCTTGGCGTCCTTGGGATGGATCTCGATCTTGCTCTCCGGATAGCGCTGCATCGGGCCTTCCGCAAGGCGCGTCATGGTGCCGGTGTGGTAGTGGTACAGCACGCGCCCCGTGGACAGAATCAACGGGAATGACTTGTCGGGCAATTCCGCCGGTGGGACGAATTCAATCGCGGCGAAGAGGCCGAGCCCGCGGCTGAAACGGTCCTTGTGGAGGAACGTCGTGCCCGGGTGGTCCTTCGTCGGGCAGGGCCACTGCAGGCCGGTCTTCTCGATGCGGTCATAGGTGATCCCGGCGTAGCTCGGTGCGAGGGCGTTGATCTCGTCCATGATCTGTTTCGCCGAGTCGTATTTCATCGCGTACCCCATCCGGCTGGAGATGTCGGCGACGATTTCCCAGTCGGTTCTCGCCTGTCCCGGAGGTTCGACGGCCTTGCGCACTCTCTGCACACGGCGTTCCGTATTGGAGAATGTCCCGTCCTTTTCCGCGAAGCAGGCGGAAGGGAGAACCACATCGGCCAGCGCGGCCGTTTCGGTCAGGAAGATATCCTGAACGATCAGGAGATCCAGCTTCTTGAGCGACGCCTCCACGTGGGAAAGGTCCGGGTCGGAAAGCATCGGGTTCTCTCCCATGATGTAGAGGGCCTTGATGTTGCCCTTGTGGGCCGCTTCCATGACCTCGACGATCGTGAGGCCCGGCTTGGCCGGCAGGTTCGCCGCTCCCCAGGCCTTCTCGAATTTCGCGCGAATAGCGTCGTTGGCGACGGGCTGGTAGGCGGGGAAGACGTTGGGCAGGGCGCCCATGTCGCATGCGCCCTGGACGTTGTTCTGTCCGCGCAGGGGGTTCAGGCCGCCCCCCTCGATGCCGATCTTGCCGCAGAGCATGCACAGGTTGGCCAGGGACTTGACGTTGTCGGTTCCGGAGATGTGCTGGGTGATCCCCATCGTATAGAGGACGGATGCCTTGTTCGCCTTGGCATACAGGCGGGCGGCGGTCTTGAGATCCTTGGCGGGAACGCCGGAGATCTTTTCCACGTAGTCCGGGGTGTACTTCTCGACGACCTTCTTCATCGCCTCGAAGTTTTCCGTCCGCTCGGCGACGTATTTCTTGTCGTAGAGCTCCTCGGCGAGAATCACGTTCATCAGCCCGTTGATGACGGCCACGTCCGTCCCCGGTTTCTGGCGGAGCCAGATCTCCGCGTACTTGACGAGGTCGATCTCCCGCGGATCGATGACGATCAGTTTAGCGCCCTGCTGGCGGACGGCCCTCTTCACCTTCATGCCGATGATGGGGTGATTTTCCGTGGTGTTGGTACCCGTCGCGAGGATCACGTCGGCGAACTCGACTTCTCCGATCGAGTTGGTCATTGCACCGCTTCCGAAGGCGGCGGCCAGACCGGCCACCGTTACGGAGTGTCAGAGACGGGCGCAATGGTCGACATTGTTGGTGCCGATTCCCGCCCTCAGAAATTTCTGGAAGAGGTAATTCTCTTCGTTTGTGCAGCGGGCGGAGGAAAAACCCGCGATGCTGTCGGGACCGTTCTTTTCTTTAACAGCCTTCAGCTTCTTCGCGATAAAATCCAGGGCCTCGTCCCAGCTCGCTTCCACGAGCTTGTCGTCCTTGCGGATCATCGGGGTCTTGAGACGGTCGGGATGGCCGACAAAGTCCATGCCGAACCGGCCTTTGACGCAGAGGCTTCCCTCGTTGGGCGGACCGTATTCGCGGTTTCCCGTGACCTTGACGATCCGGTTGTCTTTGACGTTGAGATCCATCTGGCAGCCGACGCCGCAGTACGTGCAGGTAGTCCGCACCTTCTTCATCTCCCAGGGGCGGCCCGCGAAACGCGCCTGCTTGAAGGTGATGGCGCCCACCGGGCAGACATCGGCGCATTCGCCGCAGAAGACGCAAACGGAATTGAGATAGTCGGTGTCGAATGCGGGGCCGACTTTTGCGCGATGGCCGCGTTTGGCAAAATCCAGGACTTCATTGACCTGGATCTCATTGCAGGCCCTGACGCACCGCCCGCAGAGGATGCATTTGTTGAGGTCCCGCTGGATCATCGTGCTGCTCGTCTCGATCGCATAACCCGGCGCCTTGATTTCGAAGCGGGGCTTCTCGATCTTCAGCCAGTACACGAGATTCTGCAATTCGCAGTTTCCGTTCTGCTCGCAGGTGAGGCAGTTGTGGTCGCCCGAGGACCAGAGGAGTTCGACGACCAGTCGCTGGGCGGCCTTCACCGCCGGCGTGTTGGTCCGGATGACCATGCCGCCGTTTACCGGCATGCAGCAGGACGCGACCAGCGATCTTGCCTTTTCCACTTCCACGACGCAGACGCGGCAGGCGCCGACGTTCGTCGTCCGCTGATAGTGACAGAGGGTCGGTATGAAGATCCCGTTCGCCCTGGCGACATCGAGGATCGTCTGACCGGCCTTGGCTTCGTAGTCTTTGCCGTCGATATTCACCGTTACCTTGTTGTCCATTCTTCATAACCTCCACGTTCGTGTCCATCCCGCCGAACAGCGGGATGGAACCGGCATGTTGAAAAGCGTTAGGATATTTCTGCGTCGCAGCGCAGGCAGCGCGTCGCTTCCTTGAGTGCCGCTTCCTTTGTGAAGCCGAGTTCGACCTCGACGAAGCTTCCCTTGCGTTGCGCGGCCTCGAGCTCCGGCATCGCCGTCTGAGGACATTCCACGCTCTCCTCATCGAGGATGAGCGGGACGTCGATCTTCTGTTCCGCCGGCATTTCGTACGCCGGTTCGCCGTTCTTCGCCCGGATGGCGGCATCGATCTCGATCGCGGCCTGATGGCCGGCCTCGATGGCGCCGATCACCGTATCGGGACCGGTTACGGCGTCGCCGCCCGCGAAGTATTTCTCATTGGCGGTTTTGGATTCACTGCCTTTGGCCAAAGCGAACGTGTTCCGTTTGGTGACTTCGACGCCGCTGTTTTTCCCGACGAAACCCAGGTCGGGAACCTGGCCGATGGCGGAGATGACGGCGTCCACGCTGAGCGTGAATTCCGAGCCCGCGATCGGGACGGGGCGTTTGCGGCCGCTCTTGTCGAATTCGCCGAGCTGCATCCGCTGGCAGACGATGCCGTTGATCTTCCCGCCCTCGCTCAGGACCTTGAGAGGCGCGACCAGGTATTCGATCTTCACGCCTTCGTGTTCGGCGGCCAGGATCTCTTCCTCGGCGGCCGGCATGTCCTGCCGCAGGCGACGATAGAGAAGCGTGACCTCGGCGCCCAGTCTCAGCGCCGTTCTTGCCGCATCGATGGCGGAGTTGCCGCCGCCGACGACGGCGACGCGGCTGCCGATCTTCTTCTTGCCCGTTGTCCAGGCCGCTTCGTTTGCATTGTAATCGCGAAGGAACTCGACGCCGCCGAAGATGCCCGGCAGATCCTCTCCCTCGATCCCCATGGGCTGGCTCTTTTGCGCGCCGGGGGCGAGATAGACGTAATCGTATTCCTTGTCCAGTTTCGCGAAGGTGATTTCCTTGCCGATGCGCTTGTTGCATTTGATCTCGACGCCGAGCGCGCGGACGTCGTCGATTTCCCTGGCGAGGATGTCCCTCGGCAGACGATAGGCTGGGATGGCCCAGCGCAGCATTCCGCCCGGCTCCGAAAGCGCTTCGAATACCGTGACCTTGTAACCGCGCAGGGCAAGATCCTTGGCTGCCGTGAGGCCGGAAGGACCGGCGCCGACAACGGCGATCTTCTCTTTGCGGGTCACGGGAGCGGCTTCGACTTTCGGCCGCGCCACGTTGTCCGTGATGAAACGCTTCAGGAACTTGATCGCCACAGGCTCATCCATCTTGCCGCGGCGGCATTTCGTCTGGCACTTGTGGTCGCAGACCCTGCCGCAGACGGACGGGAAGGGATTGGTGCGAAGGAGCATCCTGTAGGCATCTTCCAGCCTGTCGGCGCGCACGAGCGCGATGTACGATGGAATATCCATGCCGACCGGGCAGGTATGCTGGCAGGGGGACTTGAACAGGGCCGAGCATACGGCGGCGGAACAGCGGTGGTCGCGGATGTGTTCTTCGTACTCGTTGCGGAAATAGCGGATCGTGCTGAGAATGGGGTTGGGGGCCGTCTGGCCGAGGCCGCAGAGCGACGCGTCCTTGATGACCTTGGCCATTTCCTCGAGCAGCTCGATGTCGCCTTCCTTGCCCTTTCCCTGGGTGATGTTGGTGAGGATCTGCAGCATGCGCTTCGTTCCCTCGCGGCAGGGGGTGCATTTGCCGCAGGACTCGTCCTGGCAGAAGTCCATGAAGAAGCGGGCCATGTCGACGGCGCATTTCTCTTCGTTCATGACGATGAGACCGCCGGAACCCATGATGGCGCCGAGTTCGACGACCTTTTCGTAGTCGACGGGCGCATTCAGGTGCTGGACGGGGATGCAGCCGCCGGAGGGGCCTCCGAGCTGGGCCGCCTTGAACTTCTTGCCGCCGGGGATGCCGCCGCCGATGTCGTAGACGATGGTTCCCAACGGCGTGCCCATGGGGACTTCCACGAGGCCGACGTTGTTGACGTCGCCCGTCAGGGCGAAGACCTTCGTGCCGCGGCTTCTCTCGGTCCCGACACTGTTGTGCCAGGCGGCGCCGCGCAGGATGATCTGGCCGATATTGGCCAGGGTCTCGACGTTATTGAGGATGCTTGGTTTCTGCCACAGGCCGGCGACGGCCGGGAAGGGCGGACGGGGGCGGGGCATGCCGCGCTTGCCTTCGATCGAGGTCATGAGGGCGGTTTCCTCGCCGCAGACGAATGCGCCGGCGCCCTGGTAGATCTCGAGATCGAAGTCGAAGCCCGTGTCCAGAATGTTCTTGCCCAGGAGGCCGTACTCCTTCGCCTGACCGATCGCGACATTAAGACGGTGGATGGCCAGCGGGTACTCGGCCCGGCAATAGATGTAGCCTTGATGGGAACCGATGGCCTTGGCGGCGATGACCATGCCCTCGAGGACGGCATGGGGGTCCGCTTCGAGCACACTGCGGTCCATGAACGCGCCGGGGTCGCCCTCGTCGGCGTTGCAGATGACGTACTTGACGCTGCCGGCCGACTGCGAGGCGAATTTCCACTTGAGCCCCGTCGGGAAACCGGCGCCGCCGCGTCCGCGGAGACCGGAGTCGAGGACTTCCTTGACGATCTGCTCGGGGGTCATCTCCGTCAGCGCCTTCACCATGCCCGCGTAGCCGTCGCGGGCGATATACTCGTCGATTTTTTCCGGGTCGATCAGGCCGCGGTTCCGGAGCACCCTCAGTTCCTGAAGGGCGAAGAACGGGATTTCCTGCATCGTCGGGATGACCTGGTCGGTGACCGGTTCCCGGTAGAGCAGACGCTCGAGCACGCGTCCCTTGACGAAATGCTCTTCGACCAGCTCCGGAATATCCTCCGGCTTGATCATCATGTAGATGACGCCCTCAGGATAGACCACCATGATGGGGCCCTGGGCGCAAAAACCGTTACAGCCGGTTTCGACGACCTTCATCTCCTGGGTCAGTCCGCGTTTGTCCAACTCCGCGAGGAGGGCCTTCTTCACGTTCATACTGCCGGAAGCATGACAGCCCGTTCCACCGCAAAGCAGCAAGTGCGATCGAAATACCTTCATGTCGGATATGATCCTCCTTCTTATAGGATAAAGAATCTCTATCAGCGCAGCCGGGTGCGCCGCGGCTACTTCACGATTTCCTGCCCCTTGGCCAGAACGAAGGGCGTCTGGATCTCGCCTTCCAGAATATGACGTTTATAGACCTGGCGCATCTTATTGGCATCCATGTACTGGTACTTGATGGGCTCCTTGCCCAGAATCTCGACGGTCACGAGAGGTTCACGGCTGCAGAGTCCCATACAGCCGGATGTCGTGACGATGGTGTCCGTGGCGCCGGACGCCGCGATTTCGTCCATGAGGGAATCCAGAACTGCCTTGGCCCCGGAAGCGATTCCACAGGTGCCCATATGGACGGTCACCTTCACCCGTTTTTCACCGGCCCGCAGAGAAGTGTCCGCGTGCACCTTGTCTTTGATTTTCTTCAGATCCGCAATGGTCAGCTTAGCCATAGTCTTATCCTCGCCTATTCGTATTGGTTAAGTACGTCTTTGACTTTTGCCGGCTTCATTCTTCCGTGTACGTCGTTGTCCACGACGACAACCGGTCCCAATCCGCAGGCGCCGAGGCAGCGGACGGACTCGAAGGTGAAACGCCGATCCGGAGTCGTCTCGCCTTCCCTGACGCCGAATTCACGGGTGATTTTCTCCGAAATGGCTTTTCCGCCTCTCACGTAGCAGGCCGTTCCGAGGCAGACTCTGACCGTATGGCGGCCGCGGGGCGCCATGGTAAAGAACGAGTAGAAGGTTACGACGCCGTAAACGCGGCTCAGGGGAAGATTGAGCCCTTTTGCGATCCGCTTCTGTACGGAGATGGGCAGGTATTCGAGGGTAACCTGCGCTTCTTCCAGGACCGGGATCAGTCCTCCCGGCTTCCCCTTGAACTTCTCGATGATCTTGTCGAGCTTCTTGATCTGTTCAGCTGAAAAATCTTTCAACAACTCC
Source organism: uncultured Syntrophaceae bacterium (assembly GCA_964506465.1). Classification (GTDB taxonomy): domain Bacteria; phylum Desulfobacterota; class Syntrophia; order Syntrophales; family UBA6109; genus UBA6109. The sequence continues at coordinate 45,286 of CAZDLM010000012.1, forward strand.
TCGTTTTCCGCTTTCATTCACCTGTCCTCCTTAGAATTTCATCAGGATTCCTTCCGTAGTCGCATATCTTTTCCGTCGGTCTTCGACGTCGTTCACGCACGCGAACCGATTTGCTCCAGACCCTCCGACACGTGCCTCCTGATAAACTGCAATACGTCGATGTGGTTGATCGGAACATCCTCCAGTTCTTTCTTCAGCTCCACCGTGTCGAGGCGATATGTACTCCCGTCCCTGGCATGACGGTACACGATGTTGGTCTCCGGGTTGCCGGCGATCAGCGCAACCAGCGCGCCGGGGATATCGCCCAGAGGCTGTCGATCGATGTGGGCCAGTCCCATCTCCACGCTGACCCGTGTTCCTTTTCCGGGCTCCGACTGCAGCTTCAAGCCGCCTCCCGTCGTCTCGGCCGCCTGCGCCAGCATGGGGAGTCCCAATCCCACTCGGCGCACTTTCTTCGTCGTGAAGAACGGGTCCAGCGCCTTGACCGCCTCTTCCGGACTCATCCCCGCCCCGTCGTCTTCAATGACCAGCCGGAAACGGTCGGATGAGGTGTCTTCGTCGACCGAGATGCGGACATTCCTGGCCCCGGCCCTTGTTGAATTTTCCGCAATGTCCAGGATGTGCAGGGCCAGCTCCAGCACGGCTACTCCTCGATCCACCTTCCGTCCTCCCGCCGCAGCGCCTTCCTCAATTCGGCGAAGGATGCCCGTTCCAGATGCACGACCGTGACCGCTTTGCCGATATCGCCGGGAAAATGTGCATCCGAAGAAGTCAGCAATGGAAAGTCAGACAGTTCCGGAAAACGGATCCTTGCGGCGGCGATGCCCAAAGAGGCCGTGACTTCCAGGGCGTCAAAGGGCATGGACGGATCGATGAACCCGAGTTGACCAATGACGCTGAAACTCTCCCGATCGATGTGGGAGGCGACGGCGAGCCCCTGCAGCGAGTGAATCCCGTCGATCAGTTCCCGCAACGAAAGGGATGTCGCCCCGATCAACAGCCTTTCGTTGTAACCCTCCACCTCGTCGGATTCGTTCACGATGACCTGCGGGCCGAAGACCTTCTCTTCATTCTTCCCGGCCAGATGTCGGTAGACGATTTTCTGGAACTCCCGGAGCCCGTCGAGGGTTTCGAAGAGGGCAAGAACGTGAACCTCCTCGCTGGAGGCCGCCTCCATTCCGGGAATCACCGTCAGCGCGGTCCGTTCCGCAGCCTTCAGGACGTAAGGAACGTTTTCCGACGCGTTGTGGTCGCAGATCGCGATCATGTCCAGTCGTGCCGCGATCGAGTTTTCAATGAGCGCCCTCGGGTACATGTCCAGATCCGCGCAGGGAGACAGACAGCTATGGACATGAAGATCGCAGCGGAACTCCCTGAGCATGAACGGCGTCCCGAAGGTTTTCAAAAAAAATAGCCATGCAGTGCATGGCTATTATCCGTTTGCAGGGGATTTGTCCCCCTTGCCGACGATCAGGTTGTAAATGCGGCCAGCCGTTTCAAAACACGAAAAAGGAGACACCAGCAACGGGACCCCCTCGGCGATGGCCTTCTCCAGCGTATCCTTTGTCGGCTCGCTTCCCTGAACGAGGACGATTCCCGCATGCTCCTTCAACGATGCAACGGCAATGATGTTCTGGTGAATCTGGCGGGTGATCCAGAGATCCCCCTCGCAACTGTTGGCCATGACGTCGGAAAGCAGGTCGCCCGTGTAGCCTCCGCGAACCTCCGTGAGGAGTTTATCGCTTCCGGTTCTGACGCCCATGCCCAAGGCCTCTACGATGGCTGAAAGCTGCAACGTATTCCTCGCTCTCTACGCATGCGGTGCATCGTTGATCGAGATCTCCATCTTCAGACAGGTTCCTCTGCCGATCTCGGAAGTGATCTGGAAATAGTCCGAAAAGTTCCTGATGTTGCTCAGTCCCATGCCGGCCCCGAACCCCATTTCACGAATCTTCTCGGTTGCGGTCGAGTATCCCTCCTGCATGGCCAACTCGATGTCGGCGATGCCCTGACCTTCATCGACGGCCTCGATCAACACGCGATCGGAACCCACCAGCAGGTGGATCAACCCTTTTCTCGAATAGGAAACGATATTGATTTCCGATTCGTATGCCACCAGAGCCGCCCTGCGGACCACATCGCTGGCGAGTCCGATCTTCTTGAGGATGGACTTGATATGGCTTGATACCCGGCCCGCGTTGTCAAAATTTCCGCCCTCGACGACGAAGCTATCTTCGTACAAGGGTTTGGCTTTGCCCTGCACGGCTACTTGCTCTCAACTTTCTCCAGACAGCCGACGATTCCCTTCGCATAGAGTTTTCCGGCGGTTTCAAAAAGGATGTATCGTGTGATGAGAATCGGAATGCGCAATTCCCGGGCGAGCCGCAGGGCGTCCGGCGATGGCTGCTTGCCGCGAACCATGATGATGGCGGCAATATCCAGGATGTCCGATGTCCGGATCACTTGTGCGTTGGTCAATCCCGTCAGTAGAAGGCTTCCGGGTTTGGCAAAGGCCAGAACATCGCTCATCAGGTCCGCGCCGAAGGCGGTCCTGACTTCCATGTCCAGTTTATCTTCCCCTACGAGAACTTCTGCATCTAGTAGCTGTTTGACCTCATCAAGGGTCACTGTTTACTCCTCTGCACCAGCGAAAACAACTCCCTGAGAATCGCTACGAAAATCCTGACTTACGGGATCATTGCCACTGTGCGAAAACCTGAAAGATCCGGCACGGGCATTATCATATGCCCCAGGATGTGTCAATACATTTTTGCTGGGATTCACGGTGGCGGGGAGCGTTGCGGAAGATTTGTAATTATTGGAATAGACGAGTTATTTAGCGATTGGTTTCCGCGCGGTTCTCCGGCACTCCAGGGGGCGCGGCGGGGCCGAAAGGCACGTCCGCGAGCGAAGGGCGACGAGGCATCGAAAAGAAGCGGGCGGCAAAATTTTTTTTGCTTCACTGTACAATTTGGGTTACAAGTCGACCCGTGGATGCACGGATCGACGAATACATGAACTTCCTTGCCGTCGAAAAAGGGGTCTCACGCCATACGCTGGAGGCCTACGGACGGGACCTTGCCCGCATGGCCGAATTTCTGCGGGGACAGGGAATTCGTTCCGCGGAGTGCGTGGATCAGGATGCTATTCTGCGATACTGCGCGGACCTCCGGAAGGCCGGCCTGAGCGCCAATTCCGTCAATCGTGCCCTTGCGGCGATCCGCGGGTTGTTCCGGTATCTCCTGCGCGAAAAGCGGATTGAACGGAATCCGGCGGCCGATATCGAACTGGCCCGGGTCTGGATGCGCATCCCCGATGCCCTGAGCCGCGATGAAGTCGCCCGCCTCCTTTCCCAGCCGGGCACGGGGCATCCGCGGGCGGTGCGTGATACCGCGCTCCTGGAGTTGATCTATGCGACGGGCCTGCGCGTTTCGGAGCTTCTGGCACTGACCGTGGACGACGTCCACTGGCAGGAGGGGTATCTCGTCGCATTCGGCAAGGGACGCAAGGAACGGGTCGCTCTCTTCGGCAGAACAGCCAATGACGCGCTCAGACGCTATTTGGACGAGGCAAGGTCGCAATTGCTTAAGGACGGGGAATCCCGGCTCCTCTTCCTGAATCGTTCCGGGAAAGGGCTGACGCGCCAGGCTTTCTGGAAAATGGTGAAGCGATATGCAGCCCAGGCAGGTTTGCGAAAGGAGGTTCATCCCCATACCTTTCGGCATTCCTTCGCCACGCATCTCCTGGAGGGCGGGGCGGATCTCCGTTCCGTCCAGATCATGCTGGGGCACGCGGACATCTCGACCACTCAGATCTATACGCACGTCACTCGGGAACGCCTGAAAGACGTGCACAAGAAATATCATCCCCGCGGCTGAGACCGGCGGTTTGGAGGGAAGCGACCCGAATGAGGAACATGCGTTTGCATAAGGCTGAGCGAGGTTCCGTGGGCGTGCGCGTCGCCGTGATCTGCGCCGTGGTGATCGTTCTTGCGCTCGGCATCGCCGCGTTCCTCCTTCGGGGACCGAACGGGACGCTCTCCAATGCCTGGCAGAGGGCCGGGAATCTCTTTTCGTATTATGTGATGGGGAATCCGCCTCATTTCTATTGGCTGGAAGGGGAAAAGAACGGCAAGGAGTTTCGACTTTCGACCAAGGACATCCTGGAGATCTCCTACCGTGACGAGTTTGTCTTCCGGACTCTGTCGACCGACGATCTCACGGGGCGGAACACCACGGTCGACGTGGAAGGTTTGGGAACGGGCAATGACCTGCGCGTCCTTTTGAAGGGCATCGGGCTTGTGGACAGGATCCTCATGACCGAGATCGGCGGCCTGGAGAGGAAAACGGTTTCCGATTATCGCATCCGCATCCGGTATGGCGACAAGGATATCGCCTACATTCCCATCCGCGTCGTCATCACCCCCCAGGATTGGCTGCGTTTCGCGCGCAATTCCGAAAAACAGTCGGTTCAGATTGAATCCCTCAGACAGGCGATTGCGCTGAACCGGACCGATGTCGGGGTCCGCAAGATGCTGGCGGGAATCTATCTGCGCTCGAACCGGCTCGACGAGGCCGCTTCTCAGTATGCGGAGATCCTTCAACTGAAGCCGGGCGACCGGGGCGCCGTGGCGGATCTGGCGACCGTCTATATGAGGAAGAAGTCCTATGATAAGGCCCTGCCGCTCTGGCAGGGCCTTGCCCGGGCGGCCCCGAAAGACGCCACCGTTCATGCCAACCTCGGCGTGGCCTTCGGAGGCCTGGGCGAATGGGAAAAGGCGATCGAGAGCTACAAGCAGGCGATGCGGCTGTCGCCCGACAATCAGGCGATACGCTTCCGGCTTGGAGAGGCTTTCGAAAAGACGGGCAGGACGGACAAGGCCCTCGAACAGTACAGCATCGTCATTCAGAAAGAACCGGGAGACGAGCAGGTGATGGCGGCGCTGGCCGGGGCCTTCCTGCGGATGAAGCGATACGACGATGCCATCCGGTGGTTCCGGGAAATCGTGAAGAAGCAACCGCGGAATGCTTCGGCGTACGCCAATCTGGGCTTTGCCTTCGGTGCCAAGGGGCAGGCAAAGGAAGAGATGGAGGCGTACAGGAAATCCCTGTCGCTGGACCCCAGGAACGCCGTCGCCCGTTACAACCTCGGGACCGCCCTCGAAAAGGCAAAACGATACGGCGAGGCGGCGGACGAGTATCGGCAGGTGCTGAAGGCCAAACCCGACGATGCCGATGCGCTCCAGCGGCTGGCCGACATGGACCTGCGCCTCAAGAAATTCGACTCCGCCGTTAAGCTCTATGAAAAGATCGCGAAGATTTCGCCGTCCCGGCCGTCCGTCTACGCCTCCCTGGGGTATGCGTACGGCGAGTTGAAGAAATACAAACCCTCCGCCGAGGCTTATGAGAAGGCGCTTCGCCTCGGCAGCAAGGATCCGCAGATTCACCAGAACCTGGTCCTTGTGTACGAAAAGCTCGGGCGATCGAAGGATGCAATCGCCGTATACGAGAAGATGGCCGTTGCTCAGCCGACGATCGAGATTCTCAGTACCCTCGCCAGTTCTTACGTGAGGGAGAAGCAGTATGACAAGGCCGTCAAGGCCTATACCAAGATGATCGAGCTGCAGCCGAAGAAGGCGGCGGGCTATTCCGGCCTCGCCTACGTCTACGGTTTGAAAGGGGATGCGGATCGCCAGATTCAGAATTACCGTCTCGCCCTCCGCTATGACCCGGAGGATGACGTATCCTACCTGGGACTGGGCGAGGCCTACGAAAAGAAGCAGATGTATACGGAGGCCCTGAAGGCCTATTCGAGCGCCTACGAATTGAACCCTGATTCGACGAAGGCTGCCAGAAAAATACCGCAGATGAAGATCCGGATTCTGCAACAGAAGCACAAGGAACCCGGGGAAGGTGGAAAATCGTGAAATCGATCGTGCTGAAAAATTGGTCGATCGGCGGCAATGGGCCTTTTGCACTGATTGCCGGTCCCTGTGTGATCGAAACGGAGGACATGACCCGCAGGATTGCGGAATTTATCAAGAAGGCGACATCACGTCTGGGAATTCCCCTTGCGTTCAAGGCCTCGTATGACAAGGCGAACCGGACATCGAAGGATTCTTTCCGCGGTCCGGGAATGGAGAAGGGGCTTCGCATTCTGGAAAACGTGAAGAGGGAGTTCGATCTGCCGGTTCTTTCGGACGTGCACCGATTCGAGGAAATCGCGCCGGCGGCGGAGATCCTGGACATTGTCCAGGTCCCCGCCTTCTTGTGCCGGCAGACGGACTTCGTGGCCGAGATCGCCAGGCGGGCGAAGGTCGTCAACATCAAGAAGGGGCAGTTTCTTTCACCGTGGGATATGCGGAATGTCCTGGAAAAGGCCGTCTCGGCGGGAAACGACCGCGTTCTTGTCACGGAGCGGGGTGCGAGTTTCGGATACAACAACCTGGTGGCGGATTTCCGTTCCCTGCCCATCCTCCGTCAGTACGGCTGTCCCGTGGTGTTTGATGCGACGCACAGTGTCCAGCTTCCGGGCGGACAGGGGTCGTCCTCGGGCGGCCAGAGGGATATGGTGCCCTACCTTGCCAGGGCGGCGACCGCAGTCGGGGTGGACGGTCTCTTCTTCGAAGTCCATCCGGAGCCGGAGCAAGCGCTGTGCGACGGCCCCAATTCCCTGCGCCTGGAGGATTTCCCGCGCCTCCTGGCGGAGTTGCAGAAAATCGACCGAATCGTCAAGGATTGTGAGGCGAAATCAGGATGAAGAAAGGCATGTCGGAGACACTGTTGCGAAAAATGCGCAGGATCAGGGTGCTGATCCTCGACGTGGATGGAGTCCTGACGGACGGACGAATCGTCGTGGACGACCGGGGCTCCGAAACCAAAGTGTTCCACGTGCGCGACGGCCACGGATTGGTGATGCTGATGCGCTACGGTATTGACGTGATTCTGCTGTCCGGCAGGCGGTCCGCCGCGGTCGAGCACCGTGCAAGGGATCTGGGAATCGCGGAAATCCACCAGGGGATCCACCGAAAGGTCGAGATTTTGGAATCCATCCTGAGCGGCAGAGGTCTTGACCCGACCGACGTGGCCTATATCGGAGACGACGTGGTGGATATACCCGTCCTCCGCCGTGTGGGTCTCGCAGTGGGTGTCGCGGATGCAGTCGACGAGGTGAGAAGCCTGGCCGATTACGTGACGGTTTCCCCGGGCGGACAGGGGGCGGTGAGAGAAGTCTGCGAACAGATCCTGAAGGCGCAGGGGAAGTGGGCGGAGGCGGCGGCACGTTACGAATTTGCCGGCCGCCGGCTGAGAAGCAGAAAGTCTTGAACCGGAAAGAAAAAAGCGGGCCATCTTGTAGAGGAAAACCGCTTCCGGATTCGTCCGCGAGCGCTTCAACCTTTACATGTCCGGTGGGGAGTGTTATATTTTGAATCTCCGGGATGAACGGCCATGATCGGCAATCGCAGGAGTGCATTGCGATGGCGCGTTTTCGAAGGACCGCAGCGGAAGAAGCGGATTGCTGCGGCGGTTCTTTTGCTGATTCTCGTTGCCGTTATCGGCGGATTGTGGGGGATTCGCGAAACGTCCAGAGGAGGACTGAAGATTCTGTTGGAGAAAACCGACCTGGACGTGAAGGACGTACGGTTCACGGAGGTCGGGGAATCCGGCGAGAAATGGGAGATTCGCGCGGAACGGGCGCGATACTTCCGCAAGGAAAATAAAGCCCTTTTCGACCGAGCGGATATCCGGCTCGTTCTCAAGGATGGAAAGGTCTTTCGCGTTCGGGGCGACAGGGGCAGCATGGATACGTCGTCGCGGGACATGGAACTTGTCGGAAATGTCTCCGTCGAATCCGATGGCGGCGACCGTTTCTCGACGGATCGGCTGCAGTATTCCCATGCGAAAGGGATCGTCTCTACGGACGGCGCCGTCGTTCTCGAGAATGCAAGAATGAGGATCGACGCCGTGGGTATGAGACTGTCGCTGGTCAAGAAGGAAGTCTCCCTGCTGGCCAGGGTGAAGGCGGAAGTCCGGTAAGGTGTCAGACATGATTGCGTTGAAGATGTCCGGCCTGCGGGCCTGTTTTCCGGGAGCTCGATGCGGCGGAGCCGCGGGGACGATGATCGCGCTGATCGCGGCGTTGGCCCTGCTGGCGGGAAGTGCCTGGGCGGCTGGAGAACGGAAGAAAGAGATGAAGGCGGACAAGAGCGAGCCCATTCATATTACGGCCGATCGGCTCGACGCCTATAACGAACAGCGACTCGTTGTTTTTTCAGGGAACGCCGTTGCGACGCAGGCCGACAAGGTGATCAACGCGGACAGCCTGCATTTGTTCTACCGCAAGGATACCTCCGATCCGAATCAGGCGGTCAAGGGCCTCGGGAATACCGGGGACCTTGAGAAGATGGAGGCCAAAGGCAATGTCACGATTACGCAGGGCGAGAGGATCGTGACAGGGGACCATGCCGTGTTCTATCAGGACGAACAGACGATCATCGTCACCGGCAACGCGGTGCTGAAGGAGGCCAAGAATGTCATCCGGGGAGAGCGGATCGTCGTTCTGATGAACGAAAGCCGCGGAACGGTCGAGAGCGGGGAAAACAAACGCGTGACGGCTACGATCTATCCTACGGAGAAGAAGGAAAAGGAGAAACCATAAGCGATCGGGGTCCGGTTCGCGAAGCAACGAAGATGGGAATACTGTCGGCAAGAAAACTCGTAAAGGAATACGGGGGCAGGCGGGTCGTCAGTGGCCTGGACCTCGATATCTGTACAGGCGAAGTGGTCGGTCTTCTGGGACCCAACGGGGCGGGAAAGACGACGACCTTCTACATGGTTGTGGGCCTGGTGAAACCGGACGGCGGTCAAATCCTTCTGGACGGAGAGGACATCAGCTCCTGTCCCATGTACATCCGCGCTCGAAAAGGCATCAACTACCTTCCGCAGGAACCCTCTATCTTCCGAAAACTGACCGTGGCGGAAAACATCCTTGCCGTTCTGGAAACGCTGGATCTGGACCAAAAGGCGCGGGACGAGCGGCTGGAGGAATTGCTGGCGGAGCTCGATTTGACGGCGCTCGCCCACAATCCCGCCTATTCACTTTCGGGAGGGGAACGCCGCAGGGTGGAGATCACCCGTGCCCTGGTCACGATGCCGCGCTACATCCTTCTGGACGAGCCCTTCGCGGGCATCGATCCGCTGGCGGTAGCCGAAATCCAGAAGATCGTCGGCAAGCTCAAATCCAAGGGGATCGGCGTCGTCATTTCCGACCACAACGTGCGGGAGACGCTGTCTGTGTGCGACCGCGCCTATATCGTCAATGAAGGAAACATCCTGATAGAAGGGACTCCGGAGGCGATCGCCGCCTGCGAGGTCGCGAGGAGGATCTATTTCGGTGAGAATTTCGTTCTCGACGCTTCCATGCGGAAGGTTCAGGTCGAGGGCGATCGGGAAGAGGGGGCGCGCCGTTAGGCGCAGCCTGATGCATCAGCGGAATCGGTTATGGCTTTCGAACTGAAACAGCATCTCAAACTCAGCCAGCAGCTCATCATGACGCCGCAACTCCAGCAGGCGATCAAACTCCTGCAATTATCGCGGCTGGAGCTGGTGGAGGCGATCAATCAGGAAATGGAGGAGAACCCCCTTCTCGAGGAAGCCGTGGCCGACGAAGAATCGGAAGCTTCGACGGACGTGGAGTCCGTTGAGGCGCAGACCGCGCCGGAAACGAAGCGGACCGAGGAATTGACGGGGGAAGGGGACGGGAAGGAGGATTTCGACTGGTCCGGCTATCTCGAGGATTACAGTCCAAGCATTTCCGCCCGGGACCGCAATGATGCCGACGCCCCGAGCTGGGAGAATCTCCTCGTTGTCAAATCGACCCTGAACGATTATCTCATGTGGCAACTCGGTCTTGCTCCCATGACGGATCAGGAGTGCAGGATCGGAGAACAGATTATCGGCAACATCGATCCGAACGGGTATCTTGCCGCGTCCGTCGAAGAAATCGCTGCGTTGGAATCCGTGGAACCGACGACCGTAGAGTGTGTGCTGAAGAGGATTCAGGAATTCGACCCCCCGGGAATCGCCGCGCGCGATCTCAAGGAATGCCTTTTGATCCAGTCCAGGATTCTGCAGATGCAGGGTACGCTGGTCGATCGAATTATCGAGCATCACATCAAAGATCTGGAAATAAAGAATTACGCCAATATAGCGCGTAAATTGAAAGTGTCGCTTCAGGACGTGCTCACGGCCGTCGAAGTGATCGGCAACATGGATCCGAAGCCCGGAAGCAGTTACAACGATGACAGGATCCAGACCATCATACCGGATGTGTATGTCGTCAAATCGGGCGATGACTACAAGGTCACCCTCAATGACGATGGGATGCCCAGGCTGCGGATCAGCGGCTTCTATCGCAATCTTGTCGGAGGAAGCCCTCCCGGGACGGGTGCCGAGAACGGAAAAAAGTATATCCGCGAGAGAATGCAGTCCGCCGCGTGGCTGATCAAGAGCATCCAGCAGAGGCAGCGAACGATTTTCAAGGTCGCCGAAAGCATCGTACAGTTCCAGCGGAGCTTCCTGGACAGCGGCATCTCGTGCCTGAAGCCTTTGGTCTTGAGAGACGTTGCGGAGAGCGTCGGCATGCACGAATCCACGATCAGCCGGGTCGTGACCAACAAGTACATGCATACCCCTCAGGGCATTTATGAAATGAAGTTCTTCTTCAGCAGCAGCCTGAAGAACGCCGATGGAGAAGCCATTGCGTCCAAGTGCGTCAAGGAGGAGATCCGCAAGATCGTCGTCGCCGAGGGCCACAAGAAGCCCTACAGCGACAGCGACATCGTTGCGATGTTGGCAAAGTCCGGAATCCACATCGCACGGCGAACTGTGGCCAAGTACAGGGAGATGATGGGGATTTTGCCGTCGTCGCGAAGAAAGAAGATGTTTTGATCCCTGTTTGGGAATTTCGTCGAAGGCCCGGACCGGAAAAGGATGCGGGCATTCGGCGGGAATGGTGGTCGTTTTTCCGGGAAAAAAGGATTGACAGCCGGGGGAGTTCCCTGGATCAACCCCGGCTTCGCTGCCACACAGGGCTTATCCCGCAACGGGAAGCCCTTTCAGAATCCGAATGAGGAGGTAACCGCTATGAAGATCTCTCTGACGTTCAGAAATTCCGAAGGGGAATCTTGGCAGAAGGAATACATCGAGGACCGGCTCAAAAAGCTCAACAAGTATATCGATCATCCTTCGGAAGCGAGAGTCGTTCTTTCCGTGGAGAAATTTCGAAACGTAGCGGATATCAACCTGACGGCTAACGGGATGGTTGTCAACGCCAAGGAAGAGGCCAAGGACATGCATCTGGCGATCGACGAGGCGGTCGACAAGATTGAACGGCGTCTGAAGAAGCATCGGGAGCGAATCCGCGGTCACAAGGCGGCGGGTGCGGAGGAGCGTTCGGATGCGGAGACAGCCGCCGAAGAGTCGGAGGAGTCTGCCGAAGGGAAGATCCTGGAAACCCGGAGGGTCGTGCTGAAGCCCATGTCCGTCGAAGACGCCCTCATGGAACTGGAGGCGGGGAAGAATCAGTTCATCATTTTCCGCGATTCTTCCTCCGAGCAGGTGGCCGTCATCTATCGCGCGCCCAAAGGCAAGTTTGTCCTTCTGGAAACGAAAGGCTGAAAGATTCCGGGTGGATTTCCCTATGAAGATCTCAGAGATCCTGCATCCGGACGCCGTTGTCGAACGCCTGAGCGCGGTGACAAAAAAGGAGGCCCTCCTGGAACTGGTCGGACCCTTGTCGCGCCTTCGGGAGGGGCTGGATCGGGACCGGATGGTCGACATTCTTCTCGATAGAGAGAAACTCGGCAGCACGGGGGTCGGGGAGGGCATCGCCATTCCTCATGGGAAGATCTCCGGTCTGAACGACGTAATCGTTTCTTTCGGCAGGAGTGCGCACGGCGTCGACTTTGAGGCCATGGACGGCAAGCCCGTCCACCTGTTCTTTCTGCTGATGGCGCCGGAGGGCTGCGCGGGGGTGCACCTGAAAGCGCTGGCCAAGATCTCCCGGATGCTCAAGGACATTCCATTCCGCAAACGGCTCATGGAAGCGAAGTCGGCTGCGGAGCTTTACCGGTTGATTGTGGAACAGGACGATTTGTGTTGAACGGTCACGGGCATGTCTTCATGAGAGGTCGTTTCTTCCGGGATCTGTTTCGTTCGCGCGGAGATCTGCACCTTCTGAGAAGCCGCCTGAAGGCCGCGATCAACGAGAGGTGCCATCGTCGTATGTCGGTGCACGCCTCGCTGGTCCGGATATCGGGGATCGGAACGCTGATTGCGGGGGAAAGCGGCGCCGGCAAGACCACCTGTGCCGTTGACCTCGCACGCAAAGGACATAAGTGGATTGCCGACGATATCGTGGTCGTCGAAGAGAGAATCGGTCTGCTGGTCGGCTCCGGACATCCGCGGACGCGCCGCCTGCTTGCCCTGGACGGGAAAATCGTCCCTGCGCGACGTCTTCTTGGAACGGAGGCGGTGGATGATGATGCGCCGATTGACATGGTCATAGAACTCGGCGGCGTCCCCTCCTCAGGACCCGAGAGGGTTTCCCGCGGATGCCGCATTCTTGGCCGGCCTCTTCCCTGCTGGCGTCTTCCTGCGACCCTTACCCGGTCGGGGGTGGTCGCCGCCGTGGAAAGCTTGGCGAAACAGCTTCGAAACTCCGGAGAGAGAATGTGAGAGCCCCCCGCATCGTAGTGATTACGGGCATGTCCGGTTCCGGTAAGACAACCGCCCTCCGGGCCCTTGAGGACATGGGTTTTTTCTGCGTGGACAATATGCCCGTCGTCCTCTGGCCGAAGTTTCTGGAGATCCAGTTCCGTCAAGCCAAGGGGGCGTGCGATGTCGCGCTGGTGATGGACCTGAGAGAGCAGGGTTTCCTGGACAAGTACGCCCGGATCTTTCAACGCCTGAAGGACAAGGGCTTTCGCATCGAGATTCTGTTCCTGGATGCATCGGATGAGGCGCTGCTTCACCGGTTCAGTGAAACGAGGCGCGTGCATCCGC
>CAZDLM010000013.1:0-28773 GCA_964506465.1 uncultured Syntrophaceae bacterium
GCCCGGTATAGCGAAAAGGATCCAGCATGCCCGCAATTTCCTTTTCCGTGAAATGCTTGCCCACCCTGGGGTCTTTCAACAGGTTCTCTTTGAAGGAAGCCCCTTCCTCGAAGGTCTTCATCGAGATTTCGTAGACGATCTCATGGGCGGTCTGTTTGCCCAATTTCTCGCCCAGCATGAGCATGACCGGCTCCGACAGCAGCAGCCCCTTCAGGATGTCCAGATTTTCGATCATCTTCTGCTTGTTGACGACCAATCCGTTCAAAGCCTTCTTCGCCTTCTGGAGAATGGCGCCGGTCAGGATGAAGGCCTCGGGAATCGCGATCAATTCTGTTTTCCAGTATGCGCCGTCCCTTTCATGCTCCTGAAGGAGGGCCTCGTAGGCCAGCAGCGCATTGGCTTTCACGACCTTGGACAGGGTATGCATGCCCTCGCTCAGCCCGGGGTTTCTCTTGTGAGGCATCGTACTGCTGCCCACCTGACCCATCGTGAAGGGTTCCGCCAGTTCCGCAACCTCCGTTTTCTGCAGGCTGTAGATCTCGTTCCCGATCTTTCCGAACGTCCCGGCGATCATGGCCACCAGATTGACCATTTCCACCAGCCGATCCCTGCTGGCGTGCCACGAGATTTCCGGAACTTCCAGCCCCAGCTTGCCCAAGACCCTTTCCTGCAGTTCGATCGCCCGCTCACCGAAGCCGGCCAGCGTCCCGACGGCGCCGCTCAGTTGGCCGACAAAGATCCTCTTCCTTGAATCCTTCATCCTCTGAAGATGCCGATGCACTTCACTGGCCCAGATCGCCGCTTTGTAGCCGAAGGTGATGGGAAGTGCCTGCTGACCGTGCGTTCTCCCGGCCATGACCGTATTCTTGTGGTCCTCCGCCAACACGAGCAGGTACTCTTCAATTTCCCACAGATCCTGATAGATCACCTCAAATGCCCGCTTGGAAGCCAGGATGTAACCGGTATCGATGATATCCTGGGTCGTAGCGCCCAGATGGATGTATTCACCCGCGCCGCCTTCACATCTGCTCTCGAATTCCCGCAAGGTCGGTACGAGCGAATGCCCGGTCTTCATGATCCCTTTCCTGATATTCTCCAGATCCAGGTTCTCCACCTTGGCTTTCCCGGCAATCTCCCGGGCGACATCCTGCGGGATAATCCCCATTTCCGCCTGACTCTCGGCCAGGGCGACTTCGATATCCAGCCAGTTCTGGATCATGGAGCGATCATCGAAGATCTCCCGCATGACCTTCGTCCCGTAACTATCCATGTACAGAATTGAATCAATCATGTGCGATGCCATACGTCGTCTCTCTCTTTCATTCGTTTCTTTGTTTTTTTGCGCGATGCTACAGTAACATTTTCATGAGGGGATCGATCGTGCCCATCTCATCCAATCGCAGAACAGACTCCAGAATTTCCCCGGCCCTGTTTCGATCGACGTGCATCCCGGCCAACGAAAGGAATTTATCTTCCAGAGTGGAACGAGCCGGCGGCCCCAGCGGTTTGACAACGGATTCCCCGAATACCTGCCCGTTCCTGAGATGGATTTTGACGACCGCCATCCGGTCGCGGGGGAATCTTTCGGTCATCTTCTGATCTTCGTGGATGACGACCTTCCCGGCAAGCCTCGCGATCTGCGGATCCTGAAGCGTCGCGGGGCTGAATTCCGACAGCGAAACTCTCTTATGCAGGAGCGCCACGGCCAGGCAATACGGAAGCGAGAACTTGGCCTGTTCCGCGCTGCCGTTCTTGAAGGGTCCGGTGAGGTCGACGGAAACATGATACGTTGCGACCTCGATTCTCTCAATCTCCTCCGCATCGAACTCGCGTCCCTGCATCAGGAGGAACAGGGCATTCAGGGGCGCAAAAGTGTGCCCGCAGGAAGAGTAGATCTTGTATCCCGCGGTGCGGATGGAAAACTCCTCGCAGAGTCCGTCGGTCAGCGCGGCCGGATGGGGATCGGACGATGTCGCCTTGAGGAATCCCTTGCTTCCCATGAGGACGTCCTCGGGACCGCTGAAACCCTCCTGGGCCAGCAGGGCCGCAAGCACGCCGCTCTGGCACGCATGGCCGGCGTTCAAAGGCTTTGCGTAAGTGCCGAACGTTTCCTGAAGGCCGGCCGCCATCGTTCCCGAAATCCCCAGAGCGATCTGCACCTTCCGGCGGTCGAGTCTCAGAATGCTGCATGCCGAAGCCGCAGCCGCGAAGGCTCCGCAGGTCCCGGTCGTGTGCCAGAATCGATAGTGGGAAGGGTTGACGGCCGTCCCCAAGCGGATCATCACCTCGTATCCGGCGACGATCCCCGTCAGCAGGTCCCTGCCGCCGCCGCCGGAATATTCCGTTACGGCGAGGGAAGTCGGAACGCTGACTGCCCCGGGATGGGTCATGGCCAGGGTGTGGCCGTCGTCAAACTCCGCGGCATGGCCGATCGTGCCATTGGCGAGAGCCGCCGCCGAAACGGGCACCTTCATTCCTCCGCCGATCAGCGTGGCCTGAGGAGCCCCTCCCGCCTTCTTCATGAGGTTCGTTATGATGAGGGAGGGCCGATCCCGGACTCCCGCCAGGGCGCTGCCGATCCAGTCCAATACCCGGTACTTGGCCTCGGTCGTGATATCCACCGGCAGGGCGTCGTAACGAAGGCCGGCGACAAATCCGGCGAGACGGCTCTGCGCGTCGGGGTGTTTATTGGATTCCTTCATTGCTCGACATCATCCGATCTCAAGACCTTGCCCTTGCCCTTGACGGACATCGCGCCCAGGACGACCGACGCCACCGCCAGGACCAGAAAAGCGGCAGCCAGAGGCTTCTGCACAAAAATCAGGGGACTCCCCTGAGAGATGACCAGACTCTGGCGCAGACTCTGCTCCGCCATCTGTCCGAGGAGCATCCCCAGGATGACCGGCGCGGCGGGAATCTCCATCTTTTTCAGAAAATATCCCAGCACTCCGGCGGATAGCATGATCAGGATGTCGACAGGGGAATTCTGAAAACTGTACACGCCGCAAACGGCCAGCAGCAGGATGATCATGGACAGGTAAGGCTTGGCCTTGTTCATGACGTACACGATGGCCGGGATGAAACCGATGTTGATGATGACCAGCATGACGTTGCCGATATACATGCTTGCGATCAGGCCCCACACAACCCCCGGCGCATCCCTGAACAGGGTGGGTCCCGGCTGCAGGCCGAACATGATCAAGGCGCCCATCAGGACCGCCGAGGTGCCGCCCGCCGGAATTCCGAGGCTGAGCATCGGAACAAAAGCCGCACCGGTCACGGCATTGTTCGCCGTTTCCGGCCCCGCCACGCCGGCGATCGCCCCCTTGCCGAATTTTTCGGGTTCCTTGGAGACCCGCTGCTCAATCCCATAGCTCAGAAAGGAAGCGATCGTCGCGCCCACACCCGGGAGCATGCCGGAAAAGAAGCCGGCGACCGTACCTCTTGCCATCGGCATGGCCGATTCACGGATATCCTGCACGGACGGCATGACCTTGGTCCACCGCAGGTCGGCCTGGATCCATTCTTCGTTCTTTTTCTTCTCATAACTGTTGATGATTTCGGCCAGACCGAAAAGGCCGATGGAAACCGGCAGAAAGTTGATGCCGTCCGACAGGGACACGTGGCCGAAGGTGAAGCGCTGGAGACCGGTGATCACATCCTGCCCCACCATCGAGAGGATCAGGCCCAGCATCAGGGACAAAAAGCCGCGAACGACGGATTTGCCAGCGAATGACGTCACCAGAGAAAACGCCAGCACCATCAGCGTAAAGTACTCTGCGGGTCCGAACATCAAGGCGAGATTGGCAAGTTTCGGCCCCACCAGCATTAGTCCGACGATGCTGATCGTACCGCCGACGAACGAGCCGACCGCGGCGATCCCCAGAGCCTTCCCGGCCTTGCCCTGCTTGGCAAGCTGGTACCCGTCAAAGACCGTCACAACCGAGGCGGCCTCGCCGGGGAGCCCCATCAGGACCGAAGTGATCGTGCCGCCGTACTGGGTGCCGTAATAGATGCCGGCCAGCATGATGATGGCGGCATCGGGACCCAGCTTGTAGGTCGCCGCCAGGAGCATGGCGACGGCGCCGGTGGGGCCGATGCCCGGCATGGCCCCGACCAGAGTCCCGATGATGACCCCGATGGCGCAGACGAGGAGGTTGGACGGCAGGAAGGCAACCTTGAAGCCATCGAGAAGAAATTGCAGTGCTTCCATTTTGCCACTTTCTCCCGCTTGCCGCTTCGCTCCTTTTCAGGAGACGGCAAGTCTCCGACACGCTGCGGTCATTACTTGAATACTCCCATGGGCAGGGGGATTCCCAGGACGACCTGAAACACCACCCAGGCGAACAGACACATCGCCGAAGCCGCCAGGAATGACCGAAGCCAGGAATGTCCTTCCATCAGCTTCAATTCCAGGAAGCCGACCGTAAGGATCGTGAGAATGGCGCCCAGGCCTTCCCAGAGGAAATAGACGATGAAGGAAAGGGCGACAAAACCCGCGGGCTTCTTCAATTCGGCAAGGCGGGGGAATTTCACCCCGCGGCCCCCCGCCCGGTAGGCTTCAAGCCAGTAAAGAACGGCGAGGATCGCCACACATACGGCGATGATGATCGGCATGAGGCGGGGACCGGGGGATTTCTCCACCCAGAACGGCATCTCTCCCGACGTCAATACGATCACCGCGACGAGAAGCCACATCAACAGCCCCGTGATCCATTCCGGCCAGCCGATCCCCAGCGGCCCGCGCTTGCCCCCGCCCATATCGTCTTCCTCTCACCGTTCCTTTTGACGGTTCGGCAACGCATGCGCACTCGGACTTCTCTCGAGTCGCATGCGTTGCCCCCGGTTCCGGAGATCCTGCTACTTGCCCGCGGCAGGACCCTTGGCTGCAAGATTGGCCAGAATCGCCTTCTGGCTCTCATAATCGCTCTTGATGACTTTCGCGAAGTCTTTGCCGTCGAGAATGGCAATGGGAATATCCGTGTTGTCGAATTTCGTCTTGACCTCTTCGGTAGCCAGGGCCTTCTTGAAGGCCTGGGTCAACCTTCCCATGACGTCCTGCGGCGTCCCTTTGGGTGCGGCCACGCCCCTCCAGGGACCGTATACGATGTCGATCCCCTTTTCCTTGAAGGTCGGAACATCCGGAAATCGGGGGTCCCGTTTTTCGGACATGACACCGATGACGCGGATCTTGCCCTGATCGATCAGGCTCTTCGTCACGCCGTAGGATCCGAAACTGCTGACGACATGCCCGCCGGCCACCATGGTGATCGGCTCCTTGCCGCCTTTCGTATGCACGTAGGTCAGTTTGATGCCGGTCAGCTTCTCCAGGAGGATGCCCGCGACATGGTGAGAGGTCGAATGGCCGGAGGTCGCATTCATGATCGCCTCTTTCTTGGCTGCGGCCATGAAATCATCCAGCGTCTTGTAGGGCGAGCTCGCCGTCACGAAGAGGATCTCCGGATCGAAGCAGTATTGAATGATCGGGTCGAAAGAATCGATGCTGTAGTCCACCTTCTTGGTGATGGTGTTGGTGACGACGGAAGAGGTGATCGCCAGCAGCGTATATCCATCCGGCTTTGCCCGTGCGACGTAACTCTGGCCTTCGGTGGCGCCGCCTCCGGCCTTGTTGACGATCAGAATTTTCTGACCGAGGTCCTTTTCCACTACGGCCGTCAGAATACGCATGGAAACATCAACCGAACCACCCGGCGCGAAGGGGACAACCGCCTCAATATTCTTGCTCGGATACTTTGCATCTTTGCTTCCCCATGAAGCCCCCATGAGGATCGGGACCGCAAACAGGATCGCCAAAAGAAAAATCGCTGCCCTTCTGTTCATACCGTTTCTCCTTTTCCTGAATTTGTATGACTGTCGAGAGAAGGTTTCCCTCTTTCGCTGCGTCGAAGATTACATGTTGTCTATCCGCGAATCCATGTTTTTTTCTCTGGCCTACTCTTTGCGGTCCATGATCTCGATGATGGCCGCATCCATGGAAGGCATCCCGTTCTCGATGATTTTCTGGAGGTTCCTGAGCGTATCCAGCACCTCATTGCCCATGATCCCGTCTCCGGAAGGAATACGCACGTTCTCCAGGCTCAGGCAAGAGCTGTCCAGGGCCAGCCCGACCGCCATCAGGGCCTTCATCGCGCAACCCGATTTCGCGCCGTCACAGATGATCCCCGCCATGGCGCCGACCATGTTATTGATCTGCGCCTCGATCTGGGAAACGTCTCCGCCGAGAAGAAAAACGATTCCGCAACCCGCCCCGACCGCAGCGGCGACGCCGCATCCGCAGATGGGTGAGAGAACGCCGGTAAAGGTCTTGATGTAGATCGTCGTCAGGTAGGACAGGATGAGGGCCCGGAGGAGATGCTCTTCGGAGGCTCCGATGCTCGCCGCGACTTCCGCAACGGGGATAGTGGCAACCAGCCCCTGGTTGCCGGAACCGGCGCAGGCCATCACCGGAAGATCGAGCCCCTTCATCCTTGCCTCTACGGCAATCGCCGTCACAAACTGGGCTTTTGTGGACAGATCCTCCCGGCACGATTCCGGGTTCGCGGACTTTTCTACCACCTGTCCGATCTTCCGGGAAGAAGCCCCCTTCCTGGCTTCTTCGCAAAAATGCATGTTCATCCGGAGGGCTTGGCGGATCATGGGAAGCTCTTCAAGATTGACGGTCCTGGCATACTCCACCAGATCGCCGTAACGCAGATGCTTCACCTCTTCAGCAAGCTTCAAGTGGTTCTTGTCGGAAACGGGCGCACCGGGGTAGCGTTTTCCATTTTTCTGCACGCCCGCCAGGTGGTCGTGACTGCCCTGAATCAGGGCAGAAGTCTCGTCGCTGCCGCTCCGCGCCCTCGCGCGGATCAGGATCCCGCCGGCTTCGTCGGCCCTCACAATCCGAACCCGTTTTTCGGCGAGGAGACGCCGCGCCTTTTCGACCGTTGCCGGGCTGGGGTTTTCAAGAATCTGCAGCCCGTAACGGTCCCCCGCCGACGCGATTGCACCCACGGCAGCGGCGAACCCCAGACCCGTTTCGCCGGTTCCGGGGATCCCCACACCGATCGCGTTCTTGTACGTGTTGTTATCCACTTCAACTTCGATCGATTTCACGGCATCGACCGGCACCTCCAAAGCGCGGACGGCCCATGCGGCGGCAAGGGCCACCGCGCCGACTTCCGTGCATCCCGTTGCCGGAACAAGCTCCCGCAACAGGACGGACTTGAAGAGAGAACCTTCTTTCATTCGGAGTTTCCTTTCCTGGACACTATCCATCGGCCCGCCGGATCCCTTTCGGTTCTGCTTCGCTCCGGCGGCAGCGTCGAAGACTGCAAGCCTTCGACCGCCGTCAAGCCGGGCGGCACAGGGCAATCGCCTCAATTTCCACCTGGGCTCCCTTCGGCAGGGCCGCCACGGCCACGCAGGACCGAGCGGGATTGGCGCCGCGGAAGAGCTCTGCGTACACCTTATTCACCTTGGGAAAATCCTCCATCCGCGTAATAAATAATGTGGCCTTCAGCGTCGTATCCAGACCCGCCCCCGCCGCCTCGAGGACAGTCTTGAGATTCTCGATGGCCTGGCGAGTCTGTTCCTCGATGCCTCCGTCAACGAGTTCACCCGTCTTGGGATTCAACGGAATCTGGCCGGATGCGAACACAAGATCCCCAGCCTTTACCGCCTGCGAGTAGGGGCCGATTGCAGCCGGTGCATCTTTTGTTTCCACAATCTCGCGTTTCATCTCATTCACCTTTCTTTTTTGGAGCCGCTCTTCGTCATGAAACAGCGCAGGAACACGGCGATCCGTTCCACGCGGCACAAAGCACTATATCTGCTCCAGATACTTGTAAACGGTCGGGACGGAAACCCCCAGCTCATTGGAGAGTTTCTTCACCGCGCCCTTGATCAAGAAGAAGCCTTCTTTTTTCAGATCCCGCATCACCTGCAGCTTGTCGCCCCTGGACATGGAGACGATCGGCTTGTTGATTTTCTTCAGCGCCTTTTCAATAAGCTGCTCCATCAGAGAATCGACGTCGGACACAAATTTTTCCGGGGAGCAGTTTTCCGGCGAGGCGCCCTGATGGCTGATTGTCTGGCACAGTTGATCCATGAGATTTTTCGCAGACAAATACGGCGTCAGGTCGATGTTGATACACAGACATCCCACGGCCTCGCCCTTGTCATTCCGAATGAAAAGAGTTGTGGATCTCAGTTCGCGCCCTTCTTTGGTCTTTGTCCGATATCCGACCACAGCCGCATCTTTTTTCCGCTCCTTGTCTTCCTCAACCAGACGCAGGCCCATATCCGTAATCGGCGCGCCGACCTCGCGGCCGGTTATGTGGCCGTTCGCGATCCTCACGACGGATTTGTCGAGAGTACGGAGGTCATGAAGTACGACTTCGCAGTTCTTGCCGAAGGTTTCGGCGAGCGCATCGACCCACGGGATGAACTTCTTTAGCTGCTTATTGTCGATTTCATTCATGAATTGACTTCCCCCGAAATCCATCGGCGGCATGATTTAGAATAAATTATATTATGGGCGAAATAATTATAATAGAAATGAGCCGCTGTCAAATCGCCTGAAAAGCCGGCAAGAGAGCAGGGGAATCGACCGTTCCTTGTCAGGGCATGAACAGGTTCTTCGTGGAGAAATGCGGTTCGCTGGTCAGGTTGACACCGAGGCGCCGCAAACCCGCTTCGTCGCCCGGCGTGGGGATATGAGTCATGTGGACCTCGCAATTGCGGAGTTCCGTCAGTTTCTCGATGGCGAGTTGCGCAGCGGGATTCGTCGTCGCGCTGATGCTGAGCGCGATCAGCGTTTCCTCCAGGTCGAGGCTGACGGTCTTCTCGTTGAGGATGTCCGTTTTCATGTTTCGCACGGAGTTCGTGATCGTATCCGACAGCAGCTTGATCTTGGCAGGGATGTCGGCAAGGTGCTTGACCGCATGCAGCACCAGGCTCGATGAGGCGTGCATCAGGGGCGAGTTGTTGCCGGTGATGATGGTGCCGTCCTTCAACTGAATCGCCGCGCCGCAGAAAATCCCCTCGTTCCCCTTGTCCAGCGCCTGCCCCTGCCGCGCCGCCTCCCACGCGGGCCTGACGACGGTGCGGTCCTCCGGCCGGATGCCGAAATCCTTCATGAAGAGTTCCACGCGCTGGACCGTCTCCTTGTCGGCGAATCCCATGGCATACTCGCACCGGTACCGGAAGTATCGCCGGAGGATTTCCTGTTTGGCGGCCTCCTTGGTCACGTTGTCATCGACGATGGCAAAGCCGGCCCGGTTTACGCCCATGTCCGTCGGAGACTGGTAAAAGGAATCCCCGCCCGTGATCCTGCCGAGGATCCTCTTCACGACCGGGAAGACCTCCACGTCGCGGTTGTAGTTCACCGACATCTTCCCGTACGCCTCCAGATGGAAGGGGTCGATGAGGTTGAAGTCCCGGATATCCGCCGTAGCGGCCTCATAGGCGACGTTGACGGGATGCTTGAGCGGGATATTCCAGATGGGGAAGGTCTCGAACTTGGCGTACCCGGCCTTCACGCCTCTCCGGTACTCGTGGTAAAGCTGCGACAGGCAGGTCGCGAGCTTGCCGCTCCCCGGTCCCGGACCCGTCACGATCACCAGCGGCTTCTTCGTTTCGATATACGTGTTCGCCCCGTAACCCTCGTCGCTCACGATGGATTCGACGTCCGTCGGATATCCCTTGGTGAAACGGTGCGTGAAGACCTCGATGTTCCTCCGCTCGAGTTTGTTCTTGAACAGCGTCGCCGCCGGCTGGCTGTCAAAACGGGTGATGACGACGCCCCGCACGTCGATATCCCAGCCGCGGAGGTCGTCGATCAGTTTCAAGGCGTCGGCGTCGTAGGTGATGCCGAAATCGGCGCGGATCTTCTTACGCTCAATGTCCCCTGCGTAGATGCAGAGGAGGATGTCGGCCTTGTCTTTGAGTTCCCGGATGAGCCGCATCTTGACGTTGGGGTCATAACCCGGCAGGACGCGGGCGGCGTGAAAATCAAACAGGAGCTTGCCGCCGAATTCGAGGTAGAGCTTGTTGTCGAAGCGCTTCACCCGTTCGAGAATCTCCGCGGTCTGTTCTTGAATGTAGTGCTCGTTGTCAAATCCGACGCTGCCGGGCATGGGTGCTGTCGAACCTCCTCAGGAAGTGGACCGATACGGTTTTCAATCAGACAAAATTGTCGCATCTACCTATACAGAAATGTCCCAATCTTCAACAAGGATTTTCTGCCCGGTCCGTCACACGCCTTGCGCTTGCCAATCGGAATTTGCATATCGACGTGCAGCTCTCTATTTTCACCGTCCACTTCTTCAACACCCACTTCATCCCGAACAAGTTCCCCATGGACCGGATCATCTTCACCGGCACCTATACGCTGGAAGACCTGAAAGAACAGCGGCCTCTCGAGTACGACCGCCTCAAGGACAGCACCCGCCTCGAATCCATGAAGCGGCCCTATCCCGGAATTCCCTTGAAACTTGTCGGGGCGACATTCGGACTTGCCAGCCTGCTGCTCGGGCTTGTATTATTGGGGCATATTGTCTGGTCCCTCTTCTACGCCTGAGGCCTGCGGCATGGCTGAACCCGGTTTCACAAAAGCGAAAAAACCCAATCCCCTGTGGGCATTCTTTTCTTCCGTCCGGCTTACCGTCGCCCTCCTGGCATTCATTATCCTCCTGGCCGTCCTTGGAACGGTGATCCCCCAGCGGGACGCCGTGATGGAAGCCGCCCGGCACGCGCATTCCGGATGGGAGGCCGCGATGGATGCCCTGCGCCTCTCCGATATCTTCCATTCGCCCTGGCTGCTCATCCTGCTGGGGCTCCTGTCACTGAACCTCGTGATCTGTTCGCTGAACCGCTTTCCGGCGAGCCTGCGGGCCTTCCGCACGAACGGTTTCGTCGATCCCTCGTCGCCGGGCAGCCGTCCCCCCGATATCTCGCTTCCGACGGAAGACCCGCCGGACGAGGCCTTGAAGAAACTGGAGATCCTGCTGAAGAAGACTTACCGAATCGCCGCGAGGAGAAGCGCAGCGGGCATGGGCCTCCTCTATGCCGACCGGGGCCGCTATTCCCGGTTCGGCGTCTACGTGGTCCATCTGGGCGTCCTCGTCATCATCGCCGGCGCTTTGGCGGGTTCCCTTTTCGGGTTCAAAGCCTACGTCAATCTGGCAGAGGGGGAGTCTTCGGATGTGGTTTATCTCCGGGGAGGACAGGAACAGAAGAAATTCGATTTCAGCGTTCGCTGCGACCGCTTCCGCGTCGACTTCTACGAGAACGGCGCACCGAAGGAGTACCGCTCCGACCTGACCTTCGTGAAGGGCGACCGCATCGCCCACCAGGGGATCCTGCGGGTGAATTCCCCGATCGCCTTTGACGGATTTCGCTTCTACCAGGCCAGCTACGGCGTCGCGCCGGGCGGCAGAATCGACCTGAGTTTCCGCAGAGGCGCAGGAGAAAAGCAAAGCGCAAACCTCGGCGCCGGCGACGTTCTTGAGCTGCCCGAGTCGCGCGCCCGCGTCCGGATCGTTCGCATCGTGGAAAACATGATGGAAATGGGACCGGCCGTGAAACTGGTCGTCGACCTGCCGAAAGAACAGATCACCTTCTGGGTGTTCCAGGAGATCACGGAGATCGAGAAGGCAAACCCCGGGATCGTGCGGCAGGTGCCGATGTTCAACCCCGGCCTCTTCGCGCCGTACGTCTTCTCCCTGGACCGCATGCACCGAAAATATTACACGGGACTGCAGGTCGCCAGAGATCCGGGCGCGTCCGTCGTCGCCGCCGGCGCATTCCTGCTTTTCGCCGGGCTGATGGTGATCTTCTTCTCCGGCCACCGGCAGATCGAAGTCCGCGTTGAAACGGCCGGCGGCGGCACACGGATCGGCGTCAGCGGCAGGAGCAACCGCAGTCCACACAGCGTCCGGGCCGACATGCAGCGGCTCCTCGACGAATATACGAAAGCGAACTCATGACCTCTACCCTCATCCTGAGCGCGGTAACGTTTGTCTACTTCGGCGCCTTTCTGCTTTACCTCCTTCGCGTCATCACGAACCGGGAAGCCTGGGGAGTCGCCGCCACCTGGACGCTTCTGGCCGGGTTCGCCGCACAGACGATCGCCCTCGCGCTCCGGTGGATCGATTCCTACCGTCTGGGGATCGGACATGCGCCTCTGTCGAATTTCTACGAATCCCTCGTCTTCTTCGCCTGGGCAACGGTCCTTCTGTACCTGCTCACGGAATGGCGGACCCGTTCGCGCAGCGCGGGCATCTTGGTCACCCCGCCGGCTCTGATCTGCATGGCCTACGCATCGTTTTCTCCCGCCGTCAGCAGCAGGATCCAGCCGCTCATCCCGGCCCTCCAGAGCAACTGGCTGATCAGTCACGTCGTCAGTTGTTTCCTCGGTTACGCGGCGTTCACCATCGCCTTCGCCCTAGCGATCATGTCACTCCTGAAACAGCGGGAAGGAACGAGCGAGGGGCTGACAACGCGATTTTTGCGCCTGCTTCCCGACGGGGAAGCCATCGACGAGCTCCTCTACCACAACGTCGTCTTCGGCTTCATCCTCCTGACGATGGGAATCGTCACGGGTTCTGTCTGGGCACACCACGCCTGGGGCTCCTACTGGAGCTGGGATCCAAAAGAAACCTGGTCGCTGGTCACCTGGCTGATTTACGCGGTGCTGCTGCACGCCCGGCTCGTCCGGGGATGGCGCGGCGGAAAAATCGCGATCCTGTGCATTCTCGGTTTTGCCGCCGTCCTCTTCACCTATTTCGGCGTGAATTATCTGCCCGGCCTCCACAGTTATCTGAAATCGTGACGGCGCATCGAGCGGGCATCTCATTGATTATTACTGCGAAAACGACTATAGAACAGTAAACTTGTGCCGTTCGGCCATGTACCGGTAAAAGGTCCCTTCCCTCGGAAAACGAAACGAGGTGTTTTATGCGCGATGCCAATCCTGCTGCACTGCCACCAAAGAGCGATCTGAGGGCGATGCACGTGGATTGGCTTACTCTCCGTTTTATCGGCCCCACCGCCGTCCTGGAAAAGGACTTTCATCAGCACTACTCGGCGAGAATCATCCTCCATGTGCGCATCGCCCTGGCGATGGGGTTTGTGATGTACGGCGCATTCGGCATCCTCGATTATCTGATGATGCCGGATCACGCGAGCATCCCCTGGCTGATCCGCTACGCCGTGGTCTGCCCGGCGCTCCTCCTGGTGCTGGCCGTAACCTACCTCCCGCATCTCCAGCGCTATATCCAGCAGTTGATGTCCTTCATCTTCGCGCTCGGCGGCCTCGGTATCGTCGTGATGATCGCCGTCGCGCCCCCACCGGTGAGCTACCTGTACTATGCCGGGCTAATCATCGTCTTCATCTTCTGCTACACCTTTGTCTACCTTCGTTTCGTCTGGGCCTCGTTGGGCGGCCTCATCATCGTGATTGCCTACGAGGTCGTCGCCGTCCTCACCGGCACGCCCTCGGCGGTCCTGATCAGCAACAGTTTCTTCCTCGTCTGCGGCAACATCGCCTGCATGATCGCCTGCTACAATATCGAGTACGCAAACCGCCGGAATTATTTTCTCACGCAATTGCTGGACCGCGAGCAGCAAAAGATCCGTGAGACGAACGCGCAACTGGAGCAGCGTGTGGCGGAACGCGCGGCATCTCTGGAGAACACGAACCGGCAGCTGACCCACGAAATGGAGGACCGCCGGCGCCTGGAAACCCAGTTAAAGCAGGCCGAGAAGATGGAGACGATCGGGAACCTTGCCGCTGGCGTGGCCCACGATCTCAACAACATCCTCGTCGGCCTGGTGGGATATCCCGACCTGCTTCTCTCCAGGCTTCCGGAGGAAAGCCCGCTGCGGAAGGACATCGCCCGCATCCAGAATACGGCGGAGCGCGCCTCCGCCATGGTCCAGGATCTCCTCACGCTCGCCCGGCGGGGTGTGGCCGAGAAATCCGTGATCAACCTCAACCTCATCGTCCAGGACTATCTGCAGACACCTGAACTCCAGAAACTGAAGAAGGACCATCTCGATATATCGATCCTGACCGAACTCGAAGCGGATCTGCTCAACATCCAGGCGGCGCCGGTCCAGATGAGCAAGACCCTGATGAATCTGGTGACCAACGCCGTCGAGGCCACGCTGGGGGGCGGCGCGGTCCTGATCGCGACATCCAACCGCTACCTCGAAGTGGAGCAGCGCGGCATGGAAACGATCCCCCCAGGCGAATATGTGGTCCTCAGCGTCCGCGACGACGGCGTCGGAATCTCCGCAGAGGACCGGCACAGGATCTTCGAGCCCTTTTTCACGAAGAAACGGATGGGCAGGAGCGGCACCGGCCTGGGCATGACCGTGGTCTGGAATACGACGCAGGACCTGGGCGGATTTGTCGACGTGGTCAGCGCGGAAGGAAAGGGGACGACGGTCGATCTCTTCCTTCCCGTCACGCGGGAGGATCTGAAAGTGACGCCGGAGCGCGTCTTCATCGACGATCTCCGCGGCAGCGAGCACGTGCTCGTGGTGGACGATGTGCCGGAGCAGCGGGAGATCGCAGCGCGCATTCTGGGCAGACTGGGATACAAGGTGGCGACGGCCGACAGCGGCGAAGCCGCCGTCCTGTGGCTAGCCCAGAACGACACCGGCATCGTCGTCCTGGATATGATCATGGATCCGGGGATCGACGGCTTCGAAACCTACCGTCGCATCATCGCGATCAAGCCGCGTCAGAAAGCCATCATCGTCAGCGGCTATTCCGAATCGGACCGCGTCCGGGAAGCGCAGCGTCTCGGCGCCGGTGCCTACGTGAAAAAACCCTACACGATGGAGAGAATCGCCCTGGCCCTGAGAAATGAGCTGGACCGCGGGACATAGATTCCGCCTCGGCACAGAGATGTTCCAGATAGGATTTGCATCGCGGCGGCCGCCATGTTAGGGATTGCGCCATCAAGAGATATGAGGTGTCGCATCATGGCCGCAACTGAACAGATCCTGCCCCACCTTCACGTCGTCGAAGTCCCCCTGCCGAAGAGTCCGCTGAAGGCGCTCAACTCCTACGTCGTCGAGGGTTCGGACAGGAACCTCGTCATCGATACAGGCTTCGACCGTCCCGAATGCCTTGCCGCACTGCAGCAGGGCTTGCACGATCTGCAAATCGACCTCGACCGTACGGATTTCTTCATCACCCATCTCCACGCCGACCATTTCGGCCTCGTTTCTCAGGTCGTCCGGCCGGGACGGACCGTCTACTTCAATGCTCCCGACGCGGAATTGGTCCGGTCCTGGAGAGGATGGGAAGAGGCGGTCGCCCGCGCAGAAGGCAACGGTTTCCCGAAAGATGAATTGGACGGCGTCATCCGAAATCATCCGGGATACCGGTTCATGGCCGGGATACCGAAAAAGATGACGCTCCTCGCGGACGGAACGCCCCTCGACATCGGGGATTACCGTTTCCGCTGTATCTCCACACCCGGCCATACGCCGGGCCACCTGTGCCTTTACGATCGGGAGAAGCGCCTGCTCATCGCCGGAGACCACCTGCTCCGGGACATCACGCCGAACATCACCTGCTGGCAAGAGGACATCAACCCCCTCCGGGATTATCTGGACAGCCTCGACAAGGTGCAAGGCATGGAGATCGATCGCGTCCTGCCCGGCCACCGCCGGCGTCTCGGCAATCCCACCGCGCGAATCGCCGAACTGCGGCAGCATCATCGAAAGCGCAACACGGAAATCCTGGCGATCCTTCGCGGCGGACCCCGGAACGCCTATGATATCGCCGGACGAATGACGTGGGATCTCGACTGCCCTTCCTGGGAGGATTTTCCCCTACCGCAGAAATGGTTCGCTACGGGTGAGGCGCTCGCCCACCTGCGATTTCTGGAAGAAGAAGGAACAGTACGAGTGGAGGCGGATCAGCCGGTGATCCTGTACGCGGCGTAACCTGATCGTCGACTGCCGGTTTGGCTCATTGATAACCGGAGATAGTCGTAGTATTTTTTTCTTTAGCCGCGGGCGAAAGATCGTCCGTCGGCGCGGAGGCGGGAACTCATGATGGATTATCTCCTGGCTTTTATCCCGGTTTTCGTGGCGATCGACGTCATCGGCATCCTCCCGATCTTCATCACGCTGACCTTTTCCCTTTCTACGGCTGAGCGGATCAAGGTGGCCCGTCAGTCGATCCTTACCGCCCTCGCGGCCGGGTTGGTCTTTTTGTTTCTGGGCAAATTCGCCCTGAAGGCCCTGGGCGTCGAAATCAACGATTTCAAGGTGGCCGGGGGGATTCTCCTCCTTGTCCTTTCCGTCAATGACCTGATCTTCGGGGTGAAACGAAAAGAGGAGGAAAAGGGAAACGACGTCGGGATCGTCCCGATCGGGATGCCCCTGATCGTCGGCCCCGCGGTCCTGACTACCCTCCTGCTGCTCCTGGACGCCTACGGAATCTGGCCGACGATCGCGTCGCTGCTGGCGAACCTCCTCCTGGTGTACGTCGCGTTCCGAAGCTCGGGCGTCATTATACGGATTCTCGGCGATGGAGGAACACGGGCGGTCGCCAAGTTCATGAGCATCCTGCTCGCCGCCATCGGCGTGATGATGATCCGCCGCGGGCTCGGCGGCTGAGGCATCCCCAGAGGGAAGTCCAGGCCGCCTACTAGGCTTTGGGCTTCACCGCAACGCCGAGCTGCTGCAGGATCTCGCGCATGTGGTTCGTGTGAAATGGAAGGTGGTACTCCCCGATCCCTCCGATCCAGCCCCCCAGCGTCGGATACTCGCCCAGCGGCGAGTCCTTGAGCATGGAAATCTGAGCTTTCCGTTCAAGCTGCTCGCTGGACAGGCCTTCCGCGAATCGGGCAATGCGTTCGTACTCACGCTCGACTTCCACAAGGAGCGTGCGAAAGGTCATTCGTCGCCGGCCCTCGGAGAAGAAGGGATTCGCGGCTTCCATGTCGAGACTGGGGGTCTCGCGGTCGAGAAACGCCTGCAGGTCCGGCATGTGGCCCTTTCCCTCGATACCCAGAAGGTGCGAGAGGATCTCCTTGGGAGACCATCGTCCTTCGGGCGCGCGTGAAGCCGTCTCTTCATCGACCCCTTCGCACAGATTCTTCAGCTCTTCGATGTTCCGCCGGATGCCCTGTGCCAATGCCGTTCCCGTCGCCATGGCCATGTCCGTTTCCTCCCCTCGCCGTTCCTTGTGCCCATCCTCCGCGCGGTCCCCGGCAAACCCGTTCTCTCCCGCACAACTATTCTTCATTGTACTGATGGGTTGGGGCAAGGCAATGCGGATTGTATGGAAGGATAATCGTAGGCAAAAACTGAGACTATTTTTTTAAATGGCGGCCGAGGGGCCGACGCCCGGCCTCCCAACCCGCATTTTTCATCGGTGTTCTACAGGCGAAACGGTCTGCGGGGAAACCGTTTTCGGGAGGGGAAGGAAGGAGCTTCGCTGCAGCTTCCGTCGAGGAAGGGCGCGGAAGCTGTACCGCTGCCTTGAGGCAGGACGGAGACATCCCCGCGGCGGCCGGTCAGCGGATCACGCCGGAACCGCTGGATGATGGCGGTGCTTCATGCGCACGGTCATCACACTCGAAAGGAGGCGCACGGCTACAAAGCCCGCCGACTTGTGCATCCAGGCCTCGCCGCAGTGTTTCTGGTACGACGGCAGGGCATCGAGGCGACTGGTCTTCTGGCGGTCGCTCTCGGCGTATTTTCCCGTCAGCAGGCCGCCTCCAAGGGGATTGTAGGTGGTGATCATGCCGATTCGTTCGGAGAGGGCCATCGGCAGGATGTCCATCTCGGCACTCCGCTGCACCAAGTTGTACATCGGCTGAATGCCGTCCCGCCCGATCAACAAGAGATTTCGCCCTTGAACGTCAGGCGTGGAAAAAAGCTCCTGAAAACGGGTCTATTGAGACTTCACTTTGAAGACCGAGCCTTCGGCTCCGTCATGTTGATCGTGTGAATCTTCAGGAGAAATTCCTTGAATCGTTCCTTCGTCGTCTCCTTGATGGACTCGAGACGGACGGTCACGGCCTTGTTGTAGAACGTATATCCGTTTTCGATTTTCTCCGGATTCTCGTCGTCGTCAATGAAGCTCTCCATGAACTTCATGGCGGACCTTCTCACCTGCGTCTCGTCGTCTGCGGAGATCAGGTAATGGTGATGCTTCACGTCTTCTTCTTCCGTCTCGCTGATCTTGATCCAGTAGTCAGACATAGTATTTCTCCCACGATGAATGCCTAATTTTTGTGTCAGAGTATTCCAGGCGGTCGCCGTCAATAACCTATGGCCGTTACACTGTCAAGCGCGGGATTCATCTCATCGCGGGGCCAGGTTCGGGCAGCCACGGTGTTCACAGCAGCCCTGTTTCCAAGGGTTCCGAACAGGCCGGCCTTGCCCCCTTGATGTCCACCGGAGCGAACAGCGTTGTTCACGCTTCCCCGACGGGAACAATCGCGCCGGGTCTTGCCGTCTGCGGAACGCGTCGTAAGGAGACCACTGTAGCAGGCATCCATCACATAGAAGACATGCTTGGCGGGGAGTTTCCTGGATATGGTATCCCGGATCTCCGCCATCGTCAGATTCTTGCAGATTTTATCCATGGAGCCGTCGTAGGGAATCAGATAACCGATCTTGCGCCTCACCTTTCCTCCTTTTCCATCCTGACTCTCAGGACAAAAAGCAATGTACATGCCAGAGGACTGTGCATGAAACGCAACATATTGCAATCATGTGATATTTGTGTTTGAGGCAGGCGTTCGGTGTGATGAATCTCGAGGGAAAGCGTATATGGATTCGGGAAGAAGTGTATGGAAATCACTCCATACAGTGGTGCCGTTGATAGAACGAGGTCGGCTTACGAGGTTGTCTATCTAACTTATTGAAATGATGGTGCCCCTGGCGTGAGTCGAACACGCGGCACACGGATTAGGAATCCGTTGCTCTATCCTTCTGAGCTACAGGGGCTCCGGAGATCCTTTGGAAAGGATGGTCCGTGTAACATGCTTTATTTCGGGTGTCAACAGCGCATCCCCACTGCGAACGGCAAGATTGCCGCGGCCCCGCTGGCCCTGCAATGACAAGATGTACTGGGTTTCCGCCAGCGTGGAAATGACACGAGAGATTGCCGCGCCGGTCTTTTACTCTGCATGACAACGGATAAAGACGCTGGATTCCCGCTTTCGCGGGAATGACGCTGGAGGAATCGCTGCCTCGGCCCGCCGGCCTGCCCGCCATGACAACTCTAGTGAAAGGCCTCGAGATGCGTTTCGAGAAAGCTTGCCTCCGAGAAATCCTTCAGTTTCAGCTCTTCCGGCGATATCCCGGCAAAAGCCGCCCGGGGCGCGAGACCGATCAGCTCCGACTCGACGATCTCGACGCCTACCTGTCCGGCAAGCTCGCGGATGCGACGGAAGGCCGAGGCGACCGGCGTTTCAAGGCAGTCGGTCAGATTCATCGACACCTGCACGAGCCTCCGGCTCCGCAGGGGGATGCCGAGGGCGCGGACGGCGGGCAGACCGCCGCAGGATTCCCGGATCTGCCGGGCGATATCGCTGGCGATGGACAGATCCTCCGTCGCGAGGTCGACGTTGAAGGCGACAAGGGGAACGCGCGCGCCGACGATCATGGCGCCCAGCCGCGGGTTGAACGCGCAGGGCCCCGCGTCGGGTTTCCAGCCCGGATCGCAGAGGCGCTCGGAAAGCTTCTCGTAACCGCCCCGCCGGACTTCCGGCAAGTGTCTGCGCCGCGGATCGAGAGCCGCCTCGCCGTAAAAATAGACGGGAAGGTTGAATCTTCCTCCCGCTTCCCGTCCGAAACGGTGCGCCGCAGCGACGGCATCCCTCATGTCCGCGTCCGCAAGCGGCACGAAGGGAACGACGTCCGCCGCCCCGATCCGCGGGTGGGCGCCCTGGTGCGCGCGGAGGTCGATCCTCGCAAAGGCCGCCTGTGCGGCGGCGAGCGCCGCCCGGACGACGTTGTCCGCCTCTCCCAGGAAGGTGAGGACGCTTCGGTTGTGGTCGGCGTCGCGGTTCACGTCCGCGAGTCGGACATCCCGCACCGCCTGGACGGCCGCAGCGATGGCGCGCACCGTCCCGGCGTCTCTCCCTTCGCTGAAGTTGGGAACGCATTCCAGAATTTTCATAGTCCTCACACCTGGTAAAAACGGACCTCGGGCAGTTCGACGCAGGAAAGGCGGCCCCCGTAGACGGCGCCCGTATCGATGCCGATCTTCCTGCCATCGTTATAGGGGCAGTTGCCGGACTGATGCGTATGCCCGAAGATCACCGTCTTGCCGAAGTCGTAATCCGAGCAGATGAATTCGTCGCGGATCCAGAGCAGATCGAAATCGCTCTGTTCCGCGAGCGGAATCCCGGGGCGCAATCCCGCGTGGACGAAGATATAGTCGGATGTCTCGTAGGACAGGACGAGCCCCTCATAGAATGCTCGGTGCTCCTCAGGAATCTGCAGGCTGCGGCGCGAACCGCCCGGTTGGAACCCGTAAGAAATCAGGGTGGACATGCCGCCGTTGAAGAGGAACGTTTCCACCCCCCGCCCCCGCAGATAATAGTCCAGGAAAAGCTGCTCGTGATTTCCCGAAAGACAGACGACGTTCCGGTGGGTCTCGCGGATCCGAAGAATGCGATCGATGACCCCCTTGGGGTCGGGGCCGCGGTCGATGTAGTCGCCGATGAAGACAAGCGTGTCCCCCTCCGGGTCGATCGGGATCTTTTCCATCAGAAGGTCCAGCCGATCGGAGCAGCCGTGGATGTCCCCTATGGCGAAGATCTTTTTCATATGCTTCGGCCAGCCCGGTATGGCCGTGCGGCGGCACGGCAAGGCCGCTTCCCTATGAGGGCGCCGGTTTCAGGCCGCTTCCCTTGCGAAAAGCGCGTCGACGAATTCTGCGGCATCGAAGGGGCGGAGGTCCTCGATGCCTTCTCCGATGCCGATGAAGCGAATCGGCAGGCCGAGCTCCTTCGCGATGCGGACCACCACGCCCCCCTTGGATGTCCCGTCGAGTTTCGTCAGGACGATGCCGGTGACGCCGATGTCTTCCTTGAACATGCGGGCCTGGACGACGGCGTTCTGCCCGGTAGTTGCGTCGAGGACGAGCAGGACTTCACGGGGGGCGCCCGGCAATTCCCGGCCGAGGATGCGCTTCATCTTCTTGAGCTCTTCCATGAGATTCGCCTTGGTATGCAGGCGGCCGGCCGTGTCGACGATGACGATCTCCGCACGGCCGGATTTCGCGGACCGCACGGCGTCGAAAACAACGGCGGAAGGATCGGCCTCCGCCTTCTGCTTGACCAGGATCGCCCCGACCCGCCGGCTCCAAACCTCGAGCTGCTCGATGGCCGCGGCGCGGAAGGTGTCGGCGGCGACCACCATGACGGTCTTCCCTTCCCGGCGGTAGCGGTGGGCCATCTTCCCGATCGTCGTCGTTTTGCCCGTCCCGTTGACGCCGATGACCATGATCGTATGGGGAGAATCGAGGGGAAGAGAGGCGCCGCCCTCATTCTTCCGGAGGATCTCCAGCATGCCGTCGCGGAGCGTCTTCCGGATGAGGTCCGGCTGGTGCAGTTCCTTCCGTTTGAGCTGCTCCCGCAGCTTTTCGATCATCTCGTAGGTAAAGGCGGGGCCGACGTCCGCCCCGATCAGCGTCGC
Organism: uncultured Syntrophaceae bacterium; assembly: GCA_964506465.1. Taxonomy (GTDB): domain Bacteria; phylum Desulfobacterota; class Syntrophia; order Syntrophales; family UBA6109; genus UBA6109. Next base: position 21,691 of record CAZDLM010000013.1, read on the forward strand.
TTCCAGTTCCTCGAAGAGATGCTCATCGATCTTCTTCTCCCCGAGGAGAAGATCGTCGACGTTCGCCGTCAGGAGGCGCCTTGTCTTGGCGAGTCCCGATTTCAGTCTCTCGAAGAATCCCTTGCTGTTTTCCGATCCCATGAACAAGTCCTTCCAATGCACTTTTCACGACTCGACAGGCTCATGCTTCGACAGGCTCAGCATGACCAATGCCCGTCACCCTGAGCCGGTCGAAGAGCGACCGATCTGCCGTGCAACTCCGTCATTGCGGGCAACAGGGCCCCGCGCTGACGGAGTTCAGCGGATCTAACCATTTTCGACGGAAGATGTAAAGCGGTGAGAGGTTCCCGCCTCGCGGCTTACCCGCGGCGCAATTGCCATCCGGGGAAATGCCGGGTGGTTCGCCGGCATGAACCGCAGACCATCTCAGTTGAGATTGACAGAGACCAGGGATGAAATTCCCTGTTTCTGCATGGTGACACCGTAGAGATTCTGGGCGACCTCCATCGTGCGCTTGTTGTGCGTCACGAGAACAACCTGGGAGCAGTTCGCGATGTCCTTCACGACGCCATTGAAGAGCGAAACGTTCGCGTCGTCAAGCGCCGCGTCCACTTCGTCGAGGATGAGGAAGGGCGACGGCCGGTACAGGAGGATCGCGAAGATGAGCGCGATCGCCGCAAGCGATTTCTCGCCGCCCGACAGGAGGCTGACGCTCTGGGCGCGTTTGCCGGGAATCTGAATGTCGATGTCGACGCCCGTCTCCAACAGATCCGACTCGTCGGTGAGGCGCAGTTCCCCGCGCCCGCCGGGGAAGATCCGCGCGAAGACGTCCTTGAAAGAGGTATTGATGGCGTCGAAGGTCTCCGAGAAACGCTGGCGCGAGATCTTGTTGATCCTTGTGATCGTCCGCTGCAGGGTTTCCAGCGACTCCTGGAGGTCGGCGATCTGGGCGGTCAGAAATTCGTGGCGCTCCTTGAGCTGTTCGTGTTCGCCCAGCGCGAGCAGGTTGACCTCACCGAAATTTTCCAGCGTCTTGCGGTCCGCCTCGAGGGTGGACGTCAATTCCTGCACGACGGCCTCTTCCAGCGGCACGAAACCGGTCTTCAGCCCGTCGAGGTCCGCATCGTGTTTTTCCTGGATATTGCGGCGCAGGGAATCGACGTGGAACCCGAATTCGCGGAACTGCATCTCCGTCTCCCCCGCCTGTTTGAGGATGCGATCGAGCTCCTGCTGCACTTCCCGCAGGCCGGACTCCAGTTCGCGGAGCGCTGTCTGGCGCTGCTGGTAGGCGTCGCGTTTGCCGCCGAGGGTGGACTCCACAACGGCGAATTCCCCGTACAGGGTCTCGAGCAGCTTCTTTCCTTCTTCCGCTTCCGTGCGGATCGACTCGATCTCGCGTTCGCAGGCAAGAATATCCCGACGGCGGTTCTCAATTTCGCGGCCCATCTCCGCGAGCGATTCCCGAAGCCTGGCGATCGTACCGCGGGCGGACGCGCCCTTTTCCTCAACCGAGACGATCAGGACGCGCTCCTTCGTGAGCTCGGCCTCTTCACCGTCCAGGGTGCTGCGCAACGCCTCCCGCTGCGCCTTGAGGGCGGTCGTCTCCTCGTTGACAACGCGCTCCCGCTCCTCCAGGTGCAGGAGCTCCGCGGCGATTTCTCCGGTCTTCTTCTGCGCCTCGGCCTCCTCGGTGCGGAGGTTTTCCGCGTCGAATTCGAGGACGCGCAGGCGCTGTTCGGCACGCTTGATTTCCTCCTCGAAACGCTCGAGGTCCTTCCGTTTCGTGTTGATCCGCAATTCCAGGCGGTGCAGCTCGGAACGCAGATGAACGGATTCTTCTTCCCAGTTCGCCGAGCGCTTGGCCGCCTCCTGGCGGCTCGCGTTTTCCTGCTCCAAGACTCCGGCGAGGCGCTTCTGCAGGGCCTCCATCTCCACGATTTCCCGCTTGTTGCCGAGAAGCCCCCTGTCCCCGTCCCCATTGGCCGCGCTGCCGCCGGTCAGAACACCCTGTGGGCTGATGATGTCCCCGGCCGGGGTAACGAAGGTCCCGCGAAAGCCGTTTTGCCGCCAGAGATCGACGCCGTTTTTCAGATCCGGGATGAGGAGGACATCGCCCAGAAGGTACTCGGCGATGCCGTTGTAGTTCTCGCGCACCCCCACGCGTTCGATCAGGCGGACCGCCTCGCGGAGATGTTCGAGCTGCGGAATCCCGCCGCCGCTGTTGCGCACCTCCAGGGGAATGAAGCTGCCGCGACCGAGGGAATGCTGATGGAGGTAATCGATTGCGTTGACGCCGTCCTGCTGGCTGCGGACCAGGACATACTGCAGCTTTTCCCCCAGCACCGCCTCGACGGCTGTTTCATATTCGCGGGGAACGTCGAGGTAATCCGCGACGAGCCCGAGAAAACCGCCCTCGGGAAGGTCCGGTAGTCCTTCCCGGTTCGCCTTCATGAGCGAACGCACCCCGGCGCCGCACCACTCATAGCTTTCGTGGAACTCCCGGAGGGACGACACGCGGGAGGACACCTTGGCGGCTTCCTCGCGCGTTTCCGCGATCCTGGCCTCGATATCCCTTCCGTCTTCCTTGGCCCGGTCGAGCTCGGCGGCGGCCGCTTCCCGCCGCTCCGCGAGCTGCGCACTTGCCGCTTCGTCCGTCTCCAGTTCCGTGCGGACGGCCTGCAACGTAACCTGAAGCCCTTCGCAGCGCTTGCGGTCCTCCCCAATCTCCCGGTTCGTCCTCTCCTGACGCCGCTGGAGGTCCTCGATGCCCCGGGCCAGCGCCGCCGTCGCGTTTTTCAGCCTTGCCTTTTCCGTTGCAACTTCCAGATGGACGGCCTTCTTTTCCTCCATCTGCTGTTCGATGGCGCGGTCGGCTTCCTTTCGCTCACCGACGCGCTGTTCGCGGCCGGCGATCGCCGCTCTCTTTTCTGCGACCGTCCTCTCCGCCTCTTCGGCCACCCCCTGCAGCGAGGAGATCTCGGTCGAGACTTCCGCCATGCGCCGCTCGAAGGAATCCGCCTCCGCGATGTCCCTCTCCTTGCGCGCGGCCACGTCCGCGGTCTTCTTGGCCGCAAACTCGATGGCCTGCTCCTTGATGCCGATGTCGTTCTTGATGCGGTAGAGCGCCTCCTGTGATTGCGAGATATCCGTCTCGGTCTCCAGGGCGGCGGTCCGCGCCTCCTCGAGGGCGGATTCGCAGGCCTTCACCTTCTGCCGCGCTTCCAGTTCCCGATCTTTCAGATCCTGCCACAGCGCGTCGGATTCGTCCCGCTTCGCAAGAAGACCGGTGTACTGCTGCAGCGCGAGACGGATATCCGTTTCCCGGATCCGCCCCTTGAGCACCTTGTACTGTTCCGCCTTCTTGGCCTGGCGGGAGATGGCGTTGAGCTGGCTCTTGACCTCCCGGAGGATGTCGTTGAGGCGCGCGAGATTCTGTTTGGTCGCCTCCATCTTGCGGACGGCCGCTTCCTTGCGGCTCTTGTACTTGGAAATGCCGGCCGCCTCCTCAATGAACTGCCGGCGGTCCTCCGGCTTCGCCTCGACAAGGGTGGAAACGCTGTTCTGCTCGACCAGCGAATAGGTCCTGGTGCCGACGCCCGTCCCCATGAAGAATTCACGGACGTCCAGAAGGCGGCAGGGAACCTTGTTGATGCAGTACTCGCTTTCGCCGTCCCGGAACAGGCGGCGGGAGATCTCCACCTCGCTGAACGAGGCATAGGCCTCCGGAAACCCGGTCCCGTCGGCGGACAGGATCATGGTGACCTCTGCCATGCCGACGGGGGAGGCTTCCACGGATCCGTTGAAGATGACGTCGTCCATCTTCTTGCCGCGCAATGCCTTGACCCGCTGTTCCCCCATGACCCAGCGGATGGAGTCGATGATATTGCTCTTGCCGCAGCCATTGGGACCGACGACGGCGCTGATCCCTTCTCCGAAGTCGAGAATGACACGGTCACGGAACGACTTAAATCCTGCAATTTCAAGCTTTTTTAGTTTCATTTCCCTCGCTTCGACCCGAGCCCCTTGTTTACCGCAGAATCCTAACAGAAGAATTTTGCCTTGTAAAGAAGAAATACCACAAGATGTGTCGGCATTTTCCATGACCACAACATATAGTGTCGGGAGTCGTAAGCGACGGCGGCAAGGCGCCTTTTCATCCGGGAATGAACATGCTATGTGTCAGGAAAGGAGAGAATCCCATGGAAGAGTCCTGGCAAGTCGTCTTCTGCGCATCCGGCATGACGCAGGCACAGATCATTGCCGGTCGGTTGGAGTCGGAAGGGATCGCCACCCACCTCCAATACGATGCCGTTACGAATATCTACGCGATCACGATCGACGGCATCGGCGAGGTTCGGATTCTCGTGCCGCCGGAAGACGCGGACCGGGCAAGGGAGATCCTCGCGCACAACTGGGAACAAGAGTATCTGGAAGGCGAAGGCGGCGGCTCGGGACCCTGATGCGAAGCGGCAGCCGCAAGTACGTCCGCAGCATCGGGGGAACTCCGCTTATCCGCCGATTTTTGACATGTTGGTCGCACACGCGCGCCGGGAAGCGTCGCCCAGAATCACTTCGTGCCCTCTGGGCTTCTGCTCGATCGTCTTACGGACAAGTTCCTCCAGGGCACGGTCGTCGCATCCGTTTCGCAACGGCGTCCGCAGATCGGCCTGACGTTCTCTCAGGAGACAAGCCCGCAGGCGCCCGTCAGCCGTCAGCCGGAGCCGGTTGCAGGCGTGGCAGAAATGATGCGTCAGGGGGCTGATGAAACCGATTTCCCCCTGACCGCCCTCGACGTGGTACATTCGCGCGGGACCGCCGTTTCCTTCCCCTCCGTTGACGCGGGACAGCCGATAGACCGTGCGGATCCTGTCCAGGATTTCGATATTGGGGATGAATTGGTCTTCCGAGAGTCCCGAACCGCCGAAGGGCATCAGCTCGATGAAGCGCACCTGGAAAGGACGGCTGTGCGCGAGCCGCGCAAAGTCAAGGATCTCGTCGTCATTCCATCCACGCACGGCGACGATGTTGATCTTGATGGGCGAAAGGCCCAGCGACTGCACCGCATCGATGCCCTTGAGAACGCTCTGCAGGTTTCCGCCGCGCGTGATCTTCCCGTACTTGACCGGGTCGAGGGAATCGAGGCTGATGTTGATCCTCTTAACGCCTGCATGCACCAGATCCTCCGCAAACGCTTCGAGCAGGATGCCGTTGGTCGTGAGGCTCACGTCCGCGAGCCCATCGAGAGACATCAGGGAGGCGATGAAATCCACGGCCCCGCGGCGCACCAGCGGCTCTCCGCCGGTGATCCTCACCTTCGTAATGCCCAGTTTCACCGCCACTCGGATGATCCTCAGGATCTCTTCGTAGCGGAGGATGTCCTCATGGCCGAGAAGAGACAAGCCTTCCTTGGGCATGCAGTACACGCACCGGAGATTGCACCGATCCGTAATCGAAACGCGCAGATAATTGATTTCCCGGTTGAAGGAATCCCGCATCGGCGAACCCGCCTCCTTGTCCCGGCGGCCGTTCCGGCTTGCCGGGGGGCACTCTTGTAGCACAACTCCGCATGCCGGGCAAGGCACGGAATTCCCGTTCTCCAAATGCTGCTTGACAGAGGTCTATTTCTTCTCTAAGAAAGAGCCAGGGCCTCTCCCGGTCGGTCTCTGCAGCCGGGAAGCCCGTTTTTTATCATCATTCTCGCGGGAGCATCCCATGAACAAGGTTCCAATCACGAAGGCGGGTTTCGAGAGGCTCAAGAAAGAGCTGGATCAATTGAAGGGCATCCTGATTCCGGAGAATATCCGGGATATCGAGGCGGCGCGTGCGCAGGGAGATCTTTCGGAAAACGCCGAATACACGGCAGCCAAGGAGCGGCAATCCTATCTGCACGGGCGCTCGAGCGAGATCGAAAACAACCTGGCGATGTCGCAGATCGTCGAAGTGGGAAGAACCAACGCCGACCGGGTCGTCTTCGGATGTTGCGTAACGGTTCAAGATACCGACACGGGCAAGGAGATCCGGTACCAACTAGTGGGTCCCTTCGAGTCGGATATCTCCGCGAACAAGATCTCCGTCACCTCTCCCATCGGCAAGGCGCTGATCGGAAAATGCATCGGCGCGTTGGTCAACTTCAAGGCCCCGGGAGGAGAAAGGGAGATCGAAATCGTCGATATCGACTTCGACGAAGGCTGAGATCCGGGCGGTCCGTGAAGATATTTCAGGTTCATCTCCGTAATGAAAATGAAAAAAGGCCGGGAAGGAGAAACCTTCCAGGCCTTTCATTCTGTCTTTTCCCCATTTTCAGCGGGATTCTTTTCAGCCCATCGACGATGACTTGTCGGCAACGCTGATCCTGGTGATCGCCCTCATCAGCGCGATCCGGGCGTGTTCGTAATCCGCATCTTCCTTAGGCGCCTTGGCAAGCGTTGCTTCGGCGCTCTCTTTGGCGCGCTGCGCTCTCGCCCTGTCGATCATGTCCGCCCGCTCGGCCGTCTCCACCAGCACTGTGACCTTCGTCCCCGTCACTTCCGCATAGCCGGTGTTGAGGGCATAGAAGGTCCTCTTCCCCTCCCGGAGAAAACTCAGTTCGCCGATATCGACCGCGCTCAGGAGCGAGGCGTGCCCCTTAAGAACCCCGAACTCCCCTTCGCTGCCCGGAATCGTCACTTCTTCGATCTTTCCGGAGAAGGCGAGTTTCTCGGGCGTCACGATCTCCAGCATCAGTTCGTCGGCCATCGGTACAATTCCTCCCGCTTACTCGGACAGTTTCTTCGCCTTCTCGACCACTTCCTCGATGCCGCCGACCATGTAGAAGGCCTGTTCGGGAAGGTCGTCGTGCTTGCCTTCGAGAATCTCCTTGAAGCCGCGGACCGTATCCTTCACCGAAACGAACTTGCCTTCTGTCCCGGTGAACTGGGCGGCCACGAAGAACGGCTGCGAGAGGAAACGCTGAATCTTTCGGGCGCGGCTCACGGTGAGCTTGTCCGCTTCCGAGAGCTCGTCCATGCCCAGAATGGCGATGATGTCCTGCAGGTCCTTGTACTTCTGCAGCGTCACCTGGACTTGGCGCGCCACCTGGTAGTG
>CAZDLM010000013.1:28783-52992 GCA_964506465.1 uncultured Syntrophaceae bacterium
CCACGGCGGGATAGATGCCCAGTTCCGCGATCGGACGGGAAAGAACGACCGTCCCGTCGAGATGGGCGAACGTCGTCGCCGGCGCCGGATCCGTGAGGTCGTCGGCGGGCACGTACACGCACTGCACCGCCGTGATCGATCCCTTCGTCGTGGACGTGATGCGCTCCTGAAGTTCGCCCAGGTCCGTGGCCAGTGTGGGCTGGTAACCGACGGCGGAGGGCATGCGGCCCAGGAGCGCCGAGACTTCGGAGCCGGCCTGGGTGAAACGGAAGATGTTGTCGACGAACAGGAGCACGTCCTGACCTTCCACATCGCGGAAGTATTCGGCCGCGGCAAGCGCGGTGAGCGCGACGCGGGCCCTGGCTCCCGGGGGCTCCGTCATCTGCCCGTAGATCAGCGCCGCCTGCTTGATGACGCCGGAGGCCTTCATTTCCAGATACAGGTCGTTCCCTTCGCGGGTCCGCTCGCCGACGCCGGCGAAGACGGAGATTCCGCCGTGGTGCATGGCGATGTTATGGATCATCTCCATCATGACGACGGTCTTGCCGACGCCCGCCCCGCCGAACATCCCCATCTTGCCGCCGCGGGGAAAGGGCACCAGGAGATCGATGACCTTGACGCCCGTTTCCAGCACGTGGACGGAGGTGTCCTGTTCGAGGAACGTCGGGGCTTCACGGTGAACAGGGAAGTGGTTCTTCGCCGTTACGGGTCCCAGGCCGTCGACGGGCCGGCCGACGACGTTGAGGATCCGGCCGAGGCATTCCTGGCCGACGGGCACCATGATGGGATTGCCGGTGTCCTTCGCCTTCATTCCCCGAACCAGGCCGTCCGTGATGTCCATGGCGATGCAGCGGACGACGTTGTCGCCCAGGTGCTGGGCGACCTCGATGATCAGGTTGTCTTCCTGGTCGTTGATCGCGGGATTGCTGATGGCGATGGCATTGAGGATCTGCGGAAGCTTCCCCTCTTCGAATGCGACATCGACTACCGGTCCGATGACCTGCACAACCTTACCAATGTTCATACCCGTCTCCTTCTCTCCTATCGAAGTAGCCAGGGCGGGAGGCTCGCGGGAAGACCCGCCGGCGCTCCCTCGCCCGCCTTCTATCCTCTTGCCTTTGCGAGCGCCTCGGTGCCGCCCACGATATCCATGAGTTCGGCGGTGATCGCCGCCTGTCTCGCCTTGTTGTATTTCAGCGTCAAGCTGCCGATCAGGTCCTCGCAGTTGCGCGTCGCATTGTCCATGGCCGCCATCCGCGCGCCGTTCTCGCCCGCCGATGTCTCCAGCAGCGCCCGGTACAGGAGGACGTGGACGTACATGGGAAGCAGCTTGTCGAGGAGGGCCTCATCCGAGGGCTCATAGATATACTCGATCCTCTTTTCGGGATCGATTTCCTCGTCGCCGCCGACGGAAGGCAGAGGAAAGAGCCGTACCGTCGTCGGCTTCTGAACGGAAACGTTCACGAAATTATTGTAGATCAGATACAGTTCGTCGTACTCTTCCTTCTCGAACGCGGGGATGACGTCCTTGGCGATGCTGACGGCAAGCGAAATGTCGAACTTCCCGAAGATATCCGCCCTCTCGTGGGCGACCTTCGCCTTCTTCCGGAAGAAGTCCCGCGCCTTGCGGCCGGTCGGAATCAGGACGACTTCCCTGCCCTCGCCGGCCTTCTCCTTGATGAACCGCTCCGTCGTCTTGAGGATGTTCGTGTTGAAGGCGCCGCAGAGACCGCGGTCGGCGGTCATGCAGATCACCCGGACGCGCTTCGGCTCGCGGACGGCAAGCAGGGGATGATTCTTCGCGTCGACCCGCAATGCCAGGCTGTTCAACACATCCATGAATTTGGTCGCATACGGACGGAAATTTTCCATCCGCTGCTGCGCCGACTTGAACTTCGAGGCGGCCACCATATTCATGGCCTTGGTGATCTGCTTGGTCTTTTTTACGGCGCCGATCTTCCGTTTGATATCCTTGAGTGCGGCCATGAAAACCTACTCCTGTCGTTTCTTTGCCATCCCGTAGACGTCGCGCTTCCGCGCCGGGCCCTTATGCGCTGACGAACGCCGTGTCGAATTCAGCCAGCACTTCGCGCAACTTCTTGTCGACCTCGGGACCGATGATCTTCTTCTCGTCGATTTCTTTCATGACGTCCGGATATTTCGTTTCGACGAAATTCAGAAGCTGCGGTTCGTAGTCCTTGATCTTGTCAACGGGATACTTGTCGAGGTAGCCGCGTGTTCCAGCAAAGAGGACGACGACCTCCCGCGACAGAGACATGGGCTGGAACTGGGGCTGCTTGAGCAGCTCGACCAGACGGACGCCGCGGTCGAGCTGGGCCTGCGTCGCCTTGTCCAGATCGCTGCCGAACTGAGCGAAAGCCGCCAGTTCCCGGTACTGGGCGAGGTCGAGTTTGAGCGTGCCGGCCACCTGTTTCATCGCCTTCACCTGGGCCGCACCGCCGACGCGGGAGACGGAAAGTCCCACGTTGATCGCCGGCCGGATGCCGGAGAAGAACAGGCTCGGCTCCAGATAGACCTGTCCGTCCGTGATGGAGATGACGTTCGTGGGGATGTAGGCCGAGACGTCGCCCGCCTGGGTCTCGATGATCGGGAGCGCCGTGAGCGAGCCGCTTCCCAGCTCCTTGCTGACGCGTGCCGCCCGCTCCAGAAGGCGGGAATGGTTGTAGAAAATGTCGCCCGGGAAGGCTTCCCGTCCCGGAGGCCTGCGGAGGAGAAGGGAAATCTGACGATAGGCCACGGCCTGCTTGGAAAGGTCGTCGTAGATGATGAGCGCATCCTGCCCGCGGTCGCGGAAGTATTCTCCGATGCTGCAGCCGGCGTAGGCGGCGACGTACTGCAACGTTGCCGGGTCGCTGGCGCAGGCGGAAACGACGCATGTGTAGGGCATCGCTCCGTGTTTGCGGAGGTTTTCGACGACCTGGGCCACGGTGGATTTCTTCTGGCCGATGGCGACGTAGATGCACTTCACGCCCGTGTCCTTCTGACGGATGATGGCATCCACTCCGATCGCGGTCTTGCCGATCTGTCGGTCGCCGATGATCAGTTCCCGCTGTCCGCGGCCGATCGGCGTCATGGCGTCGATGGCCTTGAGGCCCGTATACATGGGCTCATTGACCGGCTGGCGCTGGATCACGCCCGGGGCGATCATCTCGATGCGGCGGTATTCGGAGGTCTCGATCGGACCCTTGCCGTCGATCGGCTTCCCGGTCGCGTCGATGACGCGCCCGAGGACGGCCTCACCCACCGGAACCTGGGCGATCCTTCCCGTCCTTTTGACGATGTCCCCTTCCTTGATATGGGTCACTTCGCCCAGGACGGCGACGCCGACGTTGTCTGCTTCGAGGTTGAGCACCATGCCCAGGATGCCGCCGGGGAATTCCAGAAGCTCCATGGCCATCGCGTTCTGCACGCCGTAGACCCGGGCGATGCCGTCACCGACGGAGAGGACCGTGCCGGTTTCACTGATATCGAGCTTCTTTTCATAATCCTTGATCTGCTTGGATATGATTTGACTGATTTCCTCTGCCCTGATCGTCTCCATGCGCTATCTCTCCTCCCCTAACAGATTCCTGATATTGTTCAATTGCGTCCTGACGCTGCCGTCATAGAGCGTATCGCCGACTTGGACGACGATCCCGCCGAGCAGGGCCGTATCTTCCTCCACGGTCATCTCGACTTTCTTGCCGGTCATTTGCTCGAGTCGTTCGCGGAGTCGGCCGGACAGTTCATCGGACAAAGGATAGGCGGTTCTGACCCGGACCCGCGCCTTGCTCAACGCCTGGTCCATGAGTTCGCGGTAGCAGTCCCTGACCTCGGAGAGGACGCCGATCCTCCTCTTGTCCGTCATGAGCCTCAGAAAATTGGCCGTCAGCGGGGAGATCCCCACCTTGCCGATAATCTCATCCACGACCGCCCTCTTCTCCACCTGATCGAAGATGGGGTTCGCCAGGAATTCCCTGAGGCCTTCGTTCTTCTGCACCAGGGAGGCAAAGCGGCTCAGTTCGTCGTACAGAACCTCGTATTTCCGCTCTTCCGCTGCGATGTCGAAAAACGCGCGGGCGTAACGTTTGGCGATGCTGCTTCCGATCACGGTTTTTTCACCACCTTATCCAGATAATCCCGGACCATGGTCTCGTGGTCCTTCGCTGAAAGATTTTTCTTCAGCAACTCTTCCGCCATTTGAACGGACAGCAGGGCCGCTTCGGCGCGGAGTTGACTGCCCGCCTTCTTGAATTCCTGCTCCATGCGCGCCTGCGTATCTTCCTTCATTTTTTCCGCCGTCTTGCGCGCGTCCTCGATGATCTTCTGCTTTTCCGTTTTCCCCTGGGACTTGATCATGTCGGATATCCTGGCGATCTCTTCATTGGCCTTTTCCAGCCGGAGCTCGTATTCCTTGAACTTCTTCTCCGCCTCTTCCTTGGCGGCAATCGCATCCTCCAGCGCCTTCCGGATATTCTTGCCGCGGTCAACGAAGAATTCCTTCAGCTTTCCGGCGAGCAGCCAATACAGAAGTCCCACCAGGATGATGAAATTGACGCTCTTCCAGCCGAACTCGATCCATTTTTCCTTGCCGCCGCCTTCCCCGCCCCCTGAGGCATAGGCCGCAACGGCCACAAGAAGCATCGGCGACAACGCACCGAGCATCTTTACGACTCGTCCGATCTGCGCGCCCGTCGCGATTCCTCTCATGAGATGCTCCTTCCCATCACCTTTTCCGCGATTTCCAGCGATAGCTTCCGGGAATTCTCCTGAAGGATCCGCTTCGCACCTTCGATTTCCCGATTCATCTTCCCGTGGAATTCCTCCAGAATGCCGGGGATCTCTTTTCGCACGGCATCGACAATTCCCTTGGCCTGCTCCGTTCCCGCCTTGACGATTTCGGCGCGCTGATCCATGGCCGCGAGTTTCGCCTGCCGGAGCCTCTCTTCATATTCGGCCATTTTCCGCGCAACGGTATCCTGGAGGCCCTTGATCTCCGCGTCGGAGTCCTCCATCATTTTCTTTCTGCGGTCGATGATTCCGAGGATCGGTTTATAGAGGAGCTTGTTCAGGATCAGGATGAGCACCAGAAAGTTGATCATCTGAATCCAGACGGTGTAATCGAGACTGACCACGGCGTCACCTCACGGAAATATGGTGCGAAGAGCAAAAAAAACCGAGTGGCCATCTGAAACCACTCGGTGAATTTCGTTCATGACATACGCGCTCGCAAAGTCGTTCAAGGGGGGTACCCGTTCATCGACACGCCCCTGCTCGGCCTCGAGGAAGCGCCGCTGGGGGGCAACCGCCGAAAAACCGCGGACTACTAACCATAACTGTCGACGCTTGTCAAGCTCCTTTTATAAAAGTAATGACGGTATTGAAAAATTGCGGATTTGCAGTCTGGACGCGGCTTGGACCGTGGTCACCACTTGCTCGGACCTCCCCTGTCATTGCTCGCCGGGCGCCATCGGAAAGCGATAAAACCACCTGTCGCCGTCGAAATTTCACGGACGCGGAAATGTCCGTCCTTCCCGAGGGAAAAGGACCGTTGGGGATTGACCGGGGGCACCGCCGGGCGAAGCGTCTTCGTCCGAATTTCAGGCGGCCTTCTGAACATCGGTACGTTTGCCGGCCGCAGCCTCCTTCATTTTTGACAATCCTTCGAAGATGGCGCCTTCCTTGATCACGAAGACCGGTGTCGTCACGTCTCCCCAGAGCTGTCCCGTCGAATAGATTTCAAGCTTTTCGGTGACGTCGATCTTCCCATGCACCTCGCCGCTGATGGCGACGCTGTCGGCCGAGATGTCCGCTTCCACCTGGGCCCCTTCACCGATGATCAGACTCCCCTCTCCGAAGATCTCGCCCTGATAATCCCCGTCGATCCGCACGGCGCCGTTAAATATCAGTTTCCCGCAAAACCTTGCTCCCTTTCCGAGAAAGGCTTTGATCTCGTCGTCTTTTTCTTTCTTATGACCCATCATATCCGGCTCCTTTCCTTCCGCCGAGGCTATTTCATGGCTGCAGCGCAAAACGTCTCATGCTGACGTTCATCATCAGTCCCACACCCGTCATCAGCATCACGATCGATGACCCCCCGTAGCTCAGGAACGGCAGCGGAATTCCGACGACGGGCAGGACCCCCAGCACCATGCCGATGTTGATGAACACCTCCCAGAAGATGAGGAGGATGATGCCGTACGTGATCATCATGCCGGGAAAATCCCGCGAGTGGAGCGCAATCTTCAGGCCCCAGAGGATCAGCGACAGGAACAGCACGATCAGCACCAATCCGCCGAGGAATCCCCACTCTTCGGCAAACACCGAAAAGACGAAATCCGTCTGCTGTTCGGGAAGAAACTTCAACTGGGTCTGCGAACCCTTGAGGAAGCCTTTCCCGAGAAAACCGCCGGACCCGACGGCGATGATGGATTGAATGATATGATAGCCCGATCCGAGGGGGTCCCGTTCGGGGCTGAAAAACGTCATAATGCGTTCCCTCTGGTAGTCTTTGAGAAAGTACCACATAAATGGGATCAGCAGCAACCCGCTCGCGGACGCCGACAGGAAGGCGCTCCAGCGGACGCCGACGCAGACCGCCATCGATGCGAATAGAAGGGCGATGATCAGGGCGGTCCCGAGATCAGGCTGCTTGAGGATCAGCAAGAAGGGCACGAGGATCAGAACGAACGGCATCCGCAAGTCCCGCAGTCCGAACGGCGCTGAAACGCGATGGTCGTCGAAATATTTCGTCAGCGCCACGATGACGGCCAGCTTCATGAATTCCGACGGCTGCAGGCGAAAGCCCCACAGGGAGAGCCAGCGCTGGGAGCCGCGGGACTCATATCCAAGAACAAGTACCGTTACGAGGGCGAGGACAGAGATCCCGTAAATCCAGTAGGCATAGCGGTGGACGAATCGGTAGTCGACGCTGAATGTCACCGTCATGCTGATCAGGCCGAGCAGGATCCACTTGGCCTGTTTGAGGTACAGGGGGTCCGCGCCGGTTTCCGCCGCGCTGAAACCGGTGCTGTAGATATTCACAAGGCCGATCAGGCACAAGCCGAGGACCATCCCCAGCAGCGTCCAGTCGAAGTGGAATAAAAGCCTGCGGTCGAACTTCAACCAATCCTCCTCAGGGGTTCAGTTGGCACCCCGGCTCTCCGCAGTCGCCTGAACAGCGGCGATCTGCGGTCGGTTCTTCTCTTTCTGTTGTGCAAAATAGGCGTCAATGACCTTGCGCGCGACGGGAGCGGCGACGCTTCCGCCGTGACCGGCATTCTCCACGATGACGGCGACAACGATTTCAGGGTTCTTGTGCGGCGCAAAACAAACGAACAACGCATGGTCCTGGAACTGCGCGGAGAGTTTCTTTTCCCGCCGCGCCTTGTCATTGTCCGGCAGTCCGACGACCTGCGCCGTCCCGGTCTTGCCGCAGACATCTTCTTCCTTCCGCTTCAGGGCGGAGCCGGTGCCCCCCTTCTCATTGACCGCTCCCCACAGGCCGTAACTGACGATGTCCAGATTCTCCTTTGTGACCGGAAGCTTCCCGCGCATTTCCGAGCTGAACGTCTGATGGGTGCGCCCATCCGGCCTCTCGATGCGCCGGATCGTGTACGGTCGCCAGATCGTGCCGCCGTTGGCGATCGCGCTGTAAGCGGTCGCAAGCTGAAGCGGCGTGACGAGATTGAAGCCCTGACCGATGGAGATCGATATGGTTTCTCCGGCCTGCCATGGCTCCCCCACCCGGGACTGTTTCCATGCCTTGGTCGGGATCAGACCGGCCTTCTCGCGGGGGAGATCGATGCCGGTTCCGGAACCTAATCCGAAGCTCTTTGCGTACCAGGCAAGACGATCGACACCGAGCAACTTCCCGACATTGTAGAAGTAGACGTCGCAGGACGCGACGAGGGCCCGGTGAAGGCTGATCTTGCCATGTCCGTTCTTGTTCCAGCATCGATAGGTTCTGTTGCCCAGCGAAAATGTCCCGTCGCAGTAGAAGGTGGTCTCCGGCGTGATGATTTCGTCCTGCAGGGCCGCAGACGCGACGATCATCTTGTACGTGGAACCGGGAGGATACTGGCCGGAGATGGCCCTGTTCTCCATCGGATGCAGCGGGTGGCTGGACAGGGCTTCCCATTTCCCGTGGGAAATTCCTCGATTAAAAAGATTTGGATCGAAAGAGGGGGAACTGACCATCGCAAGCACCGCCCCGTCGCGAGGATCCATCGCCACCACCGATCCCGGACGCCGTCCAAGAGCATCCCAGGCCGTCTTTTGCAGGTGCTCGTCGATTGTCAGGATAACGTTGTAGCCGCTCGTCGGCTCGATCTTCCCGACGACCCGGACTTCTTTGCCGAAGGCATTGACTTCGACCTGCTCGGCGCCGTATTTCCCTTTCACGAGCGGGTCGAGGTGCTTTTCGATGCCGTACTTTCCGATCGGGTCTCCGAGACCGTACAGACCGGTCGTGTCCTTCTCCAACTCTTCCTTGCTGACTTCTCCCACGTAGCCGATGACATGGGCCATCATTTCACCCGTCAGGTACTGCCGCACGGGAACGACGTCCACATAGACGCCGGGGAGCTCCAGAGAAGCGGTCTCCACGATTGCCAGTTTCTCCCAGCTCACGTTCTTCTCGAGCTTGACCGGGACAAAGGGCAGCGGCCTCCCGTTGACGGGGAAGGGGTCGGCGGACAGCGGAAGATTCTTCTTCGCGTACAGACCCTCCAGCCGTCCGATCACCTCCTGAACGTTCTTGACCCGATTCGGCAGGAAAAGGATGTCATAGGACGGTTGATTGTCGACGAGGACCGTGCCCCGCGCGTCCAGGATCAACCCCCGGAGCGGTTTGATCTTGCGCAGCCGGACGCTGTTGTTCTCCGACTTCAAGCGCAATTCATACCCTTGGATGATCTGCAGGTACCACAGCCGCAGGAGCAGAAGGGAGAGTACCGAGGCGACGATCACGAACAGGATCTTGAAACGCTGCCGGAATACTCCCGGATCGTGTTCATCCAGTCTGTTTTGCAATCTTGCCATTCAACCGTTCCTCGACGAGGTCGAGACCCTTGAAAAACAACGGACTCAAGAGCGCCAGCACGAAAGCTTGCGGCACTGCGTGCCGGAGCACATAATGAAGGAAATCGACTTCCGCAATCATCCGATACAGCATCACGAGCAGCACCCCTTCGGCAAGGGCCGCAACAAAGGCGAAAAAAGCGAAAAAAAGCCGGCTGTCCGCGTACATCCGCTGCGATAGAAGTTTCGTAACGGAGAAGATCAGGACGTACAGGAAGACAAAGAGGCCTGTCGGAGAGCCCGTCGTGCAATCCGTAAGAAACCCGCAGAGCATGCTGACGACGGCCCCTTCGCCGGGCTCGTAGCGGAACCCGGCATACAGCACAAGCAGCAGGGACAGCTCCACGCTCATCTGATGCAGCAGGACAATCTCCAGCAAAGTTGTCTGCAGAACAATCAGCGCGAAAGCGATCACCAGCAGCGACAGGAATCGGATCACGGCTGCGACCTCTCTTCAGAAGACAGGACGACCACCTCCTCGATGCCGCGGAGATCAACGGCCGGGGTCACGTCGATCCGCTGGAACAACCCGCCGTCCCCGCGGTCCACCTTTGCGACGATGCCCAGGATCAGCCCTTTCGGGAAGGTTCCTCCCAATCCCGACGAGAGCACGATGTCGCCGGCCTTCACCTGTTCCGTCTTCGGCACATACTTCATCCGGCATCCCGTTGAACGGTATCCCTGCAGGATCCCCTGGGTCCTGCTTCCCTGGATCAATGCGTCGATGTTGCTGTTTCCGTCAACGAGCAGCAGCACACGCGAGGCGTGCCAGGCCGTTTCCATGATGCGGCCGACAACGCCCTGATCCGTCAACACCGGCAGGCCGGCTCTCAACCCATGGACGGACCCCTTGCTGATGGTGATCGTATTGAACACCGAAACCGGCGGCTTGTCGATGACGCGGGCCGCCACGGTCTTCCGGGAGAACTGCCCGTCCAGGGCAAGAAGTCTTTTCAGACGCTGCGCTTCGGCGAAGCCCTCACGGTACTGAACGACCTGGTCCCGCAGCAAAGCAACTTCCTTCCGGAGGGACCGGTTCTCTTCTTCCAGACGAATCAGGAGGAGGTAACGGTTCCAGAGGTCCGCCAGACTGCCCACCGAATCGTTGATCAGACTCTGAAGAGGGGCCATCGCCTCCAGGACGACGCGACGGGCAAAACCTGTCTCCGTGGACCGTCTGACGGAGTAGGAGAAGACGCCCAGGGAAAGGATGATCAGTATGATCAGGCTAATCCACGACTGGTGCTTCTTAGGAATCAGCATACGTTCTCAAATCAGCGCCATGACGAAATATGAGAGGTCCCCGCATGGGGTCCTCATAGACTGCTCCCGCTGCGGGCTCGACGGCTTCCCGACCTCCTGGGACGGCGATGATCGAAAACAGGAACACAACACGCCGGGACCGGGTAGAGAGAGGGCAAGATCGACACAGAGGGGCGCCGGATGTCTCTGCTGCGAAGGACGGAACCTGCACTGCCCGGCACCCTACATCTGGACCGTCACCTCCTTGAGAACGTCCAGTTGGTCCAATGCCATGCCGGCGCCTCTGGCAACGGTGGACAGAGGCTCATCGGCGATCGTGATGGGCAGTCCGGTTTCTTCCCGGATGAGGACATCGATTTTCCGAAGCAGAGCTCCGCCCCCCGTCAAGACAATGCCCCGGTCGACGATGTCGCCGGCGAGTTCCGGCGGGGCATTTTCGAGGGCATCCTTGATCGTATCAACAATGATGCTGATGGGTTCCTGGATGGCCTCGCGGATCTCTTCGGAATTGATCTCGACAATCTTTGGTATCCCGGAGATCAGATCCCTTCCCTTGACGTCGACCTTGCGGACCTCGTCGTCCGGATAGGCGCAGCCGATCGTTGTCTTGATGATCTCGCCCGACCTCTCCCCGATCAGCAGGCTGTACTTGCGCTTCATGTACTGGACGATTTCCTCATCGATCTTGTCGCCGGCAACACGGACGGACTTCGCATAGACGATCCCCGCCAGCGAAATCACCGCGACTTCCGTCGTACCTCCTCCGATGTCGACAATCATCGAACTCGTCGGCTCTTTGATCGGCAAGCCCGCTCCGATAGCGGCCGCCATCGGTTCCTCGATCAGATAAATCTCTCTGGCGCCCGCCGATTCGACCGTTTCCCGGACGGCCCTTCTTTCAACCTGGGTGATGCCCGAGGGGATGGATACGATGATGCGGGGACGCACCAGCGCGCGCCGGTTGTGAACCTGGAGAATGAAATGTCGGAGCATCGCCTCGGTGATGTCGAAATCCGCGATGACGCCGTCCCGCATGGGACGGATGGCGACGATGTTGCCCGGCGTCCGCCCCAGCATCCGCTTGGCTTCCGATCCGACGGCGAGGACTTTCTTGACGCCCCTGGCATCCTTGTGGACGGCTACCACGGAGGGCTCGCTCAGCACAATGCCCTTCCCCTTCACGTAGACGAGCGTGTTGGCCGTGCCAAGGTCAATGGCCAGATCATTGGAAAACTTCCCCAGGACATAATCAAAAAGCAAGGTGCCCTCCTTATTGTTTTCCTCAAAGGAACCGGGAGGATAACCGCCTCCCCCCTTTTAATATGCGCACCCTATAGCGTATTTCAGGGTGCTAATCAATGGATTTTTCGAAAAAAACGTTGAAATTTCCATATGCCTGTACTACGTTCCCCGGGCATGCGATTTCGTGCCAATTTTTCCTGCGGGGAGGTCTCGTCATGCTGGACTTGATGAGAAGACATGCCAGAAATTGGATGATGAAGGTGCTTCTGGGCATCATCGTCATCGTCTTCGTATTCTATTTCGGCTCGGTCGGAAACCAGGAGCGGGCGGAAACCGTCGCCACCCTGGACGGAAAGGGCATCGCCTATATCGATTTCCAGAAGGAATACGAGAATCTCCTGGACGCTTACCGCAGAACCTACGGCGGCTCGCTCACCGATGAAATGATTCGGAAGCTGAATCTCAAAGAACAGGCGTTGAACAGCCTGATCAACCAGGCCATCGTCCTCCAGAAGGCCAAGCAGTTGCAGATCGATGTCCCCCCGGAAGAAGTGCGGGCCGTGATCCTCGCCTATCCCGCCTTCCAGCGAGACGGCGTTTTCAGCGAACAACTCTATCAGCGCATGCTGAGCATGAACAAGACCACCCCGGAGGAGTTTGAGAATATCCAGCAAAAAATGATCACGGCCATGAAGCTCCAGGAGTTGATTCAGGATGCCGTGAAGGTCTCGGACCGGGAAGTCTACGACCTGTACCGGATCCAGAACGAGAAGATCAACCTGTCCTTCCTTCAGCTCGATCCGAGAACGTACACGGCAGGCGTCCATCCCTCCGCCGACGCGCTGGAGTCATTTCTCAAGGAACGCGCCGCCGAATTCCGCGTTCCCGACCAGTATCAGGTCAAGATGCTCTCCTTTCTGCCGGAGGACTTCGACGATCAGGTGAAAATTTCGGAGAGCGATGCGGAGGAGTACTTCGGCCGCACCAAGAGCCAGTGGAAGAAGCCGGACGGAAAGAGCGCCGATTTTGCAGACGTGCGGGGCAAGGTCATCGCCGAAATGAAACAGACTCGGGCCATGATCCTGGCCTCCCAGGCGGCCAAGAAGGCGCATGACACGATCTATCAGGAGGAAAACTTCGAGGGATACGCGGCGAAGAGCAAACTGAAGATGAGCGAACCGGGCCCGTTTACCCTGGACCGCCCCCCCGAGGCGCTCAAGACGGCAAAGGACCTTATGAAGTCCCTGTCCACTCTCCAGCAGGGTGAAATGAGCCGGGTCCTTTCCAGCGACCGCGGCTATTTCCTTCTCAAGCTCATGGCCCGGAAGGCCGCTCACGTCCCGCCGCTGAAAGAGGTCCAGAAGGATGTGGAGAAACGTTACGTGGAGGCCGAAGCCTTCAAACTCTGCAGGAAAGACGCGGAATCCCTGATCGAACGGCTGAAAAAGGGAGAGCCTTGGGACGCCGTCGCAGGCGCGAAGGGTTTGGCCGGAGAGACGGGCTTCTTCGTACCGGGCGGCGCCGTGCCCAGGATCGGACACGACCAGGCGCTGTCCGACGCTCTTATGCCGCTGTCGAGCGGGAGCCCGCTGGCAGCGCAACCCGTGACGGTCGAAGGGAAGATCTATCTCCTGCGCCTCAAGGAAAGGGAAAAACTGGACGATAAGGAATTTATGGCCAGGAAAGAGATGCTCAAGGGCATCCTTCTCAACGTCAAGAAGAACGAATATGTTACGTCCTGGATCGAAAACAGCAAGGCGGCCCTGATCAAGGAGGGAAGGCTGAAGTACACCCGGGACGTCAAAAGCCTCTGACAGGCTGTTTTCAAATGCCTATCCCCTCTTTCGTAAAGACGGCACCGGGTGCCTTGGCGTCATCATTTTCGGCCGTGCGTGAGGGTCTTGCCTCCGGGTATTGTTGAACCACCCAGGAACGGTCTCTTTCCCAACCGAGTCGTAATCGCGGAGCATTGTCGACATTTCCGCAACGGACGGACGGCGCTGTGGAACATCCGGCGTTTGCTCCCTCATTCTCTTCCTTCTCCGAAACCGTCCCCTCATCCCCGGGAAGAGAGATGTCATGATCGCCGTGCTGCAGAACAGGAAACGCCTTATCGCCGCACTGGCCAGTCTGGCCGTACTGGTTCTCCTGTCGCTCTATGCGCTCTACTCCATCTATGAGTCCGTCCGCAAGGAGACCATCGGAGACCTCAACCGGCAGCAGGAGATCCACGCCCGCGTAGCTGCACACGGAATCGAGGCCTTTTTCAGAAACCGCCTCGGAGATCTGCAGTTCTTCGCACAGTCTCCGGACATCATTCGTCTCAACAGCCGCGGGAAAAAACTGATCGACAATTACTTCCGTTTCCATGCCGACAAGATCCGGATCTTCTCCCGCGTCGATGCAGGGGGGCAGATTCAACACGCCGCCCCGTACGACCCACGGTTTGCGGACGGCGACATATCCGGACTGAATCACTTTCAAGCGCTCAAGAAGTCTCTGAAACCGCATGTCAGCGAAGTGACGCTCCTCCTGCGGGGTTTTCGGGCGGTCGTCATCCAAGTCCCCGTTTTTCGGGAAGGCCGCTTCGACGGCGCCGTCAGTTTCGCCGTTTCCTTCGAAGCGCTGGCCAAAGAATTCCTGGAAAGCATCCGGATCGGGGACACGGGCTACGCCTGGATGATCAGCCGGGACGGGACAGAGCTGTACTGCCCCGTGCCGGGTCATATCGGGAAGAACGTCTCCGAAACCTGCAAAGGATTCCCGGACCTCCTGGCTATTGCCGAAAACATGATGAAGGGAAAAGCAGGCACCGCCACCTATACGTACAACCGTGTCCGCGAAAACGAGAAGGAAATCGTCATCAAGCACGCAGTCTACCTTCCGGTCCGCCTGGGCGACACCGCCTGGTCCATCATCGTCGCCACACCGGAGGACGAGATCGTCGCAGGCATGGAATCCTTTCGGAACCGTTTGCTGGCCGTCCTTGCCCTCCTGCTGGCGGCCGGCCTGATTGCCGGCTACGCGATGCTCCGCATCTGGTGGGTCACCCAGGAGCAGCGAAGCCGCCGGGAAGCGGAGGAGGCCCTCCGGGCTAGCGAAGAGAAATACCGCCACATCTTCGAACATGCGGTGGAAGGCATCTTCCAGAGCACCCCCGAGGGAAGGTATCTGAGTGTCAATCCCGCCTTGGCGCGGATGTCCGGCTACGCATCACCTGAAGAGATGATCTCCTCCGTAACGGATATCCGCTCTCAACTCTACGTCGATCCCGCGCAGCGAGACGAATACAAACGCAAACTCGAAGCTGCGGGTCATTTGGAGAATTTCGAATTCCTGGCCAAGGACAGAAACGGGAATCCGATCTGCATGTCCGTCAATGCGCGGGTGGTCAAGGACGCAGACGGGAAGATCCTCTTCTACGAGGGAACGCAGGAAAACATCACGCGACGCAGGCAGGCCGAGGAAGCGTTGAAGGTCGCCAACCGCAAGTTAAACGATATCATTGAATTTCTTCCCGACGCCACTTTCGTCGTGGACAAGGACAAGAGGGTCATCGCCTGGAACCGGGCCATCGAAGAGATGACGGGCGTCAAAAAAGAGGAGATCGTCGGCAAGGGAGATTATATCTATACCGTGCCTTTCTACGGAGAGGCGCGTCCGAACGTACTCGACCTCATTGATGGCTACGATCCGGACATCGAAAGGAAATACCGCTACATCAAGAGAAGAGGTGATGTTCTCTACGGCGAGGTCTTCGTCCCGAAGGTCTACGGGGGAAGGGGCGCCCACGTGTGGGCGATCGTCGCTCCGCTGTTCGACAGCGAGGGGAAACAGGCGGGAGCGATCGAATCCGTCCGCGACATCACGGAATTCAAGGAAGCGGAGGCCGCGCTGCGCCAGTCGGAGGAAAACTACCGTCTGGTCATCGAAAATTCACGGGACGCCATCTTCATCCTCCAGAACGAACGCATCCAATTCCCTAATCCCCGCACGTATCAGCTCCTCGGATATGCCATCGGAGAACTCCGGGAAACGGTTTTCACGAACTACGTACATCCGAAAGATCGCGACACGGCGTCTTTTCAGCAGCAGGAGATCCTGAAGGACCGGGGCGGCAACGCGACCTTCCGCATCGTCGCCAGTGACGGCAGGGTCCTGTGGGTGGAAAACAGCGCCGTAGCCGTACGATGGAAGGAACAGCCGGCGACGCTGAATTTCATGCGGGACATCACCGCACAGAAGAATATCGAGGCGCAATTGCAGAACGCCCAGAAGATGGAGGCGATCGGAACCCTTGCGGGCGGCATCGCCCACGACTTCAACAATCTGCTCATGAGCGTCAACGGCTATGCCGCTCTCATGCTGCATGATCTGGAAAAGCATCATCCCCATTTCGATCTGCTCAAAAAGATCGAGGAGCAGGTACGCAGCGGGGCGAACCTGACCAAACAGCTTCTGGGGTTCGCCAGGGGCGGCCGTTACGAGGTCAAGGCCATCGACCTCAATGAAGTCGTCGAGAAGAGTTCGACGTTGTTCGGCCGGACGAAGAAAGAGATCGCCATCCACCGAAGACTCCAGCCGGATCTTTGGGGCGTCGAGGCGGACCGCGGCCAACTTGAGCAGGTAATGTTGAACCTCTTCGTCAACGCCTGGCACGCGATGCCGGAAGGCGGATCTCTGTACCTGGATACGAGAAATGTCGATGTCGAAGAGGACTACGTGAAACCGTTCGGCCTGAAGGCGGGCAGATACGTCAGGATCTCCGTCACTGATACGGGTATCGGGATGGACGAAAAGACCAGAAAGAGGATCTTCGAGCCCTTCTTCACGACCAAGGAAATGGGAAGGGGCGTCGGGCTGGGCCTGGCATCCGTTTACGGCATCGTCCGAGGCCATCGCGGATTCATCAACGTCTACAGCGAGAAAGACAAGGGTACGACATTCAACATCTATCTGCCCGCATCGGACCGGAAACCCGAAATAAAAGAGGCGTCGCGGGAAAGGGTCATCGAAGGCACCGAAACGGTTCTTGTCGTGGATGACGAAAGAATGATCCTCGATGTCGGCTGCGAGATGCTCAAGAGGCTGGGATACAAGGTGCTGGCGGCATCGGCAGGCCCGGAGGCCGTTTCCGTCTATCGGGACCACAAAGACGAGATCGATCTGGTCATCCTCGACATGGTCATGCCGGGCATGGGAGGAGCCGAGATCTTCGAGGGACTCAAGGCGATCAACCCGGATGTGCGGGTGATCCTCTCCAGCGGGTACAGCCTCAACGGCCTTGCCTCGGGCATCATGGCCAAAGGATGCCGCAGTTTCATCCAGAAGCCGTTCGGCATGGCGGAACTTTCGCAGAAGGTTCGCGACGCGCTGAGGAAACGATGATTGCGCGTTTCCGGCCGGCGTCTAGGCCCGCTCGAATTGCCGCCGCCGGTCCGGTCGAAAAGCGGACAAAAGAAAGGGGTTAAGCGCTGAAGAGCTTAACCCCTTCGTTTCCTGGTGGAGCTGGGGGGAGTCGAACCCCCGGCCTCTTGAATGCCATTCAAGCGCTCTCCCAACTGAGCTACAACCCCAGGCGTTTTTCCTGCCGAAAAGAGGGGAGTTCGTAACACACAGATTCCTGATATGTCAATTCATTTTTGCTTGACATTTCCCGGACCCCAAGCTAATTCACCGCCTGTGCCGGAGTGGTGAAACTGGTAGACGCAGGGGACTCAAAATCCCCCGCCTCTTGCAGGCATGTCGGTTCGATTCCGACCTCCGGCACCAATTTTCACCAATAATATCAATGAGAAACCCTTCTGAACGGAATCACATTATTCGGTTCTGGAATGGAAGTGTAACCATTCTGTAACCGTGACTCCAGTACTTTTCTGTACAAATTCAGCTTGTTGGCCGCTTCCTTAAGATCCTCCCCAGAAGTAATGTTATAGCGCTCAAACACAGATCTGGTTTTATGCCCGGAGATCATCATGGCAACGCGCTCCGGAATACCTGCTCTGACCATATTCCTCACGGCTGTTCTTCTAAAGTCATGGAAAAGCCGGCCAGAAAGACCTGTCTCATTGCAAGCATTTTCCCAAGTAGTTCTGAAATCCTTTATTTGTTTCCCTCCATTATGGAAAACAAATTGGCAACCAGGTGTTCGTTCCTTATAAAGGTCAGTGATCAGTTCCTTTACCTCAGGTATTAGACAAATGTTTCTTGCCTGATCATTCTTCGTGTCACCTGCTTCAAGTCTGACAATGCCTTCATCGAGGTCGACTTGATCCCATTCTAAAGCGAGAATTTCGGACTTTCTCCACCCTGTCCAATAGGCGAAGGTTATGACGGGTTTCAAATAATCTGGCAGTTCTTCCCTCAAGGCGAGGAATTCCGGGTGCTCAAAAAAACCTTTTCGGACATTCCGTTCTTTGAGCATCGGAATGTACGGGATTTGAAAAACCTTTGGCGGCGTATCCTGATAAGCCAAGTTGAACATCCTTTTCAGCGCGGCGAGATAACGATTAATGGTTGCATTGGAAAAGCCATCGTCAAGACGTTTCTCTGTATATTTTCGGATCTCGCTGGTGGTTATCCGAGTTACCGCCATCCCCCCAAATTCCTTTTTCAAATGTCCCGCTATTTGCTCCGCTTTTTTCAAGGTCTTCCGATCATTTACCTTGTATTCTGAGACATAAGCGTCTGCCAGCTCATCAAACATTACTCGGTCATAATAGAGGCCGGGTACTTTGCCCTGCGCTATTTCACCTTCCCTTAATTTCAAAAGCCGTTCTGCCACCTCCTTCTTATCGCTTCCGGTAGACTCGAAATGAGGTTTGCCGTTGCGATAATATTTAATATAATAACAGCTTGAATTTTTTCGTCTGTAGATGCAACCCATCTACCTACCCCCTTCCCGGGAGCTGATGCGCTTGGCTATAAACATGTCAAAGCGCGGACGTCGGTATGTTGAACACTCTCATGCATCGCCATTTCTGGTATCGCTGTAATGACGAAGACATAAGAAGGATACAACACGTCGATCTTTACTCCCTATGTTTGGGATGCTATCTAGACGACCTCCCTCTAATAACCCTATTATATCAGATATATACAACACACGTAAGGCATAAAAAGTTATTCGTAAGCGATCTTGTTTTTTTCGATAAAATTGTTCAAGTCATTTATATCAAAAAATATTTTTGTTTTTCCGCGTCCTCTTACACATGAAATCTTTCCCGACCATACCAATTCACGCATAGCCCAGATGGATCGTCCCAAATATTGAGCTGCCTCCTTCAAAGTGTATAGGCGTTTACTTATTAAATTTTGTTTTAATCCCGATTTTATATCTAAAGCCATACTGCTCATCCTTTCAGCAAGTTGATGACAGATCATTGCCTCTGTCTAAATATCCAACCCAGATTCAAAAGGTATTTCGATCCCGACCACCTTTTTGACACTTTCTTTCCATTTGATCTGTGGCGTGTCCTTCCATCGTGCATAAAGGGCTTGAATATATTCGTCAGATTGGGACTCCATAAGTTGACGAGCTTTCTGCATCGTTACCACGTCACCATGGCCGTTCATTTTTAAGCGTGCAATCATCTGATTGCCTTTCCCAAGCCAGATTGCGTCAGTTACGTAAGGAATCACCGCTTGGATCAGAATATACGCCTCATCATCCAGCATGGGCTCGCACGATACACTGGTTTGAAATCCAGCCTTACGGGTGTAGATTAATGATTCAAGCCTTTCATCAAAGCTGGGGGCATATGGGTCCCAGAAGCGAAGGGTTTGGTTGTCTGCTGAGCCGATTGTGAAGCGGAACAGGATGTTTTTTCGATACTGATGAAAGGTTTCACAGATGCTTCGTATGCACTCCAAATGAGGCTTTGACACGACGAGGACTTCATTACCAGGCTGAAGGATGTTGCCAAGGAAAGCCATGCAGAAATCAAGATTGTCAGGTGTAATATCATGGGTAGTCGGGAACATGAACCGGCCATCTTTTTTGCTAAAGCGCTTGATTAGCTTTTTCTCGTCTATAATTTCTTGCCACCAGGTCTCTACGGTCCTTCTCTGGAATCTCATAGCTATTGCCTTGGCATAACAGTAAAGGCAACCATGACTACACCCGCTGATTAAGTTTTCATTATATTTTGCCCATTCCTTTGTTCCGAAAACTTCTTTTTGGTTCCGCTCCATAAGTGTTCCTTCCGCTAAATAATCATTTCTGGGGCATAGATCTCCCAGCCATGCTCGATACCCGGATGAAGCACCCACTCTTTATAGCGGTGGAGTGCCTGGGGCACCAAATCTACTCGTTAGTTTTTATTTATCACCATGGTATCCAGTGTTTTCAGAAGCATCTTAACTTCCTCCTGAATATCTTTCCTTTCGGAAACTCCATAACAATCCTTGTTTCTTTCGATTGCTGCCATAATTCTTCTTAGGCGGTTACGGTCTTTACGAAAAAGCGTTGACCTTTCATTTGGGTCAATACCTTGACCTCCCTCAAACAGCGATATAAGGTTTTTAGTTGTCATTTTCCCTTGCATCGGCCCTTCCTGTAAGACCGCCACAAGCCTTGGATGTTTGCTATATTTAGGTTTTGCCAAAATATACCCCTGCGAAATACTGATCCTTCCATCAATTACCGCTTGCTGTGCTTCAGATGGAAGCGTCAGAAGCTTTAAAATATTTTGGATTGTTCGGGATGTTTTCCCAGATATTGTTTCCAGTGCGGAAACTTTTTCCGCAGACTCAACATCCAACCTTCTTGAGTTACGTCCATGCAGAATTAATTTTGCTATCGAGTCTTTCAGCTCAAGGCATCCAAGCATCATTTGGGCATACGATAAGTAGCCTCTTGCTTCCGCGATAGGATCAAGGCTCTCGCGCTGAAAATTCTCTACCATCTGGATCAGCAGAAAATTCTCCTGCGAAAGTGCCTGACGGAAAACTCTTACAGGTACTGTTTTCAGGCCAGCCTTGATGGAAGCTTGATAACGGCGCTCTCCAGCAACGAGTAAGAACCCATGATCTTCTCGTGGTTGAACAAGCAGAGGTTCCAATACGCCCATATTTTTAATGGACTCGACTAGATTCTTATCGGAAGCATTTTTGGTTTTAAAATTCCGTTGCGGCTCCCTTATGTGGATATCCGCGATCGATACTTCTATAATGCCAGTCCCATCAATCAGATTTCGCTTTGTATGACCAACTTGGCCACTGTCTTCATTCGATTCAATTATCATGTTATCGCCTCCTTTCCTCGAAGATTTGTCAGCAGCAAACCATGAATCAATTATGATATCAAAGTGTTAGAAATCCATGGCAACTGCAAGTTGTGATGTCCGGAAGGAATGCCCGCTACGGAAGGGAAGGCAATAATGAAAGTGATTATGCTTTTGGTGTTCTATCAGGAGAAAATTTAATATGAGGGGCTTGCTGAATTAACTTGATAGCGTTTTTGTAATCTCTTCTGATGTCTCTTGTATGATTCTCTATCTTCGCAACATCATGATTATTTTCTACAAGGTTTTTGTATTCAAATCTATTGGCTCTTATTACGACTGCACCATTTCGTTCATCTGTTGGTGTTCCGTTGCTTTTGCAGTAATCAATTATTTTGTCATAAGTATGCAGCCAAGCGATGTAATTTTTTATTGATGCGCGATGGTATCGAGTTTCAGGCTTTATCTTAATCGACGGTTCTTCATCTTCTGTCATTTTTGCATTCTCAGCTTCCGCCTCTATTTCCATTATACGGGTTTTGCGTTGAGTTTCCTCAGCATAATAAGAATTGATAAAGCTCAGCGCCTTATCCCGTATTTGCTCAATCTCGCGTTTGATGACTTCCTCTTTTGCAAGAGGATCAATAGAAATCACAACCCTGTCAATTAAGCGAGACTTATCGATTATGAGAAGTGACTTATTCGACTCATCTTCTTTGAATTGATATCTCGGCAGGTTATCACTAGGAAATTGATCTCTTCCCGGTACCGCATGCTGAAGGACAGCCTTTTTCTTAATGGAAAGATCCCAATAAGGATGGGCTTCTTGGGAAATGGTGCCAGCTATAATATTATTCTTTATCTCATGAATATCGCAGGAAGGATCAAACAATCTTGACAGCATGAATCGTTGGTCCTTAGGCCAACACTTGAACCCTCTTAGTCGGTCAATAGATTCTTTGTCACGATTTTGATTCAAAGCATTGTAGTAATATCTCTTGTAGCTCTCTTTTCTGCGGACTGCCTCCCATATCAGGTCTTCTTCTTTATAATCAATCACGCTCTCATCTTTCATCTTTTTTTTCATCATGGCATATAGCCCTTGATCATGATTTATTTTATTGTTGATTATAACATATTATTGAATCGGTCAATTATACGCTTGACCACGACATTCAATATGTCAACAAGCCATGGGACAATGGTCGTATATTTATGTCTCAAGATATCAGTTTAATTGGTAAGTGAAAATATAATACTTTGATGAAAGGGAAAAATGGATTGTCGGTGTTGCCATGGGGAACTCAATAAATCATAAATTCAATTTTAAAGGAGCTTTATATGAAAAGAAAGAACAGACATGGAAATTACCCTGCGTTGTTCGTGCCAGAGCAGACGGAAAATGAAAATTACGATTCCAAAGAAAAATCAACGCACAGTTGCAGAAGGACAATAAATAAATATGACCTCAGAATTTTTGCTAAGGCAAAAAATACTAGGAGAGCATAACCTATATTCTGGTGGTTGATTTTTTGCTCCTGCTTCAAACCGAAAAAGGTCAAATTCCTTGCCTCAAAACGACTCTTCCACGGCTCAAAGCACCCAGTTCCACCGTCAAAACAGCCTCTAAATTTTCACCGTGTACTAAGCACGGCAAAATCAATCCACGAAGGGAAAATCCAGCTTTTGCGGTAAAATTCCACAATTGATGAACCAGGAGAGTGGCAGTGTTTCGGAAAATAATTGATCCGGAATGAATGGCTAAGTATTGGAAATGATATGACTAAAAAAGTGATTTACGGAAATGTATGAATTGATAAAAATACCGTTTTTTCGAGATATTTAGCGAGAATTGATTTATGAGAAAAGGCAGTGATGTTCAAATCTTGACTTCAAATACAAAGCGTTGCTACAAGTATTCTCACGACTTATTGAATTGCGGTTGAAACATGCTCCTTTCTGTTATCGAATAACATATCCAACTATGCTTGTAGAAGTCAATCATTTCCCATTTATTCGTACATATGCCGGGAAAAGCGGTTGACAATCGGCAAGAATCACCATATTTTGCCAAATATTACTGGAAAAACTCGTTGGCGCTTTTCCGTTTTACCCCAGGCAAGCGGGCAACAGAGACCAAAAAGTACCGTGTGAGGTTAGAGAAATGGCCGAGATGGAAGACCGATGGCTGTCAGTGGATGAAATATCCAAACACCTCGGTGTCAGCAGCGACACCGTTTATCGATGGATCGACAAATACAGCATGCCTGCGCACAAAGTGGGGCGGCTCTGGAAATTCAAGAAAGCCGAGATCGACAAGTGGGTAAAATCCGGAGGTACAGCTACGGGAATGAATAGGAAGATGAAGCGATAGATGATGGGGATCATTTCAATGGATCAGCAGTTTTCACAATCGGATACGGATTCCTTCTGGAAGAGACTCTCATTCTGCTCGACGCCTCACCAGAGAGCAATGACGCACAAGCTGTGCGTGGCTCCTGTATCCAACGTTGGCCTCAGAAGTCTGAGTCCAACAAGGAAAAACTGTGGCAACACACTAATGGGTTTTAGTGATTGAAGGCTGTTTTCAGACTTAAATAAATACAAATCAAGGAATTTGTAAGAAAAGGACATAGGTATTCATAAATATGGCAAATAAAACAATGACTACGGAGCAGGAACTTATTAGAGGTAGTGCTGGTCGACATGAGACGTTTACACCGCGATATGGTTGGCTGAAGAAGGGATACGACCGATGTCTTGCCAATCCACACGTTTTCAACGATGAAAACGCTATAGAACAACTGGGTGTGGGTAAGAATATGGTTCGTTCAATCCGCTTTTGGTGTCTCCTTTTTCGTCTCTTGGAGAATGATGAAAATCCGGGTTGTTTAAGGCCATCTGATTTTGGGAAACAATTATTGGATACAGAAAACGGATGGGACCCTTATTTAGAAGATCCCACGAGCCTCTGGTTGTTACATTGGCAGATATTTCGCGCCCCTTTTATGGCTGTTTCTTGGAATTTGGCCTTCTCGTACATCATGTTGCAAACGTTCACGGCACGTGAACTAACCAATGCCATCGATGCTAAAGCCAGAGAAATCGAGGGACTGTGCAATATCGCTAAAAGCTCTTTTGAAAAAGATGTTTCATGCATTCTGCGAATGTATGTGCCTGACAACCGTGAGCAAGTAGAAATTCGCTGCCCTTTTACGGATCTTGGATTGATTGTGCCGGCCATTGAATCTCCCGAAAAAGATCGATACCGTTATTCATCTGGGCCTAAACCAAATTTACCTGATTTAGTCTTTATGGCCGCTGTATTTGATTATACGTCGCAATGGTATCCAGGTCAAAACAGTTTGCCACTTTCGCACATAACATTTGGTCCCATGT
>CAZDLM010000014.1:0-50611 GCA_964506465.1 uncultured Syntrophaceae bacterium
GAATGGCGAGGGATGAAGAAAACGCCGCAGACGGGCGTTTTTCAACAGCCTGCTAAACGGCGACCTTCGCGCCGACCCACGATTCCGGCGCCGCAAGTCCCAGGAGGGCGGCGATCGTCGGCGCAACGTCGGTGATGCAGACATCCCCCCGAATCCGAGCGCCTGCGGGAATGCCGGGCGCACGGAGGATGAAGGGGATCGTCATGTCCTCCGGAAGGTCCGAATGATGGGTTTTATCGTGGCCTCCGTGGTCGCTCATGACGATCACGGCCGTGTTCCCGTTGAGAACGCGCATCACCTCGCCGATGCAGGCATCCGCATTGGCGATGGCCCGGAGGTATTTGTCCGACATCCAGCCTTCATTGTGGCCGGTGCGGTCGGTATTGTGCATGTATACGAAGGCAAACTGACAGGGGTTGTTCTTGAGCCAGCGCACGGCTAGGGATGCGAGTTCGCGGTCGATGCTCCCGTCGTGCTCCTTGCGGTCCTTGAGAAAGAAGGACGCGGCAAGGGCGCCGTCCGAAGAAAGGTTGCGCAGAGGCTCCCAGTTGAAGAAAGAGGCCGCGGCCATGCCGTTGTCCTTCAAGAGATCGAAGAGGCCCTTCGCGGGCGCGCTCAGCGGCTTCCAGGTGTTGTCCAGGATGCCGTGATCCTGCGGCGGAAGGCTGAAGAAGAGGGAAGTGTGGCAGGGCAACGTCGTTGTCGGCATCACGGTCTTTGCCGCCATCGTGGATGCGCCCGCGCGCATGAGACCGTCGATCACCGGTGTGTCGGCCTGCCGAAGTCCGTCAGGACGCATCCCGTCGATCAGAAAGAGAACCACCGATTCCACAGCGCTCATGAAGAACCTCCGCACGGCCGTCCCAAAACGCTCTGAACGGCGGCGACAGTAGAATGCGGCAACGGTCCGCCGCCGTCCAATACATAATTTCAATAATTTCATTGATGAGTGCGGATGGCGCCGGAAGACAGGCGGAATGCCCCTTTCCCCATGGCTGCGGAGGGGGGGCGGCGGAAGGAACGGGTTACTTGGGGAAGGAATAAGACTGGATGGCGGACAGAAAGTTCTTCACCATCCTGATATTCTTCCGGTCTTTCAGACAGATCAGATCCACCGTGATGTGAATGTCATCCAGGATTTCGATTCGGCGGTATTTCTTCTCCTGGATATCCTCGGCGATCGCGTACAGCGGGAAAAAGGCGCCGCCCATGCCCAGATGCACCATGCGTTTGATCGCCTGGGCGTTTTCGCAGTCGATGCAGATGTTCATGGGAATGTCGCGGCGTCGAAACTCACCGACGAGGTAATCGCGGGTCGCGGATCCCGCTTCCGGAAGAATGATGGGATACCCGCCCAATTGCTCCAGATGGAGCTGGTCGGGCAGCGCGGGATCGTTGGCGATGAAATACAGCTTCGGCTCCGCGATCGGCCGTTTGACGACGTTGCCGGGGTACTCGATCCGGCTTATCAGACCGACGTGATATTCAAAATTGACGACCATCTGGAGGACTTCCCGCGACAATCCCGTATAGAGCTGGACCTTCAGTTTGGGATTGGATTCCTTGAGCGACCGGATGATCCCCGGAAGGATGTAATGGGCGAGCGTCGGCGTGGAACCGATCTTGAGGCTGCGCGTGTTGAGATCCTCGATCGAATTCTCCAGGTCATGCAGGAGCGCGAAGATCGACTGTGCATAGGAGAAAACCAGTTCCCCCTCCTCGGTCAGCTCGAAGGCCTTCTTATAACGCTTGATCAGGGGAATCCCGTACTGCTTTTCCAGGGACTGAACCTGAAGGCTCAGCGTGGGCTGTGAAAGATGGAGCTTCTGCGCGGCCTGTGTGAAGCTCCGGCAATCCGCCACATAATAAAACGCTTTCAGATGGTTGAAGTACATTGCTCACCCAATACCGTGGGACAAACGGCGCCTCGAAAAGGCTGCGGTCTCCAGTGCTTTTTCTTCAATGCGAGTTTGGCGGTCGTGAAAACGAGAATACTATAGCAGAAATGGCCGCCAATGTCATGGCAAATAGCAGGAACGAATGCCCGGCGCGGCAACCTCGGCGAAGGGCCGTTCGAAGGCGGCCGTCATTTCAGAAGACGGTCGATGGAAAGAAGCGCATCGAGGCGTGTGATGACCGGCGCGTCCGCATCACCATCGGGCCAGTTCCTGCGGACACTCTCGTGCCGCAGCCAAACGGCTCGCAGGCCGGCGCCCCGGGCGCCGAGGACGTCGATGCGCCAATCGTCCCCCACATACACCGCCTCTTCCGGACGCAGGCGCATCCGGTCCAGACAGACTTGGAAGGGAAGCGGATCGGGTTTCGGAGGCACGCCGGCTTCGCCCGCGACGACGATGACCTCGAAGAAACCGGGAAGCTCGGGGATTTCACGCAGACGGTGCATGACGGACGGTCTCTGCCCCTGCGTGTTGGTGATCATGCCCAGGCGGTAGGACGAGCGAAGCCTTGTCAGGACTTCGACGGTCTCGGGAAAGAGCCTGGTTGCGGCCCGCACCCGATCCCAGTAGCGGTTTTCCCACTGCACCAGGCGCTCGGTTTCCGGCTCCCGGCCGGCGGATCGGCAGACGCCGCGGAAAAGGTCCTGCCGCGAGAAGTTGGATTGCCCGTGCAGTTCTTTGCGCAACCGGCGGTAGGACTCCAGAAAGGCGTCCCAGGAAACGCCGTTCAGGAAATGGAATACGGCCTGTTCCGCCTCCTTTTCCGCCGCGCGGAAACCTTCCGACGAATCGACAAGGGTCTGGCCGAAATCGAACAGGAGAGCTGAAATCATGATTTCCTCCGGTCCTTCACCCGGCGGGCCGATGGGCAGGACGCTTCAACGCCCGTCAGTCGGTCGCCGCATCCTTCTCCGCCCTGATGGAAAGGACTTCTTCCGCAACCTCGCTGGCGCCGCGGAGGATGCGCCAGGCCTTGTGAAAATCCTGGTCCCGCGTCAACTCGTTGGGCACGACCAGGCAGCGTATTCCCGCCGCCGCCGCGGCCTGCAGCCCCCGCTCCGAGTCTTCGACGACGACGCACTGCTCCGCGTCGAGCCCCACCCGCTGCAGCGCCTTGAGGTACGGTTCGGGATGCGGTTTCAATTCGCAGAAATCCTCACGGGTCAGGACAAAGTCGAAGTAATCCAGGAGATCCGTGCGTTCGTGCATCCGCTGGAAATGCTCACGGCGCGAACTCGTGACTACCCCGAGAAATACCCGTCCACGAAGCTCGCGCAGGGACGGCTCGACGCCATCCATAATGCGGACGCCCCGGCCGAGCAGATCTCCGTAGAGCCGGTTCCGGTCGTCCCGAAGCTCCTCCACCGCGTCCGCGGTGACGCCGTGCCTTTTGGCGAGATCGAAGACGGACCGCCCCTGTTTCAGGGAAATATCGATGAACGCGGCCACCGTCAGATCAACGCCGACCCGCCGCAGCACCTCGCGCGTCGACCGATAATAGAGCATCTCCGTATCGACGAGGACCCCGTCATTGTCCCAGAAAACAGCTCTGATCATGAGTTTCGCACGGCCCCCGCCGTCCAGCATCCTAAAATAGGGAACCCCGCCAAAAAAGCGCGGGGCCCCTATATCCAGAGGAGGATCATCGATCCCCGGAATCAGTCTTTGCCGTATTTCTTGATGTAGGGCCCGAAGAGAACGTCGTCCGATGGCTGGTAGTTCTCTACAGGAACGGACAGGCGCGTGTACATGAGGAACTGCTTCCAGTTGATGTTTTCACAACTGATGTTCCCGGCCCATGTGCCGCAACCCAGCGTGTCCGTAAAGCCCAGATGGCTGGTCCAGCCGCCGCTGTTGGCCTCGGTGTGGCCCATGTTGCTGACGATTCGGCCTACGTTGGCGCGGAGCGCCAGCTTCACTCTCCGCTCGTCGATCTCGGTCTGGATGTTCGCCGAATGGCCTTCGCCGGAGAATTTCAGGATCTTCTCCAAGCGGTCCAGCATCTCGTCGAAGTCCGTCCACTTCCAGACGGTGAGCACCGGAGAAAGCTTTTCGCCTGAGAAGCGGTCTTCCTTGCCGATCTTCTCTCCCATGACCATGAGGACCCGCGTGCCATTCGGAACCTTCAGACCCGCCAGCCCGGCGATGAACATCGCGTTCTTCGCGACGATCTCGCGGTTCAGGGTGTGGCCGTCGGGCCACATGGTCTTTCTCAGGGTCTCGCGCTCCTCGGTGCTGCAGAGATAGCCGCCTTGTGCCTTCAATGCAGCGATGACCTTGTCAAACACCTTCTCTTCGATGGCGACCGCGTTCTCGGACGAGCAGGAGGCCGCGTTGTTGGCGGTCTTCGACTTCACGAGCCTCGCCGCCATGGTCGGGATGTCCTTTACCGTCGAATCCACGATGGAAACGACGTTGCCGGCTCCGACGGTCTGGGCGGGAACGCCCGCCGCATAGACGACCTTCACCAGGGCTGCGCCGCCGGTGGCGACCGCGTAATCGCAATTGGCCATGAGTTCCTGCGTCTTCTCGTTACTGGTGTGGCGGATGCACTGGACCAGATCGACCGGCGCGCCCACCTTCTTCAGGGCCTTGCGGATGTGCTCCACCGTCGTGTAGGTGGCCAGCTCCGTGCGGGGATGAGGGGAGCAGATGATCGCATTGCGCGTCTTCAAGGTGCTCAGCGCGATGCAGCATACGGTCGACTCCGGGTTCGTGCAGGGCACGACGTTCGCGATGACGCCGATCGGTTTGGCATACCGGCGGATTCCCTTGGCCTTGTCCTCTTCCACGAGACCGCAGGTCTTCACGCCGATCTGATCGTAGAGCGTGCCGCGAACCTTCGTCCCGATCTTGTGAACCTTGTCCTCGTAGACGCCGAGGCCGGAATCCACGGCCAGACGCGCCAGCTCCTCAGCCGTTTCCTTCTTCTGGAGCTCCCAACCGACGGCCAGGACCATCTCATCAACCTTATCCTGAGGCCAGAACTCGACCGTTTTGAACGCCGCTCTCGCCTTCTCGTACATTTCCTTCACATTGTCTTCAGCCATCATTTCCTCCTTCTTCTGCAGCAAGCCTTTTCCCTCCCGCCCAAAACGGCGGGAGGGAAAAGGCGTAAAATTTCCGTCATTTCTTCCGGCGGAAAGCGTTTAGATCTTGCGGCTGCCGCGGGGATCCTCGATTTCCTCTTCGATGGCCCAGCCGGAGCCGCTGATCTTCTTCTTCTTGTCGACGCTGTCGCGCCATTCCTGCGGCGTCCTGGCCACCATCGATCTCACGACCGTCTTGCGCTCCTCCAGAGAAGGAACGGGCCGGTCGGGCTCGCCGTCATAGTCTTCCTTGGGCGTCAGGACCTGGCCCAGTCTGACGAATTCGCCGCGCTCGACCTCTTCACAGTAATGGGCACCGGCGGCAAAGGCGCGCGTCACGGCCAGGATGGCCCAGGCGGCCTCGGGCGTGAAGCCCAGGTCCATCATCGCGGCGCAGGTCGCACCGAGGAGATCGATGTCCACCGGCGTCTTGCTCGCCTTCTGGGCGGCCTTGACGATCTCCTTCTGGAAGGCGATGTACTTGCCGGCAACGCCCAGCTTTTCGGCACGGGCGATCAACCTCTTCGCCATGGGGTCCTTCACCATCAGTTCCGATACGCCAAGCGCTTCATCCTTCGCGTTTTCCTTCACGAGAAGCGCCGCCATCTCGGCCACGGACTTTCCTTCCTTCTCGCCCTTCGCCAGATATTTCACGAGGCGGTTGCCCATGGCGGAGTACCCGCCGAAGGCGTGGCCGAAGGCGAGGATCGAGGCGCCGGCCGCCTGCGTGAGGTAGTTCTTGCCCTGGGCGACGATCCGGGCGATGTTCGCCGGGTTGGACTGGCCGTCTTCCAGCATGACGACCATGATATAGTTCAGCATCTTGTCTTCTTCGATCAGCGGGATGCGGGCCTGGAAGTCGATGAAGAGGACGTCCGTAAGGCCGTATCCTTCCTCGACCAGTTCCGTCGTGTCGTAGCCGCGGGACACGATGCGATGGACATTCTTATAGGCGACTTCGGAAACCCATTGGAAGCGCTGGCGTTTCTCGTCCGGAGGAACGCAGCCGCGCTCGCGGGTCCGGTAGTTGAACGGAAGTCTCGGATCGTCTAGATTACCCATTTCTTGTATTCTCCTTCCTCTTTCTGTTTTTTCGCGTAGGCCTGTCTCTCGGACTGCGGAGGCACTTCGCGATCTGCCGGACCCACATACTTGATCATGGAAAGATCCAGCATCTGGACCATGGGCTCACTCTTGGACGCGGCCCAGGCGCGCCCCTTCTTCATCGTGTACAGGGCGTGCGCGGCGCAACTGAAGCCGCGGCAAACGCAGCCGATACACCAGGCCGCATTGGGTGAAAATCCGAGTTCCGCCAAGGCGGTGTTTCCTGCGCCGATCATGTTGACGGCCACGAAGGAGCGGCCTTCCTTCTTGCGGCGCTCATTGAAGCGCTTTTCGATCGCCCACTGGAGATCCAGATAGACCCCCTTGCAGAGCTGCTCGTGCTTGATGTGGGTCGGTTGCGCACGCGGATCGCCGTCCGTATGCTGGGGCTGGCCCATGCCCATGACGGCGAGACCGTTGTCCATGTACTCGTCCACCAGGACCTTGCCCATCTCCTCGACTGGTTTCCCTTCGACACGGGCGCGCTCGATATACTTGTGCAGCATGTATCCGTGCGCCGCTCCCGGACCGTGCGCGCCTCCGAACGTCATGACCGAAGACGCAACAGCAGCCGGCAGATAGGGCCGGCCGTTGATGACGGCGATGGCCGAAGCCGCGGACGGCGACATCGAGTGCTCCAGAAACTCGCCGGTCTCATAGCGCAGCATGTCCATTTCGGCTTCGGACGGGATCCGGTTCTGGAACAGTACGAAGAGGGCGTCATAGAATGTGTATCCCGCTTCCGCGAGATCGCTCAGGTTGAAGCCCCGTAAGACGGTCTTCTCTTCCGTCTTGTAGGAAATTCCTGTTTTCCTACCAAACAAACGATCTCTGTTCATTCAATTCCTCCTATGAAATTAGAATTCCTTCTTGATGGACGCATCGACGACTCCTGCCGTTTCTTTCCTCCTTGACTTGGATACTTTTTGTCCCAATATCCACCGTGCCATGGGCCGGCGTATGGCTTCCTGAAATCCCCTATCGGGCTGTTATACATAAGTCAATTTAATAACTATCATACTTTTCATTACGACCGTTTATGATAGAGAAGCCCTTTCCCCCGTTGTCTCACCAAGGTGCTTTCTGCTCCCGCGAATGCCGGAAGGGTTCACAGCCCCGGAAAGTCCGAAACCAGGCGGGCAGGATCTGGTTCCCTTGTAAATCAGTTTCTGTGAAAATACAAATATATGGAATTTATTCTGGCATTGAACGTGATCCCAGAGCATTCCGAGAGCGGGACACCCTGGCTTTTTAGGCCGTTGTCCGTCCGGGAGTCTTCAGATCGGCAAGGGTCTCCCTCTTCAGTTCCGGAACGAGCAGCGCCCCCTTAAAGTTTCTCGGGATTTCGGCGAACCGCAGGAAATCGGGCCGGGCGCCTTTCGAAACGCCCGTCTTGGCGTCTTTCAGGAAGGATTCCTCCAGCAGAGGCCTCATGCGGCGCGCCTCCTCGCCAAGCAATTCCATCGTGACGCAGCAGGAATCCTCGTGCTCGCTCATGATCCGCAGCCCCACGACGGCAATGTGGAAGGATTCCCGCGGGAGTCCGTAACGGCGGACGACAAAGTCCGCCAGTTGCGCGCTGATCTGGTCGTAGGCATAATTGGCGCCGCCGCGGATCAGGAGGGATGAATCGCGGCTGACCCAGAAATAGTCGAGGCGGCCGTCCCGCGGATTCTCCAAGGCAAAGCAGATGTCCTTCAGTCCCAGATACCAGCCGTCTTCAAAAACCTCCCGGGTCGCCTCCGGATTCCCTTCGTAGGCCGTCATCACGTTGCCGCCGCGCGTAATCAGGTAGCCGGGCGTCCCCGTCGGCGCCTCCTGCAGATATCCTTCCCCGCCCCGCGTGACGCCTCGAACGATCCGCACCTCCGTATAGGGTTCGTGGGGCCGGCCGATGTAGTACCCGGACAGTGGTTCTCCGTCGACCTGGTGCGCCCAGCCCCGCTCGAATATCGCCAGACGCGCCTTGTCGTCCAGCGCCCGGGGAATGCCCAGAACCTGCAGGCAGGTCTCCGTGGAGCCGAAGCGGACGGTGGGAATGTGGCCGGTGTACTTCTGCAGACGGCTCACCGTTGTCGGTCCGACCGGGGCGGAACCGATCAGGAAGTCGATTTTCGACATCGCCTCCTTCAGCCGTCCCAGGGGAACCGGAAGGCGATCCGCCGCCGCGAGCTCCTCCAGGAAATCGAAGTGCCGCGAAACCGTCGGCGCGAGGATCCGGTCATAGCCTTCCCCGGCGACGCCGGTCAGAATCTCCCAGTATCTCGTCGAGTACCTTTCGATCAGGTGGACGTGGCTCCCCGGCCGACGCAGCGCCCAATCCGTGATTGCCGTGGAATTGGTGTGGTGCATGGGGTTCACGACAACCGCCGCGAACCGGTCGGCGGGCCGGATTTCGAGCATCTGTTCGAAGGCGGCGCGGTTGTTCCGGTAACTTCGGTATGCCAGTTGCGCCCCCTTGGGGCTGCCCGTGGTTCCCGAGGTGAAGATGATGATCTTCGCATCCTCTTCGCCCAGATCCGGTTCGTACAGGCCGGCAGAGATTTCCTCGCATCCTTCCAGGGCGACCGTGTCAAAAAACGGGACGCCCGGCAATCCCGCCTTCAGGCCTTCCCGCAGTGCGGAATCGAAGGAAGGGCTCATGACGACCATCGCCGCGTTCGTTTGACGATACTTGTAGAGGAGACGGTCCAGGGGATCGTCCTGCCAGTTGACCGTGACCGGAACGGTCCCGAGCATGGCCCCCGCCAGCCGGAAGGCCAGATCGTGCGCATCGTTGGCCCCGAAGCAGTGCAGGATCCTGCAGCCCTTGCCCCGGCCGGCGGCCGCGAGCACTCCCGCCGCCTTCCGCGCCAGGGACAGGAACGCGCCGCGCGTCAGACTGCGCCGTGAAATCCGGCCGTCCTTCTCCAATCGATAGAAGAAGAGAAACGGCTCATCCGGTTTCTGAAAAGCCGCCAGATAATCCTGCCATACCGAAGAATAGCGTTCCTTCATCCTGCAACAGTCCCCTCAAGGGCGGAGCGTGTCAACACCCTGCCGTCCTGCGTTCATTCCCTCGTCCGGCGGGAAACGAGCCCATCATCGTTTGCCGCCCCTGCAGGCGATCCCTTCCCAGCGGAAACCGCCCGCTCCTCTACACTTTCTTCATATAAAGCCCCTGCGGATCGACTTCTTCACGCAGCGTGCGAAGCTCAAACTCGCTGGGCGCCTTGACTTCCTCGACGCAGTCCGCGATGTCGGGACGGAAACCGGTCTCCGCCATGATTGTCTCCGCGCTCGAGCCGGGCATGACCTTGACAATCTGAAAGCGCCCCGTCGCAGGGTTCGTTTCCATGACACCCAGCCTCGTGATGATCGTGATGGGCGGATTCGGACTCGTTGTCAGCCCCGCCTTCACCCTCCCGTCGGCGCCGCCGCCCACGTAGCCTGGGCTGGTGATGTAGCTGCAGCGCTCGGGGAAACGCTTCTTCTCATGCTTGGTGATGATGAGGATCCTCTTGGCGTGCGAGAGGATGTCGTTTCCGCCGCCGCTCCCCGGAAAGCGCACCTTCGGCCGCCGGTAGTCGCCGATCACGGTGGAATTGATGTTCCCGTACTGGTCGATCTCCGCGCCGCCGACGAACCCGACGTCCATCATGCCCCGCTGCAGCAGGTTGGCCAGGACCTCTTTCAGCGATCCGAGGCGCACGGCCCGGTGCTGCAGCCGGGGATCGGAAACGGACAGCGGCGTCGGCAGGACGATCGGCGAGATCGGCCCCGTTTCGCAGACGAAGCAGAGATTCGGCGCATGGGTCTTGATGGCCAGCAGCGTCGTCATCAGGGGAAGCCCGGTGCCCGCGAATACGGTCTTTCCGTCTTCCAGATACCGGGATGCCTCGATAACCGTAAGTTCCTCGAGACTGTAGTTTTTCATCGCCGCACCTCGCTCACAGCATCGCCTTCATGCGCTTGATCAGCCTGTTCATCATCCGAAATCCCCCTGCCCTGTCCAGGTAGTCGTCGAAGTTCTCCGCATCGACGACGTATTTCTTCAGATAGTCGTCGTAGGCCTTCCCGCCCTCGCGAGCGAACTTCTGGTAGAGTTTCACGTGATCGATGTCGTAATCGTAATAGCGGTAGGCCGCGGTGGGATGGGCTCCGAACGGCTGTTCCACGACGGCATCGACGTAGAGATAGGGGATGTTCGTCCGTTCCCCGTCCATGCGGATCTTTTCCGTCGGCACGATTTCCTCGCAACTGACGATCGTGTGTTTGGCCGCGCGCACCAGTTCCACATCGTGACAGAGGAACCCCTCGATCACGACGTTTCCCATGGGATCACACTTCTGAGCGTGGATAATCGCCACATCCGGCTGCAGCGCCGGCAGCAGGAGAACTCTTTCACCGGGATTCCAGGGATTGTCGACGAGCTCGTACTTTTTCCCCGTCGATGCCGCCTGCTGCGTCAGCATGTCCGATCCCAGCATGCTCTTCGTGGGCATGAAGGGAAGGCCCATCTCCCCGGCCATCAGCCTGCTGAGGACGCCCAGGTGGCTGTAGTCCTCCATCTCCATGACGCCCTGCTCGATGGCGCGGCGGAAACAGAACGTGGTACCGAAGTATTCGAGATTTCCGGTTCCGCCCTCGCAGCGCCTGACCAGGCCCGCTCCCACGAGGACATCCATGTTGATGGAGAGGTTGCAGCCGACGATCGTCAGGTTCCGGATCTGCCGCCGGACGATCTCGTGGACAAGGGCCATGGCGCACCGGCCGACGTTCTGCCCGCCGAGCCCCACCACAGCGCCGTCGAACACGAATCTTTCCACGGCCTCTTTGGCTGTCATGACTTTGCTGATCGGTGACGAATCTTTCGTCATCATATTCCTCCGATAGGTTCAGATCGAATCCAAGACCCCAAGATCTCACTGCCGGACCGACAGGATATCTCTGCCCGGATCACCCGTCAACCGGTTCCCTCGGCCCGCGGCACGGTCCATCTTCGCGCCCTACCGACTCAGGCCGATGAAGACGACCCCGACGGCAATCATGACGGCGCCCGGCAGTTTCTGCGCCGCGTTCTTCTCGCCAAGCTGGGAGACGCCGAGAAAGGCGGACAGCACGATGCTGACCTCCCGCACGGCCGATACATAGCTGACCTTCGCCAGTTGCAGAGCAAAGAGAATCATGATGTAGGTGAAAATGGCAAGAAATCCGACGACCAGGATGTTCGTACGGTTGTTCCTCCATTCCTGGAAAATCTCGTGACGCCGGCGGGACATCACATACGGTGTCAGGATAACCCAGCAGATGGAAACGGCGATGTATAGATAAACGGGCGGATACACCTGCGATACCCCGATCTTGTCCACGATCGAATACCCGGCGATCGAGACCCCTGCGCACAGGGCCCAGGCGGAGGCCCCGCCCCGAAGGGCGACCAGCGGTTCGACAAAGGATTCCACGCGAAATGATTTCAAATGAAGAACGTAAACGCCGAGGACGACCAGGACGATCCCCGCGATGCCGAGGGCGGCAAGCTCCTCCTTCAGAAGGATGACGGCCAGGATCGGGACCAGGAGGGGACCGGACCCGCGGAAGAGCGGGTACACCAGGGACAGGTCACCCCTCTCATAGGCACCCCCCATGAACCAGAAATACAGGAAATGGAAGAGGCCCGTGCCGGCGATGCAGGCCCACCCCAGGGGAGAAATCGGCTGCTCCGGCCAGAAGTAGAGGCAGACGGGAAGATACAGGACGATCGCCGCTGTCAGGAAGCACCACGTAAAGGCGATCTTGTTCCAGCTCTTCTTGAGGAGAAAGTTCCAGCCGGCGTGCAGGAATGCAGACGCCAGAACGATGGCCATCGCCAGTCCGCTCACGAGAAGGACCCCCTTAGGGACACTCCGGGCCTAGGGCTTGACCGCGACACGGATCGTCTTCCCGGACTCGGCGATGCGCAGTCCTTCGTTGATATTGTCAAGTGTCACCGCCTCGCCTACCAGTTCGCGGAAGGGGAAACGGTCATGCGTCATCCGGAGGAAATCCACCGCTTTCTGGAGATGCTTCGTATCGTAGTTGTGAATGCCCTTCAGCGTCAGACAGCGGAAGATCAGGTCGGAAGCGTCGTACGTGAAGTTCGCCCCGGCCCAGGCGCTGCCGGTCTCCATGTAGCGGCCTCCCGTGCGGAGGCATTTCAGTCCGAGCGGGATCAGCGCCGGGAATCCGGCCAACTCGATGGCACAATCGACGCCGAAACCGTCCGTCAGTTTCTTCACGGCGGAGACGATCTCCTCGTCCTTCATGCCCTTCGTGTTGATCGTATCCGTCGCCCCGAAACGCCGGACGAACTCCAGGCGGCTTTCGATAATGTCCGTCACGATGATGCGGCCGCAGCCGTAGTGCTTTGCAAGGGCCGCCGCGTAGAATCCGAGCGCTCCCGCGCCCTGGATGAGGACGTTGTCGAAAGGCTGCAGCCCGATCGCGTCCCAGGCCGCAACGACGGTCGCGAGCGCGCAGTTCGCCGGTGCCACCTCTTCGTCCGTCAGTTCATCCGGCAGCTTGATCACGCAGGTCCCCGGCGTGATGTAGCAGTATTCGGCGAATCCGCCGACGAAATGCGGCGCCTCGGCACAGCTGTCATGGCCGTACTTCTTCAGCGAGGTGCACTTCATCATGAGGCCCTTTTCGCGGCAGTAATAGCATTTGCCGCAGTTGTCCATGATCGTCCACGTGATGCGGTCTCCCACCTTCAGGGGCCGATTGCCCGAATCGAGGGCCACGCCCTCTCCCAGTTCCACGATCCTCCCGATGATCTCATGACCCAAAATGATCGGCGTCGGCGATTTCCGCCGGCCCGTCCAGGTGTGCAGATCCGACCCGCAGATCGTGCAGCAGGTGATCTTCACGAGAATGCAGCCCTTTTCCACTTTGGGGAGTGGGTATTCCCGTATTTCCAGCGCCTTCTTCGCCTCCGTCATGACGGCGGCTCTACCCGTCTTTCCCATATTCCTTCCTCACAAGAGCAGAAAAAAATCGGGTTGGCCAGGACTGCGGCCAACCCGGGAGTTTTATTCCATTGTCCATCCGTTGCTTCGTCTCCGCGAAGCGCGTTTCTCAAC
This sequence comes from uncultured Syntrophaceae bacterium, assembly GCA_964506465.1. GTDB lineage: Bacteria > Desulfobacterota > Syntrophia > Syntrophales > UBA6109 > UBA6109. Next base: position 13,252 of record CAZDLM010000014.1, read on the forward strand.
GAATGCCCGCATCTCCATCAACCGAACAGGGTCTTGGGGAGCCAAAGCGCAAGCGCCGGAAAGGTGTAAACCATCGTCACGCCGATGACCTGCAGCCCCATGAAGGGCAGCATCCCCTTGTAAATGTCGAACAGCTCCCACTCCGGCATGATCCCCTTGATATAGTAGGCCGACAAAGCCACCGGCGGGGAGAGCCAGCAGGTCTGCAGCGTCACGGCCAAGAGGATGCAGAACCAGATCATGTCGATGCGCATCTCCATGAGCACCGGCAGGAAGATCGGGATAATGATGACCACGATCGGAATCCACTCCAGGGGCCAGCCCAGGATAAAACAGGTCAACAGGATGCCGATGAGAAAAACCCAGTTGGGCATCTCCCAGGAAAGAAGGGTCTTGGCGATAAACGTGGGAGTCCCCAGGGTGGAAAAGACGACCCCCATGAAGGTCGAAGCGGCGAGCAGGATCATGACCATGCTCGTCGTTTCGGCCGTGCGGTAGACGGCCTCCTTCAGGAGGGCGAAGGTGAACTTCTGGTTGACTATTGTTATGATCAAGGCCCCGAGGCACCCAAGGGCCGCCCCCTCGGTGGGGGTGGCGATACCCGTGACGATGGTCCCCAGTGTGGCCAGGACGAGGACCGCCGGCGGGACAAGCCCGAAGAAGAACTCGCGGGCCTTGAAGCTTGCCGACACATCAAGCTCCTGATCGGAGAGCGGCGGTCCCAGTTTCGGGTTGATCCATACCCGGATCATGCAGTAGATGACATAGAAGCTCGCAAGCATGAGCCCGGGCAGGAGCGCCGCGGCAAACAAGCGGGCGACGGAAACCTGCATGATCGGACCCATGACCACCAACATAATGCTGGGGGGGATGAGGATCCCCAGCGTTCCTCCGGCGGTGATGGCGCCTGCGCTCAGCCCTGATGCGTACCCTGTTTTTTTCATGACCGGCGCGGCCATCAGGCCGATGATCATGACGGAAGCGCCCACAATCCCCGTGGCCGCTGCGAACAGCGTAGCCGTGAAAATGGTCCCCATGTACAATGATCCCTTGAGCCGGCCGGAGATGAGCAGAAGCGCGTGGAAGAGGCGCTCCATCAGTCCGGCCTTTTCGAGGAGGTAGCCCATGAAGGTAAAGAGGGCCACCGACGCCAGGATCGTGTCCACCATGGTGTCATACCAGGAAATACTCATGAGGTAAAACACCTTGGGTCCCAGCGCGATATAACCGAAGATCATGCCGATGGTGATCAGCGTGAAGGAAATGGGGAACCCCAAACAGATCGCTCCGAAGAGGCCCACCAGAAGGATTAAGCCGTAGATTTCCAAACTCATCTTTCTCTCCTGTGACGGTAGCTGGTTTTCATCCATTCACCGGTAAACCACCTCGCGTCCGGTCACGGAAAAGATCGGGGTCATTCCGCAACAGAACGGATGATGGGTTCATGTGATCTCGGTGGGCTCCTTGTCGTGGTAGCGGGTGTCCACGCCCGTAAGCAGCAGCTTGACCGATTTGAGCAGCTCCGAGATCCCTTGGAGAAGCAGCAGCACTGCACCCAGGGGGATGGTCGATTTGTACCAATAGGCCGGGGGCCGCCAAGTCGTCATCATCTCTTCCCGAAGCACCCAGGACTCGGCTGCGTACTCGATGCTGAGCCAAGTGAACATGACCATGCCGGGGAGGAAGAGGAAGAGGTAGCAAATCACGTCCACCCAGCACTGGGTACGGGGTTCCCACCTTTGGTAGAGAAAATCGGTCCGGATGTGCTTTCCCAGATAGAGGGTCATGGCGCCGACAAGCCAGTAGTGCGTCCCATAGCACATGGTGGATATATCGATAGCCCACAGCGTCGGGCGGTGAACGTAGCGGATGAAAACCTCCCAGACCAGCACCCCCGCCATCGGGAGGACCAGCCAGGCAAAGATCTTTCCCGACCAGAGGCTGATCTGGTCGACCACCTTGATGAAACGATCCACGTTTTTCATTGCGTTTCACTCCAGAATTTCGGAATGGCAGGGGCTGAATTGTCCCGGCCGCTCCAATGAATCGCCCCCCAGCACCCCGTCGAGATTCCCGACGACCCGCCGGGCGGGCGCTTCCCGAAACAGTCGGAGAGCGCCCGCCCAGACCCTTGGGTGACGATCCGGCCCGCCGCGGGATGCGGCGGGCGATGGTTCATGGGTTTATTTCTTCACCTCCGCGGCGCCGGCGATCAGCTGCCCCAGCTTGTTGGTCTCCTTCGTGAAGGGAACCACCACCGTGGCGTACTTGCGCTGCGAATCGAGAACCTTCTTGAAGAACGGGTCCTTGTCTTCGAACTGTTTGAGCACCTTCTTCGACGATTTGATGAAGGCATCCGAATAACCCGCGGGGGCATCAAACAGCTTTACGCCCTTCTCCTGGGTCAGAACCTTCAGGGCCTTGGCATTCTCCTCGATGAAATACAGCATGCCGTCGAGAATCGATTTGGTGGTCGCGCATTGAACGATCGCCTGGATATCCGCAGGCAGTGCGCGCCATGCCTTGCCGTTGATGATGATGTCCTGGATGCCGATGGCCTGGTGGAGACCCTGCACGGAGTAGTATTTGGCGACGTCGTAGAGGCCGATCTTCAGGTCGCTGGCCGTATTGATCCACTCGGCGCCGTCGATCACGCCCCTCTCCAGGGCGGGGATGAGTTCCCCTCCGGGCACGTTCACCGGCGTGCCGCCCATGTCCTTCAGAACGTCGGACGACAGACCCGCAGACATGCGGAAGCGCATTTTCAGATAATCCTGCAGCGTCTTCGGTGGTTTTTTGGCCCACCCGAAGGCCTCGGGACCGTCCGGCGCGATCATGAAGGCCATGACATCCTTCTTGAGGATCTTGTTGTAATACTCCAGATAGAGGTCACGCCCTCCCCCCTGCAGGTACCAGGAGAGATGGTTCATCAGATCCAGGCCGCTGCCGGCACCTCCGAGCGGAGAGCTGAAAAGACTGCCGGCCGGGTGTTTCCCCATCGTGTAGTGGGTCCAGAACTGGCCGCTTTCGACGATGCCCCGGTCCACGGCGTCGATCAGTTCGAAGGGCTTGACGATGGCGCCGGTGGCGAGGATCTCGATTTTCAATCTGCCGTTGGACATCCTGTCGATGTCGTTTGCCATCCTATTCAGCAATTCAATCTGGGGGGCTCCCGCGGGGTGTGAACTCTGCATCTTCCACTTGAACTGCGCGGGCGCCGCCGCCTGCGCCAGATCCGCTGTCACGCCTCCCACCATGAAGGCCGCAGCCACCAGCAATCCGACCAAAATTCTCATAGTCCTACCTCCCTCTCGTTGTGATTTTTTCTCCGTTAACGATCACAATACCTACCCGCCAATGCCGACCCTGAAAAAACGAGAGGCAAATCAGGTTTGTCCGCCTCACGCTGAGGGATGAAACAAGCAAGCGCTTGCTTGCTTGTTTCATCCGGGACACGCTCTGAAATTGCCGACGTCCTTCGCAGGGACGGCATCAACTCCCTGCCCACCTCTATTCCACTGCCCTTCGATACTGTCAAATATAATTAAGTAATATGCCTATTACACCGAGTAATACATACACAATATTGGATGGATACGCTGCTTGATCTCCGCAAGTGCGGCGCCACCGGGCGATTGCGGCGGTCACCGAACGGCAGGTCCTTTCGGAATGGATTCCGGCCCGCCGTGCCGGCCGGCGAACCCCATTACGACATCCCTCTGGTCGGGTGGCTGTGGAAGTCAAAATTCTTGAAGACCTCCACGAAACTGCGGACGGATCGGGATTTACGCTTATCCTTCAAATAGACAAGGTCATAGGTAACGGAGACCGGATCCAGAATCTCCACCATGTTGTACTTCCCCCGACTGACGTCATCCCGGATGTCGAATAGAGGGAAAAAGGCCCCGCCCATGCCCAGATGGACCATATGCTTGATCGCCGGCGGACTCTCGCATTCGATGAACTGCTCCAGCGGAATGTTGCGCTCTTTGAAGCCCGAAAGCAGATGGTCCCGAGTCGCCGAGCCCTTCTCCGGAAGGATGAACGATGATCCGGACAGCTCCCGGAGGAAAACCTTTTCGTTCATGGACTCCCGGGTGATGAAATACAGGGGCAGCTTCATGATTTCCCGGTAGATGATCTCGTCCGGATAGGGAACCCTCCCGATGACGGCGACGTGGCAGTCTCCGTTGACGACCATCTCCATGATCTCCGTGGAGAGTCCCGTGTAGATCTGAAATTTCAGGTCGGGGTGGCACTCCTTCAGGGCATTGAGGACGTCCGGCATGATGTAGTTGACGATGTAAGGCGTCGAGCCGATCTTCAGATCATGCTCGTCTCCCTGGATCAGGACTTCCTTCAGATCGTCGAGCAACGAGAACACCTGTTTGGCGTACGTGAATGCAATCTTGCCTTCCTCCGTCAGTTCGAAGGCCTTCTTGTTGCGCCGAATGAGGATGACGTTGTAGGTCTTTTCGAGCTTCTTCACTTCGATGCTCAACACCGGCTGGGAAACGTTGAGTTCCCGGGCGGCCAGGGTAAAGCTCTTGTACTTGGCCACCGTGTAAAAGGCCAGCAGATGTTTGCAGTTCATGTTTACCTTCCCGAAACGACTGGATTTCCAATGGCGCATACTCTAGCAGACCCTGCGACGGTAGACAACAGGAAAACCTCTGCCTCTTCAGAGATCTCGGATTGATCGGTTGCGACGGATAATGATATAAGATTTTATTATCGGCATCGTGGAGACGGCCGGTGCGGAGCGAAAATTCGGGAAATGCGGGAAGACAGGATGAACGTCATCGAACGCGCATTGAGCAGGCTGTTCACCGTCAATCTCAAAACCCGGCTGGTTCTCGGTTTTCTCATCGCCACCTGCCTGACCGGCGTCGTCGCCACACTCGTGGGCATTCGCATCATCAACAAAACGACCGTCGACGAGGCCCAGAACAAGGTCAGCGAAAATATCAATACGGCGCGCCTGATCTACAACTACAACCTCGAAAGGCTCGCCGCACAGATCCAATTCATCGTCGTGACATCCCACCTGCACAGGGCGATCGTCACCAAGGATATCCGGGCGATGGAGAATCTCCGGCGCGTCATCCGGTTCGGCTACGTCCCGGAGATGAGCGGCCGGCAACCGTATCTCGACATGCTGACGGTGGCGGACGCCGCCGGAACGGTGATCTACCGCACCGCCAACCCCGAGGCCTCGGGGGACAGCCTGCTGTGGGATCCCGTCGTGAAAAGGTGCATTGAAAAGCGATCTCCCCAGTCCGCGACCCAACTCCTGTCACTCGCCCGCATCGAGCGGGAAAACCCCCGCCTGTCGGACCGGGTAAGGATTCCCATCGTCAGGACACCCATGTCGTTCGAGATCCGTGAAACCTTTCTGAGCGAGGGGATGGTCTTGCGGGCGGCCTATCCGATCCTCGATGAAAATCAGCAGCTCCTGGGCATTCTCGAGGGCGGCATCCTCCTCAACGGCGACTATGGGATCGTGGACGAAATCAAGGGAACCGTCTATCACGACGAGAAATACGCCGGCAGGGACATGGGCGTTGCGACGATTTTTCAACGCGGTGTTCGGATCTCCACGAACGTGATGACCGAGAGCAACCGCCGCGCCATCGGCACGCCGGTCTCCAAGGAAGTCTACGAAAAAGTCCTCGGCCGGGGAGAAGACTGGATCGGCAGGGCCTTCGTCGTCAATGATTGGTATATCACGACGTACAGCCCCATCCGCGACATCGACAACGAGATCATCGGGATTCTTTACACGGGAATCCTGGAAGCGAAGTACACGGATATCAAGCGCAGGACCCTGTGGACGTTCCTGGTGGTCACCCTGGCCGGAATGGTCGTCGCCTTCGGCATTTCCTATTACCTGGGCAATACGATCCTGCGCCGGATCCGCATCCTGAAAAAGGCCGCCGAGGCCATCTCGTCCGGCAATCTGGATTACCGTCTCACGCAGGATCAGTATTCGGGCTTCGGCATGCTGGATGAGGCCTTCAACAATATGACCCTCTCCCTCCGGGACCGTGACGAACGCCTGCAAAAGGCCTTTCAGCGGTTGACGGCCTCCGAGCGTATGGCCGCCCTTGGCCAGATGGCCGCCGGCGTCGCCCACGAGATCAACAATCCCCTCGGCGGCATTCTCCTGTACAGCAATCTTGTGCTGGAAGACCTGCCCGAGGGGCACCCCGCTCGCCAGAACCTCGAAAAGATCATTTACCAGACCAACCGCAGCAAGCGGATCGTCCAGAACCTCCTCGACTTCGCCCGTACGCCGGCGGGCAATGCGACGCCCCTTTCGATCCGTGAGGTCATCATGAGCGCGATCAATCTCGTCAAGGATCAATCCATGTTCCTGGGGATCGAGATCGACATGCGGATGACCGAGGATCTGCCCCCCGTTCTCGGCGATTACTCGCGGCTCGAGGAGGTATTCCTGAATCTGTTCGTCAATGCCGCCGACGCCATGGCGGGCAAGGGGACCCTGAGAATCACCACCCGTCTCAATACGGTCAACACAGTCCGCATCGGCATTTCCGACACCGGCAAGGGCATCGAGCGGTCTTATCTTCAGCATATCTTCGAGCCCTTCTTCACAACCAAGGAACCTGGACAGGGTACCGGACTGGGGTTGTCCATCGCCTACGGAATCGTCCGGGAGCACAACGGGACCATCGACGTGGAAAGCGAACCGGGACGGGGAACGACGTTCATCATCACGCTTCCCGCCTACCTGGGAAATGCACAGGAACGGAAGGAAGGCGCATGAAGAAGACACGGAAGAACCCTCCGCGGATCCTGATCATCGACGACGAGGACGCGATCCGCGACGGCTGCGGCCAGACCCTGACGCGCCTGGGCTGCACCGTAGAGACGACTGGAGACAGCCTGGAAGGATTGCGCCTCGCGTCGCGGGACGTTTATGACGTCATCCTGCTGGACATCCGCATGCCGAAGGTGGAAGGCATCGAATTGCTTAAGCGCCTCAAACAGGAATCCCGCATTCGCGGGAAGATCATCGTCATCACGGGGTACGGAACGATTCCCCTGTCCGTCGAGGCCATGCGCTTGGGCGCCTTCAACTTCCTGACCAAGCCCTTCGACGCCGCTTCCCTCCGCCAGGCCGTCGGGGAGGCGGTCGAACCCGGAAGCGGCCAGGAAGCGGACCAGTCGCTCGCCATGCTGATCGGAGGCAGCGATTACATGCACGAGCTTCGCGGGGCCCTTCGGAAAATCGCGCAGACCGACAGCAGCGTTCTGATCACGGGGGAAAGCGGCACCGGCAAGGAACTCGTCGCCCTCACCCTTCACCAGTTGAGCCGGCGCAGCGGACGTCCCTTCGTGGCCGTGGACTGCAGTTCCCTCGTAGAGAGCCTGATGGAAAGTGAACTGTTCGGCCATTTGAAGGGGGCGTTCAGCGGGGCGACGGAAACCCGCGAGGGCCGATTCCAGATGGCCCATGAAGGCACTCTCTTCCTCGATGAAATCGGCAACCTGAGCCCTCAGGTCCAGATGAAGCTGCTGCGGGTCCTCCAGGAGCGGGAAGTGCCGCGCGTCGGAAGTTCGGCGCCCGAGAAAGTGGATGTCCGAGTGATCACGGCGACCAACCGGGATATCCGCGCCGAGGTTGACGCGGGCCGTTTTCGCGAGGACCTCTTCTACCGCATCTCCGTCATTCCCCTTGAAGTGCGGCCGCTCCGCGAACACCGGGCCGATATCCTGCCCATCGCCGAGCATTATCTCGAGATTTTCCGGATCCGGCACGCAAGCCGCGTCCGCGTGTTCTCGGAGGAAGTGAAGAAATCCCTGCAGTCGTACAACTGGCCCGGGAATATCCGGGAGCTGAAGAACACGATCGAACGTCTCTGCGTTCTGTGCGACCGAGAAACCGTGCAGCCCTCCGATGTCCTCTACTACGGTCAGAGCGGCGACTCCAGGGCTCCCGTGATCGACGCCTTCTCGGGCCGCATGACGCTCGTCGATGTGGAAAAAGAACATATCGAAAAGGCCCTGAGGCACTTCCACGGCCAGATCAACAAGACAGCGCAATTCCTCGGCATCGACCGGAAAACGCTGCGCCTGCGCATCCGCAGCTACGGAATCAAGACGGAAGAACCGTAACGGCGGCGCCCCCCGGGACGAGAAGACTTTGACCCGGGAGGGACCGCGCGCAGACAGGTCGCTGCAGAACGTGAAAACGAGTCGCAGCCGCAGGATCGCCGGCCGGAAGGGGGCTGTTTTCCTCACATTCCGGGGCGCTTCACCCCTCCTGCGGATGCCTGCAATCGTGAGTCTTTCTTTTCATACATAAATACACACAGTTGCATAGTGGCATTCCGTTTGCTTTCCTTGTCTTTCAAAACCGATAAGGAGGGCCCGATCATGACCACGAAAAAGAAGATACTTCTGATCGACGACGACAGCGATTTTCTTCTGGCGACGAAATTGATTCTGGAAACCGGGGGCTATGAGGTATTCATGGCCGAAGATGGGAAGTCCGGCGTCGATATGGCAAAGTCCGTACGTCCCGACCTCGCCATCGTCGACATGATGATGGAAACCTGGGGCGAGGGCTTCAACGTCGTCTCCAAGCTCCGTTCCTCCGAAGGGGGCAAGGAAATGCCGCTCATCATGCTCAGCGCCGTCGACCTGCAGGGACCTTTTCAGTCTTTTGAACCGCCCGACGAGGCCCAGACGGTGAACATGGTCCTCCACAAGCCGATCATGGCTGAGGATCTGCTGAGAAAGGTCGAGACCCTGCTTCGCTACGCCTGAGGCAGAGCCCTTGTCTTCTTTCCACGGGTGCAGGAGCATGGCATGGAGGAGTCTGCAAGCCGCGATCCCATCCTCGTCATCGACGATGAAGAGCCCATCCGGGATGGCTGCCGTCAAACCCTCGAGAAATCCGGCTACACCGTCCTGACGGCCGACGGCGGTCCTGAAGGCATACGCATCGCCCGGCTGGAAAAACCTCGCATGGTCTTCGTGGACCTCAAGATGCCGGGCATGTCCGGGATGGAGATTATCGACATCCTCGCGAAGGATATACCCGACGTCGTGCTGATCGTCATCACCGGCTATGCCTCGATTGTCACGGCGGTGGAGGCCATGCACAAGGGCGCCTACGACTACCTTCCCAAACCCTTCTCGCCGGACCAACTCCGGGCAGTGACAAAGCGCGCCATTGAACATCGGACGTTGAAAATCGAAGCGAGGATTCTGCGGGAAGAGAAGGAGCGTATGGAAAAAAACTTCGTCACCTTCGTGAGCCACGAAATGCGCTCACCCCTGGTCACCGTCCAGCAGTACTTGGAGTCTCTGAAAGCCGCGGCCGGCAGCCGTCTGGAACAGGGTTTTCTTGATATTCTTAACCGCTGCAGCGAACGGATTCGGGGCTTGACGGAGATGATCGAGCGCTGGCTTGATTTGAGCCGCATTGAGAGCGGCCTTCTGGCCACGGACAAGAAGCCGCTCCGCCTGGTGGATGTCATTCAACGAAGCGTGGAAGAAATGTCGCCGGCCTGTGAACGCGCGCAAATCGGCATCGAAGTCGAATCGGACGAGATGGGGTCCCCGCTCGCAGGCGACGGGGAGAGCCTGGTGCGCGTCTTTACCAACCTCATCGGCAATGCGGTGAAATACACGCCCGCGGGTGGAAAAATCTCCATTTCAACCGGTTCGGACGATCACTATGTCCGCGCAAGCGTCGCCGATACCGGCGCCGGCATCCCTGCGGACAAGCTTCCCTTTATCTTCGAACCGTTCTATCGCGTCCGCGGGAAGGCCGAACGAACGAAGGGATCCGGGCTGGGACTCACCTTCTGCAGAAAAATCGTCTCCGCCCATGGCGGCACAATCGAGGTCCGATCCGCCGAAGGGAAGGGAACAACATTCCTTTTGAGATTCCCGCGATCCTGAAAAGCGGCCGCGACGGTCCTACGACCGTTTTTTTCAAACACCGACCGGGAGGGGAGTGAACGGATGAACTACGAGGATGAGAAATGCTACGAATTTCACGAGAACGATCGCGCCGGTCGCTGCTTTCTATGTTCCGCCGAAAATTCGCGGCTCTTCGTCGTCCGTCACGTCAAGACCCAAAAGATGGCCCATCTCTGCGCGAATTGCATGTGCCGGAGTCTTTCCACGTACATGCTCGATAATACACGTCCGTGGCGCGGAGATCGCACGAACGGTCCGAAAGACGGCTTGAAATGAGAATCCGGCGGATCACCCTGCTTTCGTCGGGCAGGAAACCACCAGCGGGCTTTGCTGCGCTCGCAAAGCTCCCCGCCCGAGCGCGTCGGGCGCCGACAGGGTCCGGAACCGCAGCGCCCGGGTTCGGGCCGGACATCCGGCATCCCCGGACATCCGGCCCTCTCCTCCGTGACGATTGCTCGAATCTTGCGGCTACTTCACCGTCGTCGAGGACGACTCCGCCGCCTTCTGCGGCATCTTCGATTTGTCCATCGCGTCGTCCATGCAGCCCGACACCAGCGCCGCAGCCACAAAAGCGACCAGCACCGCTCTGAACAGTTTCTTCTTCATGACGTCACCTCAAACATCTCTTGACAGGTTCAATTCTCGTGTCTTTTTTACAGGACCTTGGAGCACCCTGGAGCCATCAGGCCTTGCCCGTTTCCTTGATCTGGACTTCCTTTGTCTTCTTGTTGAATGTGCCTTCGTACAGAATCAGATCGCGCCGGTCATCCAGGGTCGAAAAATCCTTGACGACGACTTTCGCCGCCATGGCCTGGCGCGGATCAAAAACCCGGACATTCTGCAATCCGTTCCCCTGCGCGCCTGGCCGGAAGCAGACCTTCAGCTTCCACACCCAGTCAGGTTCCTTCTTCAAAACGGTGACAAGCTGAAAGCCGATCTGCGGGGGCAAATCCTTCGGCCCCGGCAGTTTCGCGGCGCCATTTTCATTTTTTTCCCAGAATTTCCAGTTCATTTCCCGTTTCCTTTCTTGCGTTCTTCCGCAAGTGAAAGACGTCATCCGGAAAGAATCCGATGCCCGGCCCGGGGGACACGCGCGATACGCGCCCTGCCGGCGGATCTCTCCTCGACGAAGTGTTCTGATTGTTTTCTGCCATTCCCTTCCGAAGGGAACTGCACGCCTCCGCCATTCCAAGCGCGTCTGCACAACAGCCACGCGCCGCTTCCTCCGGGGCGAAGAGTTCCCCCGGCAGAAGGTCCAGCCGGAACGGCAATTCCGAAGATGCCGGTCCTGCCGGCATCTCTCTTCGAAGAAATCAGGATGAGATCGAACGTAAAATCAGGAAAGGCAAGACAATGGGGGCGCCCTGAAGTAATGGGCGATGCGGATGATTTCGTGAGGACGGAAAACTGTCTCCGTGTAATACGCGCCGAATACCGCCCGCTTCATGTCCAGGCGGATGTCGCTGAGCGTGAAGAGCTCTGACGAGGATTGCTTGACTTTGTAAAGAGGCTGTACGGAAGCGTCCAGTCCGTTTTCCGCCGTCGCCGCCCGGAGCTTGAAGTCTTCCTGCAGGCGAAGGTCATGGGATGGCTGATAGTAGGAACAGATCGGCGTGACGCAGAACAGGACGGCCGACAGAAGGAGAATGACCTGTGACATCAACTTTCGGCGGGCAGGCATCTTGTCGCTTCTCCTCAATTCCCCAATGGGGGGAGTATAAGAAAGGCTTTCAGGTAATGCAAGAGAATTCTGGCGCTCCGCAACCAGGGAAAGGCAAGTCCTGCCTGTCTTGCGGAGAGGAAATCGGAATTCCCTCCGAACGTTCGGGCCGATTGCGAAATGGGGAAATCAATGGTAGAAGAGAAAACCGCCAGGGATGTCATTGCTGAAGACGCGTCTGCACCGTCGCGTTCACCGCGAAACTCATAGGCACCGTCTCCGCGGTCCCCTGGTTCGGGGCCATCCGACACCGTTGATCCAGCATGTGGGCCTTTGCGCCCGCAGTTTTCGCAATCGGCGTATTTCAGAACACCGCGGAGCAGATTTTCATGACGAGGCTGGGCAGACTGCTGCAATCCCGAAATTTCATTTTTTTGCTTTCCCTTGTCCTGGGGTTGGCGGCGCCGGCCGGTTCCCACTGGACCCGCTATCTGATGCTTCCCGCCCTCGGTCTTGCGATGACCCTGTCCGCCATGAACATCTCCATGGACCTTTTCCGCTCTCCCCGGTCTCTCTTCTTCCCTGCCCTGGGCGGCATCCTGATGAGCTATGTCGTCCTGGCCAACTTCCTGATCGGGCTCGGCGCCGTATTGGTCGGCGATGAGGCACTGTGGACCGGGCTCGTCATCATCGCCGCCGTCCCGCCGGCCGTCGCCGTCATACCCTTCGCCGATCTGCTCGAAGGAAACCATGCGTATGCGTTGATTGCAACGATGGGCGCATACATCGGCGCCCTGATCATCATGCCGCTCATCTCCATCGGGCTCCTGGGAACCAATTTCATGGATCCGTGGGGACTGCTGTCCATCCTGTTGGAATTGATCGTCCTGCCGCTCTTCCTTTCGCGTCTTCTTATCCGCCGGTCATGGCACACGCGACTGGCGCCCCTGCAGGGTACGATGACCGACTGGAGCTTCTTTGTCGTCATGTACACGATCGTCGGGCTGAACCGTGATCTGCTGCTCGCCAAGCCCGCTTCGCTCCTCCCGATCGCCCTGGTGCTGTTTTCCAGCATGTTTCTCCTGGGTCTTCTCATTGAGTGGATCGGATCCCTGCTGCACATCAGCCACGACAACGTCGTGAGCCTCGTCCTGCTGGGAACGCTCAAGAATTACGGGCTCGCCGCGGGCATAGCCGTGACCCTCTTCAGCGTTGAGGCCTCCGTCCCCATGGCCGTGGCAACGTTCTTCCTGATCCCCTACGTCCTCTGGCTCGACTTCCGAAAGCGGCACCGCTGGCACTTCAGATGACCGAAGAATGATCAAGGGGGGTGCTCTCCGCCCGAGCGTTCCAACCAAAGGCGCGTCTTCGTATGACGGGAACCGGCCCAACCGTATTGCGGGGATTGCTGCGGATCGGCCCGCAAGAAGAAGTGGAGGACCATCATGATGGATTACCCCCTGCTCTTGAAAACCTTTCTGCTGCGAGCGGCCAGATATTTCCCTCGCAAGGAGATCGTGTCGGTCTACCCGAACGAGGTGTTCCGCTACACCTATGCCGACTATTTCCGGCGGACGCGCCAACTTGCCAACGCCCTCACGTCTCTGGGCGTAGGACGCGGCGATCGGATCGCCAGCGTCGCCCTCAATACCCACCGCCACCTCGAACTGTATTTCGGCGTCCCCTGCATGGGCGCCGTCCTGCATACGGCGAACTTCCGCCTTCCCTCGCATCACCTCGCCTACGTCCTTAACCATGCCGAGGATCGCGTCCTGTTCATCGAGGAGGACCTGCTCTTTTTTGTCGAGGCCATCAAGGATCAGCTCAAGACGGTGGAGCATTTCGTGGTTCTCTCGCAGAGCGGGAAGATGCCTGCCACTTCCCTCTCGCCGGTCGTTCTGTACGATGACTGGATTTCCGCTTTTCCGGATGCCTACGACTTCCCCGACGACCTGAGCGAAGAAGACCCGGCGCTCCTCTGCTATACCTCGGCCACGACGGGGGATCCCAAGGGCGTCGTCTACAGCCATCGCGGCATTGTCCTGCACTCCTACGCCGTTGGCATTACCCTGCGCGTCGCAGAGCAGGACTGCGTGCTGCACATCGTCCCCATGTTTCACGCCAATGCCTGGGGCGCACCGTTCGGCGCCGTCGCGCTGGGCTGCAAGCAGGTTCTTCCCGGCCGCGAGGTCATTAATATGGAGTCCCTCTGCCGCATCATTGCCCAGGAGAAGGTGTCCTTCACGGCGGGCGTGCCGACGATCTGGCTCCTCCTGCTCCAGTATCTGGAGAACGGCGGAGCGCATGATTTTTCGTCGTTGAAATCCATCTTCTCCGGCGGCGCCCCCTGCCCGCGCCAGCTCATGGAAACCCTCAACGACAAGTACGGGTTTCCGATTCTGCAGGCCTACGGCATGACGGAGACATCGCCGCTGGCGCTCGCGGCCATCCCCAAGAGCACGATGGCCGACTGGCCGAGGGAGCGGCTCTATGACGTCCGGACGACGGCGGGCCTGTTAGCGCCGGGTCTCGAGATGAAGATCGTCAACGAACGCGGGGCGGAAGTGAAACCCGACGGCGCCGAAATGGGAGAAATCCTGCTGCGGGGACCGTGGATCGCTAAAGAGTACTACAAAGATCCGGAACGTTCTCAGCCTTTTTTCGCCGGCGGCTGGCTGCACACGGGCGATATCGGAACGATCGACGAAGAGGGATATGTGCGGCTCGTGGATCGGACCAAGGATCTTGTCAAAAGCGGGGGCGAGTGGATCTCTTCCGTCGATTTGGAGAACGCGATCATGGCCCATCCTGCGGTCTTGGAGGCGGCGGTTATCGGCGTCCCTCATCCAAAATGGCAGGAGCGCCCGCTGGGCTGCGTCGTTGCAAAACCCGGCGTCACCGTGTCGGAAGACGAACTGAAGAGCTTTCTGCAGGGCAAGGTCAAGGCCGGCTGGTGGATCCCCGACCGCTTCGTCTTCCTGGATGCGATTCCCAAGACCAGCGTCGGGAAATTCAGCAAGAAGGAACTGCGCGAGATGGTGGCCTCGGGCAGGATCCGGATCCCCGCATAGGCGCGAGGCTTGCGCTGCCCTGCCGAACCTGATATGGTTCGTCCAGCACGAAGATCAGAAACAGGAGGTTGCCTCATGATTTCCCTGCCGGAACTCCCCTTCGCGAAGGATGCGCTGGCCCCGGTGATCAGCGCGAACACGATCGAATTCCACTACGGCAAGCATCACAAGGCCTACGTGGACAACCTCAACAAGCTTGTTGCGGGGACCGACCTTGCCGATGCGGACCTGGAGAGCATCGTCCGGAAGTCAGCGGGTGATGCAGCGAAGGCGGGCATCTTCAACAACGCCGCTCAAGTCTGGAATCACACCTTTTACTGGAACTGTCTGAACCCGAAGGGCGGCGGAGCCCCCACGGGTGCGATCGCCGGAAAGATCAGGGAAACCTGGGGCGGCTTCGACAAATTCACCGAAGAGCTCAAGAACGCCGGAGTGACCCAGTTCGGAAGCGGATGGGCCTGGCTGATCCTCGACGGCGGCCGTCTCAAGATCGTGAAGACTCCCAATGCCGATACGCCTCTCGCACACGGACAGAAAGCGCTTCTGACGATCGACGTTTGGGAGCACGCCTACTATCTCGATTACCAGAACCGCCGCCCCGACTACCTGGCGGCGGTCATCGACAAGCTGCTCAACTGGGATTTCGTAAACAGCCGCCTCCTGTAGCTTGCAGCGGGACCGGAACCCGTCAGGGCTTCAAAGAAGGGGGGCAGGATCTTCCGCGCCCTCCCCGTTTGCCAAATACGCCCGATACCGGAGCGATCGCCTGTGACCCGACCAAAGGCATCGGATTGCAGCGGCCACCGCCGCCGCCTGAAGGAAAGATATCTCTCTTCCGGAATAACGGCCCTTCATCCCTACGAGGCCGTTGAACTGCTCCTGACCTTCGCCGTTCCCCGACGCGACGTGAAACCGCTGGCCAAGGAACTGACACGCCGCTTCGGCTCATTGCGTGGCATCATTCAGGCCGAGCCTGCAGAAATTCTTGATGTACCCGGCGTGGGTCATCACGCCCTCGCACTGATCAAGCTCGTCAAGGACCTTGCCGATCTCGTTCTCAAGGAAAAGGCGCGTAACAGGGTGCAGATTTCCTGCACGCAGGAACTCCTCGACTATTGCCGCTGCTCGATGGGCGGGCTGAAGGAGGAGCAATTCCGGATTATTTACCTCGACACGCGCAACCGCATGATGGACGTCGACATCCTCGAGAAGGGAGTCGTCAACCAGGCCGTCGTGTATCCCCGCAAGGTGATCGAGCACGCCCTGAAGCGCAAGGCCTCCGCCCTGATCCTGGTTCACAATCACCCCTCGGGCCATGTGGTCCCCTCCGAAGCGGACATCCGCCTGACTCGGACCATCGAGGAAGCGGCCCGCGTCCTCGACATCCTGATCCACGACCACCTGATCGTCGGCGAAGAGAAGGTCTTCAGCTTCCGCGAAGAAGGCATGATGCGGTAGGCGCTGAGCGGATCGCGGGGACAAAAAAAGGGGACCGTTTTCCGATCCCCTGTTCCTGACGTCTTTTTTTTGCCGGTGATAGGAAGGGCCGCTCCCCCGAACGTTACTTTCGACGATCTACCTTCTCCTTGAGTTCCTTGCCCACCTTGAAGAAGGGAAGCTTCTTCGGAGAAACCTTGATGTTCTTTCCCGTCTTGGGGTTTCTGCCCGTGTAGGCGCCGTAATCCCTGACCACAAAACTCCCGAATCCTCGAATTTCGATGCGACCGCTTTTCTTGAGCGCATCCGTGAATCCCTTGAAGATCAAATTCACGATATCGATCGCCTTTTTTTCGGTCAGGTTCTCTCTTCTGCTCAGTTCTTCGATGAGTTCGGATTTGTTCATACGGGCCTCCTTAACCGCGCCTTCTCAGCCTGCCAGTTCTGAGATAAAACAGAGATATCAATAACATATGACTATCAAATCGCTGGGGGCGACTATCATGTATTTTTGGATGAATGTCAAGACAATTTTTTCCTGCAGAATCGCCATCATCGGGCGGCCAAGCGGAGGCTTTCGACCTCGCGCGAGGTGAGGTGACGATACTCGCCGGAAGGAAGCGAACCCAGGGCGACTTCGCCGACTTTCAGGCGGATCAGCCTTGCCACCGGATGGCCCAAGGCCTCGAAGGCCCGTCGGATGATGCGGTTCCTTCCTTCTGCGATCGTCAGAAGAAGCCAGGTGCTGCCGCGATTCTCCTTCTCCTCCCGCATCTGCGCCGGACGAAACAACTCGCCATCCAGAGAAATCCCCCGCTCAAGGTAGCGAAGCTCGGAAGCGGCCAGGGTTCCCCTCACCTTGACACGATAGGTTTTCGGGACTTGATGCCGCGGATGCTGAACCTTCTGGGAAAAATCGCCGTCATTCGTCAGAAGCAGCAGTCCTTCCGAGTCGTAATCCAGTCTGCCCACCGGGTAGACGCGCTGCGCAACGCCAACGACCAGATCCGCAACCGTCGGCCTGCCCTCGGGATCGCGCAGGGTCGTCACGTATCCCGGCGGTTTGTGCAGCATCAGATAGATCTTTTCGGATTCGGCGCGGATCAGCCTGCCGTCGATCCGGATCTCGTCCGACTGCGCATCCGCTTTCGAGCCGAGTTCCTTGACGACGACCCCGTTCACGCACACCCGTCCGGCCAGCATCCATTGTTCCGCGGCCCGCCGTGAGGCGATTCCGGCGCGGGAGAGAATCTTCTGCAGACGTTCTTTCAAACCTCGCCGCCCTCGCGCTCCTTCAAGTCCTGGGGTGTCGGCAATTCCAGAGCGTCCTCTGGTTCCCTTGACTCTTGCAGCACCGGCAATTCCGAATTACCCGCGGGTTGCTTCACTTCACGGAGCGTTGGCGATTCCGTGTTGCCTCCGAGTTCTTTCAGATCGAGGTGCGCCTGCAATTCCGAATCGCCCTCTAGCTCCTTCAATTCCCGGAGCGTCGGCAGTTCCGAGAGGTCGTTGAGGTTGAACATCTCCAAGAACTTCTTTGTCGTGCCGTAAAGCATCGGCTTTCCCGGCACGTCCTTCCTCCCGACCATGCGGATGATCTTCTTATCAAGAAGCCCCTTCACGGAGGCGGACGAATCGACCCCCCGGATCTTGTCGACTTCGGATTTCATCACCGGTTGGCGGTAGGCGACGACTGCGAGCGTCTCCATCGCGGCGGGGCTCAGAACCTGCGTTCTGGCTCCTTTGAGTTTCTTGATCCACGCGCTGAAGTCCGGCCGCGTCCGGAACTGATAGCCTCCCGCCACCGCGCACAGATGGAATCCCCCATTTCTCGCCTCGTATTCGGACACGAGTTCCGCCAGTTGCCGGTTGATCTCATCGCGTTCTGCCTCGGGAAGGACGTCGCGGATTTTCTCCACGGAAAGCGGCGCATCCGACGCCAGAAGGAGGGCCTCAAGAATCGGTTTGATCTGTTCCATCCGTCGACTCCACAGCAAGGAAGATCCGGATCACCCCGAACGAGCGAGACTGAAAGGCTCGGACCAATCTCAGTTTCATGAGCTCGAGGATCGCCAGAAAGGTATAAAGTATCCGGCGCCGATCGGCGCCCTGTTCAAACAGTTCCGAAAAGGCGAGGTTTCCGGCCTGCGTCAGGCGGTCCATGATCTCGTTGATGCGGTCCGCCAGAGAGATCTTCTCCACGTCGATCTCCATGAGGTCCGGCCGGCCCATCGTTGCCGCAATCTTCCGGAAGGCCTCGACCAGCGCAAAGACGTCGATCTCGACGATCTCCTCATCGCCGGCGACTCCAACCGGCTCGGCGGCGTGCGCCCCTTTGAACACGTCCCGTTCGAGGATCTCCCGGCCGCCGAGCTGCATGGCCGCTTCTTTGAAGGATTGGTATTCCAGGAGCTGGCGCACCAGCTCCGCACGCGGGTCCTCTTCCTCCGGTTCCTCGCCTTCCTGCTCCTCCGGCGGCAGCAACGTTTTGGACTTGATGTGAATCAGCGTCGCCGCCAGAACCAGATATTCGCCGGCGAGGTCCAGGTTCAGGGATCGCATCATCGCCACGTGCTGCAGGTACTGTTCGGTGACGAGGGCAATGGGGATGTTGTAGATGTCGATTTCGTTCTTCCGGATGAGATACAGCAGGAGATCCAAAGGTCCCTGAAAGACGTCGAGTTTGATTTCGTACCCGTCGGTCATACGCGCACGGCTTCCCGTACCTCTTTCATGGTTTCCCGGGCGATCGCGGCCGCGCGCCCGTTCCCGTCCTCGATCACCGCCCGCACATCCTCAGGATGGGCGCGGTAGAAGTCCTGGCGCTCATGAACATCCCGAAGGGCTTCCTCCAGTTCTTCGTACAGGCGACGCTTGCAGTCCGTGCAGCCGATGGCGGCGCCGCGGCAGTCCCGGTCGATCTCCTGGATCTTTTCACCCGACGCGTAGAGCTTGTGAAAGGTGAACACGTTGCAGATCTCCGGCCGCCCGGGATCGGTCCGGCGGATCCGCTGCGGGTCCGTAAACATGCAGCCGACCTTCTTGGCGAGGACCTCGCCGCGGTCGCCGATGTAGATGGCGTTGTCGTAGGATTTGCTCATCTTCCGCCCGTCGATCCCCAGCAGTTTCGGAACTTCCGTCAGGAGCGGGTCGGGGATGGGGAAGATCTCCCGGTAGAGGAAATTGAACCGGCGGGCGATCTCCCGGGTCAACTCTACATGCGGCAACTGGTCGACGCCGACGGGGACCCCGTTGGCCTTGTACATGATGATATCGGCCGCCTGGAGCACGGGATACCCCAGGAAACCGAAGGTGGACAGGTCCTTGCTGACGAGTTCCTCCTTCATCTCCTTGTAAGTCGGATTCCGCTCCAGCCAGGCCAGCGGCGTGATCATGGACAGGAGGAGGAAGAGCTCCGCGTGTTCCTTGATGCCGGACTGGACGAACAGGGTGCTCTTCCGGGGATCGAGGCCGGCGCTCAGCCAGTCGACGACCATGTCGAAGATATTCTGCCGGATATCGGACGTATTCGCATAGTCGCTCGTCAGGGCATGCCAGTCCGCAACGAAATAGAAGCATTCGTAGCCGCCGCGGTTTTGCAGCTCGATCCAGTTGGCAAGCGCTCCGTGCAGGTTTCCCAGGTGCAGTTTCCCCGTCGGTCTCATTCCGCTCAGGATTCGTCGAGTCGTCAAATTCTTCTCCCATCCTCTAAAAAGAGTACCGCGCAGTCATGAGGACTGCGGTTGGTTTTGTTGCGGAAAGTCGCGGGATCTATAACAGAAAGGGGTCTCTCTGTCAAACGACCGCGACGAAAAAAGCCCCCGGACCCTGAAGGTTCCGGAGGCCTTTTTTCAACACCGTTCGGTTCTTATTACTTCACCTTGTCGGCAAGGGCTTTCCCCGCCTTGAACTTCACGACCTTCTTGGCGGGAATCTTGATCGCCTTCCCCGTCTGGGGATTGCGACCTTCACGCGCCTTGCGCTTCGAAACCGAGAAGGTTCCGAAACCGACCAGGCCGAGCTTTCCGCTCTTCTTCAATTCTTTCGCAACTGCCGTTGCGAAGGACTCCAGCGCTTTTGCCGCCGCCGCTTTCGTGACACCAGCGTCCCCTGCCATCACTGCAATCAATTCTGCCTTCGTCATTCCTTTGTAGTCCCCCTTTCGTGTCGATTATCGATGAATGAACAGCCACTTCCGTTCTTGGCTTTTGCTTTCCCGTTTCGAACCTCGTCTCGCTGATGCGGCGAGACCCTTTGCCGCTCTTTCTTTCCAGAAGATTGACTCTGCAAAAACCGCTCCCCGTCTGGTTTTCCGGACCCTGATTTTTTCTTTCTCAGATTCTACGGACCTTGCCGACGGTCAAAAGGTGTTTATGCGTAACACAAAGAAATCCAACAATCAAGGAAAAAATCATTCTGAAATGCGGAAAACCTCCGTATTTCTGGCCTTCTGGGATGGTGGATGCCTTTTCCCTCCATCGGAATGCCGCCGCCCGAGACGTCAACGGTTCGGCTTCTTCAACAGGAAGAAGAGCGCTCCTTTTTCCTTCAGACTTCCCGCGAGCATCTCGGCGTCGGCTCCCGTGCCGCAGAAAAGATCGACCCGCCCCGGACCCTTGATCGCGCTGCCCTTGTCCTGGCTGAGGACGTAGCGGTTCACCGGATTCCATTCGCGGACGTCCCCATTTTCATCCAGGGTGGGTTTGCGGAATCGAACAAACGCCAGCGCCCCCTCCGGAAAAACCTCGGGATCGGTGGCGATCGAGCGGCCGGCCGTCACCGGAAATCCCAGCGAACCGATCGGTCCATCATCGACCAGCCGGAAGAAGATATACCGCTCGTTGTAGGCAAGCACCCGCCGCAGCTCAGCGGGCGCGAGTCCGCGCAGATAGGTCTTGAAATTCCGGTAGGCCGTGTCTCCCTTGGAGATCCGCCCCTGATCCGCCAGATATCTGGCGATACTGCGGTAGGGCCGGCCGTTGCTGGCAACGCCGTGGACACGGACGTCGCGATCGGTCCCCAGCCGGACGATTCCGGATCCCTGCACGTGCAGCAGAAAAAGGTCGACGGGATCGTGCAGCCAGAGGAGTTCAAGACCCCTACCGGCCAGGACGCCGCCCCGGTCGATGTCATCCCGGCTGTAATAGGGCACCAATTCCTTCTTCTCCAGGCGGCCGACAATCCGCTTGCCCCGCCAACTGCCGCTGAACTTCCCCAGATTGACGGTGACCGCGTCCGGCGGCGTTCCGTAGAGCGGATAACGGAAACGCTCGGTCCTCGCAGGCGAACCTTCCAGGACGGATTCGAAATACCCGGTAAACAGGACCGCGCCCGCGCCGTCCGCGCCGTCCGATGGAACAAAGTCAAAAACGCGGCGGATTTCGCACTCCCGGTCCTGCCAGGTCTTCCGGGAAAGGATGATCCCGCGGAATGTGAGCAGGGAGTCCTGCAGTTCCCGGACACTCACCCGGCGCTTGCCGAGCGGATACTCGGCCGAAGGCGGGAGGGATTGGTAGTAGCGCAGGCTTGCCGCCAGGGCCTTCTCCAGAGAGGCGTCGTCGAGATCGTCGGGCGAAACCGCGATCCTTCCGGCGTCTGGTGACGGGGTCGTCATTTCCGGAACGGCGGGCTTCATGCGGAGGTCACAGCCCAGAAGAAGTACGATAAGGATGGCCAGCAGGAATGGCGCCCGCCGCCCGCCGGCAACGCCCTTCCGGATCGGCAACGGAAGGCGACTGCAATCGTCAACTCTTGTCATCGCAGCTCCACAGCACGGCCGTTTCATCGCAGTAGTCCGGATACTTGGAGCAACGGAAGCAGTCCGACCAGATCTTTTCCGGCAGGATGGCCCGGTCCACCTGGTGGAATCCCAGGCATTCGAAAAACGTCTTCTGGTACGTCAGCGCAAAGATTCGAAATAGCCCCAGGGTAATGGCCTCGGAGATGCAGGCCTCCACGAGCTTTCGCCCGATTCCGCTCTTGCGGCGGTCTTCCTCGACGTACAGAGATCGAATCTCGGCGAGATTTTCCCAGACGATGCACATCGCGCAGATGCCGACGATGCCGTCCGTCCCCTCGTCGACAAACACGAAGAAATCACGCAGACTGCCGTAGATATCCATCAGGGAGCGCGGCAACATCTCTCCCTTGGCAGCAGAGGCGTTGATCATCCGGTGGATGGTCTTTGCGTCTTCGATGCGTGCTTTTCTCAACATGGTCTGTCCGACCTTTCTTTCTTCATACTATATTTCTTGATCCATGTTCTGCCCGTGGGGGCGCTTTGGAGATTTTTCGGGGCCCCCTGCCTTCGCAGAAGCGCAGCGCCTTCAACGCCACTGTTCCGGCATCGGCAAAAGCCCGGATGCGGCGTTGCGCCACCTCCCTCGTCCCTGCAGCGTACATCCCAGTACGCCTCGCTCCTCGGAAGTCGCGCGCCTTGCCTGCGGCACTTTCCCTTCGCCGAAGGGAAAAACTCTGAGGGCGCAAGCCCGAGTTTGGCATCGGCCGCGCAGCGAGAAGCTGCAGGTCGAAAAAGATCCAGGCGACCCGGGGCAGGACATTTGTTCAACGATCTAGCAAATGTCTTGTTTCGCCTTCGCCAGCATCTCCCGCGCGTGCCTTCGCGTCGCCTCCGTCACCTCGATGCCGCCCAGCATCCGGGCGATCTCCTCCAGGCGGGCGACATCGGAAAGTCGATCCACCTGCGTTGCCGTCCTGCCGTCCTGCACGGACTTGGAAACGCGGTAGTGAAGATCTCCGTAACAGGCGATCTGCGGCAGATGGGTGATGCAGAGCACCTGGTGATGTTTCGCGACATCCTTGAGTTTGCGGCCCACGACCTCGGCCGTCGACCCGCCGATGCCGCTGTCTACTTCGTCAAAAACGACGGTACCGACGGAGCCCGTGCGGGCCAGGACCTTCTTTACGGCCAGGAGGATCCGGGACAGTTCTCCGCCGGAAGCGATTCGGTTCATGGGTTTCAGCGCCTCGCCGACGTTGGCCGACAGGAGAAACTCCGGTTCGTCGATCCCCTGGTCGCGCAGAACCGGCACTCCCTCCGGAGTCTGCGCCGGCTCGGGGAAAAAGACTTCGAATCTTGCAGAGGCCATGTTCAGCGAGGCAATTTCCTTCTCCATCGCCTTCTTGAGAGCCTTGGCCGCTTTCTTTCTTTCACGGGACAGTCCGGCGGCGCGCTCCAGCAGGCGGTCCTGCAGCGCGGAGATTTCCGTGCGCAGACCGTCGATCTTTTCCTCCACAGAGGCGATGGACTCCAGTTCCCCTTCCATTTCCTTCAGACGGCGGAGGACATCCGAAAGCGACGGTCCATATTTGCGCTTGAGTTGGCCGAGAGCCGCAAGCCGCTCCTCGACGGCATCGAGACGTTCGGGATCGACGGAAAGCTTCTCCAGGTAACGGCGCAGGGAGAACGCGACCTCTTCCAGTTGGTAGAAGAGCCCTTCGGCTTCTTCGGGAGCGAGACCGCAGGCGGCATCGATCTTCTTGATCTCCCGGAGAGAGGTGATGACGCCGCGCAGTTCCCCGAGCACCGAGCCGCCTTTTCCGTAGAGGCCGTCATAGGCGCCCGTTCCCAGGTCCCGGAGCTTTTGGATATTGGTCAGCACCTTCTTCTCGTCGAGAAGCTTCCGGTCCTCATCCGGCTGGGGTTCCGCACCTGAAATCTCCTTCCTCTGAAAGCGGAGCAACTCCTCCCGCTCCACTCGCCGGCGATTTATCTCTTCGAGTTCCTCCAGGAGCCGCCTGCGTTCTTGAAACTCGGCATGCAAGACGCCGTACGCAGACCGCAACGGCCCCAGATCTCCGAAGGCGTCGAGGATATCGACGTGGCCGGCGGCATCGAGAATCGCCTGGTGCTCCTGCTGGCCGCAGATATTCACCAGACGCCCGCTGAGGGAGGCGAGCATCGCAAGATTCGCGAGGCCGCCGTTGATGTACACCCGATTCTTGCCCGACCGGGAGACGATCCGTCTGACCACGACCTCCCGGGCCCCGCTGAACCCCATTTCATGGAGCTTCCCGCCGAGGAGATCGTCGCCGCCGACATCGAAGAGGGCTTCGACGACGGCCGCATCCTCGTCGGACCGGATCATGTCGGCATGGGCGCGGTCTCCGAGAAGCAGGTTAATCGCGCCGATCAGGATGGATTTCCCGGCGCCCGTCTCCCCCGAGATGACATTCAACCCCTCGCCGAAAGAAACCGAGAGTCTGTCGATGATCGCGAAGTTTGAAATGCTCAATTCTCGCAGCATGCCTATTTGCTTCCGGCCCCGGAGGGGAGCCCTCCCCAGCCGAGTTTCGACCGGAGAATCTGGAGATAGTCGCGGTGCGGAGAGCAGACGAGATGGGTCGTGAATTGCGATTTGCGGACCGTCGCCGTATCGCCCGGCCGCAGATGGACGGAAACCTGCCCATCGAGCGTCAGCGTCGCTCCCTGATCTTTCGTCCAGAGGATGACCTTGAGCGCGACGTCCGCCGGCAGGATAATCGGGCGGTTCGTCAGGGTGTGCGGACAGATGGGATTGATGATGATCGACTGCTGCGCCGGAAATACAATAGGCCCGCCGGCGGAAAGGGAGTAGGCCGTCGAACCCGTCGGTGTTGAGATAATCAGCCCGTCCGACTTGAACGTCGTCAGGTACCGGCCGTCGAGAAGCGTTTCCAACTGCACCAGGCGCGAGAGGTTCCCCCGGTTGATGACGGCGTCGTTGAGGACGCTGTGCACCTCGGTTCCGCCCTTGTCCTCGTTGAGGACGATATCGAGCATCATTCGTTTCTCGATGAGGACGTCCCCCCTCAGGATGATCTCCAGGGCGTCGAACATTTCGCTCAGATTGACGTCGGTGAGATAACCGAAGCTGCCGAGATTGACGCCGACGATGGGGACCGCATGCGTACAGACGCCGCGCGCCGTTCGCAGGATCGTTCCGTCCCCCCCGAAGACGACGAGCAGCTCTACCGCGGAGGCGAGCTGCAGAAGCGGAAGTCCCGTCTCCCCGATCTTCGCGGCGATCCGATTTTCGAGGAAGATCTCCAGGCCCTTTCTGCGCACCCATTCGGCCAGCCGCAATGCATAATCCGGTGATTTCGGTTTCTCCGCATTGGCGACGATTCCGATTCGAGTAATTCGCATGACAGGCCCCGACAAAAAATTTTTTGTATCGACTACCACAAATCTCCCCCCCTGTCCATGACTCTTTAGATTGATCCATCTATTGAATAATAAAAAGAAAAGGCGGCAAAACCTTGCCGCCTTTTTCTCGTCTTTTTTCCTGCCTGTCCTGGGGCCGGGAGGCCGGAGAAGACTACTCTTCCTTGATGTAAAACTGCATCTTCAGGTCGCCGACTTCCACGACGTCGCCGTCTTTGAGGTCGCAACGCTGTTCGACCTTTTCCGAATTGACCCTGATTTCCTTGCCGCCGGAAGGGGTGATGAAATACCCCTCCTTGCGCCGGTTGACCAGGGCGGCGACTTTCGGCGCGAAGAAGCCCTTGAGTTTGATGGCCGCGCCGTCGTCCTTGCCGATCGTGGTGATCCTTTCCTTGAGCAGATAGTCCTTCTTTTCCGTGGACCCCCCGATGACGAGGAAACCGCCCAGCGGTTCTTTCTTCTCACCGGCCGGCGCCGCGGTGGCCAGGATCTTTTTCTGCTCCAGAGGAGAAAGCACCATCGTCTCGTCCATGGAGCGGGTCCGCGCCGGCTGCAGCCGTGCCTCCCCTTCCGCCTGGTCGCCGATGAAGGCAAGGACGTGGCTGCCTACGAGAACCGAATCGCCGTGCTTCAGGTCGTGCCTGGCGATCTTCTTTCCGTTGACGTAGGTCCCGTTGAGGCTGTTGAGATCTTCAATCGCGAAGCCCTGATCCGTCTTGATGATCTTCGCGTGAGACCCGGAAACGGCGGGATTCTCGATGAGGATGTCGTTGCCCTCCTTGCGGCCGATCGTCAGAACGTCCCCGTCGAGGGGTATCTCTTTGAGAATCGCCTCCTTGAACTTCAACAGTATCTTCGCCATGCTTCACCTCCTGCCCCATCCAAAAAATCTCAATAAGGAAGACAGCCAACCCTCCTTGAGGAGATAGGCCGTTACGACCGTGATGTTGTCCTTGCCCCCGTTGCTGTTGGCAAGATCGACGAGGGCCGTCGCGGCCGCATCGGGGTCCTTGCTGGAACTCACAATCGACAACATGTCTTCGTCGGTCACCATATTGGAAAGCCCGTCCGAACACAGGATCAGGACGTCTTCGTCGGACGTCGTCATTTCACACAAATCCACATCCACTTCGGCTTCCGTGCCCAGCGCCCGCGTCAGAACGCTTTTCATCTCCGACTTCTGGGCTTCGTCCTTGGAGATCAATTCACGTTTCACCTGCTCCGCGACGACGGAATGATCGTCCGTGAGCTGTTCGATCCCGCCAGCCCGGATGAGGTACAGGCGGCTGTCCCCGACGTGGGCAATGCTCAGCCGGTGGTCCGTAAGCAGTCCCGCCACGACGGTCGTTCCCATCCCCTGCCAGGCGGCATTTCCCGCCGCCGCTTCATGGATTGCCATATTCGCAAAGCGAATCGCCGAACCGAGCCGGTTGGTCGCTTCCGAGTAGTCTGCATCGTACGCGCCGATCTGCAGACTCTTCTTCCCCCCGCTGTCGAAGAAATTCCGGATGGTGTCGACGGCCATCCGGCTCGCGATCTCCCCCGAAGCATGCCCCCCCATTCCGTCGGCCACCAGGAGCAGCCGCGGTTTTTCCATGACAAGAAAGTTGTCCTCGTTGTTCTTCCGCGTCCGGCCGACATCCGTCTTCGCACCGACGAGCAGCTCCATCTCAGGCCTCCAGGGATTTCAGCAGTTCGTTCAGGGCCGATACGATATCCTTTCCTTGCTGATAGCGCTGCTCCTTATCCTTGGCCAGCATCTTTGCCACGACGGCGTTGAAGGGCTCCGGAATGTCCGGCGCCAGGTTTTTCAAAGCCGGCGGCGGAGTCGTCGTGATGTTGTAAATCAGGGTTGCAATGCTTTCGCCGGCAAACGGCTTCTCCCCGGTCAACAATTCGAAGAAGACAACCCCCAGAGAGAAGAGATCCGACCGTCCGTCCACTTTCTGGCCGGCGATCTGCTCCGGCGACATGTAGCTGGGAGTGCCCATGATCACGCCCGTCTGCGTCTTGGAACTGGCCATGACGCGGGCGATGCCGAAGTCGGCGACCTTCACTTCCCCGTTCTTGAGAATCATGATGTTGGCGGGCTTGATGTCGCGATGGACGACGCCGTTGGCATGGGCGTAGTCCAGTGCGCTCGCCACCGCCGAGACGATCCTGAGGACCTCGCGGCGCGGCAGCAGGGAACCCTTGGAGCCGTTCTTCTCCAGATCGGAACCGTCCAGCAATTCCATGGCCATATAGGCGATCTCGTAGTCTTCGCCGACGTCGTAGATGGTGACGATGTTCGGGTGTGCCAGCTTCCCGGCGGCCTCAGCTTCGCGGAAGAACCGCTTCTTGACCTCCGCCAACTGCTCCTGATCGAACTCCTCGTAGCGCAGGGTCTTGATGGCCACCTCGCGGTTGATCTTGGGATCCTTCCCCAGATACACGGTCCCCATGGCCCCGTGCCCGAGTTCCTTGACAACTTCATAGCGGCCGAGCGTCGGCTTCGTCTGGGCGCCTCCCTCCAGGATGACGGTCCCTTCCTTGCGCGCCGCTCCGGCGCCGAAAATCATCGTCTCGCCGACGGTCTTGAGTTTCGAGATCCTCTCCGCGGCATCCTTGAACGCGCCGGCCGTTGCGATGTGCTCATAGACAGCCACCGCCTTGTTGAACATCCGCTTCCGTTCGAAATCCAGGCCGAGGTTGTACAGGAGCTCCTTGATGGCGTCATCCTCGATGGGGCACTTGCGGAACTTTTCGAAGGCCATGTCGAGCATGCCCTGTCCCTGGAAGGAAAGCCCCAGCATCTTGTTCGTCTCGACGCTGTCCGCCTCGATGCGCTCCTTCGACTGCTCCGTGAAGAGGTATCCCTTCGAGACCAGCACGATGTAGCCGATGAGCAGAAGCAGCGTCGGATAGAACACCTTCACCCAGATCCCCTGCATGAGCAGGAAATACGCGCCCGTGATCAGCCATGCGATCAGCAGGACCAGCGACAGGATCGCGCTGATTCCGGCCCTGAGCCGCGGAATCGCGATCGCCAGGAAAAGGCCGAAGAAAGCCACGACGCCCATCTCCACCGGCAGGGCCCAGGCGGGCCGCGCGATGTGGTCTCCGTTGAGGATATTGTTGATGACGTTCGCGATGATGAGCGCCGACGGCACCGTCGTTCCAATGGGCGTGACCTGCATCGTGCCGAGTCCCGTTGCGCTGTGGGCGATCAGGACGATCTTATTCTT
The DNA here is from genome assembly GCA_964506465.1 of uncultured Syntrophaceae bacterium. Lineage (GTDB taxonomy): Bacteria > Desulfobacterota > Syntrophia > Syntrophales > UBA6109 > UBA6109. The sequence continues at coordinate 41,773 of CAZDLM010000014.1, forward strand.
GAACACCTCTCCCGGGACCTTGTTGTTCATGACGTCCACAAAGGAATAGGCGGAAAAATTGCTGTTGTAGCTGATGAGCATCCGGTGATCTTCATACGTCGGGATGCTGATCCTCGGGAACCGGATACCCTCGCCGACGACGATGTCCCGGAGGTTCAGGCCGAGGTACTTCAGAGTCAACTGAAGCGGAAGGGAGGGGTAGACGCGGTTGCCGTAGTCGATCAGCAACATTTCACTGCGGACGGTGCCGTCCCGATCGGCCCGGAGGTTGATGTGGCCCAGTGCCTCCGCGACAGACGCAAATTCCGGAATCGGCGGGAGGAGCTCCCGTGCCGTCGTCAGCGGAAGCGGATTCTGGAAGCTCACCGAATTCCTCCGGAGGTAATCCGGCAGGCTGGCGTTGTCCATCATGACGGGGCTTCCCAGGACGAAGTAAAAGGGAAGCACGATGCGCTTGGCGTTGGCGATGGACGTCGACAGCATCTTGTCGTTGTCCAGGCGCTGCTCCGCCTCTTTCAATGCGGCGTAGACGTCCGCGGCCTGCTTGTTCTTGTCAAGCGCCGGGTCGGCTTCCATCTTCTTGACGATGTCGCGGATCTCCAGGAGGCCTTGGTTGAAATCGCTCTCGGAGTAAAGGATATTGACGCCGATGACCTTGGCGTTATAGCCGCTCAACGCGTCGATCATGTGGGCGATGTATGCCCGGGGCCAGGGCCAGCGCCCCAGGGTATTGATGCTTTCGTCGTCGATCGCCACGATGATGACCGGCGAAGACGCGGGCTGCTCGCGCAGGCTCAGACCCAGGTCGTAGAACTTGTATTCCAGCGTCTCGATCGGTCCCCACTGGAAAAAGCCGGCGGCCAGGGCAAAAATCATCAGGATCAGCCCGATCACCAGATCCGATACGACCGCTTTCTTGGACTTGGCCATGAAGTTCTCCCCAGCAAATGCAAAACAGCGGCTGTCCGTCTTCCGCAAATGTCCTATTGAAGATCGGGAACCTTCCCCGCCTCCTGATCCCGGGCCTTGTTCCAGTCAACCCAGGCGTCCTTGTCCTCCTGTTCGGTGAATTCCTCGGGCCTTGCGGGAACGCCCTGCGAACTGATGCGGATCTGCTGCATGGACTTGAGGATATGGATCCACTCCTCCATCGCGACCTTCCTCGGACCGGCCACGGGCTTGGGCCCGGAGACGGCCTTCGGGGCCTTCAGCACGCCCGGTTTCTCCCCCGCCTCGACCATCGGCGCGCCGTTCCAGACGCCGACCTCGCCGCTGTAGACGCGCACCAGAACCGACTGGTCGTTCTCGACGTTCATGCGATAGATCGTCCCCCGGACGCCGCACACGGATGTCAGGGTTGTGACCTCGATCTTGGGTTTCACGCCGAAGAAGATCTTGCGGATGTTATTCCACATCTTGCCCGAATTCATGTGGACATTCACTTCCCGCGCCTTCCTGTCGCTGTCGATGTACAACTGCACGATCTTGAAATTGGTATTGTCCCCAAAACGCATCATGCTGCGGTCCGGCAACATGATTTCCAGAAGAGTGCCGGCGCCCGTGACGACCTGGTCCCCCGCCTTCAGCGAGTCTCCCTCCTGAAGTGCCCTGCCCTCCTTCTGTCCGGGCGGCGTCACGCTCGCGGTTCCCTTCAGGAAAACCACCTTGGCCTCGCCGCTTCCCATTTTGACCGTGAGAAACTTTTCCCCAGCCGCGTTCGCCGCGGACGCGAGGAGAAAGATCAAGGCGGAGAGTCCGATGGCGACCGTGACGCTCCTGAACTTCGACATGGCCGATCCTTTCATGACGAGACGATAAAAAACGATCCCGCTCTCCGAGGGGATCCCGAACTGAAACCGCGCCGGCGGCTGATAAAACGTGAACCGTAAAGAATTGGCTGAAATATAAATGGTAAAACGCCCGCGGTCAATAGGAAAAATGACGAAGATGGCGTAAATACAAAGACAAAAAAGCTTGCGGGTCGCAGACAAGTTGTACTATGAAATTCGCAGGTCGGCATTTGCCGGACCGCAAGCATCTCGAACAATTTTCAGGAGGGGATTTTTATGAAGTCGATGAAAGGTACGAAGACGGAGAAGAACCTGTTGGCCGCCTTTGCAGGCGAGTCCCAGGCGAGGAATCGATATACCTATTTCGCGAGCGCAGCGAAGAAGGAGGGATTCGAACAGATTTCCCGCGTCTTCTTGGAGACGGCGGAAAACGAAAAAGAACACGCCAAAATTTTCTTCAAGCACCTTCAGGGTGGCGAAGTGGAAATCGTCGCTGCCTACCCGGCTGGAGTGATCGGCGACACCAGGGGAAACCTGGAAGCGGCGGCGGCGGGCGAGAAGACGGAGTGGACGGCGCTCTACGCCGACTTCGCGAAAGACGCCCGGCAAGAGGGGTTCCCCGATGTTGCGCGCTCTTTCGAGGAGATTGCGAAGGTCGAGAGATTCCACGAGGGCCGTTACCGCAGGCTCATTGAAAACATTGCCGGCGGCAAAGTCTTCAAAAAAGGCTCTCCCGTCAAGTGGCACTGCATCAACTGCGGCTACATCCATGAGGGCACGGAAGCCCCGGAGACCTGCCCCGCCTGTAATCATCCGCGGTCGTACTATGAGGTCCTGGCGGAGAACTTCTGAGCGGCTGTTGAATCCGACAGCGACCGCGCCTCGCAATGCGAGGCAAGGGAGCGGATGACAGCCCAGTCTCCTCCTTGAGGATCGCAGACATCCGGATCGATGATCCGGATGTCTGCCAAAACACCCGTCTGCTTCGTTTCCTCATCCTTTGTCGTTGCGGCGTACATCCCAATACGCCGCACTCCGCAGGATTTCGGAGCCTCGCATCCGGGTATTTTTGAACAGCCTTCGAAATAGGCTGACCTGAGCGGCGGTTGAATCCGACAGCGACCGCGCCTCGCAACGCGAGGCAAGGGAGCGGATGACAGCCCAGTCTCCTCCCTGGGGATCGCAATTCTCCGATCTTTTTCCGGAGAATTGTCAATCCGACAGCGACCGCGTCCCGCAACGCGGGACAAGGGAGCGAATGTCAGCCCAGCCTCTTCCTTGAGGATCGCAGGCATCCGGATCATCGATCCGGATGCCTGCCAAAACATCCGTCTGCTTCGTTTCCTCATCCTTTGTCGTTGCGGGCCTTCGACAGGCTCAGGGCAGGCTAAGGAGTCTGTCATGGTGAGCTTATCGAACCATCGGGAGCCTCGCATCCGGGTGTTTTTGAACAGCCTTCGAAATGCAGCCCGGCCTCCTCCCTGGGGATCGCAATTCCCCGATCGCATCACGCACTTCCGCCCGGCGGAGATTCCGCTGCATGAACCTTCCGGCCCTTCGGCACGACGTTTCCCTCCCTTCCAGAAGGCATCAGGAAAGCGAGGGGAATGGCAAGCAGCAGCCCCAGCCCGAAAGCGACGAAGGTGATCCGGAAACCGATTTCCGGCGTCGGGCTCAGGTGGAGGATGATCGTAATCAAGGAGATTCCGCAGACGCCTCCGACCGATCGAAACATCCCCCGAAGCCCGGTGATGGTGGCGACCTTGTCGGGCATCAATTCAATGCAGGCGTTGTTGGATGCGGGCATGAGCATGCCCATCCCGATCCCCATCACCATGATCAGGACCGCAAGGACTTGCGCCGGCCCCCAGGAGATGCCCAGCAGCTTGAACAGATGAAACTCCTGATCGCCGAGAAGAATGGTTGAAAGGGAAACCAGGCTCACCCCCAGCAAGATCGGCTGCCGGTATCCCCAACGCTTGAGGAGAAAGCTCGTGAGGGTCGAGGCGAGGATGGTTCCCAAAGAACGCGGGGTCAATATCACGCCGCTGAGCAGGATGGTCAGCTTTTGGACGGACGTCGCGTAGAGCGGGATAAATGCGAAGACTCCGAAGACGCCGGCACCGACGATCAAGTTGAACAGATTCGCCGCCAGAAAAGGGGTTGATCGGAACAGGGCGATGTCGAGGATCGGGTTCAGGACCTGCTTCTCCTGTCGAAAAAACAGGAGAAGGAGTGCGGCGCTCAGGAGCAGGAAGACCGCTGCCAGGACGTAGGATGGTATCGAGAAGTCCTCGGCGAAGTGATTCAGCGCAAGCATGAGGAAGAGCGTGGCCCCGAAAAAGAGGGAGGCTCCGCGAACATCGATCTGCGGCCTGGACGGAGGTTTCGTGTCCTTGAGCAGGAACGAGATCAGGACCAGCAGGCCCAGACCGATGGGCAGGTTGATATAGAAAATGTAGCGCCAGGAGAATTGACTTACGATCCATCCGCCCAGATTCGGCCCGATGATGCCGCCGATGGGAAAGATGCTCGTGAACAGCCCGATGGCGCTCTGCCGATTCTCGGGGAACTGGTCACTGACGATTCCCGCTGCTGTCGGCAGGAAGCAGGCGCCGCCGATCCCCTGAAGGAAACGGAAGATCACCAGGACATAGATATTCGGCGCAAGACCGCAGGCAAGGGAACTGCCGGTAAAGAGAAGCAGCGAAACCAGGTAGACCTTTTTGCGCCCGACGCTGTCGCTGAGCATGCCCATGAGCGGCATGACGCTCATCACCGCCACCAAGTAGATGGAAACGGTCCAGCCCGCCCAAAGGACATTGGTGTTCAAATCCCTGATGAGATGAGGGAATGCGACCGCAACCACGGTGCTGTCGATGGAGTACATCAGGAGCCCCAAGCCGGCCGCCATGAAGATGATGTAACGCCGCATAGAAAAGGACCTCGACGCAAAACAGAATCAGCTTCCATCTATTTATTCATCATCCGTTTCCTGTAAAGAGCGCCCGGCATCCCCGCCTCTGCATCTTCAAGGCCGCCCGTCGAGAAGCGATGATCCGTGGGATTATTTGTAGGATAATCGTAGGCCTCATCTACCGTGCGGAGCGGCTTCCCCGCCGCACAGCCGTTTCCCCTGTGCTCATCCTGCATGAAATCGTACTCTTAGGCACTTGATGCAGGGCATCGCTAGGGGCAGGACCCTCAGATGTCGAGGACAACCAAGGCCTCCCAGCCCCGGCTTGTCCGGACGAGGGAGAAGCGATGCAAGGTGACCGCTTTGACGTCGGCGCGGAGGATGTGGCGGTCCGGGTCGATCTTCTCTCCTCTGAGTGTCGCGGCCAGCAGGAGACCGTCCCCCTCAGCCGCGATCCGCATCTTGTCCACGAGGAGCAGCAGCCTCTCCGCGTCCTTGAAGTAGACGAGCTCCTGGAGAAAGTCGAAGAGGAGGAGGTCCGGCTCCTTGCTGCGCAGCTCCACCTCCCGCGTCTCCAGTGGACGAATGGCCGCCAGCGCCTCAGCCATGACCTTCGTCGTCGCTTCCGCGGCCGCCGCGAACACTTCCTTCAATTCCGCACCCCAGGCCCGGAAAGCGATATCGGCGACGGCGACATCTTCCAGATACTCGTACGGCATGGCTATCCCTTGACGTTCCCGATCGGGACAAAGCGGACGACCGGTTTGCTGATTCCGGCGAGTTCGGTGGCCCGGACCACCTCGTCGATATTCTTGTAGGCGTCCTTGGCCTCTTCGGCCAATACCTGCCAGGATGTGCTGAGGACGTAGATGCCCCTCTTCTCCATTTCCTGCTGCAGCGTCCGGCCGTGCCAGAGCTTCCGCGCCCTGGTCCGGCTCATCGTACGCCCGCTGCCGTGGGCGGTGCTGTAGAAGGTCTCCGCTCCGCCGCCGACCCCGACCAAGAGGTAGGACCCCGTCTCCATGCTACCGCCGATGATCACGGGCTGTCCCGTTTTCCGGTACCGGTCCGGAAGCTCGGCCATGCCCGGACCGAAGGCCCGCGTCGCCCCCTTGCGGTGGACAAGCAGGGTCTTCCGCCGGCCGTCGACGGTGTGTTCCTCGAGCCGGGCCGTATTGTGCGCGACGTCGTAGACCATGGACATCCCGAGTTGTCCGGCGGGGCGCCCGAAGATCGACGAAAAGACCTCGCGGATGCCGTGGAGAATGGCCTGGCGGTTCGCAAAGGACATGTTGATCGCACATTTCATCGCGGAGAAATACTGCTTTCCCTCGGGCGAATCGAAGGGGGCGCAGGCCAGCTCTCTGTCCGCGATGTGGATCCCGTACTTCTTTTCCATGACGCGCAGGAAGATCAGGAGGTAATCCGTCGCCACCTGATGACCGAAGCCGCGGCTGCCGCAATGGAACATCACCACGACCTGGTCCGGCACGGTGATCCCCAGCGAGCGGGCGAGCTCTTCATCGGCGATGTTCTCCCGGCGGGCCACCTGGATCTCCAGGTAGTGATTGCCCGATCCCAGGGTGCCGAGCTGCTCGAAGCCGCGGTCGATGGCCCGTTCGCTGACGGCGGTGGAATCGGCCCCCGCCATGCAGCCGCCCGATTCCGTCAGGTCGAGGTCCTCCTGCCAGCCGTAACCCCGCTCCAGACACCACCGCGCCCCCTGTTCGATGACTTCCCGAAACTCCTTGCGGTGGATTCTCACGGATCCTGCGCTTCCCACGCCGGCGGGCACCCTTTGGAAGAGCATCCGGACGAGCTCCTTGAGGCGCGGCCGCACCTCCCGCTCGGTAAGGTTCGTGACGACGAGGCGCATGCCGCAGTTGATGTCGAACCCGATTCCGCCCGGGGAGATGACGCCTTCGTTTGCGATGTCCATCGCAGCGACGCCGCCGATGGGAAACCCGTAACCCGAATGCCCGTCGGGCATGCAGAGGGCGTGGCGGACGATGCCGGGCAGGCAGGCGACGTTGGCGACCTGTTCGAAGACGGCGGCATCCATTTCTGAAACGAGTTTCTCGGTGCCGTAGATCCTGGCAGGCACGCGCATGCCCGGCTTGAAGGAGACCGGAATCTCCCACAGTACTTCGCTCACTTTTCGAAACATCTTGGGAAGGGACATGTTTTCTTGTATGATGATCCCGCCAATACATCAATTCACCGATCCCTGATCCGGGCCTTCGAAATTGCTTAGTCAGCAGACTGTTGAATCCGGCAGCGAGCGCCATCCTGCAGCCATGCTGCGGGATGGACGAGCGAATGCAGACCCCATTCCCTTTCTTGGGGATCGTAGATCTCCGATGCATGGGAGATCTGCCAAAACGCCCGTCTGCTGCGTTTCCTTCATCCTTCGCCATTCGACGTACCGCCGGGTACGCCTCATGGCTCCGGATTTCAGAAGCCTTGCATCCGGACATTTTTGAACAGCCTGCGCTGAGCGACTTTTTCGACAACCTGCTAGAGCAGCAGGGACGACAAAAAAACCCCGTTTCCCTGACCATAGCGGTGAAACTGCGGTGCAATTTGTGATACAGTCTTCTCGAATTCTGACAGGCTTCTGAAGAGAGAGGAGGGACTGCCCGGATGGATTCCTGGAGCGATCTGGAACCCTACATTGTGAACGGTATCGGGATCGCCATCGCCATCGTCATGATTCTCTCTTTTCTGAGGCGCAAGCGGGGTTCCGAGACATGGCGGGCGTTTGCCTTGAAACACGGCTTCCAACACGCGCCTCCCGGCCCGCCCAGCCTCTTTTCCTCAAGGTCCGCCGTTGCCTTCCGGGATCCGGGCGAAGTCCGCGGAACAGTCCATAACCTTCCCTTTCGCCTGCAGGTCGAAATTCAGGGCACCGGGCGGAACCGAAGCGTTCATACGGTCATGACGGTGCAGATCCCAAACCTTCCCGCCGGGCTCACGATCTGCCATGAAAACACATTCCTCAAGGTCACGAAGTTCTTCGGTGCCCAGGATATCAAGACGGGCGACCCCCGGTTCGACGCCGCCTTCGTCGTAAAGGGAAACGACCCGGCGAGCGCACTGCTCTGGCTGGACGGCTCCCGCAGAAGTGCAATCCTGAGCGTCCTGGAGAAGAATCCCGACATGGACATCCGCGAAGGTTGCCTGCGCTTTCAGCGCAACGAAATCATCGATGACTCCAGGGAACTGGAGCGGGCTCTTCTGAGCTTCGAAGCCCTCGCCCCCCACCTGCAGCCGCACCGATGAGGACACGCCGGATTCCGCGCAACTGAAGAACAAGCACGACATTACGAGGCGCATCACTTTGTCGTCACGACCCACACGCCGTTCCATTCCGTCGGGGGCTGGTCGATAAGGGTGCGGCACTTCCGTAAATACGAGAGTGCCGCGCGATCTCGGTCCTGAATGCGTTCGAAGATCCCCGCGGCCTCGGCGAACCGGCCCGCGTAGAACTTCGCCAGTCCCTCGGCAAAAATGCCGAAGTCGTCCCGGCGAGCCTCGTATTCCTCCGGGAACATCGGTTCGTAGATCGTCACCGGCTCCCTGCGGCCCACCACGGCGACGCGGGAGAGCTCGCGGACGGGAAAGGCACCGCCCAGCAGGTCCAGGGTCGCTTGGGAAACAATCGCGTAGGTTCCGAACTGCTTGTTGATTCCCTCCAGGCGGGACGCCAGATTCACGGCATCGCCCAGCATCGTGTAGTCGAACCGGGTCTTGGAGCCCAGGTTGCCGACGACGGCGGGTCCGCTGTTCATGCCGATCCGCATGCGGAGGTCCTTGCCGATCCGCTCGCGGATGGCGGGCCTCATGTCGGCCAGTCTTGCCTGGCATCGCAGGGCCGCCCGGACGCAGCGCACGGCATGGTCGGGCAGCGCCAGAGGGGCGTTCCAGAAGGCGATGATGGCGTCCCCTTCGTACTTGTCCACCGTGCCCCCCTCCTCGTAGATGATGTCCGTCATCGCCGAGAGGTACTCGTTGAGGAGGGCCGTCAGCTCTTCCGGCTCCAGACCCTCGGAGATGCCCGTGAATCCCTCCAGGTCCGAAAAGAAGATCGAGAGGACCCGCCGCTCCCCGCCCAGGGTCAGCCGTTCCGGAT